>CAWGDY010000042.1:0-111236 GCA_963821395.1 Vicinamibacterales bacterium | reverse complement strand
TTCGCGTCTTCGTGGTTATGTCTTCGTGGTCCCGTTCGCGGTAGAAGGCGATCATGTCCTGCGACTTCGGCGCCGGCGCGCCCAGCTGCCGCAGCATCGTGGTCACCTGGCCGCGATGGTAGCTCGCGTGGTTCACGACGTGCTGCAGCATGTGCGCGAACATCGACTCCGCTTCCTGGCCGTTCAGCGCGCGGTACTTGAACACGCGTGCGAGCCCGTCCGCCGCCGCGAGCGATTGGACGAACAGGCGGATCTTCTCCTCGTGCGCGTTCCAGGCCGCGAGGACGCTGGCGAGATCCGGAAACGTCTCCGGATCGGGCAGGCTCGAGGGTGAATTCCCCACCCAGCGCAGATGCCACACCCACTCCGCGCCGTAGGTGTGGACGAGGGTATCGCGCACCGACTTGAAGCTGTTGCCGAGATCCCTGAGATATTGCTCGGGCGTGAGCACCGCCACGGCGTCGAGCAGGCGATCCCTGGCCCAGTAGTGGTAGTCGACGAGCGTGGCGGCTTCCTGCGGGGTCATGGCGAATAGCGGCGCCCGACCTGCGCGGCGATGGCCGCCGGCACGAGAAACACCGCCCCGAGGATCGAAAACATGATGAGACCGAGCGGCAGCAGGTTCGCCGTGGGATCCTGCAGAAAGGCCACGAAGGCCTGCGCCCAGAAGGGAAACATCGCCCATCGCCAGAAGCGAACCGGCACGAAGAACGCCACCGCGGCGATGATGATCGCGAGAACGGGCATGGCGTAGGTAAAGTAGAGGGGACTATCCCACGCCTCGCGGCGCTCCCCGACCATCGAGACCGCGATCCACGCGATGGCTCCCGCTCCCGCCGTGGTCACCGTCGCCCAGATCGGCTGCAGCATTCCGCGCCTCTCAGCCTCTCGACTTTCGACCTTCGCCTTTCACTACGTTCACCGCTGCCGCGGCCTTCTTCGGCTCTGCCTCGTTCGCGAAGAACTCGTCGTGCACGACCTTGACGCCGCGATCGATCTGATCCCGCTTGACGACGCACGACAGCGTCATCTCCGACGAACTGATGCAGTCGACGTTGATGCCCGCGTTGGCCAGCGCGGCGAACATGCGTGCCGACAGCCCCGGAGTGGCCGCCAGCCGGTGCCCGATGATGGCGATCGTCGCCCAGTCCTTCTCGACCATCCCCTCCCTGGCGAGCCCCTTCTCTTTCCACTCGCTCAACAGCTTGCGCGCCAGGTCGGCAAACTCGTCTTCGATGATGAACGTGATGCCCGCGCGGTGATCGGCCGCGGCGCTCTGAATGATGAGGCGGATGTTGATGTCCTTGTCGGCCACGTCCTTGAAGATCTGGGCCGCGACACCCGGCTCGTCCGGCACGTTCAGCAGCGTGATTTTGGCAATCTTCCTGTCACTGGTGACACCAACGACTTCTGCTTCCTCCATCTTCCTGGCTCCTTCACGAATCCACGTCCCCTCGCGCATGTGAAAGCTCGAGCGGATGTGGATGGGAATCTTGTAGGACATGCAGATCTCGGCCGCGCGCGGGTGCAGCACCTTCGCGCCGCTCGACGCCATCTCGATCGCTTCCTCGTAGGATAATTCAGGCCAGAACCGCGCGTTGGGCACGATGTTCGGATCGGCCGACAGCACGCCGTCGACGTCGGTGCAGATTTCACACACCGAGGCCTTCAGCGCCGCGGCCACCGCCGCGCCGGTGATGTCGCCCCCGCCACGCCCGAGCGTCGTCATCTCGTCGTTCTCGGTCACACCCTGAAACCCCGCGACGATGACGACCTTGCCCTTGCGCAGTTCCTCCACGATCCGTTCGGTCGCGATCGACTGAATCCGCGCGCGGTTGAACGACCCGTCCGTGCGGATATTGCACTGCGCGCCGGTCAGTCCAATGGCCGGCACGCCCTTGTCGTGCAGGGCAAGCGCGAGCGTGGCCACCGCCACCTGCTCGCCCGACGCCAGCAGCAGGTCGTAGTCCCGTCCGTGCGGGTTCCTCGACACCTGGCGCGCGAGCGCGACGAGCTGATCGGTGGTTTTGCCCATGGCCGACACGGCCACCACGAGATGCGGCACCGTCTCGTGATAGGTCTTCACGCGATCGGCGATCGCGAGGATCTTCTCGGCGGTAGCCACAGAGCTTCCACCGTACTTCTGCACGACGACCTGGCCTAACGACATTGGTGATCCTGAGAGTAGGCGGACGGTGAAACTAGAATCTAGAAACTAGAAACTAGAATCTAGAAACTAGAATCAGAGTCTGAAAACTCGGATCTGTCTTCCAGCGTTCTAGTTCTCAGTTTCCAGTTTTTAGTTTCTAGTTTCCAGTTACGGCGTCAGTACCTTGCCTTCCATGAAGGCGTCGAACTCGCTCAACGCGCGCCCGAGTTGTACCGGCGCGTCGACGCGCGACGCCATCACCTCGGCCGTCTTGTAGCCGTTTCCGGTGATGCACACCACGATCGACTCGTCGCGTGGAATCGAGCCGTTCTCGATCAGCTTGATCGCGCACGCCAGGGTCGTGCCGCCAGCCGGCTCGGTGAAGATGCCCTCGGTTTTCGCGATCAGCTGAACCGCGTCGAGAATCTCGGGGTCGGTGGCCATCGCGCCGGATCCGCCGCTCGCGCGCACCGCGCTGAGCACCTGGAATCCGTCGGCAGGGTTGCCGATCGCAATCGACCGTGCGATGGTATTCGGCTTCACGGGATCGGG
The DNA here is from genome assembly GCA_963821395.1 of Vicinamibacterales bacterium. GTDB lineage: Bacteria > Acidobacteriota > Vicinamibacteria > Vicinamibacterales > JAMQPK01 > JAMQPK01. The sequence continues at coordinate 108,535 of CAWGDY010000042.1, read as the reverse complement.
GAACTCGAGATCGTCCTCGAGTGCCTTGATCACCGGCGCACAGCCGGCCGCCTGCGCCGCGTGAATCGCCGGCAGGTCGCCGTCGACCAGCCCCACTTCCTTCAGCTCCCGGAATGCGCGCGCGATACGCGGCAGCAGCGTGCCGCCGGCAACCGGCGAAACCACGTGCCGTGGAAACTTCCAGCCCAGCTGCTCGGCGATTTCAAAACCGTAGGTCTTGGCGCCCTCGGCGTAGTAGCTCCGCAGATTGATGTTGGCGAACCCCCAGCCGTATTTTTCCGCAATCTGCGTGCAGAGGCGGTTCACGTCGTCGTAGTTGCCCCTGATCGCGACCACCTGCGGCTGATACACGCTCGAGCCCAGAATCTTGCTGGCCTCCAGATCGTTCGGGATGAACACGAAGCACTTCAATCCCAGTCTCGCGGAGTGGGCCGCCACGCTGTTCGCGAGGTTGCCCGTGGACGCGCAACCGAAGACCTGGAATCCGAGCTCGACGGCACGCGTGGCGGCGACCGACACGACACGGTCCTTGTACGAGAAGGTCGGATGATTGACGGAGTCGTCTTTCAGGTAGAGCTCGCGGACGCCGAGCATTTTCGCAAGGCGGTCGGCTTTGACGAGCGGCGTGTAGCCCGAATATTCGCCGGTGCGCGGCTCGCCTTCGATCGGCAGCAGCTCGCGGTAGCGCCAGAGATTCTTCGCGCGCGATTCGATCTTCGCGCGGGTCATGTCCTTCCGGACTTTGTCGTAATCGTAGATGACTTCGAGCGGTCCCAGACACTTGTCGCAGACCCACAGTGCCTGCGGCGGAAACATCGCCTTGCAGAGATGACACTGCAGCCCGGTTACGTAGTTCATATCCCTCTCTTCGTTCACCCTCACGTCCCCAAAATCGGCACCGCCAGCGGCCGCCGCACGTGGAATGGCAGCGCGTTGATTTCGGCCAGCGTCGCGTCCAGCACCGACATCGGGCACGCTTCCAGCGTCATCACGAACGGCAACTCGGCTTTGTCGTGGCCTGGCAGCTGCAGCACCGCGTCGATGTTGATCCCGTGGGCCGACAGCAACGTGGCCAAAGAAGCAATGATACCCGGACGGTCGGCCACGGTAAAACGAACATAGTGCGGTGCCGTAAAATCGGTGCCGACTTCCACCCGCCCCTCCAACTGCTGCGGCAGGTGCACTTCGGCGCCGAGGCCCGCGCGCGCAATCGACATCAGGTCCGAGACGACGGCCACGGCCGTGGGATCGCCGCCCGCGCCAAACCCGGAATACGTCGTCTCGCCGCCGAACTCGCCGTGTACCGTCACCAGATTCTGACTGCCCTGCGCCCGCGCCAGCGACGACGACATGCGGCACGAGCGCCGGACGGACCGATGCGAACAGCTGCCGGTCTGCACCGGGCGCCCGCTCGGCCCAGGACACCTGGCGAATCGTGCAGTCGAGCTTTCTCGCGTAGGTGAAATCCACGCGATCGATCGACGCGATCGATCGGCAGGGAATGTCGTCGGGATCGACCTGGCACCCCAGACCCACCGCGATCAGGATGGCGATCTTCGCGCGGGCGTCGTATCCGTCCACATCCGCGGTCGGATCGGCCTCCGCAAAGCCAAGCGCCTGTGCTTCCTTCAGAGCGTCGGCAAACGACAGTCCCGCGCTGTCCATTCGCGTGAGGATGTAGTTGCAGGTGCCGTTCAGGATGCCGGCGACGCGCAGCAGCCTGTCGCCCGCCAGCCCCTCCCGTACCGCGCGAACGATCGGAATGCCACCTGCGACGGACGCCTCGAACAGCAGCTCGCGCTCTTGACGCTGCGCCAGCGCCAGCAGCTCGACGCCGTGGGTCGAGATGAGCTGCTTGTTCGCCGTCACGACCGACTTCCCCGCTTCGAGCGATCGCCGGATCAGATCGCCCGCGGCCTCGAGTCCCCCCATCAGCTCGACGACGATGTCGGCGTCGGACGCGATGACCGCGTCGAAGCTCTCCGTCCACTGGACATCGTCAGACACCCAGTCGACCTTCTTCCGCTCGACGCCGCGGTTGCAGATGGTCGTGAGTTGTAAGGAGGGGTGAATACCGCTCGACAGGACTTTCGCCACGGACCGGCCAACGGTGCCGAACCCGACGATGGCGACGCTTGAGCGGTGTCGACTCCGTTTCGCCCGCTCGACCACGCTGCGTGAAGCGTCTTTCGACTCTCTGCACGTCCTGCCTCAACTTCCGACTGCCGCGTCGCCCTTGACTCTCGCCCTGCGACTGCCGCTTCGCCCTGCGGCTCTCGACTCCTTACCTAGCCCTGCTGTCCCGGCTTGATCGTGACCGGATCGAGAAATGGCATCATGCCGCGCAGCTGCGCCCCCACCACCTCGATCTGGTGATCCTGCTCGGTCGCACGTGTCTTGTTGAACTGGGGGCGACCGGTCTGGTTCTCCTTGATCCACGTCTTCGCGAACGTTCCGTCCTTGATCTCGTCGAGCAGCTTCTGCATCGCCTTGCGGGTATCGTCGGTCACGATGCGAGGCCCGGCCACATAGTCGCCATGTTCGGCCGTGTCGCTCACCGAATAGCGCATGTAATTGATCCCGCCGCGATACATCAGATCGACGATGAGCTTCAGCTCGTGGAGACACTCGAAATACGCGACCTCGGGCTGATAGCCGGCCTTGACGAGCGTTTCGAACCCGGCCTTCACGAGCGCGCTCGTGCCGCCGCACAGAATCGCCTGCTCGCCGAACAGGTCGGTTTCGGTCTCCTCGGTGAACGTCGTCTCGATGACGCCCGCGCGCGTGACGCCGATGCCCTTCGCATACGACAGCGCCAGGGCTTTCGCCTGGCCGGTGGCATCCTGCTCGACGGCAATCAGGGCGGGTGTCCCGCCACCTTCGACGAACAGCTCGCGCACACGATGGCCCGGCGCTTTCGGCGCGATCATCGTCACGTCGATGTCCTTCGAGGGCTTCACGGTGCCGAAGCGGATGTTGAAGCCGTGGGCGAACATCAGCATCTTGCCTTTGGTCATATGCGGTTCGATTTCCGCATACACCGCCGGCGCCGTGGTGTCGGGCACGAGAATCATGACGACGTCGGCCCACTTCGCGGCTTCGGCCGGGGTCACGACTGCAAGGCCGTGCCCTTCGGCCTTGCGGCTTCGACTTGCTGCCGGCGGCCAGGCCCACCTTCACCTGCACGCCGCTGTCCTTCAGGTTCAACGCGTGCGCGTGTCCCTGCGAACCGTAGCCGATGATGGCGACCTTCTTCGCGCGAATCAGCGCGAGATCTGCATCGTTGTCGTAATACATCTTTGCTGCCATTGAATGTCCTTTACGTTACCTCGACGCAGAGGCGCAAAGGCGCAGAGGATCGGTCTTCGAAACAGACATTTCTCTGCGGCTCTGCGGCTCTGCGTCAAAGTACTAAACGGAGTGAAACACGTTGTGATCGTCTTCCGCGATCCGAAGACCTTCGCCGGTGCTGGTCGCCGTGCGCAGCCCGCGCGACATCGCCACCCGGCCGGTGCGGACCATTTCGAGCACGCCGTACGGCCGCAGCACCTCGAGCAAGCCGTCGATCTTATCCTCGGTGCCCGTGATTTCGATGATGAGCGAGTCCGGCGCGACGTCCACCACGCGCGCGCGGAAGACATCGACCAGCTGCATGATGTGCGTGCGCGACTCGGCGGTCGCCGCCACCTTGATCATGGCGAGATCGCGGAACACCGCCGGGGCGGCCGTGATGTTCTCGACGCGCAGCACGTTGACGAGCTTGTAGAGATGCGCCTCGAGACGCCGCGCGCCGATCTCGTCGGTATCGACGACGATCGTCATGCGCGACACGCCCGGCCGATCGGTGTGGCCGACGGTCAGCGACTCGATGTTGAACGCGCGCCGCCGGAACAGCGACGACACGCGCGTCAGCACGCCGGGTTTGTTCTCTACGTGGATGGCAAATGTCGTAATCATGATGCTTCCTCCGTTTGTAGCCGAGTAGCCGCAGTAGTCGCAGCAGTTAGTCTCTTGAAAAGAATTGCTCTGCGTCTTCTGCGCCTCTAGCGTCGGAATTTCTTAGAGCACGTCCGCTCCGGTCTCGATAATCGGCGACGGGCTCGGCCGGCGAATCATCGCGTCGAGATCCGCGCCCGCCGGCACCATCGGATACACGGTGTCTTCCTGCTCCACCTGGAAGTCGATGACCACCGTCTGGCGATTCTTGCGAGCGGCCTCGACTGCCGGAGCGACGTCGGCGCGTTTGGTGACCGTCTGCGCCGGCAATCCGAACGCTTCCGCCAGCTTCTGAAAGTTCGGATTCAGGAGCGGCGTCGCCGCGTACCGGCGCTCGTAGAAGAACTCCTGCCACTGGCGCACCATGCCCAGGTAGCCGTTGTTGATGATCGCCACGTTGATGTCGATCTGCTCCTGCACGATCGTCGCGAGCTCGCACATCGTCATCTGGAAGCCGCCGTCGCCGACCACGACCCACACTTCCTTGTCCGGGCAGGCGAGCTTGGCGCCGATCGCCGCCGGCAGCGCGAAGCCCATCGTGCCGAGACCGCCCGAGGTGATGAGCGAGCGCGGCTTGTCGTGATGGTAGTACTGCGCCTCCCACATCTGGTGCTGGCCGACGTCGGTCACGATGATGGCGTCGCCGTGGGTGGCGCGCCACAGATCGTTGATGACGTGCGCGGCGTACAGATGCCCGCTGTCCGGCAGATTCTGGATGTCGCGGACCGCCGAATCGCCCTTGAGCTCGCCGATATGCGCGATCCACTTGGCGCGATCGCCGGCCTTGAGGCCGGGCATCAGCACTTCGAGCGATTCCTTCAGATCGCCGACGATGCCGACCTCGACACGAACGTTCTTGTTGATCTCCGCGGCGTCGATGTCGAAGTGAATCTTCTTCGCGTTCAGCGCGTAGGTCTTCAGGTTGCCGGTGACGCGATCGTCGAAGCGCATGCCGAAGGCGAGCAGCAGGTCGGCCTGCTGAATCGCCGAGTTCACCCACGCTTCGCCGTGCATGCCCATCATGCCGAGGCTCAGCGGGATGCGACGCCGGGAAGCCGCCGATGCCGAGCAGCGTCTGCGACACCGGGATATTGGCCTTCTCGGCGAACGCCCGCACGACGTCCATCGCGCCCGACAGCATGATGCCGTGCCCGGCGAGAATCAACGGCCGCTCGGCGGCGTTGATGAGCTCGAGCGCGCGCTGGAACTCTTCGGGCCGCGCGCTCCAGTCGGGACGGAACTCCGGCTTCTTCGGCACCGCGGCGTCCCAGTCGAACTCGCACGACGACTGCTGTGCGTCCTTGGTGATGTCGATGTGCACCGGGCCCGGCCGTCCCGACGCGGCGATCTCGAAGGCCTCGCGGAAGGTCGGCGCGATCTCGTCGGCGCGCGTCACCAGATAGTTGTGCTTGGTAATCGGCAGCGTGACGCCCGTGACGTCGGATTCCTGGAACGCATCAGAGCCGACCAGCTTGCTGCCCACCTGACCGGTGATGCAGACGATGGGCGAGCTGTCCATCATCGCCGTCGCGATGCCCGTCACCATGTTCGTCGCGCCGGGGCCGGACGTCGCGATGGCGACGCCGACCTTGCCGCTGGCACGCGCGTAGCCGTCGGCCATGTGCGTCGCGCCCTGCTCGTGGCGCACGAGGACGTGGCGGATTGGATAGTCCAGCATCGCGTCGTACGTCGGGCAGAATCGCGCCGCCGGGATAGCCGAAGACGTCGGTCACTCCCTGGCGGACGAGACATTCCCAAACGATCTGTGCACCTGTGCGTTTCATCGCATGTCCTGCTCCGGTTTAGTCCGCGTGGGGCCGTTCACCGTCCACGCGTCTGCCGTCGCTTACACTCCGGATCTTGAAGTGATCTCTTCCGCTACTTAGCTGACCAGCTACTAGCTATCTAATTCGTTACGCACCCAGACGACGCCGACGACACCAGCTTCGCGTATTTCGCCATCACGCCTGTTTCGAATTGCGGCTTCGGCGCCGTCCAGCCTGACATCCGTTTCGAGATTTCCGCGTCCGTCAACTCGACACGCAACTGACGGTTCGGGATGTCGAACACGATCGTGTCGCCATCGCGCACCGCCGCAATCGGGCCGCCGGCTGCCGCTTCGGGCGCCACGTGGCCGGCCATCAATCCGTGCGTCGCGCCGGAGAACCGGCCATCGGTCAAGAGCGCGACCTGCTCGCCGAGCCCCTGCCCCTGCAGCGCACCGGTCACCGCCAGCATCTCGCGCATGCCGGGACCGCCCTTCGGCCCTTCGTAGCGAATGACGAGCACGTCCCCGGGCTTGATCCGGTTCTTGTCAACGGCTTCGAACGCCGCCTCTTCGTTGTCGAACACGCGCGCCGTGCCCGTGAAGGTCAGCACCTTCTTGCCGGCGATCTTCACGACGGCCCCCTCGGGCGCGAGGTTGCCGCGAAGAATGGCGAGGCCGCCGTTCGGGCTCATCGGATTCGAGAGCGGACGCACGACTTCCTGTCCCGGCGGCTCCGACCCCGCGTCGGCTTCTTCGCCGATCGTCTTCCCGGTCACGGTCGGCGCGGCGCCTTTCAGAATGCCCGCCTCCTTCAGCCGCTTCGCGATCAGCCGCGCGCCCCCGGCTTTGTACATGTCGGTCGCCACGAATCGGCCGCTCGGCTTCAGGTCGGCGAGCAGCGGCACCTTCCGGCTGATACGGTCGAAATCGTCGATGTCGAGCGCCACGCCCGCCTCGCGGGCGATCGCGAGAAGATGCAGGACGGCGTTGGTCGATCCACCCGTCGCGGCCACCGACGCGATCGCGTTGTCGATCGAGTCGCGCGTGATGACCTGACGCGGCCGCACGTTGCGCTTCAGCAGATCCATCACGAGCGCCCCCGCTTCGCGGCCGATGCGCGCCTTGTCGGGATCGAGCGCGGGCACGTCGTTGAAGCCCATCGGGGAAATCCCGAGAAACTCGCCGACTGTGGACATCGTGTTCGCGGTGAACTGTCCGCCGCAGGCGCCGGCGCCGGGACACGCCTGGTTCTCGACCATCAGCAGGTCGGCGTCCGACATGCGCCCGGCCGCGTGGGCACCCACCGCCTCGAACACGTCCTGGATCGTGATCGTTCCGGCCGTGAAACTCGCCCGGCGCGATCGATCCGCCGTAGAGCATCACGCCGGGAATATCGAGGCGCGCCAGCGCCATGATCGTGCCGGGAATCGTCTTGTCGCAGCCCGAGAGCGCGATGATGCCGTCGAACATGTTGCCGCGCGCGACGAGCTCGATCGAATCGGCGATGAGATCGCGGCTGATGAGCGACGCCTTCATGCCCTGGCTGCCCATCGTGATGCCGTCGGAGATCGACACCGTGTTGAACTCCATCGGCGTGCCGCCCGCCTGGCGCATGCCTTCCTTCACGTGCTCGGCCAGCGTGCGCAGGTGGTAGTTGCAGGGGCCGATCTCGATCCAGGTATTCGCGACGCCGATAATCGGCTTGCGCAAGATCGGCGTCGGTAAAGCCGACGGCCTTCAGCATCGCGCGCGCGGGCGCTCGGCTCGGGCCATCCGTAATTGCACCGCTGCGAGGTTTCAACGGGTTGTCTGACATCAGTTCTTCTCTTTCCACGAGGTGTACGAGCCGAGCGTGCGCATCGATTTCGCAAACTCGGCCAGGTGAACCAGCGCGCGCGTGCACTGCAGATCCTGGCGCGGCACCGCGATGTCGGCGTAGAACAGATACTCGAACGCCCGGCCGCGCACGGGACGCGACTCGAGCTTGGTGAGGTCGATGTCGCGCAGCGCGAACACGCTCAGCGCCTTGAACAGCGCGCCCGGCGAGTTCGGCAGCGTGAACACGATCATCGTCTTGTCGGCCTTCTCCGGATCGGCGGCCGCCTTGCTGATGAGGATGAAGCGCGTGATGTTCTCTTTGAAATCCTGGATGCCCGCGGCGAGCGACTCGAGACCGAAGACCTCGGCGGCGCGCGCCGACGCGATCGCCGCGGCGTCCTTCAGCTCCTGGTCGCGAATCATCTTGGCGCTGCCGGCCGTGTCGTAGGTCGCCACGATCTCGACGCCCTTCAGGCTCGACAGAAACCCCTCGCACTGGGCCAGGCCCTGGGGATGCGAGTACACCTTCCTGATGTCCTGCAGCTTCGTGCCCGGAAACGCGAGCAGGTTGTGCGACACCTGCAGCAGTACCTCGGCCACGACCGGCAGCTCGTGCTCGAGCAGCAGGTCGTAGTTGCGGTGGATGCTTCCGCCGATTGAGTTTTCGATCGGCAGAATGCCGTGGGTCGTCTTGCCGGTGTCCACGGCGGCGAACACGTCATCGAAGCTGGTGCAAGGCAGAGTCGTCGCACTCGGACTGAACCGCAGTGCCGCGGCCTCGCTATACGCTCCCGGTTCACCTTGATACGCAATTCGCATCAGCTTTTCTCAGCCACTACCACGAACACCAACCACCAACTAAAAAGGCCATCACCCGCTGGCTGCGGATGATGGCCCTTGATTCGTGCGCTTTCCAAACTCAGGCTAATACATCCGCAGCTAGTCGACCGGCATCCGGAAGGTGCCGGTCACCGTAACGACGACGGTGACAACGAAGCTGAGGACGGGCCCAAGCGACATGATCGAGAGGTATTCTGGCGTCCCGGCCGTCATAATGTCAAATGAATTTTGATTACAGATTCATAACAAATATTAATGTTTTGCGGACAGCACGCCTATGAGGAGGAGCGCGGGCCGCGGCAGGTGCTGAATGCCGGGCAGCTCGCCAAGCGTCGTTTCGACCACCTGTTCGTCGGGCCGCGAGGCGCCCGCCACCACGAAACACGGCGTCGAGGATGGCAAGCCCGGCATCGATGAGCTGAAGCGCCAACTCCCCCTCGTGACCGCCGGGCATGTAGATCGCCGTGGCGCCGCCGAGTGCCGCGACAGCCTTCCAGTTCGGGGGAGGATTGCCTTTGCATCGCTGTGCGGTCAGGAACACCAGCGCCGAACCGAGCCGCCGATCGGTGAGCGACACGCGCGCGGCCGCGGCCGCGCCGCTCGCCGCGGTCACGCCCGGCACGATCGTGAAGGGCACGTCCGCGGCTCGCAGGGCATCCATTTCCTCGCTGGCACGGCCGAAGATGGCGCCGTCGCCGCCTTTCAGCCGGACCACGGTCTGGCCGGCCGCTCCGTACTGGCACAGGCGGCGGTTGATTTCGTCCTGGGTCATCTGGCGCTCGCCGTGCCGCTTGCCCACGCACTCGATGCGCGCGGTCGGCGGAATCAGCTCGAGGATTTCGTCGGTGAGGAGGTCGTCGTGAAGCACGACATCGGCCTGTCCCAGAATGCGGAGTGCCTTCACAGTGAGCAGTTCCGGATCTCCCGGTCCGCCGCCGACCAGATACACCATCCCAGCGCCATGCAAACCGGGACCCGGCGTACTCGTTGGACCCTCCGCAGCGGCGGCCATCTCATGCAGCTTCTTCTTGCGCTCGTCGGGATCCATGTCGCGGGCGAACAGCCCCTGCCGCGCTTCGCCCAACTGGCGAATCCAGGACTCGTACTCGGGGCCGAACTGCTGCTCGAGCTCGATGCGAAGGCGCTGGGCCAGAGCAGGACTGTGCCCGCCGGTCGAGATCGCGATCTGCAAATCGCCGCGATTGACGACCGCCGGGTAGTAGAAATCGCAGTTGTCAGGATCGTCGACGGAATTGACGAGCACCGAACGGGTGCGCGCGGCTTCGTAGACCACGCGCGCGATGTCTTTGGGAACGGCGGCGACGACGAGCGAGACGCCATCCAGATCCTGCGGAGCGAACTCGCGTCGCTGCCAGGCGATCGTGCCTGCTTCGGCAAGCTTCTGGATCCCCGGCGTGGCCGCCGGCGCCACAACCGTCACCGACGCGCCCGCGGACAGGAGTCCTCCGATCTTGGCCTCGCCGACGGGGCCTGCGCCCACCAGAAGGACCGGACGTCCGTCCAGCTTGACGAAGATCGGGAACAAGGGCATCTGCTGTGGTTCCGAGTTCCAGTTCCGGTTCCAGTTCTGGTTCCTGTTCCCCGTTCGGTTCCGGCTTAGCGATTCGGGTTCAATGACCGTCGACTGGACCACGTGCAGTCCGCACTCTTTCGTCTCGGGATGTTCCCACCACCAGCGCCCCGCCCGCTCGTGCTCGCCAGGCTGGACGGCCCTGGTGCACGGTGCACAACCGATGCTGGGATATCCGCGGTCGTGCAGGGCGTTGTAGGGCACGTTGTGCTCGCGGATGTACGCCCACACCTGGTCGTGCGTCCATTCCACCAGCGGATTCACTTTCACCAGCCGATTCCCTTCGTCCCACTCGACCTTGTGCACGTCGGTGCGCGTCACCGACTGCTCGCGGCGCAGGCCGGTAATCCACGCATCGAGGCCCGACAGCGCGCGGCGCAGCGGCTCCATCTTGCGGACGCCGCAGCACAACTTGCGATTCTCGACCGAGTGATAGAACAGGTTCATCCCGTGCGCGGCCACCATGTTCTGGACGGCATCCGGCTGCGGAAAAAATACTTCAATCGAGGCGCCGTACTTCTCCCGGGTGGCGTCGATGACGTTGTAGGTTTCCTGCGGCAGGCGGCCGGTATCGAGCGTGAAGATGCGCGCCTTCGCGTCGATCTTCATGAGCATGTCGATGAGCACCATGTCTTCGGCGCCAAAGCTCGACGACACCGCGGCGCCCCGGCCGAACCGGTCCAGCGCGAGGCGCAACACGTCCTGGCCGAAAGCGGCTCCGCCCGCAACGCCAGCGTGGCCACATCGTTGGGAGTAATGGTCGCGACTCATAGTTGCTAGATTCTAGTTTCTAGATTTTAGTTTTTAGATTTTAGTTTTTAGATTCAGCGTCAGTACTTAGACTCTTCCCACCCGGGCTCAGGTTCAGCTTCGGCAGAATGCGTTGCGATGCCTTGAACATCTCCTCCAGCATACGCGGAACCTTGTTCGAGCGCAGGTACACCCAGCCGGTGTGCCGCACCAGGTGCACCCCCGAGATTCTGGCGCAGAACAGCTGCCGGCTTCGGACCTCGCGCGCGACGGCTTGATACGGAATGATGGTGATGCCCATCTCGGACCGCACGAGCGCCTTCAGAATCTCGACGTTCTCGGTCTCCATGACGATACGCGGCTCGATGCGCTCCTTGATGAAGAAGGCATCGACGATCCGCCTCGAGTTGGAGGCCGCCTCGAAGAGCACGAACGGCTGCTGCGCGAGGTCCTGCGGCAAAATGCGCTTCTTCTTCGCCAGCGGATGCGAGGGATGCGCCACCAGCAGCATCTCCTCTTCCATCGCCGGCAGCGTGACCAGTTCCGACTCGTTCACGGGCAGGGTAATGAACCCCAGGTCGGCCGCACCGCTGCGAATCTCCTGGAGCAGCCGCTGCGAGGTGCCCGTGATGAGCTTCACCTCGACGTGGGAGTGCTGGCGTCTGTATTCCTGCAGCAGTTGGGGAAACACGTACATGCACACGGTCATGCCGCCGGCCAGCCGCAGCGTGCCGCTGAGCACCTGCTGGCTCTCGCCGATCACCGTGATGGTTTCCTTGATGTCGCCGAACACACGGTTGCTCAACTGCACCAGCGACTCGCCCGCGGGCGTGATGCGGATGCGGCGGCCGACCCTCAGAAAGATGCTCTCGTTCAGCTCGTCTTCGAGCAGCAGAATCTGACGGCTGATCGCCGATTGCGACACGTGCAGTTTCCGGCCGGCCCCGGTGAACGACCCGGTCTCGGCCACCGCCTGGACGATCTCGAGCTGGCGGAGATCCATGCCCCGCGATCATATCTCAATTCAAGATGGATCGAAGAGAACACCATCTAATCGCGACATACATCAACGGGCGGGCGGGCTGAGCCACGGTATGCTGTGGCCCGATGACGAGACGTATCGGGGTTCTCTGCCCGTCGTGCGGTGCGCCGCTCGGCGGCCGCGACGGCTGCCAGTCGCACTTCGACGAGCTGAGCGCTCAAGCCTGGGGCAACCCCGTGCGGGGGGCCATGCACAACCTCGTGGTCGATGCCTACGCACTGCAGCATCCCGACGAGTACTGCGAGTCGGCCAAATCCTACGCCGCCCATTTGACCGGGCTGTGTTGCGAGGTCGAGCATCCGGGCGATCAGAAGCTCTACTGGCAGATCGCGCGCTGGCTCGATGGGCCGGCAACGATCGAAAAGCCGGCTGTGCTCGACGCGCGCGGCCGGCAAACCATTTCGACGATCGTCAACCTGTCGAACGACACCTACCGGACGGCCGTCCGGCAGTGGGCCTCGTCAGTGTGGATCGCGTACGAGTCGCAGCAGTACCTTGCGCGCACCTGGCTGGCCGAGGTCCTGCGCCATGCCAGCCGAACGTCAAAAGCATCGAACCCGGCGGGGCGAATCAGCGAATCAGATTGATCTCGCCGATTCCGCCTTTCACGTCGACGCGGACCGTGACGGAGGTGTCGGCAGGGTCGGGGTTTGTCCAGACGTTGCCGCGCCGTTCAAGACCTTCGACGTTGATCGCGCCGAGGCCCTTGGCAGCCGTCGCCTCGATGCGCGCGCCTCTCGGCAGACGCACCTTCGTCTCTCCCACGCCGCCGCGGATGTGGACTGAATAGTCGCGCCTGGGCTCGCCTCGCAGGTCCATGTCGACCTCACCCGCTCCGATATTGACCTCGACGCGACCGAGATTCATCCGGCCCAGCTCGAGATTCACCTCGCCGGCGCCGAGATTTGCCACGAGATCGAGCGGCACATCGGCGTTCAGATCGAGCTCCCACTCGTAGACGGTGTTGCCGAAACCGGCCCGCGAGCCTCGCGGCTGCAGGATGTTCAGCTCGCCATCCGATCCGGTGACGCGATAATCCACGACCGGCTTCCATTCGTCGACGTTGTACGAGAACGTCGCGTCGACGAGCTTCGCGCTCCCGCTCTTCACCCGCAGCTCTCCGGCGTCCATGCGAATTTCTGCACGCACGCGCGCCGCCTTGTCGAGCGCGATCGTCACTGTTTCGCGCCGGGTTTCGCCGGTCGCGACCATCCCGAACCCGCAACCGGACACAAGCAACGCCGCGGCGGTCAGCCCAACCAGATTCGGCATCATGCGGACCTCCCGAATATCATCTGAAGGCCATACGTCATGTCTCGCGTCCAGGTTGCAACTGCGAGGCGGACGTGGTCTGGCGAACCGCGTGAGCGTCCGGCTAACCGCCTCCGCCCAGGCTACGGCGTGTCTCGCCGAAGTGCCTTCGGCGCGAAGGCGGAAACCGGACACTACGTACTACACCGCAGTGGAAACCGCCGCTAGTCGCCTGTCTGGCCTTGCGACAGCAGGTGCCTGGCGATCTTCGCGTAATCCTCGACCGCACGCTTCAGGTCCGCGATCTTCACGTGCTCGTTGTCGGTGTGCGCGACGTGAATGGAGCCAGGACCGTAGAGAAGCGGCGTGCCCCAGTTGGTGAGAAAGGGAATGTCGGTGGTGTACGGAAATGTGGCGGTGTCGAAGCCAGGCACCGTCGGCATCATCACCGGCGGCACATCGAGAATCTCCTCGAGCGTCACCAGCGACGTCAGCTTCGTCAGCGACGCACGCAGCCCATCGACGTCGGCGACGGTTCGAAACATCACTTCGGCTTCCGCCTCGAACGGCACGACGTTCGGCGCCACACCACCTTTGATGAGGCCGATCGTGTAGTGGGTGCGGCCGAGTACGGGATGCTCGGGCATCTCGATCGTGCGCAGCGCGATCAGCGCGTCGATGAGCTTGTCGATGGCCGACTCGCCCAGTTCCGGAAACGACGAATGCGCGGCGCGGCCCTTCGCGCGCAGGTTGTAGCGAAGCGCCCCGCGCGTGCCGATGCCGAGCCGGTTGTCGGTGGGCTCGCCGTTGACGAGGAACTTCGAGCCCGGCGCGATCACCTGGGCGCTTTTGGCGCCGTCGCTGCCCCGCTCTTCGCCGACGACGAACAACAGCCCGACGTTCGTGATCCCCTCACGCCGCAGCATTTCGGCGGCCGCAATCTGGCAGGCGGCAATCCCTTTGGCGTCGCACGAGCCGCGGCCGAAGAGCGCGCCACCGTCGAGATGACTGGGAAAGAACGGAGGGACGCAGTCGAGGTGGGTCGACAGCACCACGTCGGCTTTGCCGAAGCCCGCATAGATGTTGCGGCGTGGACCGTCCACCACCTGCTCGACGACGCCGTAGCCCGCGTCGCTCAGCAGCGCCGCCATCCACTGCATGCACTCGCCCTCGCGGCCGGTGGTGGAATCGATGTCCACCAGCCCGCGAGTCACCGATACGACATCTGTCAGGTCGGTCAACGGACCCATTGCTCGAGATTCGTTCGCGCGTCGGTTTTCTCGTCGCGATATTTCACGATGACGGGTGTGGACAGACTGAGACCCCACTGCGGTCCCATGCCTTGCGTGACGGCTCTCGAACCCGGCACGACGACGGCACCTTCGGGCACGACCAGCGGGGCGTCGCTTTCGGGCTTGATGACGCGTCCCTGGGGCAAATCGTAGATCGGAGTGGAACCCGTCAAAATCGTACCGGCGCCGATGACGGCGCGGCGCTTGATGACGGCGCCTTCGTAAATGCCCGTGTTGCCGCCGACCAGCACATCGTCTTCGATGATGACCGGAATAGCGCCCACCGGTTCGATCACGCCACCGATCTGGGCACCGGCGCTGATGTGTACGCGCTTGCCGACCTGCGCGCACGATCCCACGAGGGCGTGGGAATCCACGAGGCTCGATTCGTCGACGTACGCACCGATGTTGATGTACATCGGCGGCACGCAAATCACGCCTTTCGCGACGTACGCGCCGTCTCGAATAGACGAGCCGCCAGGGACGACCCGCACGCCCATTCCAGTCGTCATCTTCTTGAGCGGCAGCGTGTCCTTGTCGCCGAAAAACCAGCGCCCGCCGTCCACCGACACATCCACGAGATCGCCGCAGCGGAAGCCGACGAGGATGCCCTGCTTCACCCAGGTGTTGACGCGCCACCCGGTGGGCGCCGATGCATCGGGCTCGGCCGCACGTACGCGCCCGGCCGACAGCTCTTCGCGAAGCTGCGCGAACACGGATCGGCTCTCGCTCTTGTCCGCGGAAACGCCCTGCTGATACAGCCGTTCGATGTCGTTCGCTAACTGCCGCGTCGCGGTCTCGCTCACGCGCTCACCTTGGCCGACACGTTCAGCAGACCCATCTCCTTGAGCACGGTCAGGATTTTCGCGCGCGATTCCGGACGCGGCGGCACCATCGGCAGCCGGTAGGCCTCCTCGAGAAGCCCCATGGCCGCCATCGCCGTCTTGACGGGAACGGGATTGGATTCGACGAAGTTGACGAGCATCAGCGGCAGCAGCGCCGTATGAATCTTTCGTGCGGCCTCGAAGTCGCCACGCTCGGCGGCCTCGACCATACGGGACATCTCGCGCGGGACTTCGTTCGAGACGACGGAGATCACGCCGCGGCCACCGACCGCCATCAACGGAAGCGTGACGGCGTCGTCGCCGGACAGCACGATGAAGTCGGGCGGTACGGCCCGGCACACTTCGCACATCTGCTGGATGTTCCCCGAGGCCTCCTTGACGCCGATGATGTTGGGGATCGAGGCGAGCTTCACGAGCGTCGCGGGATCGACGTTGCAGCCGGTTCGGCCGGGAACGTTGTACACGACGATCGGCAGCGAGGTGCTTTCGGCAATGGCTTTGTAGTGCTGGTAGAGACCGTCGGGCGTGGGCTTGTTGTAATAGGGTGTGACCGACAGCAGGCCATTCGCGCCGGCACGCTCCATTTCGCGCGCCGCGTGAATGACCTCGCGAGTGTCATATCCCCCCGCGCCGGCCAGCACCGGCACTTTGCCGGCTGCTTCCTCGACGCAGATCTCGACGATGCGGGTTCGCTCGTCCTCGGACAGTGTCGGGCTTTCCCCCGTCGTGCCGCATGGAACGAGAAAATGGGTGCCTTCGTCGATCTGACGCCGCGCCAGCCGGCGAACGCCGTCCTCGTCGAGGATGGCCGTCGTGGTGAAGGGGGTTACCAGTGCGGTGCCGACGCCGGTAAATGGTGTTCTCATAATGCTCCGGCGGGTCCGAAGAGCAAGGACCCGCCCTACATCCGGTACGTAGGCCGGGTCTTGCTCTTCAGACCCGGCTAAATCCCCAGTACATCTCGAATCGTAAACCAACCGCGCTTCCCGTGTACCCACTTCGCCGCCTGCAGGGCGCCTTGCGCGAACGCCGCGCGATCGCGGTTGGTGTGCGTCATCGTAACCGTTTCGAAGGGTCCGTCGAAGCCGATCGTATGCGTCCCGGGCACCGAGCCCGCGCGGCTCGCCGCCATGTCGATGTGGTGAACGTATCCAGCCTTCCGCATGCCCTGCTGCAACGCGATCGCGGTCCCCGACGGCGCGTCTTTCTTGGCCGAGTGGTGGATTTCGTGGATCCAGGCGCCGTACTGCGGATACGGCGCGAACATTCTGGCCGCCTGTTCCGCCAGGCTCTGAAACAGCGCAACGCCAAGCGAGAAATTCGGCGCGGCGACGACGCCGATCCCGGCATCGGCCGCGACCTTCTTCATGTTCTCCTCGTGCTCGTTCCAGCCGGTCGTGCCGATCACGATGTTCATCCCGCGGGCCGCCAGCCGGGGCAGGTTGTCGGCCACGGCGGCGGGAATCGAGAACTCCACGGCGACATCGGCGGCCGGCGCGGACGCGATGCCCGCGCCACCGATGTTGTTCGTGTCGTCGAGATACCCGACGACGTCGAAGCCGTACTCCGGCGCGAGCCGTTCGACGATCTTGCCCATACGGCCGTAACCCACGAGTAAGAGACGCATTCGGGCTCCAGGCTTCAGGCCCCGGGCTTCAGGCCAGAAGCCCGAAGTCCGAAAGCCGGCAGTCATCAGTCGATCAGCTTCTCCGCCAGCATCAACTCGGCATTCAGGACGGCCGCACCGGCCGCCCCGCGCACCGTATTGTGCCCCAGCGCGACGAACTTGTAGTCGAAAACGGCGCACGGCCGCACGCGCCCGAGGAACACCGCCATCCCTCCTTCGCGCTCGACGTCGAGCCGCGGCTGCGGCCGGTTCAATTCGTCCATCAACTGCAGCGGTTGTCTGGGTGCGGACGGGCAGCCGTGTTTCTGAGGCCTGCCTGTGAACGCACGAAACGCGGACTTCAACTCGTCGAGCGACGGCTTGCGCTCGAACGCGACGCTGATGGTTTCGGTATGCCCGTTGATGACCGGCACGCGTGTGGTGTGCGCGCTCACAACCATCGGGTGCGGCACCACGCGATCGCTCTGAAGCGTCCCCATGATCTTCAGCGATTCTGTCTGGATCTTCTCTTCCTCGCCGTCGATGAAGGGGATCAGATTGCCGAGGATGTCGAGCGACGGAACACCGGGATATCCCGCGCCCGACACGGCCTGCATCGTCGAGACGGTCACCCGCGCCGGCCCGAACTCCCGGACCGCGGCGAGCGCCATGACGAGCGGAACCGTGGCGCAGTTGGGATTGGTGACGATGGCGCCCTTCCAGCCCTTGGATTGCTGCTGGAGGGGGATGAGCGCGAGATGGTCGGGATTTATCTCAGGGACGAGCAGCGGCACGAACTGCTCCATCCTGAAGTTTCGCGCGTTGCTGACGACGAAATGCCCGGCCGAGGCGAAGTCGCGCTCGATATCGCCCGCCACTTTCGAGTCGAGCCCCGAGAACATGAGGCGTGGCGCGCGGCCGGCGGGTCCGTTGCCGGCGGCCTCGACGACCATGTCGTCGACCTCCTGCGGACGCGGCACCGACAGGCGCCACGGCAGGTCGCGATACTTCTTGCCTTCGGACCGTTCGCTCGCGCCGAGCCAGGCGATGCGAAACCAGGGGTGATTGGCGAGCTGCATGATGAACTGCTGTCCCACCATGCCTGTCGCGCCGAGAATGCCGACGTCTACTCTCCGGGAAACCACGACTGACTCCTTCCGAGCAGGCTAAAGCCCTGCGCTACTTGTTTCGAAATCAGCCCGCGCTACTGCCAACCTGTCGCGCCGAAGCGCCGAAGGCGCGAAGGCGGACCAAAAAAAAACCCGCCGGCTGTTAAGCGTCGGCGGGTTGCTGAATCTCGTTTGCGTTACTGGTTACGCGTCGAGCGCACACACCCCACCGACCCGGCTGGTTCCCTTCGTCGGAACCCGCTTTCGACCCTTCGACAGGCTCAGGGTCGTCCCGAGCGTCGTCGAGGGGCGAGTGATCGGTTTGGTGGTGCGCGCGAACATCGTGAAAGCAGTATACGAGCGCGATTCGCAATTCGTCAACGACGTGCGGATTTTTCCCCATACTGCTCCGCTGCCCAGTTCCGTTTGGGCACATTCCCTTAGCTGGTTTGACCTTTAAGGACACCCGGTGGTAATCTAGGACTAAATAGGTCGGAGTTTAGGCTCCGTCAGGGACCTCATGATTGCCATCAGTCAGAACGCGGCGAACCAAATCCACAAGATGTTAGCCAAGAACGGCTTACAGGGTGGAGGCCTGCGCATCGGGCTCAAAGCCGGGGGCTGTTCCGGGTACGAGTACACCTTCGCCTGGGAACGGGAGGCGCGGGCCACCGACCAGATCTTCGTCGGCCCAGACGAGCGCGCGCATTTTCGTCGATCCGAAGAGCTACTCGCTGCTCGAGGGGACCGAGCTCGACTACGACACGAGCCTGATGAGCCGCGGGTTCATGTTCAACAACCCGAACGCGAAGAGCACGTGCGGGTGCGGGCTCTCATTTAACGCGTAACGGGTCTGCCCCGTTACCTGGTCGCCGGGGTCAGACCCCAAAGATCGCATATGTCAACAAGCACCGAAACCATTGAAGAACTCGCGACACGCGAATACAAGTACGGGTTCGTCACGAACATCGAAGCGGAAGAAATTCCGGCGGGCCTGAGCGAAGACATCGTCCGGATGATCTCGGCCAAGAAGCACGAACCGGAGTGGCTGCTCGAATGGCGGCTGAAGGCCTATCGCGTCTGGCAGAAGATGAAAGAGCCGACGTGGCACAACCTGAAGATCAACCCGATCGACTATCAGAGCGATCATCTACTACTCGGCCCCCAAGCAGAAGCCGAACCTGAAGAGCCTGGATGAGGTCGATCCCGAAGTTCGCAAGACGTTCGAGAAGCTCGGCATCCCCATCGAAGAGCAGAAGATGCTCTCGGGGGTCGCCGTTGACGCGGTCTTCGACAGCGTCTCGGTGGCCACCACGTTCAAGAAGCAGTTGGCCGAAGTCGGCATCATCTTCTGCTCCTTTTCGGAAGCGGTGCAGGAACACCCCGAACTCGTGAAGAAGTATCTGGGTTCGGTCGTGCCGCACACCGACAATTTTTACGCCGCGCTCAACTCGGCGGTGTTCACCGACGGGTCGTTTGCATATATCCCAAAGGGCGTGCGCTGCCCGATGGAGCTCTCGACCTACTTCCGCATCAACGCCAAGGGATCGGGCCAGTTCGAGCGCACGCTGATCGTGGCCGACGAAGGCGCGTATGTGAGCTATCTCGAAGGATGCACGGCGCCGATGCGCGACGAGAACCAGCTGCATGCCGCCGTCGTCGAGCTCGTGGCGCTCGACAACGCCACGATCAAATACTCGACGATCCAGAACTGGTACCCGGGCGACAAAGAGGGTAAGGGCGGCATCTACAACTTCGTGACCAAGCGCGGCAACTGCCAGGGCGTCAACTCGAAGATCACGTGGACGCAGGTCGAGACCGGCTCGGCCATCACCTGGAAGTATCCCAGCTGCATCCTGCAGGGCGACAACTCGGTCGGCGAGTTCTACTCGGTTGCGACGACCAACAACCGGCAGCAGGCGGACACGGGCACGAAGATGGTCCACCTCGGGAAGAACACGCGCAGCACGATCGTCTCGAAGGGCATCTCGGCCGGCAGGGGCCAGAACACCTACCGCGGCCAGGTGAGGATCGCGAAGAAGGCCGCGGGGGCGCGCAACTACTCGCAGTGCGACTCGCTGCTCATCGGCGACAAATGCGGCGCGCACACGTTCCCGTACCTCGAGATCGGCAACACCAGCGCGAAGGTCGAGCACGAAGCGTCCACGTCGAAGATCGGCGAGGACCAGATTTTCTATCTCCGGCAGCGCGGCCTCTCAGCCGAAGACGCGGTCAACATGATCGTCAACGGCTTCTGCAAGGACGTCTTTCGCGAGCTGCCGATGGAGTTCGCCGTCGAGGCGCAAAAACTGCTGGGTATCAGCCTGGAAGGCTCGGTCGGTTAACGTAAACGGCGCAACGAGTTGCGCCCTACCGCAGCATGGGCCATCGTCGGCTCGTTCGTCGGTAGACACTCGGTAGGGCGCAACTTCAGTTGCGCAAGGGCTTTCATACAAATGCTTGAGATTAGGAATCTTCAGGTTCGCGCCGGAGGCAAAGACATCCTTCGCGGCATCAATTTCACCGTCAACAAGGGCGAAGTGCACGCCATCATGGGGCCCAACGGGTCGGGCAAGAGCACGCTGGCCCGTGTGCTGGCGGGCCATCCCGAATACGAAGTGGCGGGCGGCAGTGTCACCTACGACGGCAAGGATCTGCTGGAAATGGCCCCCGAAGATCGCGCCCGCGAAGGCGTCTTCATGGCGTTCCAGTATCCCGTCGAGATCCCCGGCGTGAACAACGCCTATTTCCTCAAGGCGGCCATCAACGCCAAGAGGAAACATTTCGGCATTCCCGAGCTCGACGCCATGGAGTTCATAGCGCTGGTGAAGGAGAAAGCCAACATCCTCCACATCGATCCCGCCCTGCTGAGCCGGCCGGTCAACGAGGGCTTTTCGGGCGGCGAGAAGAAGCGGAACGAGATCTTCCAGATGGCCGTGCTGGAACCGAAGCTGGCCATCCTCGACGAGACCGACTCGGGACTCGACATCGACGCCCTCAAGACCGTGGCCGAGGGCGTGAACGCGATGCGATCGCCCGATCGGGCGATCGTCGTCGTCACCCACTACCAGCGCCTGCTGAACTACATCGTGCCCGATTTCGTGCACGTGCTGCAGGACGGGCGCATCGTGCGCTCGGGCGGCAAGGATCTGGCGCTGCACCTCGAAGAAAAAGGCTACGGCTGGATCGAAGCCGAGCCGCAGTTGATGTAACGGACATGGCACAACTCGTCGAACAGGAAAAAGCCGCGAGCCCGCAGCTCGCACACTACGGCGCGGAGTACCGCCGCTCGGTCTCGCAGGGACCGGCGCAGCCGGCCTGGCTGACCCAGGTACGCGAGAGCGCGATCGCGGAGTTCGAACGGCTCGGGTTCCCGACCACGAAGCTCGAACAGTGGCGTTTCACGAGCGTCGCGGCGATCGCCGAGCGCACGTTCTCGCTCGCCACCGACGGCGTGGCGACGCTCGACGGCCAGTCGATTGCGCCGCTCAGCGATCCCATCGGACATGCGGTCTCGGTGAACGGCCGTTTCGCGGCGGGCCTCTCGCGGCTCGGCAGCCTCCCGAAGGGTGTTCGCATTGCCGGCCTTGAAGCCACGCTGGCCTCCAATCCCGGGCTGGTCGAGCCCTACCTGGGCAAGCTCTCGCTGACCCAGACGAACGCGTTTACGTCGCTCAACACCGCGTTCCTTTGCGACGGCATCGTCATCTTCATCGATCGGGGTGTCGTGCTGGAGCGTCCGATCGAAGTGACGTTCGCGTCGACGGGGCACACCGCATCGAGCGTGTCCCATCCGCGGCTGCTCATCGTCGCGGGCGAAGGGTCGCAGGCCACCGTGCTCGAGCGGTACGTCGGCACGCGTGCCGCGTTTACCAACGCGGTGGGCGAAATCTGGCTGGCGCCGAACGCGGTCATCGATCATTACAAGCTGCAGGAAGAAGCCGAGGACTCCTTCCACATCGCCGGCATGTTCCTGCACAGCGCGAGGAGCGGCAATTTCTCCTCGCACTCGCTGACGTTCGGGGGCGGGCTGGTGCGCAACGACGTCGTGGCCAGGCTCGACGGCGAGGGCATCGACTGCACGCTGAACGGCCTGTATGTCACCCGCGGCAAGCAGCTCGTCGACAACCACACGACGATCGATCACGCGATGCCGCACTGCGGCAGCCACGAGGTCTACAAAGGCATCCTCGCCGACCAGTCGCGCGCGGTGTTCAACGGCAAGATCATCGTGCGGCCCGATGCGCAGAAGACCGACGCCAAACAGACCAACAAGGCGCTGATTCTGTCGGACGACGCGGTCATCGACACGAAACCCGAGCTCGAGATTTTCGCCAACGACGTCAAGTGCACGCACGGCGCGGCCATCGGCCAGCTCGACGACGCCGCCATGTTCTACCTGCGCTCGAGGGGTCTCGGCGTCGCCGAATCGCGCGCCATGCTCGTCCGTGCCTTCGCCGGCGACATCCTGAACCGCGTGAAGATCGAGCCGGTGCGCCACTATCTCGAACAGAAACTGACGGCGCGTCTTCCCCATGTCGAGTAAGGTGGCGACCGCGTTCGATGTCGAGAAGGTCCGACGGGACTTTCCTATCCTGAACCAGCGCGTTCACGGCAAGCCGCTCGTCTACCTCGACAACGCGGCCACCACGCAGAAGCCCCAGGCCGTCATCGACGCCATGGTGCGCAGCTACGCCGAGGAGAACGCCAACATCCATCGCGGCGTGCACCTGCTGAGCGAGCGCGCCACCCGCGCGTACGAGGAGTCCCGCGAAAAGGTCCAGAAGTTCCTGAACGCGCCCGATCGGCGCGAAGTGCTCTTCGTGCGCGGCACCACCGAGGCCATCAACCTGGTCGCCCAGACGTTCGGCCGCGCCAATGTCGGCAAGGGCGACGAGGTGCTCGTCTCCGAGATGGAGCACCACTCGAACATCGTGCCCTGGCAGCTCCTCTGCGAGGAGAAGGGTGCGGTGCTCAACGTCATCCCGATTACCGACGAAGGCGAGCTTCGGATGGATCGGGTGGACGCGCTCCTGACCGATCGCACGAAGATCGTCGCCGTCGTCCATGTGTCGAACTCGCTGGGCACCGTCAACCCGGTTGCGACCATCGTCGAGAAGGCGCACGCCCGTGGCATTCCGGTGCTCGTGGACGGCGCGCAAGCCGTCGCGCACATGCCCGTCGACGTGCAGTCGCTCGGCTGCGACTTCTACGCGCTGTCCGGGCACAAACTGTTCGGCCCGACCGGTATCGGCGTGTTGTGGGGACGGTTGCCGCTGCTCGAGAAGATGCCCCCTTACCAGGGCGGCGGCGACATGATCAGCTCGGTCACGTTCAAGAAGACGACCTACAACGTCGTGCCCAACAAGTTCGAGGCGGGCACGCCAAACATTGCCGGGTCGGTTGGCCTTGGCGCGGCGATCGACTATCTCAAAGGCATCGACATCACCGCCATGCAGGCCTACGAGGCCGAACTGCTCGCCTACGGCACAAGGGCGCTCACGTCGGTGCCCGGGATCCGGATGGTCGGCACAGCGTCAAAAAAGGCGAGCATCCTGTCGTTCGTGATGGACGACGTGCACCCGCACGACATCGGCACGATTCTCGACCAGGAAGGCGTGGCGATTCGCACCGGCCATCATTGCACTCAGCCGCTGATGGAGCGCATGGGGGTGCCGGCCACCGCCCGGGCATCCCTGGCGCTGTACAATACGAAAGAGGAAATCGACGCGCTCGTCGGCGCTCTCGCCCGGGTGCGTGAGATTTTTGCTTAATGGACTTACGAGAGCTGTATCAAGAGGTCATCCTCGATCACAACAAGCGGCCGCGGAATTTCCGCGTGCCCGACCCGGTGAACCGCAAGGCGGAGGGCTACAACCCGCTCTGCGGAGACAAGATCACCGTATTCCTGTATATCGACGGCGACACGATCAAGGATCTCGGCTTCCAGGGAACCGGGTGCGCGATTTCAAAAGCCTCGGCGTCGATGATGACCGATGCGCTCAAGGGCAAGACGCTCGCCGAGGCGAACGCGTTCTTCGAGCAGTTTCATGCGATGGTCACCGCGCCCGCAACGTCGGAAGTCAAGACCGACGCGCTCGGCAAGCTGGCCGTGCTGTCGGGAGTCCGTGAATATCCGATGCGCGTGAAGTGCGCGAGCCTGGCATGGCATACGATGAAGGCCGCCATGCAATCGGAGCAGGCGGTCGTGTCCACGGAGTAGCCCGTCATGAGCGATCGCATCATCCCGCTCGCCGACGCACCGGCGCCAAAGGCCGACGCGCCTCTTTCCGACGATCCCGGCAACCAGCCCCCGCAGGACGCGCCCTTCATCGCCGAACCGCTCAACACGCTCAAGTTCCAGCCGCAGCTCGTCGAAGCTGTCTCGAAGGTGTTCGATCCGGAAATCCCGGTGAACATCTACGAACTGGGGCTGGTGTACGACCTCGACGTCGACAGCGCATGCAACGTGCACGTGCGCATGACGCTGACCGCGCCGGCGTGCCCGGCCGCACAGACCATTCCGGTCGATGTCGAGCGTCGCGTGCGCGAAGTGCCCGGCGTGAACGATGTGAAGGTGTCTGTCGTGTGGGATCCGCCGTGGACCCGCGAGAAGATGTCGGACGCGGCCAAGCTGACCTTGGGGATGTACTGAGCGCAAGAGACGTCCTGGGCGTCACGGTGCAAACCGCACGTGCAGGTCAACGCCTCGCGCGGCGGCCAGGTCGATGAGCGTGTAGATCCAGACCACGGCGCCGCACATTTCCAGGGTTTCCTCCACCGTAGACACCAGAAGTACCCGAAACCTCCCGCTATCCGGTCCGTCAGCAGTCCGCCAACGAGCTCGAAGCCGACGGCACCGCCGACGTACAGACTCGCAGAAATCAACGCCAGGTTTCGTGTGCGCGGCGGAAGACTGAACAACCAGCGCGCATATCCGATCGCCAGTACCAGCAGCATCAGAATCGCCGGAACCACCCAGGCGAAATGGACGGACGCTCCCAGGTGGAGCAACTCCCGTACGGGTCGGTTGAACTTCTCGTGCAGGCTGGCGGCTTCATCAACCGAAAGAAGCAGAAAGATCACACTCAGTCCCCACCAGTATCGTGTCCACGGCCAGCCGGCCGGCTGAGAGTGGGCTGTCAGCGCCAGGAGAACGGCCGAGAGCAACAGCAGCAACGACGAGTACCACGTCGGGATGTTGTTCTCGTTGTCGAGCTCGAACAACGCGGCGAGACCGTAGAATGTGTCGTGACCGGTTATGGCCGTGATCACATGCACGGCCGTGCTGGCGACGACGAGCAGGACGACGATCGCGCCGAGTCGGCGCGCAACGGTTGCGGCATGTAGTGTCATTGATCGCTCGATTCACTCTATCCAGTGCCTCGTCAGTACTCCCATAACCGGGTATCTGTTCCTGATCTCCACGACCTTGTCGTAATACGCCTGCTTCGAGAACTCCCCCACCAGATAACGATTCCGTAACAGCCGCAGCTCGTACCGGTAGATGTCGTTCACGACCGACCGGGCCGTCGTCGGCGGCGTCGTGGGTTTCGGGATCACGCCGTGCGTGGCGAGCTGCTCGAGAATCTCGGGCTTGTAACGGTAGGTCACGGAAGCTCCGATAAGAAGACCGCTTGAACTCTCCACGGAAGCACGGACGTCTGGTCTACGAAAGCCGCCCTTCGGACAGCACCGCGTCTGCAGGGCTCGCCGGTCATCACGGCGGTGGATCATATCCTGAGCTACGCTGCATTGCCGCCAAACCGGCTATAGTGGACGCGATGATCCGACGGCTCATTTCCGAGCAGGCCGACAGCGCCCGGCTCTTCGACGCCGGCCGGCTGGCCGGGATGCGCACTCTGCGTGAAGCCGCCATCGAGAAAGTGCTCAACGGCACGACGACGGTGAGCGAAATGGTCCGCGTCACCGGGAAATGAGCCCCCGTCGTCCGAAAAAGGCCTCTCAACTGGCCACCGCTCTCATCGAGCACAGCTCCGATGCCATCGTGCTCGTGGACGAAGCGGGCACGGTGCTGTACGCCAATCCCGCCACCGGGCGCATGCTGGGTGTCCCGCTCTCCGAAATCGTGGGATCGAGCATGTTCCGCTCGGTGCACGACGACGACATGCTGCTGTTGCGCTCGAACTTCGCGAAGAGCCTCACGAGACCGGGCATCCCGGTCAAGAACGCATACCGGCTCCAGCACAAGGACGGAACGTGGCGGCACATCGAAAGCGTCGGCGTGAATCGCCTCGACGATTCGGGCATTCGCGGCGTCATCCTCAACTGCCGCGACGTCACCGAAAGCAAGCGGGCGCTGGAGGCCCTGCGCGAGGGTGAAATCCGCTACCGCCGGCTGACCGAGCAGACGACCGACATCATCTACAACTGCGATCTCGATGGGCGATTCACCTACGTCAACCCGACGGCGGTGGCGCTGATGAAGTACAGCGAGAAAGAGCTGATCGGACGGCACTATCTGACGCTCATTCGCGACGACTACAAGCAGCGCGCGTCGGAGTTCTACGAGCGCCAGCGGCGCGAGTACCTTCGATCGACGTATCTCGAGTTTCCCGCCGTCGCCAAAGACGGCACGGAGATCTGGCTCGGCCAGAACGTCCAGATTGTCGAAGAGGGGGGACGCCCGATTGGCGTTCAGGCAATCGCGCGCGACATCACCCAGCGCCTGGCGCTGGAAGATCAGTTGAGACAGGCGCAGAAGATGGATGCCATCGGGCGTCTCGCCGGAGGCGTGGCCCACGACTTCAACAACGTGCTGACGGCGATTCTCGGATCGGCCGATCTACTCTCGATGATGCTCGAGCCGGACGCTCCCGGATGGACCGAGGCCGACGCGATCAGGCGCGCCGCCGACAGGGGCGCCGCGCTCACCAAGCAGCTGCTCACGTTCAGCCGGCCACAACGAGCGGCCGCCACGGTCGTGGACGTGGTAACCGTCGTCAGCGGCATGGAGCCGATGCTGAAGCGGCTCGTGCTCGACAAGGTCACGATTCGCGTGACCGCCAGCCAGTTGCCGATTCCCGTTCGTGCCGACGAGGCGTCGTTGAATCAGATTGTGCTGAACCTCATCATCAACGCGCGCGACGCCATGCCGGACGGCGGTACCGCGTCCATCGACATGGGCGTCCTCAACCTCGGTGATCCGCTTGCGCCGACGCTCGGCGTCGGTCCGGGGCGATATGCCGGCATCAGCGTGCGCGACACGGGCCAGGGCATCCCGGCCGACGTCCAACGGCATCTGTTCGAACCCTTCTTCACGACCAAGTCCCCCGACAAGGGCACGGGCCTGGGTCTCTCGATTGTGTACGGCATCGTGAAGGGCCTTGGCGGGGGAATCGAGGTTCAGAGCGAAATCGGGGAAGGCTCGACGTTTACGATCTATCTGCCGCTGGTGGTCGACGGGCGATAGTCGTGGGGCGATGGGCCATCGCGTCGACCTACGGCTTGCCGCCGGCTCGCACGTCAGCGACGATCTTTTCCGCAAGCTTCGGGCTGACGCCGCACGTTGAATCGTTGATTCGGCAGGCCGCGATGGTGAGGCCACAGCCGCAGCCACAGGCCTCTTCGTTCAGCCGCTTCAACGCCGCCGTTTTCTGCTCGGTGGTCAGCATCGACAGGTCGAGACCGGGAATGTCGGTCGCCTTGGCGTTCGTGGCCAGCACGGCCTGACCTTCAGCCGCGTCGTATTCCACGTCGGCATCGACCGGCAGCTTGGCGAGCACGCGCGTCTCGAGCTCGATCTGGGAGGCGCGAATCTGCCCCACGTGCTTCTGCATCATCTTCAGGTCGGGGCCGACCATGAACGTGGTGGGCAGCGCGAAAATCCCCGGGAACGCGTCGGTCAGCTCCTTCGTCTCGACCACGATCGGATAGTTCATCTTGTAGTCGGCCGCGAACTTCAACACGTGGTCGCCGGGATCGTCCTCGGACAGCACGCCGATAATCAGCAGGTGATCCTTGTACTGTTCCTGGAGCTTCACGAGGTCGGGAATCTCGGCGCGGCAGGGCGCGCACCAGGTTGCCCAGAAATTGACGATCGTGACCTTGCCCGCCAGGTCCTTGTTCGTGATCGTCTTCCCGTCGAGCGTCGTCATGGTGAGCGAGGGAATTTCCTTGGGATCCTTGACGAACCGCACGCGGGGCTTTCCGGTGGCGGCATTCGTATCGGTGGCGGTCGTCAGGTTCTGGCCCACCTTATTGGTGTACTGGACGGCCAGGAAGCCGCCAATTCCCAGGGCGAGCACGATGACCGCACCGAAGAACGTCTTCATGTTCATAGGTCACTCACAGAGCCGACTGGCGCCCGGCACCCGTTGTCTCCGGCACCGCTTTCGGCAGCTCCGGCGTGAAATCCTCGCCCGGGTTCACAAACCGATCTCTCTCGATCTTATATTGCTTGTCGTGTAACTGCCTATATCGGCCGTTGGCGGCCAGAAGCTCATCGTGCGTGCCGCGCTCGACGATCTCGCCCCCCTCGAGCACCAGAATCTGATCGGCGCTCCGGATGGTCGACAGCCTGTGGGCGATGACGAAGGTCGTCCTGCCGCGCCGCAGCGCGTGGAGGCCGTCCTGGATGAGCGCCTCGCTCTCGCTGTCGAGGCTCGACGTGGCTTCATCGAGAATCAGGATACGCGGGTCGGCCAGAATCGCACGCGCGATCGCCACGCGCTGGCGCTGGCCGCCGGAGAGCTTCACGCCGCGCTCCCCCACGATCGTTTCGTACTTGTTCGGAAACTTCTCCACGAACTCGTCGCAGTGCGCGATGAGGCTCACCCCTTTGACCTCTTCCGGCGTCGCGTTGGGTCTGGCGAACCTGATGTTCTCGGCGACCGTGCCGTCGAACATGAAGTTGTCCTGCAACACCACGCCGAGCTGCGACCGATAGTCGCGCAGCCGGACGCCCGCCAGATTGCGGCCATCGACGAGCACCCGGCCCGAACGGGGCCGGTTGAAGGCCATGACGAGGCTGATGAGCGTGCTCTTTCCCGATCCGCTCGATCCCACGAGCGCCGTTGTCGTCCCGGCGGCGGCGACAAACGACACGTGCTTCAGCACGGGCACGCCCGGGTCGTATTCGAACGACACATCTTCGAACACGACGTCGCCGTTGAGAACACCAAGAGGCTCGCGTGAGGCATCTTCGTCGTCTTCGGTCGCCATCGCCTTGATCTCGCGGATGCGATCGAGCCCTGCCAGCGCCTCCGACAACTGCGTGCCGATCGACGACATCTGGATGAGCGGCGCCGCCAGCATGCCGACGAAGAAGATGTACATGATGAAATCGCCGAGCGTCATGGTACCGGCAAGAATGGCCCGGCCACCGACGACCATCATGACGACCCCAATCGTGCCGATGACGACGCCGCCGAACGACGTGACGGCGGAAATACCAGTGAGGGTCTGGCGAACGTTGGCAAACAGGCTGAGGACGCCGGTCGCAAACACCTTGTCCTCGCGCTCTTCGGCAATGTAGGCCTTGACGACCCTGATGCCGCCGAACGATTCGGCGAGTCGGCCCGAAATCTGGGCGGTGATCTTGCCGCGCTCGCGGAAGAGCGGACGCAGCCTGCCGAACGCGACAATCATCCCGGCGGCGAACAGGACGAGCACCACGAGGCTCATGAGCGTGAGCCGCCAGTTCAAATAGAAAAGGACGGCCAGCGCGATGACCGCCGTCACCAGCCCTCCCACCATCTGCACGAGACCCGAGCCCACCAGGTTCCGGATGCCATCCGCGTCGTTCATCACGCGCGAAATCAGCACGCCGGTCTGCGTGGAATCGAAATAGCTCGTGGGAAGCCGCGTGATGTGCCGCTGCATGCTCATGCGCATGTCCGCAATGGCCTTCTGGGCGGCGACGCCGAGCACCTGCGAGAGCGCAAACCCCGTTGCCGCATCGACGAGCGTGGCGGCGCGCGGCCGCGGACGCGAGAGGGATCAGGAGGTCGGCGCGGCCCCGGCCGATCACGTCATCGATGAGAAATTTGGAGGTGGTGGGAAGGACCAGGCCGGCGAGCCTGTTGACGAGCATCAGGGCGAGCCCGAGCGCCAGGCGTGCGCGATGCTCCCAGACCAGTTCACGTGCCTCGGCCCAGGCACTGGAGAAGTTGACTTTGCGCTTGCTGGATTCAGGCACGCGTATCTAGTTTAGACGTGCGGTTCCAGGTTCTGGGTTCGCCAGAAGCCCGTCACTCGCGTGCAGCTTCCGGTACTTGATCCGATGTGGCTGGTCCGCGGCGGTCCCGAGACGCCGATGGCGATCCGCCTCGTAGTCCTGGTAATTGCCCTCGAACCAGACGACCTCGCTATCCCCTTCGAACGCCAGCATGTGCGTGGCAATGCGGTCGAGGAACCAGCGATCGTGGCTGATCACCACGACGCAGCCCGCAAACTGCAGAAGCGCCTCTTCGAGCGCGCGCAGCGTGTCGACGTCGAGGTCGTTGGTCGGCTCGTCGAGCAGCAGCACGTTGCTGCCGTCGCGCAGCAGCTTGGCCAGATGCACGCGGTTGCGCTCGCCGCCCGACAGCTCGCCCACGAGCCGCTGCTGGTCGCGCCCCTTGAAGTTGAACCACGACACGTACGCGCGCGACGCGACCGTGCGTTTGCCGAGGGTGATTTCCTCTTCACCGCCGCTGATCTCGTCGTGAACGGTCTTGCCCGCGCTCAGCGAGTCGCGGCTCTGGTCGACGTAGCCGAGCTTGACCGTTTCGCCGAGCCGGAGGGCGCCGTCGTCCGGCTTCTCCTGGCCCGTGATCATCCGGAACAGCGTGGTCTTGCCGGCGCCATTGGGACCAATCACGCCGACAATGCCGCCACGGGGAAGCGTGAAGTTCAGGTCGTCGATGAGGAGCTTGTCCCCATAGGACTTGCGAAGGTCTCGCGCTTCGACGACGACGTCGCCGAGCCGCGGGCCCGGCTGAATGTAGATTTCGACGCTCTCGATCTGCTTCGCCGTATCCTGGCCGAGCAACTCCTCGTAGGCCTTGAGGCGCGCCTTGCCTTTTGCCTGACGGGCCCTCGGCGCCATCCGCACCCATTCGAGCTCGCGGGCAAGCGTGCGCTGACGCTTCGATTCGGTCTTCTCCTCGAGCTGCAGCCGTTTCTGCTTCTGCTCGAGCCACGACGAGTAGTTGCCTTCCCACGGAATGCCCGAGCCCCGATCGAGCTCGAGAATCCAGCCCGCGACGTTGTCGAGGAAGTACCGATCGTGCGTCACGGCCACGACGGTGCCGGGGTAGTCCTTGAGGAAGCGCTCGAGCCAGGCGACCGATTCGGCGTCGAGATGGTTCGTCGGCTCGTCGAGGAGCAGGAGATCGGGCGATTGAAGCAGAAGCCTGCAGAGCGCGACACGCCGCCGCTCGCCGCCCGAGAGCGTCTTGACGTCGACATCGGGAGGCGGAAGCCGCAACGCGTCCATCGCGAGCTCGAGCTTGGAGTCGAGCTCCCAGGCGCCGGCGGCGTCGATCTTGTCCTGCACGCGCGCCTGCTCGGCGAGCACCTTGTCCATCTCCTCCGGAGACAGATCCTGTGCGAATTTCTCGTTGATCTCGTCGAACCGCTGCAGCAGGCCGCGGATCTCCGAGACCCCTTCCTCGACGATGTCTTTCACCGTCTTGGACGGATCGAGCTGAGGCTCCTGCGACAGATAGCCGGTCGTGATGCCATCGGCCGGAAACGCCTCGCCGACGAAATCATGATCGATGCCGGCCATGATTTTCAGCAGGGTGCTCTTGCCCGATCCGTTGAGGCCGAGCACGCCGATCTTCGCGCCGGGCAGGAACGAGAGCCAGATATCCTTCAGCACCTGGGAATCGGGCGGGTACACCTTTCCCAGGCCTTTCATCGTGTAAATGAATTGGGGCATAGTTTACTATCCGACGCAGAGACGCAAGGGCAAAGAATTGATCGAAGTCAGCCCCTATTGTAGCAGGGATGGGCTCGATGCGGGGTTACCTGACGAGTCGGAGTGCTGAAGGCAGATGGCAGATGGCGAATGGCAGAAGAACTCTCTGCCATCTGCCATCAGCCCTCTGCCATGACCCTATCAAGCCCGAACGCCCGGAGGCGGGGTGCCGGGGCGCACGGGCGGAACGATTGGTGTGGTCGGCGTCTGAATCGCCGGTCTGTGAGCGCCTGGCGCCTGCACCGGGCCGGCACCTTCAACCGCTCTCGCATCAGTTCCTCGGCTCGCGCGAACAGGTCTTCCTTGGAGATTCGGCCGGCATCCACGTCGGCCAGAATCGACCGCTGTGCCTTGTACTCGCGGTTCTCCACCCCCGCCTTGCTCTGGAGCATGCGCCACGCCTTGCGGCGCTCCACGCAGAAGAGCACGAGCTGACGTGAGAGCGAGCGGTACTCGACGTCTCCCTTCGGCCCCTGGACCTTGATGTAGACGCCGAAGTCCGGCACGAAGGATCGGTGGTCGTGCACGAGATACCGGCGGTACACGACGTCCTGCTGCGTTATCCGCACGAGCATGTTCTCGAGCGGAATCAACTTCTCCGCATCCTCTTTCTTGATCTTCTTCAGGTGGTTGCGGAATCGCGCTTCGGTGGCGCACCAGTGCGCCACGGTGTAGCGATAGACCTCGTTTGTCGCTTTGAACTTCGCCTCGTACCAGTCCGACTCCATCGACGGGTTGCCCTTCACGTCGAGCGCCTCCTGATAGGTCTCGCCCATCCTCGGATTGAACACGAATTCCGGCGCCCCCCGCGAGTCGCGGACGCGCTGCGCCTGGGTCAATGCCATATCGTCGGCCACGCCATGCTCGGGCTGGCAGGTCGTGAAGCACTGATAGAACGCCGTGCCCCGGTACTCGAGCCCATCGAGAATCGCCTTGTAGAGCTTCGGCGCGTTGGCGATTGACACCTGGGCGATGAACGGCGAGCCGTGACCGGCCAGGAAGGTCTCTGCCACGGTCTTCTTCTCGGTGTTTTTGCCCTGGGTCGCGCTCCCGAAGACGTTCATGTCGTTGCCGCCGAGCATCGGCGTCGAGTCAGAATTCTGGCCGCCGGTGTTCGAATACACCTGCGTGTCGAGCATGAGCGCCTTGACGTTCGGCCGGTTCTGGAGGATGACCTTCGACGTGTTCTGATAGCCGATGTCGCCCATGCCGCCGTCGCCGCCGACGACCCACGCCTTCGGCAGCTCGAGGATTTCCTGGTCGGTCATGACGGCATCGCTGAAGTGCACGTACTCGTAGAACTCGCGCGCGTTGATGACGTTCTCGTCGCGATGCATCAATGCGTCGGCCAGCCGTTCGGGAATGACCGACCGGCGTCCGTGATCGACGATGAAGCTCTCGCCCAGCAGCCAGCCGACGGTCACGCCGTCCTGGAAGAGCGAGTTCATCCACGGATACGGGTGCGGGTTGTTCGACGGCGTCGAGCCATACACGGTGTTGCAGCCCGTGTGCGCCGCCATGGCCATCACCGACATCCCGTTGGCGAGCCGGCCATCGATGGCCTGCAGGTTCTTGTGATTGAACGCCTCCTGCCGCAGGACGGCCGTCATCGCGCCGACCAGATCCTTGTCCGAGATCGGACCGTGCTCCGCCATCCGAACCTGCGTGTCCTTGTCGTCCTCGCCGCCCAGGCCCATGAGCAGGTGCGCGATCGCCTGGCGGAACATGGCATATTCCTCGGGGTTCCGCTCTTTGAGGGCCACCAGCCTCGCCACTCCCTCGCGGTCGAGCTCGTCGGCTTTGGCTCGGAAGCGATCGGCTTTCGCGTGGAAAATCGGCCGCATGTACGCTTCCGTGACCGAGGTGATGGCCTTGAGGATGCTCTTCTCTCCGCAACCCGCGCACGCGCCATCGCCCGACACGAGCGCGTCGTAGTTCCGGCGGACCATCAGCATGTTTCGCAGCGTGGCGGTCTTGGAATCCTGCGGGCGCGTGTCGCTGTAAAGGCCCAGGTACTTCTGCGACGTATCCGGCAGCAGGTCCAGGAACGCCGTGCCCGTTTCGTGCTCCGCATTGACCTGTTCGGTCTCCTGCACCATCCGGAGCGCCTGGTGCTCGCCGCATGCCGTGACGCACGCCGCACACCCTTTGCACAAGTCGGAGACGAAGATGGAGAAGACGCCTCCCGCACCAGGAGCCTTCTTTTCCGGCGTCGCGAAAATCGCGTTGGTCTTCTGGAATGCCAGGGGCACCTTGTCGAGAACGGCAAAGAACTCGCTCTTCGCCTGGGGTGAAAACCCGTCGACGACATTGGTCACATCCCGAATGATGTCCTGGAGCGGGGTCTTGGCGTTCTTGGCCACCGCGTCACGCATCAATTCTCGCGTGCGTCTTTCGATCTCCGGCAGCGATCGGAACATCTTCTGACGCTCGCCGGCATCGGTCACGTAATTGCTCACCGCGGTGCGCAGAACGGTTTCCAGGTCCTGCGAGCAATTCGGCAGCGCCGTATCAGGGCATACCGCGATGCACTCCATGCACTGCGTGCAGTTCTCCGGAATGTAGAGCGGCGTCTCGCGACGGGCGACGTACTTCGACGCCGTATCGCCGCTGCCCGCGGCCATGATACCCAGCGACGAATATGCATTCGCCGGCTGGTTGTATCCAAACTTCCCTCTGAACAGGTTGTCGAACTCGGCGATTCGCGTGAGGGGTGTCCGCTCGTCCTGGCCCTCTGGTACCGGATGCGATCGGCAGCCAGAACCGCAACCGTTGCCGTTGTGCTCTTCATCCACGACCGGCAGCAGCGCCTTTCCGCGCATGGTCGATCGATCGGCGGCGTTGAGCTCGCCGACCGGGATCTCCCGCACGCGGCTGAAGCCCTGCGTCATGACCTCCATGTTGGACTTGACGACACCTTCGCCGAGCCGGCCGAACTTCTTCACGTATTGCTTGTGGACGACCTCGTGGAACTGCTCCTGCGTGATGCGGAACTCGTCCAGAAGCGGCGACACCGAGAAAAAGGCTCCGAGAAACGCGTTGCCCTGCATGCGCAGCTGAAGGTCGCCGCGGTCGGTGGCTTTGCGCGCGATCTCGAAGCCCGGCAGCGTGAAGACGCGGATCTTCTTCTCGATGATCTGCTGCCGCGCCCACATGGGCAGGCGTTCCCACGCCTGCTCGCCTTCCTCCTCGGATTCCCAGACGAGACGGCCGCCTTCCTGCATGCCGTCGAGCGGATTGCAGTGCGTGAACGCCTTCGGGTCGCAGCACAGCACGACGTTGGCGTGACGCAGGTCGCAATTGACCCGAATGCGCTCGGGCGCGGCCACCATGAAGTACGCCGTGGGTGCACCCTTCTTCTCGGAACCGTACTTCGGATTCGCGCTGACGTGGATGATCTCCTTCGGATTGCCGAACTCGTCCACGACCTTGTCGCGCTCGTACAAGCAGATCGTTCAGGTCGCCGATGATCGCGCCGAGGTTCTTGCCGGTCGTGATCGCGCCCCATCCGCCGACCGAATGGAAGCGCACGGCGATGTTGCCCTCGGGCAAGCAGCGAAGGCGCATCGTCCGACTTCACTTCGTACGGATGGTCGATGCCGAGCGCCATGAACCGGACGCCGTCATCGACGCTCTTGCCGTCCTTGCGGGTTCGCTGACCCGTGGCGAACTCGTACGCGCCAATCGTGTGCTCGGGCCGGAAGTCGCGCGATCCCAGACCGTAGACGCCCGCGAACAGCCGCGGCATCTGATCTATGGATATCTTCGGAATCCCTGCCTCTCCCATCAGCGCCTTGTTCAGCGCCGTGCGGATGTCTCGACCCATCGGGTTATCGCCGGCCAGCGGCTCGTCTGTTCGCTCCAGGATGATGACGTTCTTCTTCCCGGCCAGCGCGTTGACGATCGCCGCCTCGGGAAACGGCCGGAACACGTTCGGGTGAATCGACCCGACCTTCACGCCCCTCGTCTCGCGCATGTAATCGACGGCGGCTTCGATGTTCTCGGCGGCTGAGCCAAGCGACACGAACACGGTGTCGGCATCCTCGGTCTTGTACTGGCTGACCAGACCGTAGTAGCGGCCTGTCAGCTCCCCGAAGTCCTCCCACGCGGCTTCAAGGAAGTCGAGAATCGGCTCGACGAAGTTGTCGCGCCGGGCCACGACACCCTGCATGTAGTGCTCCTGGTTCTGCACGGGGCCCAGAAGCACGGGGTTGGCGAGATCGATCATCTTCGGCACACGGCGCCGCCTGGGACCGAACAGGACGCGCTGGCTCTCGGTCGGGCAGTCGATGATGTCGTCAGGGGCGCCCAGATACTCGCGGATGAGCGCCGATTCGTGCTTGTAGAAGGTCCGCTCGAGATGCGACGTCAGAAACCCGTCCATGACGTTCATGCCGGGCGTCAGGCTCAGCTCGGTGACCCGCCGCAGCACCAGTGCCTGGTCGGCGGCCTGCTGGGCGTCCTTTCCGAACAGGATGATCCAGCCCGTATCGAGCGCACCGTAGACGTCGTCATGTCCGCAGTGCACGTTGAGGGCGTGCTTGGTGAGCGCGCGCGCCGCCACCTCGAGGACCATGGTCGAGCATTTGCCCGGTGCGTGGTAATACTGCTCGACACCGTACACAACGCCCTGCCCCGATGTGTAGTTGACGACGCGCTTGCCGCACACCGAGTGCGCTATCGCACCGCCCTGCGCTGCGTGCTCGCCTTCGGCCTCGACGGCAATCGTGTTGCCGCCGAAGACGTTCAGCTTGCCTTCGGCAAAGGCCTGCTGGTAAAGCTCGCCGCCTTCGGTTGAGGGTGTGATGGGGTAGAAAATGCCGGCGTCGGCAATCCTGGTTTCAGTGTGGTATGAAACCAGCTGGTTGCCATTGGCGGTAACACGTATCCCAGGATACCGGGGTCTGCTCGACATGGACGCATCCCTCCAGACCGTGGGCACCTCCCGCGCGTTGAGGTGTCACTCGGCTTGCAGTTGTAGTGGCTCGGCTATTAGGTCAGCTAATCCGCATTCTACCCCCGGTCAGCTCTCCGGCGAAAGATTTCTGGACGCCGGGCCGCCGTCGTGCTATTCAATGGAACACAAACGAGCGTATCCGACACCCCTCGGTAGTCACGGTCGCGCCGCCGCGCGCTTCCAGGGAGGGTCTGCGATGTCAGTCGCGCTGTCGATCGTCGAGCTGCTCAAACGGGAGCGTCTTCCCTACACCTGGTTTCGACACAAGGTGTCGTACACAGCGCAGGAAGAGGCGGCCGCCTCTCACATCCGCGGACACTGTTGGGCCAAAGTCGTCATCTGCATGCTCGACGAACAGCCCGTTCAGGCAGTCCTGCCGGCCCACTACGTCGTCGATCTCGAACAGCTGCGGATGCTGGCGGGTGCCAAGACATTTCGACTGGCGCGCGAAGACGAGCTGGCGATCCTGTATCCGGAGTACGAAGTCGGAGCGATGCCGCCCTTCGGCGCGGTGTTCGGACATCGCGTGTTCGTCGAGCGCTGCCTGGTCGGCGAACCCGAGATGGTCTTCAACGCCGGCACGCACACCGACGCCATCAGGATGCACTACGGAGATTTCGCGGAACTGGCGAAACCGATAGTCGGTCAGTTCTGCCGCTGCCGGGGGAAGAGGCGGATGGACTGACCCATTACCAATCTATCAATTCATTTTACCGCCGGCTCTCCACTCTCACTTTCTGGATCTGCTTCGTCGCGTCCTCGATCTGCGCTTCGAGGATCAGTTTGCCGATGTAAGCGGTCGCTTTGCTCGGATTGCCGGTATGACCCTGCCCATCGTTCGTCTTCCCGACGAAGAACTTGTCGACACGAAGCTGCGACGGATCGAGATAGAGAAAGCTGGTCGTGTCCTGACTCCCCGCGTGCCCGCCCACTTCTTCCATCGTCAGGCCATTGGCCATGGCAATGGCATCGCCGCGACCTGGATAGTAGTCGGTGATGTGAT
Source organism: Vicinamibacterales bacterium (assembly GCA_963821395.1). Taxonomy (GTDB): domain Bacteria; phylum Acidobacteriota; class Vicinamibacteria; order Vicinamibacterales; family JAMQPK01; genus JAMQPK01. Next base: position 70,740 of record CAWGDY010000042.1, on the reverse strand, counting down.
GCACGCGGACGTTCGTGCCGGCCCACTCCTTGTTGAGTTTCTCCGACACCGCCTTCTGCCCTGCCTGATTTCCGCCGCTGTCGCCGATGAACGCAATGTCGATGAAACCCGCGGTCCGCAGGCTTCGGGCGGCGTATTCCAGAATCCCCTCGTAGACCTGCTCCGGAATCGTGATCGTGCCGGGGAACCGCATATGGCCCGCGGCCGGCTTCGGTCCCGGGATCTCGCCCTCAGGCACATAGGCCAGCACCGGCGCCACGATCGCATTGCCGAGCGCCTTCGCGATCTCTCCCGCCTTGTACTTCACCAGGATGTTGTGCTTGCCCAGCACCATGTGTGGACCGTTCTGCTCGGTTCCACCAGTCGGGATAATCGCCGTCGTCTTGCCGGCCTTGATGGCGTCGCGGACCTCGACCCAGGTGAGATTCTCGAGAAAGACCGTATTGGGATTCGGCTGCGCCACGGCCGGCGCCGCAGAGAGAACCGCCAACAGCGTCAGTGCACATCGCAATCGCATACAGCCTCCGGTACTATTTTTTTTCGACGGTCACCCGGCGCACGTCGATGCGCGTCACCGGGGCTTCACCGTTAACGGGCACCTGTTCGATCGCCTCGACGACCTGCAGGCCATCGACGACGCGGCCGAACGCCGAGTACTTGCCATCGAGTACAGGGCTCGGCGCGAGCACGATGAAGAACGACATGTCGGCGCTTGCGGGGTTCTCGCCGCGAGCCATCGAGATCGTGCCCTTGACGTGCCGCGTGTCGTTGAATTCTGGCTGGAGATTTCTCACCAGCCGCTGTTGAGACTCAGAGAGCGGCTCGCTCCTCGACGGCAGATAGCCCGTCTGGATGACGAACCCCTTCGCCACGCGATGGAAACCCATCCCGTTGTAGACGCCGGCCTGCGCGAGACGCAGAAAGTTCCGCACGTGTTCCGGCGCCTTATCTGGCGTGAATTCCAGCGTAATGTTGCCCAGGCTCGTCTCGAGCACGGCACGATACGCGCTCAATTCGGCGACGCTCTCTGTCGAAAAACTCTCGGGTGCGGCCGCCGGCTTGTCGCGAATCGTCACCGACTTGATCGCGACCCGCTCTTTCGGCCTGCCCTTTTCATCGGCCGCCACTTCCGAAATCTTCTGAGCGATGAGGATGCCCTCGCTGACCCGCCCGAACACGTCGTACTGGCCGTCGAGGCCAGGCTGGTCGGCGACGCAGATGAAGAACTGCGAGCCGCCGCTGTCCGGATTGCCGGCACCCACGACCGCCGACACGGCACCGCGCGTGTTCTTCTCGGCGTTGCGCTCGGCGCGCAGCACGCCGAATCCGCCCGTGCCGTAGGCATCGGCTTTCGAAGGATCCTTCGTCAGCGGATCGCCGCCCTGGACGATGCCCTGCCTCACGACCCGGTGGAACGCCGTTCCGGCGTACGCGCCTTCCTGCGCGTTCTTGATGAAATAGCCGACATGATTCGGCGCGGCCTCGGCGAGCAGATCGATGACGATGGTGCCCAGATCGGTCTCGACCACCGCCTGCTTGTTTCGCATCTCGTCGAGCGAAAGGGGTGTCGTGAAGAATTGCGGACCCGTTGGCTTCGGTGGGGCGGGCTTTGCACCACGCTGATCGGCCTGCATGCCCGCCTGCATCGCGCAGAACACGAGAGCCGCCGTGGCCGCGTGACGGAATACTCTCATCAGACGCGGGTATTATAGACTTCAAGACGGATGACGTGGCGTGTTGCCGCAAGCGCGGCTCTCTTCCTCGCAGCCATCGGCTGCAGCAGTCAAAACCAGAGCAGTTCGGCTACCCCGGCCGATGGCAGCGCCGGGACGACGCCCGCCGCGACGGCAACGCCTGGCGGTGGAGTCGAGGTGAGCGGCAAGCTCTCACCGAGCCTCGCGCCGGGGTCGACGTTCCTTACCCTGGAGCTGCGAGGAGACGGGGAGATGCCGGTCAAATCCTCGCCGGCGGTCATGGATCAGGTGAGCCAGACCTTTCTCCCGGCCTTTCTGGTCGCACAAGCCGGGCAGCGCGTGGAGTTCCGCAACAGCGACGACGTGCTGCACAACATCCGCGTGACGGAATCGTCCGAGCAGAGGCCGATTTTCAACGTCGCGACACCACCGTACGGGAAATACGAATACACGTTCGACCGGCCCGGCACCTACACGCTCGGATGCGACATTCACCCGACCATGCGGGCCGACATCCTGGTCACGGCCACGCCGTACACCGCAACGACGAGCGAAAACGGCAGCTTTGCCATCGCCGACGTGCGGCCAGGTGCATACACGTTGAAGGTGTTTACCGGCGGCGAACCGATTGCGCGGCCGGTTGAAGTGAAGTCAGGCGGGACCGATTTAGGGACGATTCAGTAACAACGATAAACAGAAGATCAGAAGATCAAGAGGTCGTTTTTCTTCTGAAAAATTCCTCCTGACCTTCTGATTTCCTGTTTGTCTTATTCAGCGGGTGCGTTAGCGGAGGGCACGCCAGCTTCTGCTTCGGGCCGCACAATCTCGTCAATCAGGAACAAGTCGGTGAGCAGCGCGCGCAGGTGGATCGACGCATTGAGATTGTCGACCATCTGCGAGCTGATCGACGGCTGCGCCAGGACGAGCTGCACCGAGGCGCCGGCGTCTTCGGCATCGCGCGCGAGCACGGTGATGAAGTTCTCGTAGGCGGACGTGGGCTGCAGGTTGTCGGCGCGAACGATCTGGGTGAACACGTCGGCCAGCCCGTTCAGCGACTTCTCGCACGTGATCAGCATGCTGCGGATCTGCGAGCCCATGCCGCTTCCCGGCTCGAGTCGCAGCCCCTGGGCCGCATACGCGAGCATGAACTCGTACGCCTCTTCGATGCGCGAGCATCGATCCTTCAGTTCTGTTTTCATCTGGATGATGTCTTCTGTTGCCTGACGCAGAGACGCAAAGACGCAGAGGATTTCCTGTCGAAGAAAAGCTCTGCGCCTCTGCGGCTCTGCGTCAAAACATGGAAAGTACTACGCCTTCGGCGGTGTGGCGCCCCCCACGACCCAGCGCTGCGGGTCGTGATGCTTGAGGAAATCCTCTCGGGTGATGTCCCCGAAGACCATGCCCTTGGTAATCCAGAGCTTCTCGGGTCGAATCGCGAAGTAGATGTGCGCGATCGTCAACCCGACGAGCCCGATGCCGGCGAGCCCATGGAGCACGTACATGACGCCCCACGTGCTGTCGGTAAACATGTACGGGTTGCGCGCGAAGAACGGATTGCGCACGCGCACCATCATGAAGAGACCCGTGGGCACCACCGCCAGCGCCGACAGGACGATGGCCGTGTGATACATCTTGTTGTCCCACGGATACTTCCCGGCCTTCCGTGGCGCCGGTTCGTTGCCGCCGATCGAGCGCTTGAACCGCGTAATCGCCTCGTTCACATCGTCCTTGTTCAGCCAGATCGACCAGAAGTCGAGCCAGAAGCTGGCGTGGATGATGTGATAGATGATCGAGATCGTCAGCGCGATGCCCGCCAGATAGTGAATCTCGCACCCAGTCGAACTTGAATCCCAGGATGGGCGCGAACGAGGTGAAGAGCAGCGTCAGCATCGACGCGGCCATGATCCAGTGGAAGGCACGCGCCGCGAACGAGTGACGCGGCACCTTGGCCGGCACGCGAGCCGCCGCGGCCGGATCGACCGGGGCGGTGTGGCCACCGGCCGGTTTCGGCCAGAACGCCACATACAGCGTGTGGCCAACCATGAACAGCGCGCCGAACGCGAGCGCCGCGTAGACGAGATTCCACTGCGCGTGGGTCAGGATTTGTTCGTTCCAGGGGTTCAACCCCGTTTGAACCAACCAGCTCATGATGTCGCCTCCGCCCGGAGGGCCCGCTTCACCAGGTTACGCATCAAGGGGATTTTGTAGGCGTTGTGCGCCAGCGGCTGGTTGCCCTGGATCGCCAGTTCCCCGGCCATGGATGCCGTCTCTTCGTTCTGGGCCTTGCCCTTGATCGCCGCTTCGACGGCATGCAGCCGCATCGGGTGCGCCGCCACGGCGTTCACGACGACGCGCGATTCCTGAATGTTGCCGCCCGACACCTTCAGGGCCGTCGCGACGTTGACCAGCGGGAAGTCCCACACCTGACGATCGCGCACCTTCTCGAAGTAGAACTTCGCGCCGGCCCAGGTCGCCGGGATACGGATCGAGGTGAGGAGATCGCCGGGGTGCATCACGGTCATGCGGGTGATGTCGATCGCCGGCCCGATGAAGAACTCCTCGGCCGACACGACGCGTTCGCCGTCCGTGTTGCGAATCACCATCTGCGCGTCGAGCGCGACGAGCGCCGGGGCCGTGTCGGACGGGTTCACCGCGACGCAGCGATTGGCGTCGAACAGCGCGTGCTCGCGGTTGATCGACGTGGGCGTGTCGGCGTAGCAGATGTTGCCGCCCGCGCGATAGCAGGTCCAGCCGCTGCGGTAGTACCAGCAGCGCGTGTCCTGCGACACGTTGCCGCCGAGCGTCCCCTGATTGCGAATCTGGGGCGAGGCGACCAGCCCGGCCGCGTCGGCCAGCACCTTGAATTTTTCCTTGATGACCGCGTTGTTCGCGATCTCGGTCAGCGTCGTGGTCGCGCCGATCTCCACGCCGCCATCGGGCAGCGCCTTGATGCCGCGCAGCGGCTCGATGCCGCTGAGGTCGATGACGACCGACGGCCGCTTGTTGCGATCCTTCAGCCAGTCGAACGAATCGAGACCGCCGGCCAGCGCCCAGACACTGCGGCGATGTCGCTGCAGCAGCGACACGGCATCGTCGATGCTCGTAGGCTGAAACAGCTCGAAGGCGGGCATTACGTCATGAATCGTTGCCATCTCTCAGCCTCCTCTAAACGTGGGACACGAGGCCTTCGTCGATGCGTTTTTTTGCATCGAGACAAGCCACGATCATGCTTGGTGTTGCCGGAGTCCGGCGCAGGTAGTCGTCGCCGATTGCCGCGGTCAGCGCGCAGATCGCCGCAGCGGCGCCCGCACAGATGGCGGGCTCGCCGATACCCTTGGCGCCAATCGGCGTCTGCGGGTCCGGAATCCCGACGGCGGCCCACTTCATCTCGGTGAGCGGAACGTCGAGAATCGTCGGCGGTTTGTTGTAGTGGAACCGATTGGCGAGCGACACGCCGTAGCGCTGGTCGTACACCCACTTCTGACTGCGGACGTGACCCAGCCCCTGCACGCCGCCGCCATGGAGCTGCGCGGCAAGCCCGCGAGGATTGATGACGGTGCCGCAATCGGTCGCCGCACAGTAATCCACCAGATGGTACTCGCCGGTTTCCACGTCGACTTCGACCTCGGCGAACGAGGCGACCCACGACTGGGTGTTTCCCTTGCGCGGGAAATTGTCGCGCGCCACGCCGATGAGCCCCTGACCTGCCAACGCCGTCACCGACGCCTTCGTCATCCCGTTGATGTCTTTCGGCATCTCGTGACCGTCGAACTTGCCGCCGCGCTTGATCGCCGCTTCGGCCGCCTGCGCGAAGGTCATCCGTCCGACCCGGCCGTTCGAGACGGTGTAGCTCTCCGGACGGCCACCCATCTCGAGCGCCGCAATCTCCTGCAGCTTCTGCTTCAGATCCTGGGCCGCTGCCAGATGGGCACGCGTGTGCGCGTGAATCGTCTGGCTGCCCGCCTGCGGCGAGCTCCACGCCACGTGCTTGCCGGTGCTGCCCCAGACGATCTCGAAGTGCTCCCACGGCGTATCGAGCTCTTCGGCCACCACGCGAGCCGTATCGTGCACGGAGCCGGTGCCGAGGTTGCCGACGCCGGTCTGCACGTACACCTTCCCGTCCGGCCGGACGAGAAGCAGCCCGTCCATGTTGATCGACCCGGCGGTGTAGGTGCCAAGCCCCACGCCGACGCCCGTCACCTTCGTGCCGACGCGCTGGCCATTACGCTTCTTCCGCTCTTCCCAGTTGAAGGTCTTCGCGCCGAGGTCGAGCGCTTCACTCAGGTGGCAGCTCGTGAAGAACGTCCGGCCCGGTGCAGGACGTCCTGCCGCCTTCGCGGCCGCGACCGCAGCCCCTGGCGGCGGTGCGCCGAACTCCGAACCGGTGCGCGGTGCGTTGATCTTTCGAATCTCGACTTGATCGACGCCGAGCTGGCGACCCGCCTTGCTGATCAGCGGCTCGAGCATGGCCGACGCCTGCTCGCCGCCCGGCGCGCGTTGCGCGACGCGCGGTGGCGTATTGGTGAGCACGCTGATGGCGCGGAACCGCATCGTTTCAGGGTTGTACAGCGCCGTGGCGGTCGACCCGAGCGTGCCGGCGTCGCCCTGGTTCGCATACGGCCCGCAATCGGAGATGGCACACATATCCATCGCGATGATGCGGCCGTCTTTGCGGAACCCGATGCGGGCGCGGAGATGAATGCCCGGCCGCGCGCGGCCGATGTAGTTCTCTTCTTCGCGCGAAATGCGCATCTGCACCGGCCGTCCGCCCGCCTTCTTCGACAGCACGGCGGGAATCGCCATCGACTGCGCGCCGGGAATCTTTCCCCCGAATCCGCCGCCGGTGTACTCGCTGATAACAATGACCTGATCTTCTTCTTCGGGCTTGAACCCGACCCACTGCGCCACCGTCGAGCGCGTGCGCGCCACCGACTGCGTGGACCCGTGCAGATAGAGCTTGCCGTTCTGCCAGTAGGCCATCGCCGTGCGCGGCTCCATCGCCTGATGGCCGGTCGACTGATGAACCACCGTCTCGTCGACGATCAAATCGGCCTGCTTGAGCGCCGCGTCGACGTCGCCGATGGACCACGTGGTCGGCGCATCGTCGATCATCGGGATACGGCCCGCATCGAGCTCGGCCACCTGCTCCGCGTTGAACTTGAGCTCGGCGACCTGCGGCACCTTCCACACGTTGCCTTCGGCGCGCGCGTTCGCTCCGCCGGGCCGCAGCGACGCGATGGCATCGACGACCCACGGCAGCGGCTCGTACTCGACCTTGAGCAGCTGAACCGCTTCGGCGGCCGTCAACTCGTCGATCGCGGCCACCGCGGCGATGGGCTCGCCCTGGTACAGGGGCTCGCTGGCAATCGCCACTTCGGGAGCGGTGTTTGCGCGCTGCGCAGGACCTTCACCGAGCGCCTGCGGGGCATCCGGCTTCGGCATGTCCTCGCCGGTGATGATCGCGACGACGCCGGGAAGCGCCATCGCCGCGCTCGTGTCGATGCGGCGAATGCGCGCATGCGGCATCGGGCTCAGCAGCAGCTTCGCGAACAGCATGCCCTCGGCGCGGAAATCCTCGGCGTACTTCGCGCGCCCGGTGACCTTCGCGACGAGATCGTTCAGCTGGTAGGGCTGCCCGATGTATTTGTATTTCTTCTCCTCTGCCACGATCTACGCCTTCCGCAAATATTCCGCACCGCGCATGAACGCGTTCAGAATCTTGTTGTAGTCGGCGCAGCGGCAGAGATTCCCCGAGATGCCATGCGCAAGCTCTTCGCGCGTCGGGTTCGGGTGCGTCTTGAGATAGCCGACCGCGGCCATCACGAAGCCCGACATGCAGAACGCGCACTGGAAGCCCTGCTCGTCGACCACGGCCTGCTGCACCGGGTGCAGCTTGCCGTCCGCCGACTCGAGGCCCTCGATCGTCTGCACTCGCTTGTTGCGAACGGTGTGCGTGAGGATCGAGCACGAATAGTGCGGCACGTCGTCGATGAGTACCGTGCAGGCTCCGCACTCGGAACGATCGCAGCCCAGCTTGGTCCCCGTGAGACCGAGCTTGTAGCGCAGCGTCGTGGCGAGCGTTTCCTGCTTCATCACGTCGACGCGACGCTGCTGGCCGTTGACGTTCAACGTCATCAGCCGCTCGACGGCGCCGGGCAGTGAGCCCTGACCGAAGACCCGTTCCGGTCCGCGGAACAGATAACTGCTCGCGGAGACCGCAGCGCCTGCGGCGATCACACCTTTGATGAACTGGCGACGCGTTGTACCGATGGGCTGTTCTTGAATTTGCATTGGAGCAGTCATGGAGCGATCACCTCGTCATGAAACCCGCAAGGGGTCGCAGCACACCCGAAAACCTTTCAGACTTGGCGGCTTGAGCGCCCATATCCTATCAAAGTAAAAAGGGGTCGGGAGCGGTTTTTTTATTGCAACTGCTCAAAAACCCCTCCCGACCCCTTTTTACTTTGGACCGAAATGTCGCCGGAAAGCCGATTCTTTTGGTCGGAGTTAGGGCTCCGGCCAATACCGGAAATCAGGCGTCGTCGGAGCGCTTGGGACGCTGGTTGGCGGCCAGAATCCGCTTCCGCAACCTGATGCTTTTGGGGGTGATTTCGACCAGTTCGTCGTCGTTGATGAACTCGATGGCCTGTTCGAGCCCCAGCACGCGGGGCGGTATCAGGCGGATCGCTTCGTCGGCCGAAGAGGCGCGCATGTTCGTTTGTTTCTTTTCCTTGGTCACGTTCACGTCCATGTCGCTGGGCCGGGCGTTCTCCCCGATGATCATCCCCTCATACACGACGACCGCGGGCTCGATGAAGATCTCTCCCCGTTCCTGCAAGTTGGAGATGGCATAGGCCGTAGCCGGCCCCGTGCGATCGGCCACCAGGGCACCCGCCGCGCGCGACGGGATGGCGCCATGCCAGGGTTCCCACCCCGCGAAGAGGTGATTCATGATGCCGGTGCCCCGCGTGTCGGTCAGAAACTGCGAGCGGAATCCGATGAGCCCGCGGGCCGGAATGCGGAACTCCATCCGCACGCGGCCGCTGCCGTGGTTCACCATCTTGGTCATCGTGCCCTTGCGGCCGCCGACCTGCGCGATGACCACGCCCTGAAAGTCCTCCGGCACGTCAATCACGAGATCTTCGACCGGCTCGACGCGCTGCCCGTTCTGCTCTTTCGTGACGATCTCGGGGCGCGAGACCTGCAGCTCGAACCCCTCGCGCCGCATCATCTCGATCAGGATCGAGAGCTGCAGCTCGCCGCGGCCGATCACCTTCACGGTCTCGGGAGTCTCTGTGTTCTCGAGGCGGATCGACACGTTGCCGATGAGCTCGCGTTCGAGCCGATCGCGCACCTGGCGCGACGTGACGTAGGTGCCGTCGCGTCCAGCCACCGGCGAGGTGTTGACGCCGAAAATCATCGACACCGTGGGCTCGTCGATGGCCACAATCGGGACGGGCGCCTGACGCTCGATTTCGGTGACGGTTTCACCGATGGTGATGTCGGGCATGCCCGCCAGACAGACGATGTCGCCGGCGGCCGCGTTGTCGATCTCTATGCGTTTCAGCCCGTCGAAGGAAAACAGCTTCGTGATCTTCGCCTTGCGCGCCTCGACGTGGGGCGTGCAGATGGCGACCTCGTCGCCGATCTTCACCTTGCCGTTGAAGATGCGTCCGATGGCGATGCGGCCCAGGTAGTCGCTCGAATCCAGGTTGGCCACGAGAATCTGCAACGGCGCGTCGAGCGATCCCATTGGCGGGGGCACGTGCGTGACGATCGCATCGAACAACGGCCGCAGGTCCTCGCCCGCGCGCGCGAGGTCGAGCGTCGCGGTGCCCTTCCGGCCATCCGTGTAGACGACCGGGAAGTCGAGCTGCGCCTCGGACGCGTCGAGATCGATGAAGAGATCGAAGATTTCGTTGAGCACTTCGGCCGCGCGCGCGTCGGGCCGATCGATCTTGTTGATGACCACAATCGGCGGCAGCCCGCGGGCGAAGGCCTTGCCGAGCACGAACCGGGTCTGCGGCAGCGGCCCTTCGGACGCGTCGACCAGCAGCACGACGCCGTCCACCATCGACAGGGTGCGCTCGACCTCGCCGCCGAAATCGGCGTGGCCCGGCGTGTCGACGATGTTGATCAGGAGGTCGTGGTAGTGGACGGCGGTGTTCTTGGCCAGGATCGTGATACCCCGCTCGCGCTCGAGCTCGTTGCTGTCCATGACCCGCTCGGCCACGCGTTCGTTCGCGCGAAACGCGCCGCTCTGGTGCAGCATCGCGTCGACCAGGGTCGTCTTGCCGTGATCGACGTGGGCGATGATGGCGACGTTTCTTCGGTTCGGGTTGGCGATCGTGGACGAATTTCGCGACGAAGGCATCCCAACAGTATAGTAGTTATCAGTTTACGGTTCTCAGTTCTCAGTTTTTTCAGATTTTAGTTTCTAGATTCCAGTTTTTAGATTCTAGATTCTAGTTTTTAGATCTCATTTCCCACACCATGTCCCTCTTCCGCCGGCAGACCACCGGCTCCGTCGTCTGCACATCCTGTGGATCCCTTGTCGGCGTGCGCGACGAGAAATGTTTCAACTGCGGACGGCGGAACCCCGGGATGTGGGGATTCGCGCCGCTCCTGCGGAGCCTCGGGAACGATCTCGGGTTCGTGCCGCTCGTCATCTGGGGCAGCAGCGCGCTCTACATCATCTCGATGCTGCTCTCGGGCACGGCGATGCGCCTGGGAGGCGGGCTCTTCGGGTTCCTCGCGCCCGATTCGGGCATGCTGTTTCTGCTCGGCGCGAGCGGCGGCATCCCGGTCTTCGGGTACCACCGGTGGTGGACCGTGCTGAGCGCGGGCTGGCTGCACGGCAGCCTGCTTCACATCGTCTTCAACATGATGTGGGTGCGCGACCTGGGCCCGGCGGTCGCCGACATGTTCGGTCCCGGCCGGATGGTCATCATCTACACCATCGCGGGCGTCTCCGGATTTCTCCTCAGCTCGTTCGCCTATGCGTTTCTACCGCACCTGCCCTTTCTGAGCGGCGCGGGTTTTACCGTCGGAGCGTCCGCTTCGGTGTTTGGCTTCCTCGGTGCGCTCGTGTACTACGGCCGGCGAACAGGGAGCTCGCTGACGCGATCGGAAGCGATCCGCTACGCGCTCATCCTCGGGTTCTTCGGTTTCGTCATGCGCGGCGTGGACAACTTCGCGCACGCGGGTGGGTTCTTTGGCGGCTACCTGGCGGCACGCTATCTCGATCCGCTGAAGCCGGAGCGCATCGATCACATCATCATGGCGCTCGTCTGTCTCGGCGCCACGCTGGCCGCCATCGCGGCGTCGTTTATCACGGCGCTGCCGATGTTGTTAGCGCAGTAGGTTCGTAGAGTTCGTAGAGTTCGTAGAGTTCGTAGAGTTCGTAGAGTTCGTGAGAGTTCGTGAGTTCGTAAGTTCGTGAGGTTCGTGAGGTTCAGGCGGGTCCAAAGTTCAGGACCCGCCCTACTCTCTCGACTTGCGCCTTCCGACTGTCGACTTGCGCCTCTCGACTATTTCGGCGGCACCACCGGTACAAACTGCGGGAACACGTAGGCGTACATCATCGAGATGATGCCCACGACGATCATCAGCAGAATGCTGTGCTTGATGGTGAAACGGAACAAGCGGCTCTCGTCGGCAGAGGTCATGCCCGTCGCGGCGACCGCGACGGCGATGCTCGTCAGCGAGATCATCTTGCCCATGACGCCGGCGGCGGAATTCACGGACGCCGTCAACACGGGATTGAGACCCAGCGTATTGGCCGTGACCACCTGCAGGTTGCCGAACAGCGCGTTCGCCGACGTGTCGCTGCCGGTCAGGAACACGCCCAGCCATCCGAGCACCGCGCTGAAGAACGGGAACGTCGGGCCCGTGGCGGCCAGCGCGAGTCCCAGCGTCGAGGTCATGCCCGAATAGTTCATCAGATACGCAAGCCCGAGCATCGTCGCGATCGTGACCATCGACATCTTCAACTGCTTGAAGGTGGCGACATAGGTCGCGGCGAACTGCGAGGGCTTCACGCGCAGCAGGAGCGCCGCTGCAATTGCGGCGAGGAAGCATGAGGTGCCCGATGCGCTCAGCCAATTGAGCGTGTACACAGCCGCGTACGGCGAAGGCTTCGGGGTCACCGGTGGAATGCGCTCAATCAGGTTGTGCAGCCCCGGAACGTTGATGCCATTCACCACCGCCGGATTGAGCGGCAGAAAGCCCGGAAGGAGGCCGTTGGAGAACCGATCGAGAACCGCCTTGATCGAGACCTCGCCCCACGTCAGCACGAAGACGACCAGCAGCAGATACGGCAGCCAGGCCACGAACACCTCACGACCCGAGTGGTGCTTCGGCGCGAGCGTGGCTTCCTTGTCACCCTCGAGCCTCATAATCGTGGGCGGCGTCCAGAATTTCAGCACCAGGACCATCGCGATGATGCAGGCGAGCGAGCTGAGAATATCGGTCAACTCATGACCGATGAAGTTCGAGACGTAGAACTGCGTCGCGGCGAAGGAGACACCGCAAATCAAAATCGCGGGCCAGACTTCGAGCGCGCGCTTCGGGCCCGCCATGACGACGGTCAGATAGGCGGGAATGATGACCGAGATCATCGCGCAAAGACGGCCCGTCATCGCGCTCAACGGCATCGACGGGATGCCCGTCACGTTGGCGAGCGTCGTGATCGGAATGCCGATCGAGCCGAACGCGACCGGCGCCGTGTTGGCCAGCAGACAAATACCGGCAGCGTAGAACGGCGAGAACCCGAGACCGGCGAGCATCGCACCGGACACCGCAACCGGCGCGCCGAACCCGGCGGCGCCTTCGATGAACGCACCGAACGAGAACGCGATGAACATCGCCTGCAAGCGCCGATCGTTGGTCAGGCCGCCAACCGAGTCCTTGATGATCTCGAACTTGCCGGTATCGACCGCCAGCCGGTACAGCATGATCGAGCTGAACACGATCCACGCGATCGGGAAGATGCCGAAGGCCGCGCCAAAGAGCGTCGAGACGATCGCCATTTGAAACGGCATGCGATAGACCACGAGCGCCACGACCAGCGCCGACCCGAGCGCCGCCAGCGCCGCCTGCCATGCGGGTTTGCGCAGCATGCCGAGCATGATGAACAGCACGAAGATGGGGATCGCTGCGGCAAACGCCGACAGACCGAGACTTCCCCCGATGGGCTCATAGTTGTGTTGCCACATATCTCCCCTCAATAGACGCAGTTGGTGCGTTGTGGAACGCGCGGAACTGTATCACAGGGATTGGGATTAGGGATTGGGGATTAGGGATTGGGGATTAGCCGACCTTGCGGCTGTGAGGGCGCTCGTCCACCTTCTTCACTCCAGCGCGCTCGCTGACGGCTTCCTTGAGACCAATCTCGAGTCGCTCGCTCCGGATGCCGAGTCGAAGGCGCCCGTAAATGCTGATCAGGTGATTGGCGACCCAGACAAGCGCCAGCCAGGCGATGAGGGAACCCCGCCAGTCGGTATAAAGAAGATGAAATCCCGTCATCGACAGCACCGCCGCCGAGACGTAGTGGCTGAAGCAGTACTCACAGGTAAAGAGGTAGAAGAACTTGCGAAGCGGGAGGCTCTGGGCGGATTGGCTCCTGTCGAGACAGTAGCTCTGGAACTCCCGGAAAAGCTCTTCGTGCGTAACGGTCCACGATATGGCCGCAACCGGCAATGCCAGAACAAGGAGGCGAAGCAAATCCGCAGCGGCGATATCGGTCATGCCCGGTTTCTGGTCATCCCTCCAAGCCCGAATGACGTTCCCACCGACACCTGGTCAGGGGTTGAAGGGTGTCTCGCAAGAACTGCGCCACTGGACGCATGTCCAGACGCAGAGACGCCGAGCCGCAGAGGTTCTTTGAAGAAGAGAATGCTCTGCGTCTTTGCGCCTCTGCGTCGAGGCGGCAGTTCACCTGGTGTGTAAATCGATGATCCGGTTAATCGCGCGCTGACAGACCCGGCAAAAGCGGGTGACCTTGCGCGAGCCCATGATGCATTCCGCTTCCGGCCGGTACAGCCCTCGCGCTTCGTAGCCCGCGCCTTCGAAGGCGCCGACCTTGCCGGCATGGCTCATCGGTGTCGGGATGGGCGTGTCCTTCGCCACGAGATCGCGCCATTTCAGCGCCGAAGGGTCGTGAAGAGCCGTGACGTTCGGCTCCCACGGCTCGACTTTGACGGCGGCTCCCGTTTCGTACGTGACGGTGCCCACATATTCATCGCCGAGGCCTGCGAGGTTGTGCGCGAGCTCATGGATGAAGACGTAGCTGGCCGAGTCGTTCCCCGCGGCGACGGTTGATTGCTGGTTGAAAATTCCGCCGCCGCCGTATTTCGTCTCGTTCACCAGCACCTCGACGATGTCGTACGGCGCGGTGGCGGCGAAGTTGCGAAGCGCGCGATTGTCGTAGGTCAGCGCATATCGGTCGAGACCGAAGATGTTGAACTGGACCGAAAGCGGCGCGCCACGAACCGCCAGCGCCCTGACGTTGAAATCGCCCCGGCGCGACTTGAAAGGCTCGATGGCAAAGAGCGCCTCGACCAGCCGCTCCGCGTCTCGGCGGAACTTCGAGGCTTGCTCCAGCGCATACCCTTCGCTGATGAGAAGAAGATCGACCTTGCGGTTCGACGGACCATTCTCGAACAGCAGCGACGGCCCGACCGTGGCTGGTATCGACGCCGGGACGGCCGCCCCGGAGTCGACCTCGGTCGTCCACAACGGCTGGAAGACGTTTTGCGCATCCCGCTTTCTCAACGTGATGCGCACGGGTCTGACGGGCCACGGGAACCTGAGCGATTCGTGAAACGTGCGGTTCGTCTTGCGCGATTCGGGAACGGTCTCCCACTCGCCGTAAATCGAGGCAAACCCCCGCGAGTACAGCACACGCCCGGATGCGCGATCGTTCACCTCGAAGACGTACTTTCCGAGATCGGTCTTGTCGATGAGTTGCGAGCGGCTGCCGGGCCACGGGCCTTCGCTGACGAGAGCATCCAGCTTGATCGCTTCCCCGCTCGTTCCGCCGGAGTGCAGATAATCGACGCGCAGCGTCCGGCCGAAATCGAGCGGCTCGCGGCCTGCCTGCCATCGCCGACCGATTGTCCGACCGACCGAAGAGAGCACACGCCGCGGCGAGCGCGAAGGCAGCGAACAGCTGACGCATCTGACATCAGATCTTAGCTCCATCGATCCTCAGATGTAGTAGTCTGCCCCCCGGAGGCAATCATGGGCGCCACGTCGGACGACCTCATGGACATCGCGCGCGCGGGAGCGGAGCGCATCGAGATGCCGGACAAGCAGGTGCGCTATCCCAGTTTTGGCGACGTCGAAGAGCATTGCGCGGCCGAGTACGACGAACTGCTCGACGCGTTACACGACGATGAGCTGTTTGCGCCCGCGGATGTCCAGCGCCAGGAAGAGATCGTCCAGCGGTTGAAGGAACTGACCGGGGAAGACGGACACGAACTGATAGAGGAGCTGGTCGACAATCTGGCGCGGCAGCTGTGGCTCAATCAGGAAGCCGCGTTTCATCTCGGCATGGCGGTCGGCTTGAGGCTGGCCGAGGGACGAAGGCACTAACGCATACTTCGCCTGACATGGCAGATGGCACATGGCAGATGGCAAAGAGGAGGCTTCGCTGTCAGGGCGGATGACTGAAGCGCGCCATGGCACACGGCAGATGGCAGATGGCACGCCACATACACACGCCCGTCCGTTGTTGAAGTGGGCCGGGGGCAAGCGCCAGCTTCTTCCGGTGCTTCGGCGCTTCTATCCCAGGCAGTTCAACCGGTACTGTGAGCCCTTCCTGGGCAGCGCTGCCGTGTTTTTCGATCTTCACGCGCGTGGTCTCGTCGGCGGCGGCGCGACGCTCACCGATCACAATCCGGACTTGATTGCCTGTTATCGCGCGGTCAGAGACTTCCCCGACGAGATCGTTCGAGAGCTGACCCGGCTCGCGCGCGATCACGAGCGAAAAGGCACCGACCACTACTACGAGATTCGGAACAATCGATTCAACAAAGAGCGCGCCCGGCTGCGGGCATCGGCCAACGGTGGAGAGCTCGGCTACAGCCCGGCGCTCGCCGCGATGTTCATCTACCTGAACCGGACGGGGTACAACGGACTGTTCCGGCTCAATTCGGCCGGCGAGTTCAACGTCCCCGCGGGCCGGTATTCGAAGCCGCGCATCTGCGACGATGAAAACATCCGCCTCGTCTCAGCCGCGCTCGCGCGGAGTAGTGTCGCGCTCGAGCAGGGCGCGATTCACCACCGTCCTGGAACGGGCACGGGCAGGCGATTTCCTGTACTTCGATCCGCCGTATGCGCCGCTGAGCAAGACGGCACGGTTCACCAACTACACCGCCGAAGGATTCAGCCTGGACGACCAGGAGACGCTGCGAACGGTGCTCGTTGAGCTTGCGAATCGAGGCTGCCATGTTGTGATGAGCAACTCGACCGCACCCGAGATTGCGGAGCTCTACGAAAGGAACCTGCAAGTGAGCGCCGCGGGCCTGTGCTGCCACCGAGTACCAGCGCGGCGGGCGATCAACTCGAACGCCGAGCGGCGAGGAATCGTCGAGGAGTACGTCATCACGAATGTGACGTAGCGCCTAATGCGGCAGCTGCTGCAACCACCCGATGGCGATCATGTTCGTCGAGGCTTCCTGCGGCGGCGAACACAACCACAGTGTTCGTAACCCGTCCGGCGACACGTCGAATAGCTGGTAATACGACTCCGAAGGTTCGCCGCAGGCAACGAACAATCGTTTCGCGGATCGAGTCGAAGTCTCCACCGGCGTCATGGCTGCGGACATCAACTGACTGCCCGGCGCCAGGTACAGCAACTCCTTTCCGTCGCGCGTCCAGATCGGCTGCATTCCGCCCTTTCAGCGAAATACGTTGGCGCGCTTTCTCCATCGAGAGCGCGCACGTACACCTCTTCAGTGCCGGAGTCGTTCGACGAGTACGCGAGCCAACGACCATCGGGCGAAAAACGCCCCGTCCATTCAGACAAATGGCGTCCGTGATGATATGCGCGTCGGCTTCGCTCCCCATGGCAACGGAAGAATCCAGAGATCGAAACGCCGCTCGTCTGTGAAGTCGGCATTCGCATAGAACGCGATACGTTGGCCATCGCGCGACCAGTCAGTCGGGAATCGCACTTCCTGTAACCGACCAGACGAGCTTCTCTTCCCCTGAGCCATCTGCCGCTCTCAAATAGAACTCGGATGCGCCATTCCTTTCAGACAGGTAAAGAATGTGCGTACCGTCTGGCGACCATGTGGGATACCAGTCATTCGAAGGAGACGAGCTGATCCGCGTCTGCGCTCCAGTCGCCAGGTCGATCGTCCAGATGTCCCGGCTTCCGTCTTCTTTGCTCGGACGGTAAACCACCGCCCGACTCCCTGACGGATCGAGGCGCAACTGGCCAAAGTCTCCTTCTGCGATCGCCTGACCAACGGCTTTTCCCGAACGATCGAACCACTGGAGGCGTCTCCGATCGGACTGGCTCACGGTGTAAGACACAACGCTGCCGTCGTCTGAAGCCGAGAAAGATCCGAACGCGCCTGCCCTGACATGTGTCACGTCTGCGGCGATCGCCGTCGCGTCGCCGGTCAACTCGAACGTGTCGAGGCGGAACGGCTGGGCCAGCAACGTCCCGTCACGCACCCACAACAGATGGCCGGGCGCCACGTAGTTGGCCCCCGATTGCGCCGGCATCAGCCATTTGCGTTCTCCGGTAGCGAGCGAGCCCACGTAAATTCCCGTGTTCTCCGGCGAATCGGACCTGGCCGTGTACAGAAAGTGATCGCCGTCGGGAAGAAATTGAGGCCAGCGATGCGAGTTTTCCGATCGGGTCTTGTCCAACTGCGTCAGCGGTTCCGCCGTGCCGCCAGAGGCGCGGACACGATACAACCCTCGCTGATTACCTGGCGTCAGCACGATCACACCGTCGCTGTTCCATGTCGCGCCAAGAGGACCGTTCGAGATCGCGGTGATGATCTCAGCCTCGCCACCGGCAACGGGCACTCTCTTCAGCGTGTCTCCTGCGCCAAACGCAACATAGCGACCGTCGGGCGACCAGAACGGAAACAGCGCGTCTTCGGTTCCGGGTAACTGCCGCGCAGAATTGGAATCGAGAGCCTGAATCCACAATGAGAACTGGCCGCTCGCGGTCGCGGCTCGAAACACAATATTGCGGCCGTCGGGCGATGGAATCGCGACATTTGAAACGTTGGAATCGCGGAATTCGCGAAGGTGTGACCCTTTGGGCGGTGTCAGCAGAAATCGCACCGGACGAATTGGTTCGACCTGTCGGGGATGCTTTCCAGAAGACAACAACGCCAGCAGCGATGCCAATCAGAATGACGGTCGCGCCGGCCATCCATAGCCATATTTCGCGGCTTCGCGACGATGGGCACGCGCTCGTGGACGATGTCAGCGAGTTCTTCCGACGCGTCGCCAATGTCGCGAAGCCGGTGGCTCGCGTCTTTGTCCAGACAGCGTCGGACGAGGCGACTCACAGCGTCGGGCGTGGAGGCCGGCAATCGAGACCAGTCGGGTTCCCGCTCGATGACCGCTGCGAGGCGATCGGACAGCGTGCGGCCCGGGAAGGCTTCGCGCCCACACAACATTTCGTAAAGCACGCATCCGAACGCCCAGATGTCGGTGCGCTTGTCCACGGCCAGACCGCGCGCCTGTTCGGGGCTCATGTAAGAAGGTGTGCCGAAAATCGCGCCCTCGCTCGTGGCCAGGGTCTCGGTTGGCGGCGCGTGCGAGAGATTCGGCGCTCGTGCGAACTTCGCCAGGCCGAAGTCGAGCACTTTCACCTGGCCGTCTGAGGTGAGCTTGATGTTGGCGGGCTTCAGATCGCGATGGATGACGCCTCTCTCATGAGCCGCATCCAGCGCCTCCGCGATCTGCCGCGCGATCTTCAGCGCATCGCCCACCGTGAGAGCCCCTCTCGCAATGCGTTCAGCCAGGGTCGGGCCCTCTATGAGCTCCAGCACGAGCGCCACAACGCCGGAAGACTCCTCGAAACCGTGTATCGCGCCGATGTGCGGGTGATTCAATGCGGCGAGGACACGGGCTTCGCGTTGGAACCTCGCGAGGCGCTCTGGATCAGAAGCCAAGTCGCCCGGCAGGACCTTGAACGCGACGTCGCGCGCGAGCTTCGTGTCGCGTGCCCGATAGACTTCACCCATGCCCCCGGCGCCGATCATGACGCCGACTTCGTAGACGCCGATGCGTCTGCCTGTCAGATTCAATCGTGGTACGACTGAGGGGGAGGGAGTCGGGCTGTTGGCGTTCTCCAGCAGCGATTCCACTTCCATCCGCAAGGACTCATCACCAGCTGCCGCCTGGCGGACAAAGCCCTGCCTCTCATGCGGCGCACGCTCGCGCGCGGCCCGCACGATCTCTTCGACGCGCCGCCAGTCGCTATTCCTCATCCCCAATCCCTAATCACTTCTTTTTGTTGCGCCCAGTCGACCAGGACTTGTCGCATGAAGCGCGACGACATCGCAAAAAAGTGCGCACGGTCCTGCCATTTGACTTGCCGGGCGTCGACCAGCTTGAGGTAAGCCTCATTGACGAGCGCGGTCGGCCGAAGGGTGTGCCCCACCCGCTCGTGTCCCATGTGCCGGCGGGCAATGCGGCGCAGCTCGGCATGGACCATCGGCACCAGGCGGTCGAAGGCTGCATCGTCGCCGTGTCCCCATGCCAGGAGGAGCGCCGTTACTTCGGGGTTGGGAAGATCAGGCACCGGTTATCCGAGCCGGCGCCCATTCTATCCGTCGTTCCCTGTCAGGCGTGGTCCTTTCCTCCCCCTAATCCCTAATCCCGAATCCCCAATCCCCAATCCCTGTTTCGGGGTCCGTGGCCCTTTTCGATCCGGTTTCCCGCCTCCCGGTTCACGGCCGGGATTCACCCGGCCCCCCGGAGGAGGACGAGATGGGCCGGACGGGTTGGATCGCAGGCGCGCTGCTCTTCGGGGTGCTGACGGGTTCGGCCGACGTCGCGGCCGGGACGTCGGAGCAACTCACCATCCACGTCCTGGTCCTCGACGAGGTCGGGATTCCAGCCAGCACGCTGCACTACGCGCAAGACGAAGCCAGCCGACTCTTCGAGCGCGCGGGCATCACGTTGTCGTGGCTTCCAGCCCAGGCGCCACCGCCTGATTCGATGGTCATCAAGCTCGTCGTCAAGATCGTCGCGAATTCGATCGGTGATAAGGCCAAGAATCGCAACGTGCTCGGCATCGCGCCGGGATCGAAGGAAGTGCGCGGCAAGGTTGCGTGGCTCTTCTACCCGCGGATTGATGATTTGGGTCAGACGTTGAATCTCGAAGTCTCGCAGTTGCTCGGCCACGTCATGGCGCACGAAATGGGTCATCTCCTGCTGCCGTATGGCGGGCATGCCGTCACTGGACTCATGAAGGCCGGCTGGGACACGAAGCAAGCCCTTCTCGCCTCGACGGGCAGCCTGACATTCGAGCCGAGTCAGGCCGCGTTGATCCGTGCGCGGCTGCGGGAAACGTCGTCGGGCAACTGACGAGAAACACGAACCATCGCCAGGCCCCAATTCCTGCTGGCCCTCTTCGATCCGGCTTCCCGCCTCCCTGTTCACGGCCGGGATTGACCCGGCCCCCGGGAGGGGGACGCGATGGGCCGGGCGAGCTGGATCGCCACGGTGGCGCTGTTTGTCGGGCTGACGGCCTGGACCAATGCGGGGGCCCAGACATCCAACTCGCCGGCCGTCTCAGTGCTTCTCCATGATGAAGTGCATCTGCCGACCGACGCGCTAAGCCGGACGCAACAGGAAGCCCAGCGGATCTTCGCAGCTGCCGGCATCTCTTTGGTGTGGCTGTCGACTCAGGAGCCGCCGGCAGGTTCGCTGATCATCCAAATCGTGACGACTCCGAACGGCTGGAATGGCAATCCGAACATCCTTGGCTCTGCGCCGGGGTCGAAGGATGCACGCGGACGAGTCGCCAGGCTGTTCTTCGATCGCATAGATGATCTCGCACGGCTATTCCACCCCGAGGTGTCGCAGGTGCTGGGTCACGTCATGGCACACGAGATGGGACACCTCTTGTTGCCGTACGGCTCGCACACTGCGGCCGGGCTCATGAAGGCGGGCTGGGACAACCATCAGGCGATGCTCGCCGCAACTGGCAGCCTCACATTCGAGCCCAGCCAAGCGGCGATGATTCGTGCGCGTCCGAAGGGTGGGAACAGCCCTTAGCCCTTAAGCCCTCAGCCTTAAGCCCTCCGTCCCCCTGGCCCTCTTCGATCCGGTTTCCCGCTCAGGGAGGGCTGGGCGAACAGGCGGTGCGGATTAGATCGGGACTGTCAGCCTCCGCTTTGCCTACTGGACATACCCGGTGAAGTCAGCTTGACAGCAGCACGCCGATCACGGTGACCAACACACCGAACTGGATACCGACCAGCCACCGAAACTGGCTGTCCATCTTCTTCAGCATCGCCTGGAACTGCCCCTGAACCCCCTCGAACTTCGCGTCAAATTTCGACTCGAGCCCGGCGGACTTCCCATCGAATTTCGACTCGAACCCGGCGAACTTCGCATCGAATTTCGACCCGAGCCCGGTGAATTTCGTCGCGAATCTCGATTCGACCCCATCGAACTTCGCGTCGAATTTTGACTCGAGCGCGTCGAATTTCGCGTCAAATCTCGACTCGAGCCCGGTGAATTTCGCATCGAATTTCGACTCCAGCCCGTCGAATCTCGATCCGAACGCGTCGAATCTCGCGTCCAACCTCGACCCGAGCGCGTCGAACTTCGAATCGAGCGCCGTCAATCGATGCTCAATGGCGAGAAAGCGGCTATCGATGCCGAGGAACCGCACATCGACGTTCGCGAAGCGCTCGTCCATCTTTGCTTCAAGATGGCGAACGGCCTCCTTCAATTCCGTGAAGTCCTGGCGTCGATCCTCCAATGCGCGCTCCAGATAGTCGAGTCGCCCCTCATCGATAGCCATCGGACTCTCCTTCAGCGACTCTGACCGGAGTATACCGTCGTCGGTCAAGCGTCCCTTGCCGGAAGCACAATCAAGAGTGGTGCCCTTCGGAATTCCTCTGGAAAACGTGGCGTAGGTGCGCGCGAGTGTAGTTTCTGATCGAGATTGGCCGCCAAATCGATAGCGAATTCTGCTATGTCTGCCGCAATCTGGATTTCGCCCAGGCGACATGCTGGAGGACCAGTGGATCCGTTCGTGTGTCGGCAGTGGTTTGGGTTTCCGAAAGCACTTCGAGCGCAGACGGGTCGCCGGAATTGCCCAATGCCACGGCAAGATTCCGCCGCAGGCCACGGACTCCGGCGCGCGTCATGGCCGTGTCCCCGATGAACACGGCAAGCTCGGCGTCGCTTCTGCTCCAGAGATCGACCAACTGCTGACCATTCAGATCGTCGCGCGAAGACCACGACGGCTTCACAGCATCAACAGGCGTTGCGTTGAACGGGCAGACTTCCTGACAGACGTCGCAGCCGAAGAGATGGTTACCAATCGCCTCGCGCTGCCCTTCGGGAATCGAGCCGCGGTACTCGATGGTGAGATACGAGATGCACCGGGTCGCGTCCAGCACATGCGGCGCCGCAAAGGCACCAGTGGGACAGGCCTCGAGACAGAGCGTGCACGTGCCGCACTGATCGAGCGAGGGCGAGTCGGCCTCGAGCGGCAGGCTGCAGACGATCGTGCCCAGCAGCAGCCACGACCCGAGATCGGGATTGATCACGCACGTGTTCTTGCCAATCCAACCGACGCCCGCGTACTGCGCGTACACACGCTCCTGCACCGGTCCGGTGTCGACATAGGCGCGTGCATCGAAGGGTTCCGGATGCTGCCCTCTCATCCAGGCAAGAAGCGCATCGAGGCGCTCACCCAGCACGTCGTGGTAGTCGCGGCTCCAGGCATAGCGCGCCACTTCCCCGCGCTCGGGATCGTGACGCTCGATCGAATACGGCTCGCCGGTGTTGTAGAGCGCGCCGACGACGATCACCGAGCGCGCCGTCGGTATGACATTGCGCACGTCGGCGCGCCGCTCGGCCGATCGGGGGAGGTACCCCATCGTGCCGGCGTAGCCTTTCGCAATCCACTGCTTGAAGAACCCGAGCTCGGGAAAGGCTTCCGCGGGAGCGACGCCGCACAGCTCGAATCCGAGCTCGCGCGCGCGACTCTTTACCGCAACGCTGGTGAGGCGATCTTTCGACGCAGAGTCGCCGAGCCGCAAAGAATCTTCAGGCACCAGTGTCCAGAACGCTCCTGAAAAAATTCTCTGCGCCTCAGCGTCTCTGCGTCAAGGCATGCTTCTCTTACGGCAGGGCGAACGCCGTCAGCGTGCTGCCCGCCGGGACGAGGTAGTACTGGCGTGCCGTCCACCATGTAGGTCGTCCCGCCTGTCGAGCGGACGCAGGTACCGAGCTGGTAGTGCCACAGATTCCGGCCGGTCTTCGATCTCGACTGCCATGACGTTGCCGTCGCCGTCACCGGCAAACACCAGGCCCGAGGCCGTCGTCAGGACGCCGGAGGACGAAACCGTCGGAGTAGCGGAACTCCCACTTCCGATCGCCGGTCGACGGGATCGAGCGCGCGCAAGGCACCGTAGTTCACGTGAGTGCTCAGGCGCACGCCGCCACCGCCCGCGTAACGTTCACCGTCTTTGAACGGCTCGTTGTACGAGTAGTACGTCGCACACGTCTCGCGCGCTGTCACGATGAAGAGCCGGTTGGTGGGATCGTAGGACGGAGAATAGAAATTCGTCCCACCGCCGGCATCGGGACACGTTCGCGCCCCTTCCTCCGTCGGCAGCGTCCCGGGCACCAGGATCGGCCGGCCTTCGGGACTGATTTCCTTCGCCCACGTCTGCTGGACGAACGGCTTCGCAAGAATCATGCGTCCGTTCGTGCGATCGAGCACGTAGAAGAAGCCGTTGCGATTGGCAAACATCAGCGTCTTTCGCGGCTGCCCGCTGATGGTGAGGTCGGCCAGGATCGGCACCTGCGTCGAATCCCAGTCGTGGACGTCGTGCGGCGTGAACTGGAAATGCCACTTGATCTTGCCGGTGTCGGCGTCGAGCGCCACCACCGACGCCGTGTACAGGTTGTCGCCTTCGCGCACGGCACTGAAATAGTCGGGACCCGGATTACCCGTCCCGTAGAACACCAGATTCTGTTCGGGATCGTAGGTGCCGGTCACCCAGATCGATCCCCCGCCGCGAAGGTACGCGTCGCTTCCCCGCGGCCATGTGTTGCCACCGGGCTCGTCGGGTCCCGCCACGGTATAGAACCGCCACAGCCGCTTGCCGGAGCTCACGTCGTACGCATCGATGAAGCCGCGTATGCCGTACTCGGCGCCGGCCACGCCGACGATGACTTTGTCCTTCACGACGAGCGGTGCGACGGTCACCGAATATCCAGACTTGTAGTTGGTGAGCTCGGCATCCCAGAGAACCGCGCCGGTCCTCATATCGAGCGACAGGAGATGCGCGTCGGCCGTGCCCAGAAACAGCCGGTCGCCGAGCGCACCGAATCCGCGATTGTTCGGCCCGCAGCACGCCCTGATATCGTCAGGCAGCGTTCGGCGATGGCGCCAGATCTGCCGTCCCGTGCGCGCGTCGAGCGCCCACGCGTCGCCTCCCCAGCCCGTGACATACAGGACGCCGTCGATCACGAGCGGCGTCGATTGAAAGTTTCCGAGCGCGCCCGTCTGGAACGTCCACTGCGATTTGAGCTGCCCCACGTTCTCGGGCGTGATCTGCGTGAGCGGGCTGTGCCGATGGCCGAAGTAGTTGCCCGAGTAGGTCAGCCACTTCGTGCCGTCCTGCAGTCCGGCGAGGATGTCCTGGTTGGTGACGGTGGGCGGGCCAGCTTGCTGCGCCGCGAGTGAAACCGAGCAGATGACGGCCAGCAACAAAGGACGCATAGACCTCTCCTGACAGATCACCTACTGATGAAGCTACGGCAGCGCGAACGCGGTCAGCGCGGCGCCCGACGGGAACAGCAGATACTGCTTGCCATCCACCATGTATGTCGTCCCGCCAGTCGACCGCAGGCCCACGCCCATCTGGTAGTGCCACAGGTACTTTCCGTTCCTCGAATCGAGCGCGATGAGGTTGCCGTCGCCGTCACCCGAAAACACCAGGCCCGACGCCGTCGTCAGGACACCCGACGATGAGGTGCCCTGATAGCGGAACTCCCACTTGCGTTCGCCGGTGATCGGATCGATCGCGCGCAGCGCCCCGTAGGCTATATGGTCAGGTGTCCGTGTCGTCCCGCCGGACTGGTACTGTTCCCCCCTCCGGAACGGCTCGTTGAAGGTGTAGTAGGTGGCGCACGTCTCTTGTGCGTTCACGAAAAACAGCCGTTGCGTCGGGTCGTACGACGGCGAGTAGAAGTTGGTGCCTCCGCCCAGATTGGGACACACCTTGGTGCTGCCTTCCTCGCTCGGATTGGTGCCAGGGTTGAGAATTGGCCGTCCCTCCGGGCTGATCTCCTTTGCCCAGTTCTGCGAGATGAACGGCCTGGCCAGAATCATCCGGCCGTTCGTCCGATCGAGCACGTAGAAGAACCCGTTGCGATTGGCAAACAACATGGTCTTGCGCGGTGTGCCGTTGATCGTGAGATCGGCGAGCACCGGCACCTGCGTCGAATCCCAGTCGTGCAGGTCGTGCGGCGTGAACTGAAAATGCCACTTCAACTGCCCGGTGTCGGCGTCCAGGGCGACTGCCGAACACGTGTAGAGGTTGTCTCCCTCGCGCGCCGGGCTGTAGTAATCGGGGCCCGGATTACCGGTGCCGAAGAACACCAGATTCTGTTCGGGATCGTATGTGCCTGATACCCAGATCGACCCGCCACCCCGCAAATACGCGTCCGAGCCTTTCGGCCACGTCTGCCCGCCCGGCTGATCGGGACCGGGCACGGTATAGAACCGCCAGATCCTCTTCCCTGTGTTCACGTCGTACGCGTCGATGAACCCGCGAATGCCGAACTCCGCGCCGGCCACGCCGACGATCACTTTGTCTTTCACCACGATCGGGGCCACCGTGACCGAATATCCGTGTGAATACTCAGCCATCTCGGCATCCCAAATCACGTCGCCCGTCTTGATGTCGAGCGCAACGATGTGCGCGTCGCCAGTGCCGAGAAACAGCTTGTCGCCAAGAACCGCCATGCCTCGGTTGTTCGGACCGCAGCACCCGCGGAAGTCGTCGGGCATGTTGCGACGGTACCGCCAGATCTGGCGGCCGGTTCGCGCGTCGATGGCCCAGGCGTTGCCGTTGAAGCCCGTGACATAGAGGACGTTGTCTACCAATAGCGGGGTCGTCTGGAAATTCGGTGTGAGGCCCGTCTGGAACGTCCACTGCGCCTTGAGTTGGCTGACGTTGGCGGGCGTAATCTGCGTCAACGGGCTGAACCGATGACCCGCGTAGTTGCCGTGATAGATGAGCCACTTCGATCCGTCGCTCGGAAGGCCGCCAAGGATGTCCTGGCTTGTCACGGTGCCCGGAGCGGGCTGTTGCGCCGCGAGCGTGACCGAGCAGATGACGACCAGCAGCAACGGACGCATAGGGCCTCCATGACGCGTGTCATGGCAGATGGCAAATGGCAGATGGCAGATGGCAGAGCTATCTGTTGCCATCATCCATCTGCCCTCTGCCATTTGCCATGACAGAGCACTTACTGGCCGAGCTACGGCAGCGCGAACGCGGTCAGCGCGGCGCCCGACGGGAACAGCAAGTACTGTTTGCCGTCGACCATGTAGGTCGTCCCACCCGTCGATTTGAGACCGTTCCCGAGCTGGTAATACCACAGGTATTTGCCGCTCTTCGAGTCCAGCGCGATGATGTTGCCGTCGCCGTCGCCCGAGAACACCAGGCCCGCCGCCGTTGTCAGAATGCCTGACGCCGACGTCGTCTGATAACGGAACTCCCACTTGCGCTCGCCAGTCACCGGATCGATCGCGCGCAACGCTCCGTAGTTCTTCTGCTCGGGCGGCCGCGTGGTGCCGCCTGACTCGTACTGCTCCCCCTGTCTGAACGGCTCGTGCCAGGAGTAGTAGATGGCGCACGTCTCGCGCGCGTTCACGAAAAAGAGCCGCTGCGTCGGATCGTAGGCCGGCGAGAAGAAGTTGGTGCCTCCGCCCAGATCCGGGCACACCTTGATGCTGCCTTCCTCGCTGGGGTTGATGCCGGGGTTGAGAATCGGCCGCCCTTCGGGGCTGATCTCCTTGGCCCAGTTCTGCGACACGAACGGCTTCGCGGAAATGATGCGGCCATTGGTCCGATCGAGCACGTAGAAGAACCCGTTGCGATTGGCAAACAGCATCGTCTTGCGCGGTTGGCCGTTGATCGTGAGATCGGCGAGCACAGGCACCTGCGTGGAGTCCCAGTCGTGCAGGTCGTGCGGCGTGAACTGGTAATGCCACTTGAGCTGGCCCGTATCGGCGTCGAGCGCAACCGCCGAGCAGGTATACAGGTTGTCGCCCTCACGCGCCGGGCTGAAGTAATCCGGTCCGGGGTTGCCGGTGCCAAAGAACACCAGATTCTGTTCGGGATCGTAGGTGCCCGACACCCAGATCGAGCCGCCACCGCGGAGATAGGCGTCCGAGCCTTTCGGCCAGGTCTGGCCACCGGGCTGATCGGGTCCGGCGACCGTGTAGAACTTCCACGCCGACTTGCCCGTGTCCACGTTCATCGCCTCGATGAATCCGCGGATACCAAACTCGGCGCCCGCCATCCCGATGATGACTTTGTCTTTGACGACGATCGGTGCGACGGTAATCGAATAGCCCTTCGTGTAATCCGCCAGCTCGCGATCCCAGACGACGTCGCCCGTTTTGATGTCCAGCGCGACGAGATGGGCATCTCCCGTTCCGAGGAACAGCTTGTCGCCGAGCACGGCCATCCCGCGGTTGTTCGGACCACAGCAGCCGCGGAAGTCGTCTGGCATATTCCGCCGGTACCGCCAGACCTGCCGGCCCGTTCGCGCATCGATGGCCCAGGCGTTGCCGTTGAAGCCGCTGACGTAAAGGACGTTGTCCACGAAGAGCGGCGTGGTCTGGAAATTCGGGGTGAGGCCCGTCTGGAACGTCCACTGCGCCTTGAGCTGGCTGACGTTGGCGGGCGTAACCTGGGTCAGCGGGCTGAACCGATGGCCCGCGTAGTTGCCGTGATAGATGAGCCACTTCGATCCGTCGCTCGGAAGGCCGGCAAGGATGTCCTGGTTCGTCACGGTGCCCGGAGAGGGTTGCTGTGCGGCGAGCGTGACCGAGCAAACGACGACCATCAATAATGCACGCATAGGCCTCCTTAACGAACCGCCACGTCGTACCCGCGCAGCGTGGTGAGATAGCCGACCAGATCGCTCAGGTCGCTATCGGTCAGCCGCTTCGGGTCGAAAGCCGGCATCAGCGAGTTCTTGTCGTAGGTCACTTCCACGTCCGACTTCTTGTAACCCTGAATGCGCTCGCCCATGTCCATCACCTGGATCGAGAACGCGTCTTCGTTCTTCTTCGCGCCGCGTACCTTCTGCCCGGTCTTCGTGACGACCGTGACCGTCTCGTACGCGGGTGGAATCACTTCGGCCGGCGTCCTGATTTCACGGACGAGCGCCGCGCGCGTGCGCGCCGAGCCGATGCGGCTGAGATCGGGGCCGAGGCGGCCGCCTTTCCCCGCAACGCGATGGCAGTTCTGGCACTGCTTGGCGAACAACTGCTCGCCGTTGGCGACGTTGCCGACGGGGGTCGTGTCGGCCGGCACTGCCGCGTTCATGTTGCGCAGATACGCCATGATTTGCAGGATTTCGTGGTCGGGCCGGGTGCTGGCCGGCATCTCCGATCCCGGCACACCCCGGCGAATCGTCTGGAACAGGGCTTCGTCGCTCGCGCCCCCCATAAATGCGACGAGGTTGGGACCGCGATAGCCCAGCGCATCGAGGCCGTGGCACTCGCCGCACATCCTGCGATACAGGGACATGCCGCCCCGGATGGACTCCTTGTCTGTTCAGATGGGGATTGCTGCCGGGATATTGCTGTGAACGCTCCTCTTTGCGTTCCGGGGCTTGGGCGGCCAGGTAGCTGCTGCCGGCAAGCGTCACGAATCCTAATATGAGTACAGAGCTGAACCGGGTCATCGGCCCCTCCTAGCTTGCGTTGGCGATGGGTGCAGTTTTATCACAAGTCATGGTCCGGCAACTCACGGTTTGTCCAAGAGTTGCCGGAAAACATAAGGCAGGATGCCGCCGTGGCGGAAGGCCGTCAGCTCTTCGGGCGTGTCGATGCGGACGACGGCCTGAATTTCGCGGTCTTTCCCATCGGGCGGGCGCACGCGGACGGCGATCGTGGCCCGCGGCGTCAACGCGGCTATCGCGATGTCGTACTGCTCCCGGCCCGTCAGACCCAGGGTCGAGGCGGTTTCGCCCGGCTTGAACTGCAGCGGCAGCACGCCCATGTTCACGAGGTTACTGCGGTGGATGCGCTCGAAGCTTTCGGCAATGACCGCGCGCACACCCAGGAGCAGCGTGCCCTTGGCGGCCCAGTCGCGCGACGAGCCCGATCCGTACTCCTTCCCCGCAATCACGACGAGCGGCACCGCCGAGGCCTGGTATGTCATCGACGCGTCGTAGATCGTCATCTGCTCGCCCGACGGCTGATAGGTCGTCCATCCGCCTTCGGTACCCGGCGCGAGCTGATTGCGCAGCCGGGTGTTGGCAAACGTCCCGCGCATCATGACTTCGTGATTGCCGCGGCGGGCGCCATACGAATTGAAATCGCCGGGCTTCACGCCCTGCGCGATGAGGTACCGACCCGCCGGCGTGTCGGCAGGAATCGATCCGGCCGGCGAAATGTGATCGGTGGTAATGCTGTCTCCCAGAAGCGCGAGAACCCTCGCATCGCTGATATCCGTAAGCGGCGCCGGATCTCTTGTAATGTGTTCGACAAACGGCGGCTTGCGGACGTAGGTGGAGTGCTCGTCCCACGCGAAGAGGTCTCCGGTCGGCACCTGGAGCCCGCGCCACCGCTCGTCGCCATCGAAAACGTTGGCGTACTGCCGCTGGAACATCTCTGATTTCACGCCGGCGAGCATCGACGCCTGAATCTCGCGTTCGGATGGCCAGATATCGCGCAGGTACACGTCGGCGCCCGTGCGGTCCTTCCCGATGGGCTCGGTCGTGAGATCGATGGTCATGCGGCCCGCCAGCGCATAGGCGACGACGAGCGGCGGCGACGCGAGATAGTTCGCACGCACCTGCGACTGGATGCGCCCTTCGAAATTTCTGTTCCCGCTGAGCACCGAACAGACGACGAGATTCTTTTCCGTGATGGCGGCCGACACGTCTTCGGGCAGCGGGCCGCTGTTGCCGATGCAGGTGGTGCACCCGTACCCGACGAGGTTGAAGCCGAGCGCATCGAGATACGGTGTCAGCCCGGCCTTGTCGAGATAGTCGGTGACGACCTTCGATCCGGGGGCAAGGCTGGTCTTCACCCACGGCTTGCGCGAGAGGCCGCGCTCGACCGCTTTCTTGGCGAGCAGGCCGGCGCCGATCATCACGCTCGGATTCGACGTGTTGGTGCAGCTCGTGATCGCGGCCACGACAACCGCGCCGTGATCGAGCGCCGCGGCCGTGTCGGTCGTGCCGCTCGCGTGTGCGCCGTGCCCGCATCCGACGGCCGGTCGAGCACGGCCACCGCCGTCGCCTTCGCGGGCTTCGCTTTCTTCTCGGCCATCATCGTCGGCAGCGACGTCTGGAACCCGGTCTTGGCTTTCGTCAGCGCCACGCGATCCTGGGGCCGCTTTGGTCCCGCCAGGCTCGGCTCGACCACGCTGAGATCGAGCTCGATGGTTTCGTCGTACTGCGCTTCGGTGCCGGCTTCGCGGAACAGCCCTTGCGCCTTGGCATAGGCCTCGACGAGCTTCACCTGCGCGGGCGCGCGACCGGTGAGCGTGAGATAGTCGAGCGTCATCTCGTCGATCGGGAACATCGCGGCCGTCGCGCCGTACTCGGGACACATGTTGCCGAGCGTCGCGCGATCGGCAATCGTCAGGTTCGCCAGGCCCAGTCCGTAAAACTCGACGAACTTGCCAACCACGCCGTGCTTGCGCAGGCGCTCGGTGACCATCAGTACCAGGTCGGTCGCCGTCGCGCCTTCCGGCATTGCGCCGGTGAGCTTGAAGCCGACCACCGGCGGAATCAGCATCGACATCGGCTGGCCCAGCATGGCCGCCTCGGCCTCGATGCCACCGACGCCCCAGCCCAGCACGCCGAGCCCGTTGACCATGGTCGTGTGCGAGTCGGTGCCGACGATCGTGTCGGGATACGCGATGACACGGCCGTTGACGACTTCGCGAAACACGACACGCGCGAGGTACTCGATGTTCACCTGGTGGACGATGCCGGTGTCGGGCGGCACGACACGGAAGTTGCGGAACGCGTTCTGGCCCCAGCGCAGAAACGAATAGCGTTCGCGGTTGCGCGCGAACTCGAGCTCGGCGTTCAGCTGGAAGGCGTCCGCGCGTCCGAAGTAGTCCACCTGCACCGAGTGATCGATGACGAGCTCGACGGGCTGCAGCGGGTTGACGCGATCGGGATTGCCGCCAAGGCGAATCATCCCGTCGCGCATCGCGGCGAGGTCGACGACGCACGGCACGCCGGTGAAGTCCTGCAGCAGCACGCGCGCGGGCGCGAACGAAATCTCTTTCTGGAGCTGCGCGCCGGGCTTCCACGACGCGAGCACGTCGATATCGTCCGCATGGACGAAGCGTCCGTCTTCGTGGCGCAGCAGATTCTCGAGAAGAATTTTCAGCGAGTACGGAAGCGTCGCAACGTTGGGAAAGCGCTGCTCGAGCTTGCTGAGGCTGAAGAGTTCGACCGGTTCGCCGGCGAGCGTGGACGAGGTGCGCGTGCCGAAGGAATTCGTGCTGCTCATTCTGATGATCCTATCAAAATGCGCACTTAGGAGTCGGAAGAGTCCGGAGAGTCAGTAGAGTCCGGAATCCCCTTAACCGAGTTCAATCCAGTACTGTCGCACCGTCTTCCCGGTCTCGTCTGAAATCCCTTTTCCGGAAAGGACGCCGCCATTGCGTTCGATGATCCTGGCGGAACCGACATTATCGTCGTCACAGGTGATTCGAACCCGGCTGATGCCGTGTTCACGAAGCACGGGCAGAGCGAGCCGCAGCAACTCTGTTCCGTAACCAAGGCGTCGCATCGTCGGTCGCACGTCGTATCCGACGTGGCCACCCTCCTGCTCCAATGCCGGCGTGAGCCGATAGCGAAGCCGGATGCAGGCGACGATCCTGCCGGAATCCTCGAGCCAAAGCTCGGTGCCGGGAACCCTGCCTTCGGGCTGAGCGTCGAGCCTCCCCTCTTCGATCTTGCGAAGGTAGGCAGGAAAATCATTCAACGCGAGGACGTAGCGCGTATCCCCCGACGCGCGGCACTCCGCCGCCATCTCGAGAAATGCCGCTTGCCACTCTTCCGATGGTTCAACCAGTCGCACGCTCGCGGACTCCCGCCACTTCCAACACCGCCTCCGCCGCCCGCCCGCTCGCTCCCGGGCTTCCAAGCTTCGCGCGCACGTCGCCGAGCGCGCGGCGCGCTTCGCTCGGCGCGCTGTGGATTGGTGAGAAACGCGATCGTCTCGGCGGCGATGCTCTCCGCCGTGCACTCGTCCTGGATCAGCTCGGGCACGATGCGCCGGCCGGCGATCAGGTTCACCATCGCCACGTTGTCGACCAGCAAAAATCGGCGGCCGAGCATGTAGGTCAGCGGTGAAAGCCGGTAGATCACCACCATCGGACGTCCATGAAGCGCGGCCTGGACCGTTGCCGTGCCCGATGCGGTCACCGCCACGTCAGACACGGCCAGCACATCGTCTGTTCGTGCGAGCACCTCGATGGGCCGGGTGCCGTTCCATTTCGTATCCGAGAACAGCCGGTCGTCGAGCGCAGGCGCACGCGCGATGACGAACTGCGACTCTGGCAGCCGGCTCGTGATGCGAGTCACCGCATCGCGCATCACCGGCAGCAGCCGTTCGACTTCGTTCGGCCGGCTGCCCGGCAACAGCGCCACGATCGGCCGCGCCGGGTCGAGCCCGAGCTCGCGCAGAAACCGATCCTTGGGCTCCTGCGCGCGCGCGAGATCGACGAGCGGATGTCCGACAAACTGCACCGGCACGCCGGCGTTGCGATAGATCTGCTCCTCGAACGGAAAGATCACCAGCACGCGATCGACGAGACGCTTCATCAACCGCATCCGGCTCCTGCGCCAGGCCCAGAGCTGCGGGCTGATGTAATAGACGATCGGAATACCGAGCTTCTTGACGGCCGACGCGAGCCGGAAATTGAAGTCGGGGAAATCGATGACAACCAGCGCGTCCGGTTTTTCGCTTCGAGCCGCATCGACGAGCCGGTTCAGCACGGCAAGCGACCTCGGCACGACGCGCAGCGCCTCGACGAGGCCGGTCACGCTGAGCCCGCGATAGTCCGCGAGCAGCTCTCCGCCTCCAGCCATCAGGCGCTGGCCGCCGAGGCCGAAAATGGCGGCGTCGGGCTGTCGCCGCCGAATTTCAACTGCGAGGGCGCCGGCGTATAAGTCGCCGGACGGCTCCCCGCAGGAAATCATGATTTTGTTCAACGCTTCTTGAGATTGGCGGCGGTCAGATCGAGATCGCTGAGAGAGATCAGCTCGTAGTTGTCGAATCCCGCCTTGGCGCAGCTGTTCCTTGAACTTCGCGGCGTCGCCGACCATGACGATCGACAGCCGATCGGGCTGGATGTAGGCGCGGGCGACCCGCAGCACGTCGTCGGGGGTTACCGCGTTCGCGCGCTGCCGGTACGTGCGCAGCTCGTCGAGCGACAGATCGTAGAACACCGCGTTGACGACCTGGCGCGCGATCGCCCCGGGCGTTTCGATCGTCAGCGGAAAGCTGCCCGTCATGTACGCCTGGGCGCCGGCCAGCTCGCCATCGCCGATGCGCTCGCGCTGAAGCCGCGTGAACTCGTCGACGATGACGCGCACGGCTTCGCCGCTGGCCTCGGTGCGCGTGTCGGTTTCCGCGGTGATGTCGCCCGCCAGCAGCATCGGCGTCAGGTCGGCCGACGCCGAGTACGTGAGGCCGCGTTCGGAACGCAGCACGCGGAACAGACGGTTGCTGCCCTCGCCCCCCAGGATGCGAATCGCCTGATCCATGCTCATGTAATCGGACGTCTTCCGGGGAATACCCAGCTGGCCCACCCGCACCGACGTTTGAACCGAGCCGGGCTTGTCGACGACGATGACGCGCCGCGTCGGGCGAGGAGGATCGGTCAGCGTCGGCGTCTGCACCGCCTGGCGCTGCCAGTCGCCGAACACGCGCGACGCGCCGTTCATCGCTTCGTCGGCGGTGATATCGCCCACGATCGCGAGGATGCTGTTGTTCGGCGCGAAATACTTGCGGTGGAACTCGCGAAGATCGTCGCGCGTGATCTTGCTGATGGTGTCTGGCAACCCGGTATCGGGCAACCCGTACGGATGGAACCCGTAGATCAGCCGATTCAGCACCGCACGCGCGATGAAGTCGGGCGATTCGAGGCTGACGGCCAGATTCTCGATCGTCTGCCGGCGCTGGCGCTCGATTTCCTCGGGCGCGAACGCCGGCCGCCGAATGACATCGGCGAGCATGTCCATGCCCACGTCGAAGCTGTCCTTCATGACGAGCACGGTCGCCGACGTCACATCGCTGTCGGCGCCGGTTCCCAGCGCGCCGCCGATCGAATCAATCGCGTCGGCGATTTCGAAGGCGCTTCGCGTCGCCGTTCCCTGGTTCAGCAGCGTGCCCATCAGCGCCGCCGTGCCGTTCTTTCCCGGCGGATCGTAGGCCGAGCCGGCGCGCACGATGAGGCGCATCGTGATTTCGGGCTGCTCGTGATGCATGACGATGATCACCTGCATCCCGTTGGGCAGCGCGCGCAGCTCGTACGGCGGGAAGCTGACGGGCCGGGACGCGCAGCGGCCGGGGCGGATTCTCGGTGGGCCAGTTGACCGCCTGCGCGGCCACACCTGCAACGGCCGCCGCCGAGAGCACGATCGTCGAGGCCAGAAGCGCGCGGCGCATCAGCGGGCCCCTTTCGGCAGAATCTTCAGCACGAGGCGGCTCTCCGGCGTGAAGTAGGTCTTCGCGACGCGCTGAAGATCCGAGACCTTCATGTTCGTGAAAATCTCCACCTCGCCGTCCGCCGTCGTGACGTCGTCGTGGATGACGACGGCATGGGCCAGCTGGCTCGCCTTGCCGCGCACCGATTCGCGATCGACGATGTAGTCGCGGAAGAACTGGTTCTTGGCGCGCTGCAGCTCGCGCTCGGATATCGGCTGCGTGCGCAGCTTGTCGAACTCGGCGACGAGCGCCTTTTCGACCTCGTCGTGCGTGTGCCCCGGCGCCACCAGCGCGACCGCAAAGAACAGGTTCGGCTCTTCGATGATGTTCCCGCCGCCGAACGCCGACAGCGCGATCTGTTTTTCGTAGACCAGAGACTGATAGATGCGCGAGCTGTCGCCATCCGACAGGATCTTCGACGTCAGGTGCAGCGGATACGAATCGGGGTTCCCGTCCCAGGTGATCGGATACGCCACGATGACGGCCGGCAGCGGCCAGTTCTCGTTGACCGTGATCCGGCGCTCGGCCTTGGTCGGCGCCTCACGCGGATAGTCGCGCGGAATCAC
The DNA here is from genome assembly GCA_963821395.1 of Vicinamibacterales bacterium. GTDB lineage: Bacteria > Acidobacteriota > Vicinamibacteria > Vicinamibacterales > JAMQPK01 > JAMQPK01. The sequence continues at coordinate 35,314 of CAWGDY010000042.1, read as the reverse complement.
GCGATCGGACTTCGGCACGCGGCCGAAATACCGGGTCACCAGCTCTTTGGCCTGCGCCATGTCGAAGTCGCCCACGATCGCCATGGTCGCGTTGTGCGGCACGTAGAACTGGCTGTGGAAATCGCGCACGTCTTCGACCGACGCCGCGTCGAGATCCTTCATGCTGCCGATCGTCGTGTGCTTGTACGGGCTCAACGTGTAGAACTGGTCGTAGAGGATCTCCGACAACCGGCCGAACGGCGGATTGTCGACGCGCAGGCGCCGCTCTTCCTTGACCACCTCGCGCTCGTTCTCGAACGTCGACTTGTCGATGCGAAGCGTCGCCATGCGATCCGCTTCCATCCACAGCACGAGCGGCAGGTACTGCGACGGCACGGTCTGCCAGAACACGGTCGCGTCGTCGTTGGTGTACGCGTTGCTCTGGCCGCCGATGCTCGCGAGCATCGACGCGTGCTCTTCAGGATCCACGTTCTTCGAGCCCTTGAACATCATGTGCTCGAACAGATGCGCGAACCCCGTGCGTCCGGGCTTTTCGTCCTTCGAGCCGACGTGATACCAGAGCTCGACGTGCACGATCGGCGTCGAATGGTCGGGCGACAACACGACCGTGAGGCCGTTGGGCAGCGTCATCATCTCGTACTGGAGATGCGGCGGGCGCACGGCGGCGTTGACCGGAGCGAGCGTCAAGACAACGCCAAACGCCACGGCAATCAGCAGTTTTCTGGGCATGTGTGACAGCATCATGGGCAACAGTACGTAGCCGGCTCAGCTCGATCCTGATCTTAACTTGGATTCCTCGAGCGCCGCCTCGAGCTCGAGGATTCGCTGTTCCAGATCCGCGATCTTCTTCCGCAGCTCGGGCAGCTTCTTGAAGATGACCGACGATTTCAGCCACTCCTTGTTGTCGATGGCCGGATAGCCCGACACGAACGTGCCGTCCGGTACCGAATTCGTAATTCCGGTCTGCCCCACGGCCGACACACCGTTGCCGATGGTGACGTGCCCCGCCACGCCCACCTGTCCCGCGAGGGTCACGTTGTCGCCGATCGACGTGCTGCCGGCGATGCCCACCTGGGCCGCCAGCAGCGTGTTGCGGCCGACCTGCACGCCATGGCCAATCTGCACGAGGTTGTCGATCTTGGCACCTGCCTGGATGCGCGTCTCGCCGACCGCCGGACGATCGATCGCCGCGTTCGCGCCGATCTCCACGTCGTCTTCGATGACGACGCCGGCCGCCTGCGGGATCTTCTGGTGCGTGCCGTCGGGCCTTCTCACGAACCCGTAGCCGTCGCTGCCGATGACCGCACCGTTCTGAAGGATGACGCGGTTGCCGATGACGACACGCTCGCGCACGGCGACCTGAGAATGGATGACGCAGTCCTGGCCGATGACCGCACCCTCGCCAATGCACACGTTCGGATAGATCACGGTGCGATCGCCGATGCGAGCGCCGCGGCCGACCGACGAAAACGGGCCGATCGACACGTCGCGTCCGATCGACGCGTCGGGCGCGACGAAGCTGAGCTCGTCGACGCCGGCCGCCGGATGTACGGGTTCAGCGAACACCGAGAGCGCGTTCGCGAAGACGAGGTAGGGATGCCTGGTGCGCAGCATCGCACACGGCGCAGGCGGCGCATCTTCGCCGATGATGACGGCCGACGCGCGCGTCCGCCGGAGCGCGGCCGCGTACTTGCGGTTGGCGAAAAACGTCAGGTCGCCCTCGCCCGCCTGCTCGAGCCCGGCCACGCGACGGATCTCCAGCCCTCCATCGCCTTCGAGCCGGCACCCCAGCCGCTCCGCGAGCTCGCTCAGCCGCATGTGCGAAAGCAGAATATCACGCGGCCTTCATCGAGGTTCGCTCGAAGAATTTCGCGAGATGCGGCAGACGCAGCGCAGACGCCACTTCGAGCACCTCGCGGTCGCGCTCGTGCGGCGCCAGCACGAGGACGCGGCGCAGCCGCGAGATCTGCGGGCTGGGACAGGTCGCCCAGCGGATCTCGGTGAGGGCGTGCCGGGCCCCGCGCCGGGACAAATAGTGACCGACGAGCCGGAACCCGAAGTAGTAGGCAATCACGTTCGGGCCGGGCACGAAAAACAGCACGCCGGATACCACGAACAACAGCCCGTCGATGACGATCCATTTCATGTGGCGATCGGCCTCGCGCTGCAGCTCGGCGCGGGCAAGCGACGTGACATCGGCTGCCGACATGTCGTCGGGATAGTGCAGCATCAGCTCGGATTCGTTTCGCAGACGCCACAACAGCCGCTGCTCGGCAATCTTCTCGGCGATCCAGCACATGGCACGATCCTTCAGGCGCTCTGACCAGGATCGCGGACCTTCGTCACGCCGCTCGCCGCTCAGGCGCTCTTCCTCCACCCGCGCCAGCGCCTCCCTGAAATTGGCGTACAGCGCGGCGAAGCGCCCCTTCGGCGCCTCTCCGGGCGGAATCGCATCGTCGGCACCGGCTTCGTGCTCGCAATAGAGCTCGTACCGGTCGGCCGCGACCGGGATGAAATACACGTCCATCAAGGATTCGCCGGTGCCGCACCCTGGCCGTTGCGGCGCCGCTGCGGAGGCCGCGGTGGAGGGGTGGCCGAAAGTTGGGGCTTGCCCGCCTGTTCCCATGCGCTCGTGATGACTGAGGCGACGGCCGTGATGGCGTCGTTCAATCGCTTCTCCAGAACAGGACGAGTGCTGGTGAAGAAAGTTTCAAAATACCGATCGTCGTAGACGTCGCGATCGCCGATGGCCTTCTTATCGGCCGCCAGCACACCGGCTGCAAGCTGGGAGCTTTCGAGCAGCGTCTCGAAAATGAAGTCGCGCTCGTGCGTGATCGGCTTGAGCGGCACCCGGCTTGATCGTCAGCTGCTTCTGATACCGGACGAACAGCTCGTCTTCCCACCGGTTGTGCAGGCCCGTCTGGCCGGTCAACTGGCCGTTGTAGTTGAGCACGGCATGCAGCGGCACGTGCGCATCGGCCACGTAGTGGCCGATGATGGCGGAAAAGAATCGGATGTCGCTGTAGGCGTACTGCCCGTTCTTGTGCACGGCCTCGAAGCCGCGAATCAGACGCCCGGCAATCTCGTGCGTACGCCACGGCAGCAGGCCGTTCTGCCTGAGCTCGTCGATGCCGTACTTCTTGAGCGCTTCGTCATAGCCGCGCGGCAGGTCGGTGAACGGGTACTTGCCGTAGGCATCGAAATCGAGGAAGTGATTCGGCGGCTCCTCGGCGAAGCCCGCGTTGCGCCAGAGATCGGGATCGATCGCGCGCTCGACGATGAACGCACGGTTCGCCTCGAAGAAGGGGCGCAGGGGCGCGGGCAGGATGTCGATGGCGCGCGCCACGATGAACTTGTGCGCGTCGAATCCCCACGCGCTGGCAGTCGACGGACACATCAGCAGGACCGTCAGCAGCCCGATGCCGTACACACGCATACCTTATTATCGCTGAATGCCTCGTCTTGGCGCGCACATGTCGATCGCCGGTGGGCTCCCGAACGCCATCGCCCGCGCGGCGATCCACGGCTGCGAGGCGCTGCAAATCTTCAGCAAGAACGCCAGCCAGTGGCGCGCCCGTCCGTTACCGCGCGAAGAGATCGCAGCCTTCAGGCGAGCCGCCGGCGAGAGCGGGGTTTTCCCGATCGTCGCGCATGCCAGCTACCTTATCAATATCGCGACGGCCGCTCCGGCGCTGCGCGCGCAATCGATCGCGGCGCTGGGCGAAGAGGTCGATCGCGCCGAGGCGCTGGGCCTGCTGGGTGTCGTCCTGCATCCTGGGGCACGGCTGACCGCCTCGACCGATGAGGCCGTCTGCACTCGTCTCGGCCGCACTCGGCCAGGTGCTGAAGGAACGGCCGCGCGGCAAGACGATGATCCTCATCGAGCACACGGCCGGCCAGGGCAGCGCGATGGGCGCGTCGTTCGAGGAAATCGCCGCGATGCTCGACGGCGTCAAGGACGGCAGACGGCTCGGCGTGTGCCTGGATACGTGCCATCTGCTCGCGTCGGGCTACGACCTGTGCTCGACGAAGGGTTACGAGGAGACCTTCGACGCCTTCGACCGGCTCATCGGTTTCGAGCGGCTCAAGGTGTTTCACCTGAACGATTCGAAGAAACCGTGCATGAGCCGTGTCGATCGGCACGAGCACATCGGCAAGGGCTGCATCGGCCTGGAGCCGTTTCGACGCCTGGTGAACGACGCGCGCTTCGCGCACCTGCCGATGCTTCTTGAAACGGAAAAGAGCGAGTGGCGCGAACGGGGAACGATGGGGATCGACCCGCTGGACGAGATGAATCTGAACGTGTTGCGGGGCCTCCGGGACCTGTCACCCGGTAAAACAGAAGATCAGAAGATCAGAAGAAAATTAGCTTTATACTGATTCTCACAGGTCAGCTATATGCAGAAATCCGCTGCGGTCGCACTTCTTCGCGACTTCTTTCCGCCGTGGCCGTGCTGTGCCCGCAAGCGTCGCGGGCCATGACGGTCGAGATGTACGACGCCACTTTCCAGAAGAATGGCATCCCGATGGGCAAAACCTTTCTGGCCCAAACGACCATTGCAGCAGTCTTCAGTTGTCAGTTCTCAGTAGTCAGTAACTTCTTAGATTCTAGATTTTAGATTCTAGATTTTAGATTTCAGATTCCCCGAACACCTCCGCCTCGAACTTGTACAGGCTTGCGCCCGTCCGCCAGGCGTCGCGGGGCAATCCAGCCTTGGCCGACGTCTGCGACGCAAACTCGGCGGCGCTCCAATTCCGCTCGCTGGCCACCTGCGGCAGCAGCAATCCACGACGGTGGCCCAGCTCGACGATCAACCCGTGGCGGCCGACCTCGACTTCGGAGATCTCGCTCACCCGCTCGATCGGTCCGAGCACCGAGATCTCGATGTCCACCTCGTTCCATTCGTCAAGGGCCAGCGCGGGAAATCTCGGATCGGAAATCGCCGCCGAGACGGCACACCGGTCGACGACATCGATCAACGGCACATCGTCTTCGGGATACCCGATACACCCGCGAAGCTCTCCGTTGAGGTGCAGCGTCACAAAGGCTCCAGCCCGAAAACCAGGTGCACGGGTGCGTTGGGCTTGTCCGCCGTAGCGGCGCCAGCCGCGGAGGTGGATGCGATGGGTGCGTCAGGTGCGGGGGCGCCGATGGCGCGCGCGATCGCGGCACGCGCCATGCGCAGAAGGCTCTTTTTTGGAATCCTCTGTCAGCGGCGTCATCAGACAGCCTGCGCGACGAACGTGCCGAACGCCGCGGCCAGGTATCCCACGACCGCATCTTTGTCGCCGGAGACATCACCCGAATCGCCGTACCTGAGAACGCGCGCATCCCGTGCGCCGAGTTGTTTCGCGGCCTTCATGACCGACACGGTCGGCCCTCCCCCGCACGCATGCTGCGGAAACCCTTCGAGCAACGACATCAGCCCGTTGGCATCGAATCGCTGCACCTGATGGATGACCATCTTGTCGAGCTTGGCCGCAACGGTGGCGCTTTGATAGTGCGACAGGTCGGTGCTGGCAATCAGCACGGCGTGGCGGCCTTTCACGGCCGCCGCGATGGCGTCGCCCAGCGCCTCGGCGGTCTCACGAAGCTGATGTCCCATGACGAGCGGCACGATCGCAATCTGAGGCAGCACGCGCTTGAGAAACGGCAACTGCATCTCGAGCGAATGTTCGCGCACGTGCGCGGTCGGATGCGATTTGATGAGCGGCGAGCCCGCGGCGATCGCCGACGCCAGATCTTCGGCGATGGGGACCTTGCCGAACGGTGTCTCGAATGCGCCGCGCTCGTACACGGCAACGCCCTCGAAACCGACATAGTGCGAAGGGCCCACGAGGATCGCCACCTCGAAATCTCTTCCCCGAAGCATGTTGTAGGCGTGCGCGGCGATAGGACCGGAGTACATGAGCCCGGCGTGCGGCGCGATGATGGCCAGCGGGTCGCCGACCGGCGGTTCATCGGCAGCCGCCAGGTAGCCATCGACTTCGCGCGCGAGCGCATCGGGATCGGCCGGGTACCACGTTCCCGCAACGGCGGCGCGACGCAGGTCCTTTATCAAAGCTGGACATCGTCCGCATGGTAGCATTTGGCATGCCCGAGCGGCTGACCCGCGCCGATGTCGATCGCATCGCCACGCTCGCCCGTCTGGAACTGACCGACACCGAAAAAGATCTCTTCGTCCACCAGTTGTCGCACGTCCTCGAATACGCCGAGCAGATCCAGCAGATCGACACGACCGGCGTGCCGCCGACCTCGCAGGTGCTGTCGCGCATGCCGGCCGACCGGCCCGACGAACCACGACCGGGCCTCACGAACGCGGAAGCGCTGGCCAACGCCCCCGATCCGTCGCCGCAAACCGGTCTCTTCCGCGTTCCCCGGGTGCTGTGAGCACGATTCCCTTTCGAACCGCCCGGGAAATCCGGGATGCCGTGAGCGGCCGGAGCGTGTCGGCCGTCCAGGTCTGCGAGCACGCGCTGGCCACGCATCGACGCGGCCAATCCGAAGCTGAACGCGTTTCTGACGGTGGCTCGCGACCGCGCGCTCGAACGCGCGCGAGCGATCGATCGCGAAGGGCACACAGGACCGCTGGCCGGCGTGCCGGTCGCGCTCAAAGACAACATCCTGACCCGCGGCGTCACCACGACAGCCTCGTCGCGCATGCTTCAGCGATTCGTTCCACCCTACGATGCGACGGTCGTGACGCGTCTCGAGGCGGCGGGCGCCATCGTGATGGGCAAGACCAACTGCGACGAGTTCGCCATGGGCTCGACCACCGAGAACTCGGCGTTCGGACCGTCGCGCAATCCGTGGAATCCGGATCACATTTCGGGCGGCTCGAGCGGAGGATCGGCGGTCGCGGTCGCCTCGGGTATGTCGCCCATCGCACTCGGGTCGGACACCGGCGGCTCGATCCGGCAGCCGGCCTCGCTGTGCGGCGTCGTCGGCCTGAAGCCGACCTACGGCCGCGTCTCGCGATACGGCTTGATTGCGTTTGCTTCGTCGCTCGATCAGATCGGTCCGATGGCGCGCACGACGTACGACGCCGCGACGGCGCTTGCCGTGCTTGCGGGTCCCGACCCCTGCGACTCGACGGCTTCTCAGGAACCCGTCGCCGACTATGTTGGTGGATTGACGGGCGACATCCGGGGTGTGCGCCTCGGCGTACCCGGGAAGATGCTGCAGGAAGGTGTGGAAGCCCCCGTGCGGAGCGCTTTCTATGCGGCACTCGATGTCTTGCGGGGGCGCGGGGCGGAGCTCGTCGACATCGACCTGCCGCACGCGAGCTATGCCATCGCCACCTATTACGTCATCGCCACTGCCGAAGCCAGCTCGAACCTCGCGCGCTACGACGGCGTCCGCTATGGATTCCGCACGGAGAGCGCGGGAAATTTGAAAGAGATGTACGAAAGAACCCGCAGCCAGGGGTTCGGGCCGGAAGTGAAGCGCCGCATCATGCTCGGCACGTACGTGCTGAGCGCCGGCTACTACGACGCGTACTACCTGAAGGCACAGCAGGTGCGAACGCTCGTGCGCCGCGATTACGAGCAGGCTTTTCAGAAGGTCGACGCGGTCGCGATGCCGACCAGCCCGACGGCCGCATTCAGAATCGGCGAGAAGATCGAGGACCCGTTATCGCTCTACCTGACCGACGTCTTCACCGTCAGCGCCAACCTCGCGGGATTGCCGGGGCTGAGCATCCCGTGCGGACGCACACCCAATCGGCTGCCGATCGGACTGCAGCTGACGGGCCGGCCGTTCGACGAAGCGACGCTGCTGAGGATTGGGGATAGCTACGAGCGGGAAACGAGCTGGTGGAAGGAAAATCCGACTGACGCAGTTCGTAGATTCGCTGATTCGGAGTTGGCAGATTGATTGGTCGATTGAATCTGCGAATTTGCGAACTGCTAGATTTTCTTGGCCTGTTCGATCAGTTCGGGCGTTTTCAGCACGTCGATCGGTCCGCGCGGCGCATCGGGAGGCATGTAGCGGACAAACGCCTCCTGCCCCACCTTTTCTTCCAGGCTCTTCACGACCATCGACCCGCGGCTGGTGGTGGGCCGCAGCTTGGGAAATCCGAGGATGATGCAGAAGCCGAGGAACAAGACCAGGACGAACACCGTACTCGACCCGAGCGCGATCAGTGCTCCGACGACGAGATCGATGACGTCCTGCGACATCAGACGCCGGACTCGATGTTGTGGACCGGAGGCTTGGCCGGCGGCAAATCGAATTGCACCAGACGGCGCCGAACCTCTTCCATCGCGACCCGTTCGGCCTTGTGGGGCTGCGGATGGGTCTCGTGGACGGTGTGCGCGAGCCGAGGCCGGGCACCCCGTCGAAGCTGCTTGGCGCGAAGAGCGGCTATATCTACGAAAAGAAAGCGGTTAGAGACCAGGGGCGCCGGCTCGACGGGTTCCGGTGTTTCGACGATCTCTCCAGACTGTGGGATTTCAAGTTCCATAACGGTCTAGGATACAAGAACTTACGTTGATGCCGCAAGTGATTAGGGATTGGGGACTGGATTAGCAGGGATCCGGGACCCTAATCCCGAATCCCTAATCGCCAATCCCTGTGAATGTGGCAGCGTTACGCTGCCACATTCACTTTGATCTGCTTGGGCTTCGCTTCCTCGCGAAGCGGCAGCTTGATGCTGAGCACGCCGTTCTTGTACTCGGCCTCGACCCGGTTGGGGTCGACCGTGTGCGGCAGCGCGAACGACCGGGTGAACGTCCCGTAGCTCCGCTCGACGCGGTGGAACTGGTCGTCCTTGACCGCCTGCTCGGCCTTCTTCTCGCCGCGAATGGTCAGCGTGAAGTTCTCGACGGTGATGTCGAGATCCTCCTTGTTCATGCCCGGCACTTCTGCCTTGATCACCAGCTCGTGCTCGCCCGTGCTGTAGATGTCCACGGGGGGCAGCCAGTTTCCACCGAACTCACGAAACGGATCCCAACGAACGATTGCCATGATGTGTCTCCTCCTTAATTAGTTGTCGCGGGGCCCCACCCCCGCCGACCGTCGGGCGCCCTGGCCTTCGCCCCCTTTCGGGGGCTCGGCTTTGTTTGCGACGACTTCCTTTAATCCGTGGGGCCCCACCCCCACGGCCGTGCCTTCGCGACCTTTGGTCGCTCGGCTGTGGTTGCAGCATCAATCTGCTCAGTCTGCAACAGCTGCCAGCTGCCAGCTAGCTACGCGTCCACCACCTCGGCATCACACAACTTCGCCGATCCTTGGCGTCCGACTCGCCCTGGTGCGGCGTTCGTCGGTGCCGAGCCTGGGGCGGTTGCGTTCTGCTTGTACATCTGCTCGGCCATCGCGTGCGATGCCTGCTGCAGTGCGTCGGTCATCCGCTTGATGGCGCCCAGATCCTCGCCCTTCAACGCCTCGCGGACGTCGCTGATGGCGTTTTCCACCCGCCGGGCGTCTTCCGGCGACAGCTTGCCGCGCTGTTCGTTCAACGTGCGCTCGACCGAGTAGGTCAGCGCATCCGCCTGGTTTCGAGCGTCGATGAGCTCGCGACGCGACTTGTCTTCCGCTGCGTGGCTCTCGGCGTCTCTCACCATCCGCTCGACCTCGTCCTTGTTGAGGCCGGACGATCCGGAGATCGTGATCTTCTGCTCCTTGCCCGTCGCGTTGTCCTTTGCCGACACGTTCACGATGCCGTTCGCGTCGATGTCGAACGTGACCTCGATCTGCGGCACCCCGCGCGGCGCGGGAGGCAGCCCGACGAGCTGGAAGCGTCCGAGCGTGCGGTTGTCGCGCGCCAGCGGCCGCTCGCCCTGCAGCACGTGCACTTCGACGTTCGGCTGATTGTCCACCGCGGTCGAGAAGGTCTCGCTCTTCCGCATCGGAATCGTCGTGTTTCGCGCGATGAGCGTCGTCATGACGCCGCCCAGCGTCTCGATGCCGAGCGACAACGGCGTCACATCGAGCAACACCATGTCTTTCACGTCACCCGCCAGCACGCCGCCCTGGATCGCGGCGCCGACCGCCACGACCTCGTCCGGGTTCACGCCCTTGTGCGGCTCCTTGCCGAAGTAGTCCTTCACGAGCTGCTGCACTTTGGGCATGCGCGTCGAACCGCCGACGAGCACGACTTCGTCGATCTTCTTCGGATCGAGGCCCGCATCGGCGATGGCCTTCTTCACGGGCTCCATCGTGCGCTGCAACAGATCGTCGACGAGCTGCTCGAGCTTCGCGCGCGTCAGCTTCATCGCGAGGTGCTTGGGACCGCTCTGGTCGGCCGTCACGAACGGCAGATTGATTTCGGTTTCGAGCGCCGACGAGAGCTCGATCTTCGCTTTCTCCGCGGCTTCCTTCAGCCGCTGAACGGCCACGCGATCTTTGGTGAGATCGATGCCGTCGGTCTTTTTGAATTCAGCCGCGATCCAGTCGATGACGCGCTGGTCGAGGTCGTCGCCCCCGAGATGCGTGTCGCCGTTGGTCGACTTCACTTCGACCACGCCCTCGCCCACTTCGAGGACCGAGATGTCGAACGTGCCGCCGCCGAAGTCGTACACCGCGATGGTCTCGTCCTTCTTCTTGTCGAGGCCGTACGCGAGCGCGGCCGCCGTCGGCTCGTTGATGATGCGGAGCACGTTGAGGCCGGCGATCTTGCCGGCGTCCTTCGTCGCCTGGCGCTGCGCGTCGTTGAAGTACGCGGGCACCGTGATGACGGCGTCGGTCACCGGCTCGCCCAGATAGTCCTCGGCGGCCTGCTTCAGCTTCTGCAGCACGACAGCGGAGATTTCCGGCGGTGAGTATTTCTTGCCCCGCGCCTCGACCCACGCGTCGCCGTTCGCGGACGCCACGATGCGATAGGGCACGCGCTGGTGCTCCTGCGACGTTTCCGCGAGCTTGCGCCCCATGAACCGCTTGATTGAGAAAACGGTGTTCTCCGGATTGGTGACGGCCTGGCGCTTCGCGACCTGACCAACCAGCCGCTCACCTTCTTTGGTGAACGCGACGATCGACGGAGTAATCCGCGACCCTTCCTGGTTGACGAGCACTGCGGGCTGGCCACCTTCCATCACCGAGACGACGGAGTTGGTCGTCCCGAGGTCAATTCCAATGACTTTCTTGCCTGGTGTTTTTGCCATGGTGGTAGTCTAGGGAAGATATTAGTGTTTGTCAAGCATGTTTTATTAGTCTAATATACTCATATTATAACCGGCTCAGAATCAGCGAGTTGGGGTGGGTCGGAAAGGGGTCGGGAGGGGTTTTCGAGGGTTCCTCTATGAAAACCCCTCCCGACCCCTTATATTTGGGCCGTGAGCGAAATCCGGCTGCTGTTTCTCGGAGACATCGTCGGGAAGCCCGGGCGGGAGCTCGTCCGGAAAGGCCTCCCTTCATTGATAGAGCACTACGCGGTCGACCTGGTGATCGCCAACGCGGAAAACGCCGCTGCCGGCCGAGGCATCACGCGCGAGATCGGCGACCAGTTGCTGAACTGGGGGGTCGATGTCATGACCTCCGGCAACCACATCTGGTCCCAGCGGGAAGCCGTCGACTACATCGGCGCCGAGGCCCGGCTCCTGCGTCCGGCCAACTTCCCCGCCGGCGTGCCTGGCAACGGCAGCTATCTCGCGCGCACCGCGCAGGGCCGCCCGGTCGGCGTGATAAACGTCATGGGCCGCGTCTTCATGCAGGAGCTCGACAATCCGTTCGCGCGCGTCCTCGAAGAAATCGAAGCGCTGCGGGGACGCACGCGCATCATCTTCGTGGACTTCCATGCGGAAGCCACCTCAGAGAAGATCGCGATGGGCTGGCACCTCGACGGCAAAGTCACCGCCGTCGTCGGCACGCACACGCACGTCCAGACCGCCGACGAACAGATCCTGCCGGGCGGTACCGCGTATCTGACCGATGTGGGCATGACGGGGCCGCACGATGGCATCATCGGTGTGGAAAAGGCGGCCGTCCTCGACAAGTTTCTCCGCGGTATGCCGGTGCGCATGGAAACGGCAAGCGGCAACCCGCGCCTCAACGGCATCCTGATTGCTGCCGACGAAGCCACGGGCAAGGCGACATCGATTCAGCGCCTGAGCCTGTCGGCCAGAGAACTGGAACATGAGCTCGCTGTTTGATCTGCCGTTCGACGAACCGGAGTCCGAGCCAAAGGACGCCGCACCTGCCGCGCGCGAGCGTCCGTCGACCCCTCCGGCAGGCTCAGGGTCGACCGTAAGCACGTCGAACCGTCAACGGTGAGCAACGTCGAACCGTCTACGGTGAGCAACGTCGAACCGTCGAGCGCCGGGACGGACGGTCATCACGGTGAGCGACCTCACGGCGAACATCCGCGACATCCTGGAAAACGCGTACTCCGAGGTCTGGGTCGAAGCAGAAATCTCCAACTGCCGCCTGTGGAATACGGGGCATCTGTACTTCACGCTGAAAGACCCCGCCTCGCAAATCAAAGCGGTCATGTTCCGGTCCGACGTTCGCACGCTGAAGTTCAAGCCCGAAGACGGTCTGCACGTGGTGGTGCGCGGCCGCGTGAGCGTGTACGAGCCCAAGGGTGAATATCAGCTGGTCTGCGAGCGGATGGAGCCGCATGGCCTGGGCGCGTTACAACTCGCGTTCGACCAGCTGAAGAGACGCCTGCACGCGGAGGGCCTGTTCGATGCCGCGCGCAAGCGTGCGCTGCCGGCGTTGCCACGCAAGATCGGCATCGTCACGTCGCTCGACGGCGCGGCGATACGCGACATCCTGAAAGTGCTCGGCCGCCGCTATCCGAACGCACACGTGATCATTCGCCCGGCGCGCGTTCAAGGCGAGGGCGCCGCGGCGGAGGTGGCGCAGGGCATCAGGGACATCGTGAAGATTCCGGGCATCGACGTCGTCATCGTCGGACGCGGCGGCGGCTCGATCGAGGATTTGTGGGCGTTCAACGAAGAACCGGTGGCCAGAGCCATCGCGGCGTCGCCGGTGCCGATCATCTCGGCGGTCGGGCACGAAGTCGACGTCACCATCGCCGACTTCGCGGCCGACGTGCGGGCGCCCACACCATCGGCCGCGGCCGAAATCGTCGTCGCGCGCAAGGAAGATTTCTGCGGTCATATCGAACGCTTGAGCGATCGTCTGAGCGCCGCGGTGCGCGGATCGATCGCCCGCCTGGAATCGAGGATTCACCAGCTCAACCGCAGACCCGGATTCGCCGGCTGGTCCGCCCGCCTTGCGCTGCGGGGACGGCACTGCGCGGAAACCACCCATGCCTTGCGGCATGCGGCGAGGGCGGCGGTCAGCCGCCGGCTGCGGGTGTATCAAGGATTGCGACTGCAGCTCGAGCAGTTCGATCTGCGGCGCCGCCTGGGAAGTGTTCGCGCACGGCTGGTCGGCGTGGACGGCGACTTGCGCGCCGCGGCCAGCCGACGGCATCATCGCGCGGAAGCGCGCCTGCAGACGTGTGCCGCGCGTCTCGACAGCCTGAGCCCGCTCGCCGTGCTCGGCCGCGGATACGCCGTGGTGTGGGACGAGTCTCGCACGCACGTCATTCGCGCGGCCACCGAGGTCAAGCGCGGCGATGCGGTTCGTGTCACGTTGTCCCAGGGAGAATTGGAATGCAAGGTGGTGAAAACTGATGGACTCGACAATTAAGGACTTCGAGGCAGCCATCGCCGAGCTCGAAACCATCGTCAAGAAGCTCGAGGAAGGCGACCTCGCGCTCGAGAAGTCGCTCGAGCTCTACGAGCGTGGCGTGCAGCTGTCGCGCTTCTGCCACACACGGCTGGAAGAAGCCGAGAAGCGCATCGAGATTCTCAACGAGCGCGGCGACCTGCGACCTGCCGGCGCCGCGTTTTCGAAAGACGACAAGTAGCATGCCGGTGGCTTCGCTTTCGGAGTACCTCGATACGCGCCGCGCGCAGATAGACGCGGCGTTGATGCGCTTTCTCCCGGCCGCGCCGGACTGCCCTCCAGGCCTCGACGCGGCGATGCGGTACAGCCTCGATGCCGGGGGCAAGCGCCTGCGTCCCATCCTGGCCCTGGCCGCTGCGGAAGCGGTCGGCGGTTCGTCGGGCCACACCGAGCAGGCCGTGGCCGCGGCACTACCGGCCGCGTGCGCGGTCGAGCTCATCCACACCTATTCCCTGATTCACGACGACCTTCCGGCGATGGACGATGACTCGCTCAGGCGGGGCCGGCCGACCAACCATGTCGTGCACGGCGAGGGGCTCGCGATTCTGGCAGGCGACGGGCTGCTGACCGAAGCCTTCGCGCTGCTCGCGCTCGAACCGCGCGAGCCGGAGCTGGCGTCGCGAAAGATTCGCGCCATCCAGGTTATCGCTTCGGCGGCCGGTGCCTGCGGCATGGTCGGCGGCCAGGCGATCGATCTTCAGGCCGTCGGGTCTGCGACGAGCTTCGACGAACAGTCGCTGCAGGACATGCACGCCCGCAAGACCGGCGCCCTCATTCGTGCGGCAGCCGTCGCCGGCGCCGTCATGGGCGGTGGAACGGACGCTGCCGTCCGGGCCGTCGAAGAATACGGCCGGCAGCTCGGGCTGGCGTTTCAAATCGTCGATGACATTCTCGACGTCGAGGGCGATGCGCAGGCGCTCGGCAAGACGGCCGGCAAGGACGCGCGCGCTGGCAAACCCACCTATCCGTCGGTCTACGGCCTCGAGGCGTCGCGGCGGCTCGCTGCCGAGCGGCATGAGCACGCCATCGCGGCGCTGCGTCCGGCTGGTCTCCAGCAGAGCCGCCTGGCCGATATCGCGTCCTGGGTCGTCAAACGAAGCAATTGAGCCGCGATTGAAGGTTCGTCTCGATAGTCTGCTCGTCAGCCGTGGCCTGGCGCAGTCGCGCGAACGCGCGACCGCGCTGATTCTCTCGGGGGTCGTGCTGGTCAATGGCGAGGCTGTCAGCAAAGCGGGCCAGCAGGTCGCCGACGATGCCGCGGTCGCGCTGAAGGCGCCGGACCACCCGTATGTGGGTCGAGGCGGCATCAAGCTCGCGCACGCGCTCGACGAGTTCGGCATCGCCGTTGAGGGACGCGAAGCGCTCGATATCGGGGCATCCACGGGCGGCTTCACCGACGTGCTGCTGAAGCGCGGGGCCGTACGCGTGGTTGCCTACGACGTCGGCCACGGACAGCTCGACTGGGGACTCCGCAACGATCCGCGCGTCGTGGTCGTCGAGCGCGCCAACGCGCGAACGCTCGAGCCGGGCGACCTGCCTTCGCTCGTCGACATCGTCACCATCGATGTGTCGTTCATCTCCCTGCGGCACATTTTCCCCCGCATTCCCCCGCTGCTCGCGAGCCGCCGCCGACGTCATCGCGCTGGTGAAACCGCAGTTCGAGGCGGGGCGCGCGGAGGTCGGAAAGAAAGGTGTCGTGCGCGACCCGATCGTGCAGGCGCGGGTGGTCGAAGACGCCGCGCGCGCGGCCGCTGAGGTAGGATTGGTCCGCGCCGCGATGACCGAATCTCCAATCACGGGTGACACGGGCAACCGCGAGTTCTTCCTGCATCTGCGGGTGTCGGAGCCCCGCGACACGGCATGACCGCGGTCGGCATCGTGGCAAAGGCGCGCCTCGAGCGTGCCGCCAGCCATCTCGTGCAAATCGCCTCGCTGGCTCGAGGAGCGGCACATCACCCCGGTGTTCGATCCCGACACCGCCGCGCTCGCCGAATCGGCCGGCGCCAACGGCCAGTTCAAGACCGTCGATCGCGACGATCTGCCCCGGCATGTCGACGTCATCGTGGTCCTCGGAGGCGACGGCACGCTGCTCGGAACGGCCGGCCGCATCGCCAAGGCGAAATCCGATATTCCCATCCTCGGCGTCAACTTCGGCAGCCTGGGATTTCTCACCGAAGTGACACTGCCCGAGATTTACGCGTCACTCGAGACGGCGGTGAACGGCACGGCCCAGATCGAAGAGCGCATGATGCTGCAGGTCGCGGTCGATGCGGACGGCGGCCGCGTCGCCGATCGGATTGTGCTGAACGACGTGGTCGTCACGCAGGGGGCGCTCTCGCGCATCATCGAGTTGTCGGTGTCGGTCGATGGCGAGTTCATGATGCGCGTCAAAGCCGACGGGCTCATCATCGCCAGTCCGACGGGCACGACGGCCTACAACCTGTCGGCGGGCGGGCCCATCGTGCATCCGCACGTCGACGGGCTGACGATCACACCCATCGCGCCGCACACGTTGACCAACCGCCCTGTCGTCGTGCCCGGGTCCAGCCAGATTCGCATCCAGCCCCTCATCCGCGACGAACAGAGCGAAGTGTTTGCCACGTTCGACGGGCAGGCACTGCTGCCGCTGAAGAGCAACTGCGTCGTCAGCGTCGGCCGCGCGGACAAACCGCTGCGTCTCATCCGCGCCTCGGCCCGGGGATACTTTCAGGTGTTGAGAGAAAAGCTGAAGTGGGGGAACTGATGCTCGAATCTAGAAGTCTAAAATCTAGAACTGGGTCTCAGTTTTAGTTTTAGTTTCTAGTTTTAGTTTCCAGTTTCACATATCTCATCCGCCGTCCGGATGTTGTAGCCCTCCTCGATCGTCAGCACCCAAATACGGCCATCACCAATGTCGCCCGTGCGCGCGTGCTTCATGATGACGGCGATGACGTCGTCCACGAGATCGTCCGACACGGCCATTTCAATCATCGTCTTCGGCAGCAGACTAATATCGTATTCGCGGCCGCGATACACAGCTTTGTGGCCCTTCTGGTGCCCGTGACCCCTCACTTCTGTAATCGTCATGCCCGACACAGACGCCTTTTCGAGGGCTTCACGTACTTCTTCGACCTTGTTTGGTCGAACAATGCACTTTATGAGCTTCATTTGGCCCGCAAATTCTACTGTAAACTTATGTGCCTATGTCGGAGGCCTTCACGGTCATTGTGGGAGCACGCCAACTCCACGACGCTCTCCGTGATAACGCAGGCGCCACGGGCGATGTCCTGACGTTCGGCGACGACGAACCGCTCAAGGCGCTCGAAACGATCGCCGTCCGGCGGCCGCGCATCGTGGCCGTCGAGCGGCTCTTCGCCGCGACATCGCGCGGCGCCGCGCTCATCAACCGCATCAAAGCCGACCCCGCTCTTTCCGGGGCCGAAATTCGAATCGTGGCCCACGACGGCACGTATGCGCGCGTGTCGCCGCGCCGGACGCCGCCCGCACAGCCGCTGCCAGCCGTCGTCCCCGTCGCGGCGCCCGCCGTCGCGGTTGAAATCGAGTCCGTCGTTGAACCGATCGTTCCACCACAACCGGCCGCGAACGATCAGTACTCCATCACGCGGCGGGCACCGCGGTTTCGCATGCTCGACGGCACCGAAGCACAGGTGGACGGCTCGCTCGCACGCATCGTCGATCTCTCCACGATCGGCGCGCAGATTCTTTCAGCCACACCGCTGAAGCCCGACCAGCTCGTTCGCATCGTGCTCGTCGACGAGCGCGGCGCGGTGCGGTTTCACGGCGCCGTGGCGTGGGCCTCGTACGAGATTCCGAAGGGGATTTCGCAATACCGGGCGGGGCTGGAATTCAAAGGTGCGGAACTGAAGGTGCTGGACACCTTCTGCCGCCTGCACAAAACGTAAGACCGCCGCTACAGCGCGCCGACGCCGAACCACTCCGCGGCCGCAGATCGCTCCCTGATGATCGTGTCGTTGCGACCCGATCCGGTCGACACGATCGACACCGGCACGCCGCTCACTTCTTCGAGAAATGCGACGTATCGCTGCGCTTCGCGCGGCAGATCGTCGAAGCGCGTCACACCGGAGCTGGGACGTCCCCAGCCTGGAAGCCTCTCGTACACCGGCTCGCACGTTCGCGAGCACATGGAGATCGGCCGGCCACTCGGTCAGGACCTGACCGTCGTACTTGTAGCCGGTGCACACGTGAATGTCGTCGAGGCCGTCGAGGACATCGAGCTTGGTCAAGGCCACGCTGTCGAGGCCGTTGATGCGCGCGGCGTAGCGGGCCACCACGGCGTCGTACCAGCCGCAACGGCGCGGGCGGCCGGTGACCGATCCGAACTCTTTGCCGCTGTCGCGCAGCCGATCGCCGGCGGCCCCGGTCAACTCGGTCGGCATCGGCCCTTCGCCCACGCGCGTGGCGTACGCCTTCACGACCCCCAGCACCCCGTGAATCATCTTCGGGCTCACGCCGAGCCCCGTGCAGACGCCTCCAATCGTCGAATTCGAGGAGGTCACGAAGGGATAGGTGCCATGGTCGATGTCGAGCAGGGTGCCCTGGGCGCCTTCGAAAAGGATGGCCCGTCCCGCGGCGCTCGTTTTGGCCAGAAACAGCGAAATATCGGTGACCCAGGGCTTCATCCGCTCGCCGTAGGCGAGCATCTGATCGAACAAGGGCCGCCAGTCGAGCTGTGATTCCTTGATCAGGCGGTTGCGGGCCTGCACGTTCTCGCGGATCTCCTGCTCGAGGCCCGCGCGATCGAACAGGTCGCGCACGCGGATCCCGCGCCGGCCGATCTTGTCTTCGTAGGCCGGCCCGATTCCGCGCGACGTCGTGCCGATCTTGCGCTCGCCGCGCCGTGCTTCGGACAGCAGGTCGAGCTCGCGGTGATACGGAAGGATCAGATGGGCGCGCTCGCTGACGAGCAGACGGCCGCTGACGTCGTAGCCGAGCGTCGCCAGCTCGTCGATCTCCGCGAAGAGGGCCTGCGGATCGACGACGACGCCGTTGCCGATGGCGCAGGTGACGTGGGAATGGAGAATCCCCGACGGCAGAAGCCGGAGGATGATCTTCTTCGTGTCGACGTAGACCGTGTGGCCGGCGTTGTGCCCGCCCTGATAGCGCGCAACGACGGCAAAGCGCGGTGTCAACAGATCCACGACCTTGCCCTTGCCCTCGTCACCCCACTGCGCACCGAGTACTGCGATGTTCATGGCCGACACATTCTACATTGTTGTGTGTTTTCCCTGAGAATTCCAAAAGTGAACATCCCGAGAAGTTCAATTGACGTTACACGTGACTTGTCAAACAAATTTTTTTTCATTTTCAAATTGACAACGCAGGCGCGCGGTCTTAACTTCTGTCTTTCTTTTTCGCGAACGCCTTCACGCATCTGTGCCCACACACGAATCACTCACGGCGTCCAGACCTTCACTCGAACGGCGCATCCTCGCCGGGTTAGACGCGTCACCATCGCGCATCCCGGTCGTGCTCGGCGACTTCCGCACGGGACGGACGCAACTGCTCTACCGGCTGCGCGACCGCATCGGGCGGACGCAGTGCCAGCACATCGATCTCGAACGATCGGCGACGACACCCGAGCGCTTCTACAACGCGATCGTCAACGCGTCGCCGTTCAAGGTGCCGGCGCACGTGCAGCCGGCGTCCGCGCGCGAAGCGTTCGACGCCGCGCTCGTATTTTTCGATCAGGCACGTTCCGCGGGTGGCAACGAACCGGCGACGTTCCTCTTCGACGAAGTGCTCGAGCTGCGCACCTTCGAGAGTTTCCCGGGTCTGCGGACGGCATTGCGGGAACTGCTCAAGATGCTGGCCACCAGCCCGAACCGCTTCGTGCTGACGACGCGCTATATCTCACGGGCTCATAGACTTCTCAGGGATGCGACGGCCCGGTTCGAGGTCATCCACGTGCCGCCCCTCGCCCTGGCGGAGGTCCGCGACCTGATGCTGTCGCTCGACGGCGGTCGATCGCTGTTCGCGTGACGAGGTCGGCGCCGACTCGCTGGCGCGCGCGGTTCACACGCTGTCGGACGGCCGCGTCGGATACGCGCGGGCGATCGGCGACGCGCTGAACCACATGGTCGACGCGCAGGGCGTCGGCGACCCGGTCAGCGCGCTCACATCGCTGTTGTCGCCCGACGGCCGGCTCGCGGCCGCGTGCGCGTCGAGCTACGAGCTGCGCCTGCATCGTGCGCGCGGCTACGGCGCGCTGAAAGCGATTCTCGAAATCCTCGCGCTGGAAGAGCCGCTGACCCTCACCGAAGTCGCGCACCGTCTCAAGCGGACGCCCGGCTCGACCAAGGACTACCTGTCGTGGCTCGAGGATGTCGACCTCATCGTGTCGCAGCGCAAACGCTACAGCTTCAGCGATCCCCTGCTTCGGGTGTGGGTCAGGCTCTACTGCCGGCCGTCGTGCCCGTCGGATGAAGAGGTGGCTCGCGAAGTGCAATCCTACGCGCTGAGCCGGCTGCCGCAACAGGAGCCCGCGATGGTCGTCGCCGGCGGCGGCGAGAACGACGGCGACGAAGACCGGAAGCCCTGGGGCATCATCGAAATAGACTGAATCTAAAAGCTAGAATCTAAAAACTAGAATCTTCGAAGAGATCGCAGATTTCAGATTCTAGATTTCTAGATTCTAGATTTCAGATTGCAGCATCTCCAACGCCAGCCGCGCGGCTTCCTGCTCTGCTTCCTTCTTGCTGCGGCCGGTCGCTTCGGCCATCGGTCTCCCGTCGATCCGCACCTGCACCTGAAACGTCTTGTGGTGATCGGGACCCACTTCGCCGATGACGATGTACTCGGGCAGCGGGCCGCCGGTCGACTGCACCCGCTCCTGCAGCGCTGACTTGAAATCATGGAAGGCGGCCGTGGGCGCTTGTGCCTCGTTCACGAGCGCCTCGAACTGCCGGGCGATGAACGTCGTGGCCTGTTCGATGCCGCCGTCCAGATAAATCGCCGCAATCAGCGCCTCGTAGCCGTCGGCGAGCAGCGCCTGCTTGCGGCGGCCGCCCGTTTTCTCCTCTCCTCGCCCGAGGAGCAGGTGTTCCCCCAGGTCGAGACGTTCCGCGAGCCGGGCGAGCGACGCGGTTGAGACGAGCGTCGCTTTCATCTTCGATTTCCACCCCTCGTCCTGGCTGGGAAACTGCCGGAACAGCAGGTCGGCAATCGCAAAGCCGAGCACCGCGTCGCCGAGAAACTCCAGCGACTCGTTGTCGAACACGCCGCCGCTGACGTCCTCGTTGGCGCGCGAGGTATGCGTCAGCGCGTGCTCGAGCAGGCCCTGATCGCGGAACGTATAGCCGGTGCGGCGCTCGAGCGCGGAGAACTCGCCGCGCAGCGGAATCACGCGGCCGCCCGACTGGTCGATGCGATGGCTGTCGATCACCCGGCGGGCTTCGTCGGCCTCCTCGGGCCTCACGGAAATCCTGATTTCGGCGATCCCGGCGCCACCGACGGGAAATATCGATTGCGGCGCGTCCGACGACACCAGCGACTCGATGCCATGGCTCTCGAGCAGGCCGCGAACGACGCGCGCCTCGATGTCGGACGCGCTCCTGAACACGATCGTCAACTCATGCATTAGTCGACCTTCAGAATCATCATCGTGATGTCGTCGTGCTGCGGCTGCCCCTGTGCGAAGGCCATCACGTTCTCCAGCACGCAATCGCGAATGCGCCTCGGGAGAACGGTCGACGTTCGCTTCGAGGCAGGCCGTCAGGCGCTGCTCGCCGAAGCAGTCTCCGTCGCGATCCATCGCTTCGCTGATCCCGTCGGTGAAAAAGAAAAAGAGGTCGCCCGAGGCGACTGGCAGGGTCAGCTCTTCCAGGAAGCGCTCGAACCGCACTCCGTCGTCGAGATTCAGGCCCAGCACCATGCCGTCGGGCGCGATGATTTCGGCGCGCCGCGAAAGGCCGCCGTTCGAGGCAATCCTGATGAACGGCGTGTGGCCGGCGCGAGCGCAGGTCAACGTGCGCGCAACCGGATCCACGACCGCATAGGTCATCGTGATGAAGCTGCGGCTGTCGAGATGACGCGAAATGATGCGGTTCGCTTCGATGAGCAGCGCGCGCGGGGAGGTGTAGATGCGGCTCAGCGACAGCATCAAACCCTTCAATTCCGCCATGTAGAGCGCCGCCGACGTGCCCTTGCCCGCGACATCGGCGATCAGCAGCCCGACGCGCCCGTCGGGAAGCGGCAGAAAGTCATAGTAGTCGCCGCCGACCTCCTTCGCCGGCGCGCACAGCCCCACCACGCTCATGCCCGGCGCTTCGAGCGTGCCGTGCGGCAGCAGCGACATCTGGATGTCGCGCGCAATGCGCAGCTCCTGTTCGAGCCGCCGCTTCTCATCCTGCTCGGCGAGCAGATGGTGGATGCGGCCGGTCATGTCGTTGAACGAGGCGGCGAGCGTGCCGAGCTGATCGTCGGATCGGACGGCGATGCGATGCTCGAAGTCGCCGCTCTTGACGCGCTCGGTACCGTCGAAGAGCTCGTCGACCGACGAGGTGATGGTCCGGGCCAGCGCGAGACCGTTGCCGAGCGCCACGACCTCGATGACGAGCAGCAGCACGCCGATGCCGACCAGCACGACGAGCAGGCCCTGCTGAATGCCGACGGGCGCGCCGTCACGAGACCCGCCGAGCCAGTTGTAGAGCGTGGCGACCTCGACGCTCATCCCGATCGTGGTGCGCTCGGATCTCCCCGTCTCCCAATCCACATACGTCAGGAACGTCGCGGTGTTGAAGAGCGATCGCGGCCGCGATTCGCCGAGCGTGATGCCCGATACGGCCAGCGCACCTTCGTCCAGCGCCTCGTCCAGCGGCAGATCGACGACGACCGCATACCGCGACCGTCGATCGTTTGGCAGCGCGACCGCTCTGGCGACGGTGGCTTTCTGGATCAGCCCGGAGAAATTGTGGCCGCCCATCCAGGCCGGAAGCGTCGCCGCCGGAACGACCTCGAGCGACACGCCCGGATACCGTGTGGAAATTGCCAACTGGCGGCGCTGAATGATGCCGGCGTGCGCGTCCGGTTCCGAGCGTTCGATTTCGAACAGCGTCGTCCGTCCGAAGACGGCCGCCTGCTCGACGAGGCGACTCACGCGTTCGTGGATCAGATAGGAGCTGAAGTCGAAGAACACGAGGAGAAACGCCAGCAGCGAAAAGGTCACGAGCAGCAGGATTGGCACCGCGCCGACGAGCACGTATGAGAGGATCAGCTTTCGGCTGACCCGCCACAACAGGCCCGAGCGGGCGAGCCGCGTGACGCGATAGACCGAGATGGCGGCGAGAACGAGCAGCGCGAAATTGACCGTGCGATCGAGCGCCACCTGCCCGGGTGCGGCCAGCCAGACCAGCACTTTGAGCAGAATCGCGGCGATCCAGAGGGCAGGAATAGCGCGAATGATATCACCCGGCGGTGGACTCTCGAATCCAGCTCAGGTAGGCGTCGCTGCCATCGAGAATCGGCAGGACGATGAACTCGGGAACTTCGTAGTCGTGCAGCTCGAACAGACGCGCCTTCAGCGCGGGCACGCGCGTCCTCGTGGTCTTCATGATGAGCTGCCGTTCCTGTTCGGCCTCCACCTCGCCCTTCCACCGGTAGACCGACTCCATCAGGGCGAGCACGTTGACGCAGGCGGCCAGGCGTTCGCTGACGAGCATCGACGCCAGCTTGTGGCCGTCGGTCATCCGCGAGATGGTCGTCCAGACGACCACGCAGTCGTTTTCCATCGCGTCCCCCTAATTACTGCTTGTACTTCCGCCGAAAATGCTGTACTAAGTTAGGGACTTTACTACACCAGAAATGGCGACCCCGCGGCTTCCATCCACCCAGGCTGTCCAACGCGCGCAACGGCGCGGACAGCGCATTCTCGCCGGCCTGTTCTTCTTCGTCGTCTGCGTCCTGGGCGTCGATGCGCTCGTCGGCGATCAGGGGCTGATGGCCACCATACGGGCGCGCAAACAGTATGATGATCTGGCCGCCGACCTCGCGCGGCTGCGATCCGAGAACGCGGCGCTGCGCGAAGAGGCACGCCGGCTGCGCGAAGACCCGGCCGCGATTGAGGAAATCGCGCGGCGCGAGCTCGGCCTCATGAGCCCCGGAGAGAAATTGTTCATCATTCGCGATACCGATCCCGCCGCCAAGTAAGCCGCCGCCGCATGTCGCATCTCATCGATTTTGTCCTTCACTTCGATCGACATCTGCTCGAGTTCGTCCAGCAATACGGGACCTGGGTCTACGGCATCCTGTTCGCGATCGTTTTCGCCGAAACCGGCCTGGTCGTCACACCGTTCCTGCCCGGTGATTCGCTGCTCTTCGCGGTCGGCGCGCTCAGCGCCACGGGCGTGCTGAATCCATGGCTGTGCTACGTGCTGCTCATCGGGGCCGCGGTGCTGGGTGACGGCGTGAACTACTCGATCGGCCGCCGCATCGGCCCCCGGCTCCTGGGCCGCGGCGACGGACCGGCCTTTTCGCACCGGCTGATCAATCCCGAGCACGTGAAGCGCGCGCACGAGTTCTTCGAGCAGCATGGCGGAAAGGCGGTCGTGCTCGCCCGATTCGTGCCCATCGTGCGCACCTTCCTGCCCTTCGTGGCGGGTGCCGCCGAGATGAACGCGGGCTCGTTCCTCTTCTACAACATCACTGGCGGCATCGGCTGGGTCACGATCTGCATGGGGGCCGGGTTCCTGTTCGGCAACGTGCCGATCATCAAGGAGAACTTCACGCTGGTGACCATCGGGATCGTGTTCGTCTCAATCCTGCCGATGGTGTTCGAGATCCTGAAGCACCGCAGGACAGCTGAAAGCCAGAAGCTAGAATCGTAAAGTCTTCGGAGCTAGATCGTCGAGAAGATTCTAGCTTCCAGTTTCTAGATTCTGGATTACCAGCTACTCTCCCAGGTAGGCCTCGCGCACGCGCGGGTCGCTCGCCATCTCTGCCGCGGTGCCCTCGAAGATCACGGCTCCGGTCTCGAGCACGTAGCCGCGATCGGAATGCTTCAGCGCGGCGTTGGCGTTCTGCTCGACGAGCAGCACGGTCGTGCCCTCGGCTTTGATCCCGTCGATGGTGTTGAAAATGGTCTGGCAGACGATGGGCGCCAGCCCGAGCGACGGTTCGTCGAGCAGCAGCAGCTTGGGGTGGGACATCAGCGCGCGGGCGATCGCGAGCATCTGCTGCTCGCCTCCCGAGAGCGTGCCCGCGCGCTGCTTGATGCGTTCCTTGAGGCGCGGGAACAGCACGAACCCGCGTTCGAGATCGCGCTTGATGACCGCCTTGTCCTTCGTCAGGTAGGCGCCCATTTCGAGGTTCTCGAGCACGGTGAGGTTCGCGAACACCCCGCGGCCCTCGGGCGCCATCGACACGCCGCGCGCGACCAGCTTGTGCGCGGCACTCCCGGTGATGTCCGTGCCGTCGAAGGTAATCCGGCCGCTCGTGGGCGCCAGCAGGCCGGTGATGGCGCGCAGGGTCGTCGACTTGCCGGCCCCGTTCGCGCCCAGCAGCGTCACGACCTCGCCGGCGCGGACCGTCAGCGAGACGTCGCGCAGCGCGTGAATCGCGCCGTAGAAGACGTTCACGTTCTCGAGCGCGAGCAGAACGCCGTCAGCCGCCGCCAAGGTACGCCTCGATGACCTTCGGGTTCTTCTGAATCTCGGCGGGTGTGCCGATGGCGATCTCCTCGCCGTAGTCGATGACCTGAATGGTTTCGCAGATGCCCATCACGACCTTCATGTTGTGCTCGACCAGAAGGATCGTCAGCTTCATTTCGTCGCGCAGCCAGCGAATCAGGCGCATGAGCTCGAGCGATTCCTGGGGATTCATCCCGGCCGCCGGCTCGTCGAGCAGCAGCAGCTTCGGTTCGGTCGCGAGCGCGCGCGCGATTTCGAGGCGCCGCTGGCTGCCGTACGGCAGGCTCGTCGCCGGCTCGTCGGCGAACTTCTCGAGATTGAAGATCTTCAGCAGCGCCATCGCCCGATCGTGCGTCTCTTTCTCTTCCTTGTGATGCCGGCCGGTGCCGAGCACGGCATCGGGCAGCATCTGTGTGGTCCGCAGGTGATGGGCCGTCATCACGTTCTGCACGACGCTCATGTCGGCGAACAGCCGGATGTTCTGGAACGTGCGCGCCGCCCCCAGCCGCGTAATCTCGTACGGCTTCTTCTTCTCGATGCGCGTGCCGTCGAATTCGATCTCGCCCTCGGTCGGGCAATAGACGCCCGTCAGCACGTTGAACACGGTCGTCTTGCCGGCGCCATTGGGGCCGATGAGGCCGTACAAGGCGAGGCGCGGCACCGTCATTTCCAGCGATTTGACGGCCGTCAGGCCCCCAAACCGCATCGTGACGTCGCGCGTGACGAGCATCGGCGCGTTACTCAAGCGCGGCCCTCCGCTTCGCCGGACGCAGCCAGGCCCACGAGAGCTCGCGACGCCCGAGCAGCCCCTGCGGCCTGAAGATCATCAGCAGGATGAGCAGCAGCGCGTAAATCACCATCCGCAGGCCGGGAAACTCCTGATCGAAGGTCCGCAGCGCTTCGGGGAGGATGGTCAGGATCGACGCGCCGAGCACGGCGCCGGTAATCGAGCCGATGCCGCCGAGCACGATCATCACGATGACTTCGATCGATTTCACGAAATTCAGATTCTGCGGGTTCAGCGGGTTGGCGAACAGCTGGCCCGACAGGCCCCCCGCGATGCCGGCCAGCGCCGCGCTGATGACAAACGCCATCACCTTGTAGCGGGTGGTGTTGATGCCCATGGCCTCGGCCGCAATCTCGTCGCTGCGAATCGCAAACAGCGCGCGCCCGAACGTCGACATGGCGATGTTGCGGGTGATGACGATCGTCAGCACCGCCATGGCGAAGATCCAGAACGTAGTTCGTGATGGGGATGGCATCGGTGAATCCCGTCGCGCCGCCCACGGCCGGGATGTTGAGGATGATGACGCGGATGATCTCGCTGAATCCCAGCGTCACGATGGCCAGGTAGTCGCCCTTCAGACGAAGCGAAGGAATACCGACCAGCAGGCCGGCCACGGCGGCGGCGGCGGCGCCGGCCAGCAGGCTCGGAATCATCACGATCGACCCGCCGAGCGGATCGCCGGGCGTGCTGCCTGCCAGCGCCGCGATCGCCCGGCCGTGATAGACGGTCAGGTAGGTCGCCGTGTAGCCGCCGACCGCCATGAACCCGGCATGCCCGATGGAGAACTGCCCTGCCATGCCGTTGATCAGGTTGAGGCTCACGGCCAGCGTGATGTTGATGCCGATGAGATTGATGATGCGCGCGTAGTACGGATTGATCTGAAAGTCGCCGAACCCGTATTCGAAGATGTAGTTCAGCGCGGCGAGCCCGGCCAGGGTGCCGGCGATGAGGGCGATCTTTCTGGCCAGGCTCATGCGCCGCTAGACCTTTTCGGTGACCGACGTCCCGAGAATGCCGGCCGGCCGGAACAGCAGAATCAGGATGAGCACCGCAAATGCCATCGCGTCGCGATAGGTGGAATACGCCGTCGCGGAGATCCAGGTCTCCATCAGCCCGATCAGCATGCCCCCGAGCATGGCGCCCGGAATGTTGCCGATGCCGCCCAGCACGGCCGCGACGAATGCCTTCAACCCCGTCATCAGCCCCATGAGCGGATCGATGCGCGGAATCGAGAGCGCGACGAGCACCCCCGCGACCGCCGCCAGAGCCGACCCGAGCGCGAAGGTGAACGCAATCACGAGATCCGTGTTGATGCCCATGAGCCGCGCCACCGGCAGGTTGAACGACACCGCGCGCATGGCCTTCCCCATCTTCGTGCGGTGCACGATGAACTCGAGGCCGAACATGAGCACGAAGGCGACGACGATAATCATCAGGCTCTGATTGGTCGTCTGCACGCCGCCGAGCGTGTAGGTCTCGGACCGGATCATCTGCGGGAAGAACCGCGGCGTCGCCCCGAACACCACCTGCCCGCCGTACTCGAGCAGCAGCGACACCCCGATGGCCGTGATGAGCGAGGTGAGCCGGGAATGATGCCGCACCGGGCGATACGCGAGCCGCTCGATGAGAATCCCGATGCCCGCGCAAATCGCCATGGCACCCAGCGTGACCGCAATGGCGCCGGGAATCGACGGGTTGGCGTCCATGTTCATCGCGTTGGCGAGGTAATACCCCGCGAACGCGCCGAGCATGTAGACGTCGCCGTGCGCGAAATTGATGAGCCGCAGCACCCCGTACACCATCGTGTACCCGAGCGCGATGAGTGCGTAAATGGCGCCGAGCGAGAGGCCGTTAATGAACTGTTGGAGGAAGGTATCCACTAATTCGGGTTGATGGTGGTCTTGTAACCATACTTCACATCCCCGTTGACGAACTGGATCTCTTCGATGACGGCCGGCTTCACGACGTTGCGGTCGGCGTTCATCTTGAGCCGTCCGGTGACGCCGGGCACATCGGCTGCCGCGATCGCGTCGCGCAGCTTCGGCCCCTCCGTGCCCTTGGCGCGCGTGATGGCGTCGGCCAGCACCTTGGCGGCGTCGTAGCCGAGCGCGGCGATCGAATCGGGCTCGCGATTGAACTTCGCGCGATAGGCCGTCCTGAAGTTCTGCACGATCGGATCGGGGTTCTCGCCGGAGTAGTGGTTCGAGATGAAGGTGTTCTTGAGCGCCTCCCGGCCGTTCTTCAGGGCATCGCCCACCCAGCCGTCACCGCCCAGAATCGGCATCGTCATGCCGAGCTCGCGGGCCTGCCGCACGATGATGGCCGCCTCCGGGTAATAGCCGGTCGCGAAGATCGCGTCGGGCTTCTGGGCTCGCACCTGCGTCAGAATGGCGCGGAAATCGGCGTCACCCGAGCTGTAGCTCACCGGGTCGAGCACCTGTCCGCCCAGCCCGGTGAAGGTCTTCTGAATCGAGTCGGTGAGCCCCACGGAATAGTCCTGCTGAATGTCTTTCAGCACCGCGACCTTGCGGGCCTTGAGGTCGTTGTAGGCGAATTTGGCCAGCACTTCGCCCTGGAAGGGATCGATGAAACACACGCGGAAGATGTAGTCGCCCACCTGCGTGACGCGCTCGTTGGTCGATGCGGGGGTAATCAGCGGAATCTGATACTTCTGCGCCACGGGCGCGGCGGCCAGCGTGCGGCGGCTCGCCACTTCCCCGAGGACCGCCACGACCTTGTCCTGCGTGATGAGCTTGGTGACCGCGCTCGACGCCTCCTCCGGACGGCTCTGATCGTCCTCGACGAGCATCCTGATCTTGCGTCCCAGGACACCGCCCGCGTTGTTGATTTCCTCGACGGCGAGCTGGGCGCCCTCGACCGACGACTGTCCGAACGACGCGCCATCGCCCGTCAGCGACCCGTACATGCCCACCAGAATGTCTCCGGTCGTACTCTGTTCAGTCGTACCCGATCGGCGCTCGCAGGCCGACGACAGAGCCAGAACCAGTGCAAAAAAGATGAGGGTCGGACGGCAAAGTTTCATAGGGCGGATTATAAAGGAGTTCTCAGTCTTCGGCTCGTCCAGGAGGGTCAGTGGACACGGCAGAAACCCGAATTCGAACAATTACGTTGCCGGGCGGCGAACGCATCCCGGCGCTCGGCATCGGCACGTGGAACATGGGCGACCATCGCCAGACACGCGCCGGCGAGGTGGCCGCGTTGCAGCTGGCCGTCGACCTCGGCATGACGGTCGTCGACACCGCGGAGATGTACGGCAACGGTGCGGCCGAATCGCTCGTGGCCGAGGCGCTGGGCGATCGACGCGAACGGATTTTTCTGGTCAGCAAAGTGCTGCCGCAGCATGCGACCAGGCGCGGCACGATCTCGGCCTGCGAGGCCAGTCTTCGAAGGCTGAACACCGATCGTCTGGACCTGTATTTGCTGCATTGGCGCGGCGGCGTGCCGCTGGCAGACACGCTCGATGCGTTCACCACGTTGAAGCGCGACGGAAAGATCCGCCACTGGGGCGTCAGCAATCTCGACACCGATGACATGACCGAGCTTGCGGCGCTCGGGCCGCACGGCGGCAACACCCGCCGTCAACCAGGTGCTGTACAACCTGATGCGCCGCGGCATCGAATTCGACCTGCTGCCATGGTGCGGCGCGCGCGGCATCCCGATCATGGCGTACTCGCCGCTCGAGCAGTCTCGCTTGTCCACGCACCGTACGCTACGAGTCATAGCCGCCCGGCTGGGCCGAACACCTTCGCAGATCGCGCTGGCGTGGGTGCTGCGTCAGCCCGGTGTCGTGGCGATTCCGAAGGCAGGCCGCGCCGAGCACGTGCGCGAGAATCGCGCGGCGCTCGATATTTCGCTCACGCCCGAAGACCTCGCCGAACTGGAGAAAGCGTTTCCGCCGCCGACACGAAAAAGACCGCTCGAAATGATTTGATGGTTGAGGAGAGTATCGGTATGATCCCGCTTCCCATGAAGAACATGTGCTTCCGTCTGATCGCATTGCCATTGCTGTTTGTCGTCCTCGCCACGTCCCGCACGTGGGCGCAGGACAAGCCGTTTGAACCAGTGTCCGGGCAGCCTGGCAAGGACGTGGTCTGGGTGCCGACGCCCCAGGAACTGGTCGAGAAAATGCTCGACATGGCGAAGGTGACGCCGCAGGACATCGTCATCGACCTCGGCTCGGGGGACGGGCGCAACGTGATTGCCGCAGCCAAGCGCGGCGCGCGCGCGTTCGGCTTCGAGTTCAACCCCGACATGGTGGCCCTCTCGCGCCGCCGCGCGAAGGAAGCGGGCGTGTCCGATCGCGCGACGTTCATCGAAGGGGACATGTTCGAGGCCGATATCTCGAAAGCCACGGTGCTCGCGCTCTTTCTTCTGCCGAGCAACCTCGACAAGCTCGCGCCGAAGTTCCTGACGCTCAAGCCCGGCACCCGGATCGTCAACAACACGTTCAACGTGACGGGCTGGGAAGCGGATCAGTCTGAAACCATCGAAGGCAGCTGCACCAGCTGGTGCACGTCGATGCTGAACATCGTGCCCGCGCGTGTCGCCGGCACGTGGCGCATGGGCAGCGGCGACCTGACGCTGACGCAGAATTTCCAGATGGTGACGGGCACGCTCGGCACGAACGCCGTCACCGGCCGCCTGAACGGCGAGCAGATCTCCTTCAAAGTCGGCGACACGCAATATACCGGCAAGGTGAGCGACGATCGCATGGAAGGCACCGCGACCACCGCCGGCAAGACTCAGAACTGGAGCGCCACGAGGGCCAAATGAATCTAAAAACTAAAATCTAAGAAACTAGAATCTGAACCCTCGAACGAGAGATCCTCAGACCAAGATTTTAGATTCTAGTTTCTAGTTTCTAGATTCACGCATCGCTAGCGTTCCGCGATCATCCTGGGAACGCTCATCAGACCCGATGGCAGCGGCGTAAACGCGTCCATATCCTGAAGCCTGAAGCGCTGCCCGAACTGCTCGTTCACCGCACGAACATCAGGCACCCGCCCACCTTCTGCGAGCATGTTGATCGCGGTGTTGTAGACCTCGAGGCGGATGTCGTTCGAACCGCTCCGCAGGTACGGCGTAATCTCGATGCGATACGGAGGCGCCCAGAGCGTCCCTGCACGGCGATCGTTCACGAACACCGTTGCCGCGTCCCTGATTGGCGCGCTGACCACCGCCGCAAACGAGTTTCCGCGCATCGTGCCATCCGCGAGCGCCTCGCGATCCACCGCAGCCGCTGGACCGAAGTCGAGGTAGACGCGCGCACCGTCGGCCAGAAACTGCGGCGGCACCTGCCACACATGACGGTAAGCCGCTGTGCCCGAGTAATGGCGCGTATCGGGGAAGTCGGCCCACGAATACGGCAGTGACACATCAGCCATCGCGATGCCGACGCCACCACCGCGCCCGGGCTCGTTCGACGCGGTGCTGCGCGGCGGAAACGTGATGGACCACGGAGACCTCAGTTCGGCCGCGTCGAGCGGCGTGCGTGTGGTCCTGAGCGGCGCGCTTCCCTCGCGCGCGCGGAATACGACGATGCGCGAGGCGTAGGCCTCGAACTCGAGCGCGACCTCGCCCGAACGTGCCTCGACGCGTTCGGTCGCCCCGGTCATCGGATCCCAGAGCTCGGCGTAGCCGGTCGCCGATCGAAAACGCGCGCTGACCTGATGCGAGCGATTGCTGGTGTTCGCGAGGAAATACGCCTGCGCGTCGCCGAGATCGCGGTGCACGAATCCAATCTCCCCGACCGCCGGCGTGAGCGTCACGATCCGGCTGCACCGCCTCGCGCAGGGCCCTCTGCAGATCTTCCGCGCGCACGAGCCGCAGAGAAGGCCAGTCGCCGTCGGGCAGCCGGTCGACGGCGATCATCTTTCCGCCGTCGCGAACATATCCGGTCAGCCACTGCCTGGTCGCGTCCGGCATCCAGCGGACGCCCGGCAGGACGATCGCCTTGTAGCCGCGGCTCCGGGCTTCGTTCAGCGTAGCGTCGTCGAAGACGTCGAAGCTGTATCCGCTATCGAGAATCGTAGGCACCAGCGACGGCGGCAAGGCGCCGTTCACAGCCGCCCACAGATTCAGGTACGCGCCGGTCCCCGGCCGCATGGCCGCGCGTGCATCGCCGGTCGGCGCGTAGACCGCGATGTCGGCGACCGGTGTCCCCTGGCGAAGAAGGAAACTCACGCGCTGGAGGTAGGCCGACAGGTCGGGCATGACCGGCCACCAGGGATTCTTGTCGGTGAAGACGCCGGCCGCATAGAACGGCCAGCCCGGTGTGCCCGCCTGCGGCGGCGATGCCGGCCATCCGTGACCGATCAGTTGATTGATGCCGGAGAGAAAGTGCTGATCGGCTTCGCCCTTGATATCGAGCGGTGTCGCGCGGAACGCGGGCGAATGAATCCACGTCCACGTCTCGGAGGCGGCAACCGGCCGGCCGAACAGATGCGCGGCGGACGCCGCCCATCGCGCCCGCGACAGCATGCGCCACTCGAATCCTTCACCGTCGAAGAGATCGGCGAAGCGGAAGCTCGACAACGCCGCCGGCGGCGTGCCGTAGCCCTGGATGCGGAAGCGCACGTTGTTCTTGCGCGACCAGTCGCGAATCGGAACGAGAAATCGTTCTTCATACAACTCCGTGAGCGTCTGTCCCGACGTCGCGCCGGACCGCCCGCGATCGCTCGCCGGTGTCGTACTCGAGCATCGGCAGCAGCGGACGCAAGTCGTATCCGCGCCGCTTCTGAAATTCCGCGAACATGTCGGGCGTCCAGTCCGCGTCGTACACCTCGAGGCTGTCGCAGAAGATCGCGTGGATCCCGCCGGGTCCTGCCGCCGCGACGAGCTTGTCGCCCACCTCGCGCAGGTGGGTCTCGATCGCCGCACGTGAATAGTGATCGAGCACATACCCTTCGGCGCCAAGCGCCGGACGTTTCACGACCTGGCCGGTCCGGCCGGCGAAAAAGAACAGGATGGTGCGCGGGCCCGGACCCGCCGGGATCCGTATCGGACCGGTTCCCGAAACATCGAGCGGCTGAAAGCGTGCTGGCATCGACCTCGCGTACTGCGCCGCGACCGACGAAGGCGGCGATCGAGCTGCTCGTGCTCGTACGGAGCGGGACGCGCCAGTTGTGTCACGTCGGGCGTGATTTCGCGCCGGTCCGATCGCAGACGCGCTGACGCCAGCGCGGGTGTGATGTGCGGACCGCCAAACGACCAGCCGCTGCCGAGCGTGACGTCCATGCGCATCCCGAGCTCGCGCGCTTTCCGTGCCGTAAAACCAATGAGGTCGAGATACTCGGGCGACAGATAGCGGTAGTTGCGGATGCCCCGCGCCGGATCGTCCACCGCCATGGGATAGACCGTCGCGATCTCGAAACCGCCGATGCCCCCTTCCTTCATGCGGCGCATCTCGTTTTCGATCTGCTCGCGGGTGACCGAGGGCCCGAACCACCACCAGCGCATCATGATGCGGCTGTCGTCCGGGGGCGTCCTGAAGGCCTGTTCGAGCGCAGCCGATGCGCCACCAGCCTGCCGGGCTGAAACGCCGGCGCTCCCCGTCTGCCACGCTACGGCCAGTGCGGCCGCTACCAAGAGCCCTCGCCTGACACCCATCCAGGTCCCCCTTCGTCGGATCAGGCCCGATTCTACGCGCCACGTCCTTATTTTGAACACGTTCAAAATATGACTTGACCGCCCCTGGTGATGCTCCTACTCTTTGAACATGTTCAAAGACGGCGCGGTTCGCGCCATTCCCAAGCGTGCCGGGAGCGAAGAAACACGCCGCCAGATTCTCGACACGGCGCTTCAGCTCTTCCGGCAGCGTGGCTTCGAGGAAACCACCGTCCGCGATATCGCGAGCGGCGCCGGACTCTCACTGGGCGCGGCGTACTACTACTTCCCCAGCAAGGAGGCCATCGTCGCGGCCTACTACGACTACGTGCAACAGGAACACCTCAGCCGTTCACGCGAGGCGTTTGCCCGGACAAACGATTTGCGAGCACGGCTGCGCGCCGCGCTCCACACCAAGATCGACATCATGGAGCACGATCGAGCACTGCTGCGTGCGCTGTTTCGCTATGGCGGCGATCCCACCCACCCGCTGTCCTGGTTTGGTCCTGCGACCAGAGAGCAGCGCCGGCTCAGCATTGCCGTGTTCGAAGAGGCCATCGCCGGGGAACGCGTCCCCGACGATGTGCGCGAGGCCACGCCCGCGTTGTTGTGGACACTCCACATGGGCATCGTGCTGTTCTTTCTGCACGACAACTCCCCCAACCAGCAGCGAACGAGAAAGCTGATTGACGCGTCGGTGGCTTTCGTCGTCGACGTCAGGCGCATTGCAACATCGGCGCTTCTGCGGCCGATGCGGCGGCGGGTGATGAGCATCCTGCGCGACGCGGGATTGATCGGCGAGACAGGAGGTCTCTTGTGACGACCAGGATACCTGTTGTGACGACCAAGATTGGGATCGTCGTCTTGCTTGCGGTGGCGGCCGTCACTCGGTCCACGCGAATCGGCTCAGTCCATGGGATGGCTTCAGCTCTTGATCTTCGCGATCGGCGCGTTCAACGTCCTCTTCACCGTTCCCGGCACCTACTGGATTCGAATCGCCGGCGTGGCGGCCTCGTTTGCCGGCTTGCTGGTGCCCGGCCGCCCGCGGTGCCGTGGTTCTCCTGTTCTGGCTCGTCTGGCCGCCCGCGTTTCTTGTGGCGTGGGCGCTGGCCAGATCGAAGGTGGATGAAGACGGCAACATCGAGGGATCCGAACAAAGGCGACGTGTGGTCTCCCGCCCGCATCAGGGGCGCCGCGCTCATCGTGGCCGTCGCCGTGGCGACGCTCGCCTACAAGCTGATTTTCCATCAGCAACTGCAGCAGACCGCCGCGCTGTTTGTCGGCATTCCAGCACTGCTGGCCATTGTCGTCGTGCTGTTCGTCTCGCCGCGGTCGGCAACCGGCGTCGCGTGCAAAGCGGTCACGGTGGGATTGCTCGTCTCGCTCCTCTTTCTCGGTGAAGGCGTCCTGTGCGTCGTGATGTCGGCCCCGATTTTCTACGGCGTCGCGGTGGGCGTGGCCGCAGGCATGAGCGCGGCGCGGCGCCGGCGTCTCGACGACCCCGACTCGCACGCTGTACTCAAGCGTCGCTGCGTCCTGACGATTCTCGTCTCGAGCCTGGAGGGCGTGTCGAGCTCGCTTTCATTCGACCGCCGGGAGTCGGTGACGGCCGAGAGAATCGTA
>CAWGDY010000041.1:0-35382 GCA_963821395.1 Vicinamibacterales bacterium | reverse complement strand
AACATCAGCCCCAGTTGAAGGTCGTGTTCCTCAGCATGTACGCGGACGAATCGTATGTGCTGCGGGCGCTCTCGGCGGGTGCGCGCGGGTATCTGCTGAAGGAATCGACCGAACAGGATCTCTTGCCGGCGTTGCGGACCATCAGCCAGGGACGTCCGTACTTCAGTCCGACGATCTCGGCCATGCTGCTGTCCGACTACATGCGCCACCTGCAGCAGCGGGGACAGGAGGACTCGTACCGGCTGCTCACCGATCGCGAAAAGGAAGTCCTGCAGCTGCTGGCCGAAGGGCGCACCAACAAAGAGGTGGCGAGCATCCTCGAGGTTGGGGTGTCAACGGTCGAAACGCATCGCGCCAATCTGATGCAGAAGCTCGGGTTGCACAACACGGCAGAGATCGTCCTCTATGCCGTGCGCAAGAGCCTGGTGTCATAGGAAGGTTCGTTAAGTTCGTTAAGTTCGTCGGTTCGTAAGGTTCGTGACGTTCGCGTGTCGCGGTTCGTCTCGCGACCGAACCCCACGAACCCCACGAACCAACGAACCAACGAACCAACGAACTTTACGAACTCTACGAACTCTACGAACTCTACGAACTCTACGAACTCTACGAACTCGCCTGACCCTCTTCGATCGCGGCTTACGCATTCCGTGATGGAGGTCACGAATGCGCATTCCGCGCGCTCTCCTGGTCGTTCCGGTACTGGCGTGCACCGTCGGCTGCTGCCCCTCCCGCAGTCAGCAGACGGGCGCGCCGGTTGTCTTTACCGGCTCGGTCGCACCGGGCGGCAGGGCCGTTCACGATTTTGTCCCCCCTGCCCAAACCACGCAGTCGGATCTCATCCTCACCTGGTCATCCGGCAACCTTCGCATCTCGGAGCTCGTTCCGACGTGTCCGGCCGGCGACGAAGATCGCTGCACGCGCCTGAGCGATCCCATCGAGGCGCCTTCCTCGACGCCGCGCGAGATTCGCAACATCGTCACGAACCAGCGGCCGGAGAATCGCGATCGGATGAAATTTCTGGTCGAGAACACTTCCGGAGAGCCGGCCAGCTACACGTTGACGATCGTGCCGAAAAGCGCGGGGTGTACATAGTGGGTTCGTGAAGTTCGTGGGTTCGTAAAGTTCGTAGGTTCGTGGAGTTCGTGAAGTTCGTGGCGGTTCGTAAAGTTCGTAGGTTCGTGGGGTTCGTGGGGTTCGATCTCTGCGACCGAACACCGGTAGGGCGCGACTTCAGTCGCGCCGTAAGAACCCGTCGAACCGACGAACTCCACGAACTCGACGAACTCTACGAACTTGACGAACCCGACGAACCTGCAGTACGAAGCAACCCTTCCAACTCCTCCGCATGAACGGTTCGCGTCCGCGCGTCGTCGGCCGCAATCAGACCCTTGCGAACCAGTTGCGCGAGCGATTCTTCGAGCGTGATCGAGCCGTTGCGCTTGGTGATCGTGATCTCCTGATGCAGGTGCTGCAGCGCATTCTTCCGGATGTGCTGGCGGGCGCCGTAGCCGATCATGAGCAGCTCGGCGGCCGGGACCCGCCCGCCGCCCGTGCGCGGCACGAGCGTCTGCATCATGACCGCGGCGAGAGCCATCGACAGATCCTGGCGGATCGTGGGCTGCCGCTCGGGCGGAAACGAATCCGCCACCCTCGCGACCGTCGACGTCACGTCTGTCGTGTGCAGGGTCGAGAAGACCAGATGCCCCGTCTCTCCGGCCGTCAGCGCGATCTTCATCGTCTCGGGATCGCGCATTTCGCCAATCACGATGACGTCGGGCGCCTGCCGCAAGGCGGCACGCAGCGCGGTCGGAAAGTCGGGCGCGTCGATGCCGATCTCGACCTGCTCGACGACGCTCTTCTGATGAGGGTGCTCGTATTCGATGGGATCTTCGATCGTGATGATGTGGCGGGCTTCGCGCCGGTTGATCTCGTTCACGATCGCCGCAACGGTCGTCGTCTTGCCGCAGCCCGTAGCGCCGCCGACGAGCACCAGGCCGTGGTGAAGGCGTGTGACCAGCTCGACCTGTGGCGGAAGGCCCAGCTCGCCGATGAGCGGCGGCGTGGCGGGCAGCAGACGGATGGTGGCAGCCGAGCGGCCGCGCTCGCGGTGGAGGTTGACGCGGAAGCGGCCCAAGTCGGGACGGCGAAGCGAGATGTCAGCGGAGCCGGCCGTCCGATACCGTTCCAGCGCCTGGGCGTGGAGGGCCGGCATGACGGCTCCCTCGATGGCGCTGCCGTCGAGCGGTGGCTCGTCGAGCGGTGTCACGATGCCGTTGACACGAATCGCGGGAGGAAAACCCGCGACGAGAAACAGGTCGGCCCCGGCGTGCGCGCACAGGGCGCGCAGCCACGTTTCGAGCACATCCGCGTGTTCCATGCTGCGCCACTTTACTTCGGACGGCCAAGGAACGTCGCGGGCAGTCTAAACAGCCATCTGGAGGTAGATGACATGCGGAGAGCAGCAATCGCAGCGATCTCGGCTGGTCTGCTGGCCATTGGTGGATGGGTGTATGCGCAGCAATCGGCCCAAGCGCCGATAGTTCCATTTCCCGCGCCAGGCAATATCCTGACCGGCGCCGACATCGGGGTCCGCATCGAGGGTGGAGGCACGGGACGCGTAATCGGAACTCTGATGGTCCGGTTGAAGGACGGCTCATGGGTGCCGGTGCAGTTCGGCCGCGGGGGTGTCCACAAGTTGGAAACCAACTGATGGGCCCACTCGTGCCGGCGCGACAGGCCGCGCAGGCCCGCGCAAATGAAAAAGTGTCCACTATTGGAGCACTGTGCCGCTCCGATAACACGGACATCTGCGTCGGGAATGGCGGACGCGCCGTCCGACCAGGGCGCCCCGAGGGGCTGCTGGGCCGTTAATTCGGGAGCAGCCTCTCCCTTTTCCCCTCCTGTAAGGCCCCGCCGCCAACGCGACGATAATTCAGGTACGTATGACCCCGGAAGAAGCCTTCAAATGGCGTCAGCGTAAGCGCCGACTGGCCATCGGCGCCGCGATTGCCACGCTCGTCAGCCTGACGGCGTGGCTCATCTAGGCCCCTTTTCTTATCTCGACGCGAAGACGCAGAGTTTCTTTTCGGGGACGCAGGATCTACGGTGGCGCAGGGCTTCAGCCCGGCCCGCCTACTTGATCGCAGCCAGCTTTTGCATCGGAATCGACTGGGCCGCCTTCTGCAGCTCGGCCAGGTCGCTGGTGGCCGCGGTCACCTTCACCATGAAACGTCCCGCCACGAGCACGTGCACTTCGCCGTTGCCGGCCTCGGCGGTCCATTCCTCGTATCCGGGAAAGCCGTTGATGGTGGTGTGACGCACCACGGTGCCTCTCGTCACCGGCGGCAGTTGCTTGAGCGATTCGTTCATCATCATGAGCACATCGGGATTGCGGCAGGAATCCATGAGCTCCACGCTGATTCGGCTGACACCTCGCTCGAAATCGACCGTCGTCCTGGACACCGATTCCTGCGTGTCCGTTTCGCTCTGCGGTGCTCCGCGTCGTTGCCAGCCAGGCATGACCGGATAGAACGTCTCCAGCGTTTGACCTGTCACCAACCGGCACGCCTGCATCAAGACCGCCGGTGGAACCGCACTCGACCACGCACGGGCGACCGCATCGCTGGACAACGCCATCGATCCGGCCGTCATCACCGCCACCCACACCGTACTGGACATTCGCACTGTTGGCCTCCTCGCTCAGGGCGACAGTCTGGTGCGTGCGGCACACCGCGTCAAGCCGATTGATCCTCGCGGTTTCGCTGCCCAATCGTTTCGACGCAGAGGCGCAGAGACGCAGTGAGACTTTTGTCGGGATTGATCTGCGGTAGCGCAGGGCTTCAGCCTGCCTCGGCATGCCGTTCAGCGAGATCCGCGGCTCATTCGTTGTTGTGATCGCTGTGACGCGTCGGCAGCCTGTGTTTTGCGGTAAGCGGCCAGTTGGTCGGCGTTCAGAACCGGGCCTTCACCTGGAAGGGCAAAGAGACTGAAGGCGGGCTTGCCCTGGTAGGATCCCATCCGCTTTACGCCAAGCTTTTGCACCCTTGGTTTCGTACGCGAGCGAGACGATACCGGCTCGTAGCGCGCCTGGCAAATGTAGTTCCAGCCGGCTTCGCCATGTCTGCACTCGAACCGGACCGTCGTCAACCCATCTGATGACTGCCCTTCCAGTAGAGTTTCGACCTCATCGAGGGGCATTCGCACGTCGCCACAATTTGTGAATGAGAGCA
This sequence comes from Vicinamibacterales bacterium, assembly GCA_963821395.1. GTDB lineage: Bacteria > Acidobacteriota > Vicinamibacteria > Vicinamibacterales > JAMQPK01 > JAMQPK01. The sequence continues at coordinate 31,153 of CAWGDY010000041.1, read as the reverse complement.
AACTCAGCGTCACTGAGATTCCCCACGCAGGCTTGACCACTGTCGTCCACATGTGCGAGGGCGACGAGCAAATAGAATGCCGCAGCCATCCTTCACATTGTGGCGCTGATGAAGAAGTCAGCTCACCGGGTTCATCCCCTCAATCACGGATCTGTCCTGCTCATCCAAGATTTGGATGGCGGATCGATCTTCCGTTCCACTTTGTTCATTTCGACGCAGAGACGCAAAGACGCAGAGAAGCTTCTTGAGATTGATCTGCGGTAGCGCAGGGCTTCAGCCCTGCCCCGCCGTTGCCACACGCTGGACTAGAGCTGTGTCTACCAGCCGATATCAACCAGCAGCCGGCGAGTGAGATCCTCGGGGTTCTTCACGCTGCTCGTGAGTTCCGGTGTGATGAACGGCTCCATCAGCAGGCTGGGCGTCGCGGTCACGTCCCAGTGTGATACCGATGATCCCGATGCGAACGAGCGGGGAGCATAGAGCCGCGGCAGGTTGAACGCCGTCCCCGCTCTCGTCGTGGTGTTGCGCCGAAGCTCTGCGACGGTCGGCGTTGCGCGCAGCTGTGCTCCCAATGCCTGCGCGATGCCAACCACCGGAATGACGATCGATGGCTCAACGCCCGCGGGACTGACGAGGCCTACTGTGTTGTTGGCGATGACGGCGGCGATGGCGCCGGCATTTTGCGCATTGAGGGCTTTCTGGACGAACGTGCACACACCGCGGTCCATCAGCACAATCCTGCCGGCCGTGTCGGAACCGGGAGGAAAGGCCTCGCAGCCGTCCAGCAGCGACCCGCCGCCTCCGTCGTTGGGAGCCGTGACCAACCCTTGCACGTGAGGTGGTGTTCCTCCGAACGTGGCAGGCACCGCCTCATTGGTTCCCAGCGTATCCGGTTCGAGCGCCACGAGCTCGGCGCCGAAGGCGAGCACGGAAGGCACGACGTTCGACGCGTGCCGTCCCGCCCACACGAGGTTGAGGTCGTTGCGTGCGGAAGCCACACGTTCGGCTTGAGTCATCTCGATCCAGCGTTTCCCGCTCGTCACATCCAGCATGTAGTTCTCCCACACCGAGGGGAAGTTGAGTGGACGTGCACCGGTGTTCGTGCTGGTCGGGCCCGCCGAGAAGCCCAGGCCGTGGCCAAACTCGTGCAGCACGACGGCGAGGAGGTCGATGCGATTCGCGGGCTGCTGATTGTCCAGGCCGTAGTACCAACCATTTCCTGTCAGGCACCCTGGCTGTCCCAGCTGGCTGTTGAAGAACGCGACGATTTCATACGGCTCCGTCGGGTCGGCCACGATGTCCTGTCGCGTAATCTTCTCGGCCAGGGCCGCTGGATACCAGGTGTTTGCGGCGAGGGCCTTGCCTGGATGCTCCGCCGGCACGTTCGCAAAATAGAAGAGCGCACCGGCAGCGCCGAGCGCGGCAGACGTTGCCGTGCACGCCAGCGGCGTGAAGAACGCGATGACCTGTATGGGTTGGTCGCTGTTGAGGTTGGCACCCCAGCGATCGGCGGCAAACTGAAACACGTTGAGCGCCTGCTGCCCCACCGTGCTTCCCGGATTGCCGCCAATCGGTGTGGCCGGCGTCGGATCGTTGAAGCCGACGCCCGGAGGATCGCCGTTGATCACGATCACCTCGGCGCCCATGGCCGGCAGCGGCAGGGTGAACACGAGAACCGCGGCGAGAAGCCTAGCGAGCATGGCGGCCTCCTTTCACAGTGGCAACAGACGTCGTCGCCGGCGTGGCCCCGTGCGCGAGGCGTATCGTGCCGTCCTCGCCTCGTGTTGCCACGACCAGCGATAACTGGGTCGAACCGGTCCGCAGGGCGACACCACCGCCTGGAAGCGGCACGCTTTGCAATGTCTCCGTAGCTGCGTTCGAAAGCGCCGCGGCTTCCACATCAGTCGGCGCGCGCATGGCGCCCTCTGCCTGGTCTTGCACGGCTATCTGAGCGACAAGCGATCGACGAATGTGATCCAGACGTTCCTGCGATGGTCGAGTTGACGATGTGACGAGTGGTTGCCGGCCGGACTTCGATTGCCTGGTAGGCGATCGTCAGTACAGCCACCGCCGCTACTGAAACGGCCAGGACGATGCTGCGCATAAGGAAACCTCCTCGCGTTGGCGGAGCGTGAATCGAACGACGCTACTGGCGGCTATCTGGGGGGAGACGCTCTGGCACCACTATAAGAGCAGCAAGCGGCAGTCCGGGCGCGTATGAATCAGATTGCGTGCAGGCGTTGAGTGTTCTGATTTCACACATTCGTTGGGTGCATCGAATTGCGTCAGTCGCTCAGCATGTTCAACTGACGTCTGGACAGTGCGGGTACGCCGGCGCTACGTGTTCTGTTGCGACGCACGGCTGTCCATACCGAGCCCAGACGAGAAACAGTCCACACGCCCACAGCGCCGCAGTTCCATCGTTTGACGAGCGAGATGAACGCGAAGCCGAGTATGAGTGGAGCCGGGATGGACTCCCAAGTCTTGAGGTTTCTCATAGCGGTGACAAACGCGATGTGCGATCGCCGGATTTACAACAACACTGGCGGTCCGCCTTTGTATGCAAAGTTGATTGCGGAACCACCAGGATGTATGCCAACGCCGGGCGAAGGCGTGCTTGTTCGCGTCACCTTGGATCGTTCGGATGTAGCCAATTCGATCGTGCGGCTGATGCTCTGGTACCGTAATTGCCCGACGTCCATGAACGGTATCCACGGATCAGGTCGCCAGACATATGTCACGACACCTGCTATATCTCGCCGTGCTCCTCGTCCTGTCAGCATGTGCGCAGTCCCACGTCCGCGGACAGCGGTGGTTCGATTCAGTCCAATCTGGGTAAGGCGACGCCTGATCTCAACGTCAATCCGAGTCAATGGGCGCTGTTCTACTCGACGGGCACCACGCTCACGCTGAACAGTCTCGGGCAACCCGCCATCACGTTCCCGACGAACTCGCGCGACTCCGTGAACATGCTGACGACAGCATGGACGGGGTCGAGCGTCGGGACGACGCTGTATCTCACCATCCAGATGAACGCCTCGCCGTCGACGGTCTTCAATCTGGCGCAGGGACCGGAGCCGACGTGCAAAACGCCTCCGTCCGTGCGTCCGTACATGCAGGCAAACGGCTGGGAGTCGGGGCCGCGTGACGACACGTCGATGCGCTGGTGGAGCCGGCAGGGGTTTGTGCCGCTCGTGACAGCCGGGACGTTCTCGATTGCGGTACGCTCACGCCCGATCGCTGGGGCGGCGTCAGCGGCCAGTTGGCGAACTCCAGCGACGTCGCGCTGCGCTGGTTCGAGTGGATCGTGCAGGCGGTGCAGCCGAGTCGCATCGGGCTGGTGTTTGGCGGAGGCTGCTCGTATGGGCATGGTCTCTACGTCTCAGGCGGGACCGCGACGCTGACGGTCACGCAGTTTGAGACCAAGTGACAGGCCAGACGATTCTCGTCACGGGCGGTGCGGCACTACTTCGGTGGCCTGCGATGAAAGTTGGTTCGGGATGGAATGGGACTGGCGCGCTCGGGTGGCCTGCCAGCCGTAGCTCGTGTGCAACGTAAGCGAGCGAAGGCTGGTGCGCCCGGCAGGTCTCGAACCTGCGACCCCCGGTTTAGGAAACCGGTGCTCTATCCTGCTGAGCTACGGGCGCTCACAGGAAGTAAATTCTAGTTTATCTGAGGGTTGCAGGCACTGGTCGACTCGCCGTTGCAAATTACCTGAGGCTCCTGCGAGTTCTCATTTGCAACAGGTTTACAGCGGCTTCTCAATGCCTGCGTGACGTCAACACGCGGAGACGTCTGGAGACCGTCACCGTCGCCCTCGTTAGTTCGTGACCGGCAAGTGGAACGACATGATATTGAGCACGGGCGCATCGATTTGGCTGAACCAGTGCGGCACGCCTTTCGGGACCATCAGGAAGTCGCCTTTGTTGAGCTTGTGCGGCGTCCCGCCTTCGATCCCTTTGTTCTCCGGCAGCAGCGTGCCCCCCGTCACCATCGTGCCCGAGCCTTCGACCACATAGAAGAGCTCGTGCTCGTCGGCGTGTACCGATGCTGATTGCGCAAGCGGTGCGCGATGCTCGACGTTGATGCTGTAAGGCGCGAGCGAGAAGACGCGAACGCTGGCATTCGGACGCTCGGTGCCGAGCTTGGCGAGCGCCGCGCTCAATTCTGCCGCCGTCATCTGTGTGGCAACCGTTGGATCGGTCGGCGGAGCGGCTGGTCCGCCGCGGCCACCGCGGCCGCCCCTCCCACCCTGCTGCTGCGCGAATACCGATCCGAGACTCAACACGAGTACAGCAATAACCGCGATGTAGATACTCCGCATAGATAGCCTCCTATGTGGGTGCAATCCTAGATGGTCCTACCGCTTTCGTCACGAACATTTAGTGGTTGACCGTGAAAGACCACGCCCGTAGGGTCCGCGTGCCCTCACAAAACAGTTTGTACTCCGGCGAACCGCGGCACGCCGGCAGTCAGGGCGTCGGATCGCCCGGGACGCGTCTGATGTCCGGTCATCGTCATCGCAACGAGGTCTCACGATGCGAGCAGCAACGATCAAGCTCGGCGTCAGCCGTTCGACGGTGTCACGATGGCTTCATGCGCACGAACGGGCTGACCTCGTCACTGACCCGCAGTAGACGCGGCTCCAGCCGTCCCTGATGAATTGAACACGGTCTCAGCACTGACACCCAGATTTGGCCGAAGGTGGGGGCTGGCCCTCGAATTCCGCAACACCCGCAGTCGAGAAATACCACTGCTCCACCGCCGACCTCATCAAGCCGCATGGCTGGCTGCATGTTGCCATGTCCCAAAAACCTCCGCACGAGCTTTTCGCTCAAAAGTAGGCCCAAAGCCGACACCGGCGAACGTCCCATCAAACATCCCTTTTTCTGACGCACAACGGGCCGATATAAGGGCTACGGTGTCTAACATCCCGATGAGACGGCTTCTTTTCCTGCTCCTGTGGTTGCCGATGGCGCAGACTGCCGCAACCCAGACGATAGGTCGGCCAATCGTTATCACCCTTCCTGCGGATGTCGAACCGGCGAGCTGCGAAGTCCAATCGTTCTTGAGGCCATTTGCCGGGACCGGGAAACCTGAACGCCCATTGCTTTAGGGTGCGGTCGATCGAAATCAACACGGTGCAGGATGGGATTGCCGCACGCTCAGCGAAACTATGGCTGTCTTGCCGTGGCTTTGAAGTGCTCCTGGTTGATCTCCCAACCCTTGATCATGCGACACCGATCGACATTGCGCCGAAGCTGACCCGTCTTCCCACAGTTCCGTTTCAGGGGAACGTTACCGGCATTGATCAACCTTCGGAACAGCTCGAAGTCGAAGTGAATTACTACCCATGGTGGCGATGCGCATTCTTCGGAATCGTCGACTGTGGCATGGGCGGGCATCTGGTCACCACAGCACCGCTTCGCGCTGACGGTCGATTTTCGGTAGAGTTGCCAGATTACCTGCACCAGCCTGAAATTAGGTCTTACGAGAGTCACTACCGAGGCGAATTTCAGTTTGTCGTTCGGAGTCGCAACAACGGCAGACTGATCTATCGCCTGAAGCATCCTGGTTCGTCATCGGGCAGGATTCGAGAACAGACCGCTTATACGAGTGAGCAATCGTTTCAGGCCGAACCGGTCAAGCTAGAAGTGGCAATCACGAGCACTACGCACACCTTCCGGTTTTAAGACTCGATAAATCTCTTTTTCAGGGCTTGGCCACGTGTACGGTTTTCTCATCAATGATCTTGTAGCTCAGGCCAGCGTGCGTGACGCGCTCGGCAAACCAATTCGGCTGCGGCTCCGCAACCTGCGCCAGAAGGATTCCCTGTAACACCAGGATCGCGACGAAGGTGACCACGATGCGCCTCATATGTCTCTCCGGTGCGGTCGGTCAACAACAACCACCTACTGGGTCCATAGGCTGACTTGCTTCGCGAGGTAGCTGCGCTGGCTCGACACCAACTGCAGAGTCACTCCCTGCACGATGAGAATGTCGCTCTCTGCCAGTTGAGCGAACTCCTCGAACGTCAACGGTCGCCGCTCGACGAGCGCGGAGGACTGACTCTCCTCCTGGGCCTTCCGCAACTCGCCGAAGGGGCGCATGTCGACTGCGTCACGTGGGACGAGTCCGGACTCCACCTGCTGTCGAACGCGCTGAATTTCGCGATCGGCGCCGTTCAGGGTTCAGATTCCGGTAAACGACCATTTCAATGGTGCCTGTTTTGGGCTCAAGACGGCGGTCATAGGTCAGCGTAAACTCCGTGATCAGCGCAGAGCCTGCGTCTGTTCCAAAGTAAAGCCTGACGGTCTCCGTTGTCCGCGTCGCATCTCCCCGGCGGGCTGCACCAAACGAAGGTTGACCGACGAGAGGCGTTGAAACTTGAGCGCGAAGGGAGGAAGCCGGTGAGAGGAGAAGGGCCAACGCCAGCAACGTGATCTGTCGCTTCATGGGAGGTTCCTCCATGATGAGGTTACGCTGTTCCTTGACCGTGTTGAGAACGAAGGCACCTTCATCGTCTGGCCCATTTCTGCAGACGTGACGAATCCATTCTGGGCTTGAGATGCCACGTGGTATCGTACCTGAACCGGTTTGAGGTCGCCCTTTAAACCCTCGCCACTGATAGCCCGGATCCGAGTACAGACCATGAACCAATCTCTTCGCATCCTGATTGCGGCGCTGGTCGTCTGTCACGTATCGGTGTCGGCCGGGCAAGCACCGCTGGGCGACGTCGCGCGGGAGGCGGAGAAAAGCAAGGGAAAGACGGAGCAGCCGTCGAAGACCTACACCAACGACGACCTTCGCCCGGCCGAACGCGGCCCTTCCGCTGGTTGTCAACCGGCAGAGCACAAGTACGATGCAGCATCGGGTAACACCTACCTGAGCGCGCGTTGCGCAGACGGCACGACGCGCGTTCAAGGCTCAAACACCCGCACGGGCGCGGCGTGGAGTCTGACGATCAACGCAGACGGTTCCCAGTCCGGAACGGACCGGTGCGGCTCGCGATGGACGTATGACGCGCAAACACAGACCTACAAGAATGACAATGGCGACACTCGGCAAGGTGAAGCTGCGTTTCGCGAGCGGCTGGAATCGCCGGCGCCCTGTGCCGCACCGTCAGCTCCCGCGCGGCCCGCTGGCGCCAACGCGAACCAATCATCCTGCACGGAGACGTCAGGAACGGACACCTCGGGAAACCCGTATGTCGTGCAGAGTTGTCCGGGTGGAATCACGCGCGAATCCGGCACGGATACCCGCACCGGCACGATGTGGCAGAACACCATCACCCCGGATGGTTCCCTGAGCGGCAGCAACAGTTGTGGCACGTCGTGGAAGTACGACGCCAAAACCGACCGCTATGAGACCTCGCTCGGAGAAAAAGGGATGGGGAGAACCGTGTTTCTTGCGAATATCGAACGCATCAGAAGGTGCAGCTCGACGCTGCTTCAGTAGATCACGCTTCCCCGATGCCGCGGCCCAGCGGCTTGCTCACGAAAAACCTCCTCTGTCCTGGCGGGAAGTCTTCCTGCACGCCCCAAACCACATAGCCCAACTTCTCATAGAAACCGAGTGCTTGAAAGGTCGAGGTGTACGCATAGGCGCAACCGCGCCTTCGCGCCTCATCCTCGACCTGATGCATCAATCGCGTGCCGATTCGCTCGTACCGGTGCGACGACGAGACCCACAGCAATGAAATCGCGAGCCATTTCCACCCGGGCATGACTTCGCCTGCGAGCCCGCCCACCAGATTGCCGGCGGGATCTCGCGCCGCGAAAACGAGCGGGATGAACTCCGTCGCAGGAACGAACGTGAAGTTGAACTCCAGCAGGCCGGCGCGAACAGCCGTGCGCACTTCGCCCGAAGAATCAGGCTCCAGGCGGATCGCGATCGGATCGGTTGATGTGATGGCGCAAGTCTAGCATCCGCAGGCCCACATTACTTCTCCATCACCCAGGTGGTCATGCACCGCTGGTTCTGGACATTCGTCGTCTTGATCGGATCGACCAGCCTGCCACCCAGCTTCGACGTCCAGGCCAGAATAGTCGGCTCATCGACGACGAAGCGCTCGGACCCGTCGGGCAGACGCACGCGTCCGGTCGCTGACGAGAGGTGACGCTCGAGGCCAATGCTCGTCGCCAGACGAGCGAAAAACAGACCGCCGGGCGCCAGGATGCGCCACATCTCCTCGAGCATCGCCCCGAACGCCTGGTCGTCGCGCGCGAAATGCAGAACGGCGCTGCAGATGACGGCGTCTGCCGAGCCATCCTGCCACGGCAGGGCATCGAGCGACCCGCAGTGAATCTGGTCGAGCGGCGCCGACGGATTCAGCGAGGCCACGAGCTGGCGCACCGAGCGAACCGCCGTGGCATCGGCATCCACCGCCCGGACGTCGAACCCGCGCCGGAGGAAATACGGAAGATTGCGCCCGGCGCCGCAACCGGCATCGACCACGCGCGGACGCCGATCGAATCGGCCGCGCATGAGTTGATCGAACAAATAGATGTCAATCCCGCCGAACTCCGTTTCCAGTTCGTCGGACACGCGAGAGACGTCGGAAGGCATTCTCGATGATACTCGCCTCGTCCAAAGTTGTAGAACTCGGCCAGTTCTTCACGTTCGTCAAGTTCGTCAAGTTCGTAAGGTTCGTCGGGTTCGTGAGGTTCGTGAGGTTCGTGAGGTTCGACGGGTTCGGTTCGGCGAGGCCGAACCGACGAACCCCCGCGAACCGACGAACCCACGAACCTTACGAACCCCACGAACCTCCATCAACTCGTTGAGCATCGGGAGCGAATCTCGAGCCGTGGTGTCTAAGCGCCGCAGAGGTACGCATGCTCGCACCGACGCTTCTTCTCGCGGCCGCGATGGCACAGGCCCAGGTAACCCAAACCGACTGCGCCGCCGCGATGGCGCGCGGCATGTCCGCCGCGACCACGCAGATCTGCCTCGCGGAAACGGAGCTCGCCCGAGGGGAATCGGCGCAGAAGGACGGTCAGGAATGGAGACGGCACGTCGAAGCCGCGGCAGCGCTCTACAAGCGGAGCCTCGGCCTGCCGGCTGACGAAGTCATCAAGAGTACCGCCATCGAGCGTCTCCTCAGGATTTTCGACGCGCCGATGCTGAACAATCAGGCCGAGATGCTTGCCGCGTTCGGCGAGCTCATCGCGCTGCGGCCGACCGATGTCGAGCCGTTGTTCCGGCTCGCGAAATACCAGGAATTTCAGGTCTCGCCGGATGCCGCGGAAGAGACACTGCTCTCCGCCCGGCGGCTGCAGCCGACCGAAATCAGGACGTTCCAGAATCTGGCGCAGTTCTATGCACGCCGCGCGGGTATCATGCACGCCAGCGCGCAAAAGCAGGACCCCCAGGAACAAACCGTTCCGGGATCGCCCGACAGGAACGGCGTCTACCAGGTCGGCGGCGGCATTACCCCTCCCAGACGATTCGGCAACGCCGTCTACCCGGTCGAAGCCATGGCGGCCAACATCGATGGCGTGGTCACAGCGGAAATTACCGTCAACGAGCAGGGCGTCGTCGCCGACGCCCGCGTCCTCAATTCCAACCCCGTGCTGGACGAGGCTGCGCTCAAGGCCGTCCGCGAATGGCGGTACGACCCGACGATGGTCGACGGAAAGGCCGTGCCGGTGAAGATGACGGTCACGGTCAACTTCAGCCTCCGCCGCTGATGTCGCGCGACTGAAGTCGCGCCCTACCCCACTAGTGAACCAGTCCGTCCGCCATGGCGTCTAGTGGTCTGACGTGGGAACATTGGCGCTGGACCCGGGATGCACGAATACGTTGACCGCCTTCCGGACAGCCTGAGGGCTGTGGCCGACGAGCTCGACCGCGAGTTCGACGAACTGCTCGTCGAGTCGTCTTCACTTGCCTTTCGCGTCGCGTATGGCGTGCTGAGACAGCGCGAAGACGCCGAAGACGTGGCGCAGGACGCGCTCATCAAGGCGCACCGCAATTTCCGCCGCCTGCGCCAGCGCGCCAGCTTCCGGTCGTGGCTCGTGCGGCTCACCTGGCGGCTTGCCATCGATCGCCAGAAATCCAATCGCCGCCGGATTAACCGCGACACCGAGCACACCCGGTGTCAGCCCGGCGTGGAACATCCGGATCCTGCTGTGGTCAGCGAGCGATCGGCGCGGCTGTGGCAGGCGATTGACGCGCTCCCGGAAAAGCTGCGGATCACGATCGTGTTGAGCGGCATCGACGGCCACGACATCCGTGAAATCGCAAGCCTGCTCGGGTTGCCGGAAGGCACGGTCAAATCGCGCCTGTTCCACGCGCGCGAAAAGGTGAAAGAGAGCCTCAAATGGATGATGCCGAGCTCCAGCGGGCGCTGAACGACGCGCTGTCGGTTTCGCCGTCGCCCGACTTCGCGGCGCGCGTGCGGATGAAGATCGCGCAGGCAGAGGGTTCCCCGATGCCCGTTGGCTGGCTTATGCCCGCCGCCGTCGCCGTGTCCATCGCAGCGATCGCAGCCATCATTGTCTTGAGGCCGGGCGCGATCGAACCCACTCGCGGCGTCGATATTTTGGGGAGTCGACCAATAGGCGCGGTCGCGCAAGCGCCGGTCGTGGGCGCAGTGCCGACGCTGGACTCGCCGAGGGGCTCGATCCGTTCGGAATCCACGAAAATGCCCGAAGTGCTCATTGCGCCGGACAACCGCGAGGGTTTGCTGCAGCTCCTGGACGGCGTACGTGAACGACGGTTCGAAGCTACATTCGACGAAACGCCGGCGTCGACGCCGTGGGCGATGAGCGAGCTGATCGTTGCGCCGCTCATCATCGAGCCGCTCGACCCGCCGGTCGCAAACAATTGAGGAGAATGCAGTGAAGCACTTCTATGGAATCGCGTTGCTACTCCTGGCCATCACGCTGCAACCCGTGCATTCGCAGGAACCGGCCCCCGCGCCAAAGCCGACGGGTGAGAAACCACCAGCCGCTGCTCCTCCTGCTCCTGCTCCACCGGCGCCACAGTCGCTGCGAGTGCCTATCAAGCTCAACGTCGTGGTCTCGAGGTACCAGAACGACAAGAAGCTGAGCTCCCTACCCTATTCACTCTCCGTGAATCCGAATAACCTTCGCGCGAGTATGCGCATGGGTGCGCAGGTCCCGTACCCGACGTCGACTGCCTCGGAAGGTAAGCCAGTGCCTGGATACTCGTACCGGGATGTGGGAATCAGAATCGACGCGCAGGCAGCGGTTCACGAACCGGGTACGTATCGAGTGGATCTTAGTGTCGAAGACACCTCGATCTCGACCGGCAATCAGGTGCAGGGCGCCTCTGCGATCGGCGGCATGCCCATCTTCAAGAATTTTTCGATCGCGAACAACACCGTGATCTTGAAAGACGGTCAGACGACCCAATTGACGAGCGCCGCCGATCCCATCAGCGGAGAAACGATGCGGGTCGACGTCACGCTTGCCGTCCCGAAGTGACGATCTGTTTTGTGATTGCTCTAACATTCCTGATATGACGCCTCTGTAAAACCGCGCGAAGAAATGCGCCTTTCGAGGAATTTTTCATGGCATGGGAGTCGCAGCGATGGTCTGCACCTAACCATGAAACTCATCGTCGTCGATCGCGCCAAGCTTCAAACGTTCCAGCGGCTCACCTATCAGTTCGCAGGGGCCCGCGACGTGAAGGTCGTCCTCGACCGCCGCGTTAAACAGATCCGTAAAAAGAAAGTCGCGGGGCACTATCCCGATCGCCGGACCGCCGAGCGCCGCAAGCTCGTCAAGACCTGGCAGGGCCGCGACTACATCGTCGTGCACCTCGCGGACGGGCCGGCCACGGCGCCGCCGGGCGCGGCACCACCGGCGCGAGAAAGAGCTCTGGACTAGACACGGCGGACCATGGACGATATGGCCATGGACGACGTCTCTCGCGCCTTTCTCGACAAATCCCGCAGCCTGCTGGCGGAAGACTACGTACCGAAGATCGAGCGTTGCCTCGACCGGCTGGCGCCCCACGATCTTTGGTGGCGTCCCAACGAACGGTCGAACAGCATCGGCAACCTCATCCTTCATCTGTGCGGCAACGTCACGATGTGGATTGTCGGCGGCGTGGGAAATCGTCCCTTCGAGCGCAATCGTCAGCTCGAGTTCGACGAGCGGACCGAGATTCCGGCGGACGATCTCCGCCGCCGTTTGCGCGACGTCATGCGGCAAGCCGACGAGGTGCTAAGCAGGATTGGCGGCAACACGCTGCTGGACCGGCGCAGCATTCAAGATTATGACGTGAACGTTCTGGAGGCGATTTACCACGTCGTCGAGCATTTCGGCATGCATACAGGACAGATCATCCTGCTTGCCAAGGCGCGTGTGGGAGAGGACCTCAAGCTTTGGGAGCCGCCGTCGACCTAGAGCGGATTGGGCGGGCTTCGACGTGCTCTTCGATCTCGACGAGGCCGCCAAGCCGCTTTTCCACAGCGTGTTCGTGGATCTCCAGCGGCTGGATGACGACGACGCCCCCTTCCATCTGGCGCTCGATCATATCGATTTCCGTATCCCTCCCGCTTTGCAGCGGCGCTTTCCTGACGATCATTCTGTCCTTCGACGTACCGAATTGGTGCAATGACCACGCCACCCATTTGTGTCAAACGACCGGCGGTCGAGACTTGAACGCCGTTCGGGTGTTTCCTGATGTATCCTTGCAGGCCATTCCACACTCAGGAGCAAGTCGATGAACGTGCTTCGACGCGCCGCGCTCTCTTACACGCTGGCCACCCTGGCCCTGGTTGGGCTCTCAGCGGCGCAGCAATCCGTCGCCACTCTCAAGCCGTCGCTCACCGACGAACAAGTCGAAGACTTCCTGCTGAATGCCCGCATCGGCAACTCGAAGGAGATCTCTCAGGGAATCAACAACACACGGCGAGCGACGCTCTCACAGGGAGAGATCACCCACGACGCGCAGCTCCAGGACGTCGATGTCTCGATGCTCGTGTTCAACCCTCCCGGTCGCCCTGCCGAGCTCAACTTCAAAGACAGTTACCGCTACAACATCGCGGCCTACAAGGTGAGCCGCCTGTTGGATATGCGAGAGGTACCCGTATCTGTCGAACGTCGCATCGATGGGAAGAGCGCCTCGGTCACCTGGTGGGTTGATGACGTGCGCATGGACGAACGCGGGCGGATGAAGAACCCCAAAACGGGATGGCCGGCGGCAAGGACCTGGGCGCAGATATACCGTCTACGGGTGTTCGACGCTCTGATCGCGAACACCGATCGCAACGTCGGCAACATCCTGTGGACGACCGACGGGACCCTGTGGATGATCGATCACACGCGGGCGTTCAGGCTGACCGAGAAGCTGACCGTCGCCCCAGGTCCTCGTACGCTGCGAACGAGGCATGTTCGAGGCGATGCGGAAGTTGACCGAAGAGAGCGTGAAGGAAGCGGTCAAGAGCAGCCTGACGGGTGATGAGATCAAAGCCATGCTGAAGCGCCGCGATCTCATCGTCGAGTGGTTCGACGCCAAAATCGCGAAGAACAGAGAGCACGTCGCTCTCTACTCGTTCGACGCCAAGTAAGACTCAGCGCGCCGGTTCAGGGCCGGGACCGGCGCATCCAGAACGATCGGTTCCACATCGGATACATCGCCGTGAAACGGCCGTCGCGAATCTCGAGTGCCGACGGCGTACCGTTCGCTCCGGACGCCGCCGACATGCCCGTGTCGATGAGGAAGACGCGCGCGCCGAAGCGCGTCTGGATGCGTCGAGTCTGAGTGATCGTGTGGCCTACCGCAACACGGGCAATCCGATAGCGTTCGCCCAGGACTTTCATCGCCGCCTCACCTTCGGCCTCAGACCAGGTGGCGTAACCGCGAAACCATAGCGGGCCGTTCGGCGCAAGCACCGACCACGATCCCACCTGCTGGATGTCCCCGAGCCACTCTTCCATCGGCCGTTCCTTGTTCTTCGCGAGGTCGCTCGCCTGGGCGTCGATCTCGCGTCGAGCAGCCTCCAGGATTTCCTGAAAGGTGGCGTACGGCAGGATCAGCCTGCGGTCCACCATCCGGTCACGCAGGTTGTCGAACATCCGTATTTCTGCCGTGGCGGTGTCGTTGATCGCATCGAGCGACGCCGCGCCGCGCCCGGGATCGAGGCCTCCGTGGAGAAATGCCACGTCGCCCGCGCGGAACACGACGGATTTCCGGCGGAGCCAGGAACCGTAGCGGCCTCGCAATCCGAAGGCTTCCACGTACTCGACGAAGCCGGCAGGATGCTCGGCCATCCACGCCTCGCGGGCGTCGGGCTGTGGTACGTCGATTCCGCGGCGGCGCGCCGTTTCGGCCTGCCCCGCGATCAGTTTCAGATAGGCGGCGTAGGCCGACTCTCGCCGGCTGTCCGACTGCGGGCCGGCAAAGCTCGCGTAAATCTCCGGGGTGACGTAGCGCAGATCGCCCATGAGATTCATCACCTCATGGTTGCCGAGCAGAACGACGACGCGCCCGCCGGCGCGTGGCGCTTGCTCTTCGAGATCGATGAGCAGGTCCATGATCTCCCGGACCTTCGGCCCCCGATCGGTGAAGTCGCCGGGCAGAACGAGAAGGGATGTTCCGCCGGTCCAGCGTCGAGACTCGTCGACGAGCCCGGTTCGTCTCAAAATCGTTGTAAGGGCGTCGAGATCTCCATGGACGTCGCCGATGGCGACTATCCGGGGCGTCGTGCGTTGCGCACGCACGGAGTTGGCGTCGCCGCCTGCCACGAGCAGAGCCATAGCGACGCATATCACCCACGCAGGACGACGCTTGCCGAAGGATGTGCGGGTCATTCCGAAAACGGGAGCCAGTCGTCGGGCGTTGGCTTCAATTCGATCGCCGTACACAGATTGTGGACGCTCACGCCAAGCAGGCGAATCGGCCGCTGCCCCGCCGCGGTCTTCTCCAGAAGTTGCAGCGCCCGGGCGGACACACCCGCCGCCTCGCGGGTCGCAGGCGCGGTGTGGCTGCGCGTAATGGTCGTGAAATCGGAGTACCGGACCTTGATCGTGACCGTGCGCGCGAGCAACCCCTTGCGCTCGAGCCACTGCACCGCATGCTGGGCCATCTCGTCGATCTCCCTGCGGATGGCCTCGAGGTCGGTGAGATCTTCCGCGTACGTGTTCTCCGTGCCAGACGACTTCGGTTCGTGATGCGCGATAACCGGTCGATCGTCGACGCCGTTGGCAAGCTGGCGCAACCAGTCCGCCATACTCCCGACGGCCTCGCGCAGCACGCGCTCGTCAACGGCGCGGACATCGACGAGGCGGCTGATGCCGCGCGCGCGCAGTTTCTTCGCCGTCACGGGACCGACGCCCCATAGCGCATCCACGGGCAACTGATGGAGAAACGGCTCGACGCGATCGGGGGCGATCACGGTCAGGCCATCCGGTTTCTTCCAGCCCGACGCGATCTTCGCGAGAAATTTGTTCGGCGCGACGCCGGCCGACGCCGTCAGCCCGGTGGCTTCGCGGATTCGCTCTTTCAGCCGTTTGGCCACCCGCGTGGCGAGCGGCTCGTTCCAGCTGTTTTCGGTGACGTCGAGATACGCCTCGTCGAGCGACAGCGGCTCGACCAGCGGGGTGACGTCGCGATAGAGGCCGAAGATGGTTGACGACGCCGCTTTGTAGCGGGAGAAATCGGGCGGGACGATCACCAGCGACGGGCAGAGCTTGACCGCCTGCGCCATCGGCATGGCCGAACGGACCCCGAACGTGCGTGCTTCGTAGCTCGCCGCCGCAACGACGCCGCGCCGGTTCGGCTGGCCGCCGACGGCCACTGGCTTGCCGCGCAACCCGGGATTGTCGCGCTGCTCGACCGACGCATAAAACGCGTCCATGTCGACGTGCAGGATGCGGCGCATGGCTTGGCGATCTCGGACCCTATTCCACGAACGACGCGACCGCTTCTACGAACGACGCGAGCGCCTTGGCGGTCTTGACGTATTCTTCGTACCGTTGCTGGTAGCGCTCGAGCTTCTGCTGCTCGATTGCCGCGAGGCGGGTGCGCAGCAGGGCCGACGGCGGACCCTGCGCGCGATCAATCTGGTCCTGAACTTCCGCCACCTTCAGCGAGTATTCGGCATCGTGCGCGCGTTCCCAGGCGAGCCACTCGGAGCTGCACCGCGCGTGCGCGGCCTTCAACTGTTCCTGTGTGAAGGGAAACGTGCCGCCCGAGGCGTCGTCCAGCGTTTTGAACACATCGGGAAAGAGCTTCCGGCTGGCCCGCGCGAGCGGGTACCACACGAGCAGTTGCTTGGGGTCCTGCTGGACCGCGACGGCGGCCGGCGCAAAGGTCGTCAGCATCTGCAGAATCGTCGCGTCGTGCCGGCGTCGCTGAACCTGGTCGGCGATTCGCCAGAGCACGAGGGCCAGAATGGCCCCGACGACGATCACGGTCATGACGAATACTTCAGGACGCTGTGGATCGCTTCGCTGCCGAGCTTGCGGCGGCCGTTCAGGAACTCCAGTTCCACGAGAAAGGCCAGCGACTGCACGTCTCCACCAAGCTTTCTCACGAGGGCCGTCGTCGCGGCCGCCGTGCCGCCGGTAGCCAGCACGTCGTCGATAATCAGCACGCGCTGTCCCTGCTCGACCGCATCGGAGTGGATCTCCAGGCAATCGGTGCCGTATTCGAGATCGTAGGTCTCGCGCACCGTGTGGGCCGGCAGCTTGCCTTTCTTCCTGACGGGCGCAAACCCTGCCCCAAGGCGATCGGCCACCGCCCCACCCAGGATGAACCCGCGGCTCTCGACGCCGACGACGACGTCGATCCCCTTGCCTTCGAAGGGCGTCGCGAGCGCCTCGATCGACGAGCGAAAGCCGTCGCGGTCGCGCAGGAGCGTGGTGATGTCGTAGAAGAGAATGCCTGCCTTGGGGAAATCCGGTACGCTCCGGATTTTCGACTTGAGTGAGTCCATGCTTGTGATCATCCCGTCACATGAAAGCCGGCGAACCGGTTCGATGCCTCAACGTCTGTCGTCTCGATATCATCCACACGTGCCCCTGAAGGTCCGCGCCTGACCGCCATCTCGAAGCGCTGCATCGCATCGGCGTCGCCTTCGGCGACCACCTCGACGCTTCCATCGTGCCGGTTGCGGACGTAACCCTGTATCCCCTCGCGCGCCGCCGCGTTCTCGACGAAGTACCGGAACCCTACACGCTGGACGCGCCCTTTGACGACATAGCGGCGCCCGATGAGCACGGAACAGATTATACGAAGGTTCGTGGGTTCGTGGGGTTCGTGGGGTTCGTGGGTTCGTAGGGTTCGTCAGGTTCGTGGGGTTCGAAAAAAAGGGCGCCCGGATTTCCGAGCGCCCTTCCTTGCGAACATCGCCTGTCGACCTGGCCTGTCGCCTTTCGACTATCGACTTTCGACTTACTAGTTGTGATTCCCTTCCGGCTTCGCGACCGCGCCCAGACCCTTGTAGCTGAACTTCTGCACGCGCGCGCCCGTGTAGGTCTCCACCGTGTAAAGGTTGCCCTTCGAGTCGAGCGATACGTTGTGCGTGGCGTAGAACTGGCCAGGGTAACGTCCGCCGTTGCCGATGTGGTTGAGCACCTGCAGCGGTTCGCGCAGCAGCTGCCACACGCGGTGGTTCGCGCCGTCAGCCACATACATCAGCCGCTGTTCCTTGTCCTTCGAGAACGCGATGTCGAAGGTAACGCCGTCGCCGAGCGTGCGCTTGGCGATCTGCGCTTCCTTGATGTAGGTGCCGTCCTTCTTGAATACCTGAATGCGATCGTTCACCCGGTCGCACACATACACGAGCCCGTCGTTCGCGAGCGACGCGCAGTGCACTGTCTGCCAGTTCTGCGACAATGGCTTGGCCGGATCGTAGGTGACGTTCGGGTCGTCGGTCGGTGGCTTCCCGTACGCGCCCCACATGCGCTTGAACGTGCCCTTGTCGGCGTCGTACACGATGACGCGGCGATTGCCGTAACCGTCGGCCACGTAGACCTCGTTGGCCGCCATGTCGACTTCGACTTCCGCCGGACGGCTCAGGTTCGCCGTATCCTTATTGCCCTTGCTCGCGCCGTTCTTGCCGATCTGGAGCAGGAACTTGCCGTCCTTCGAGAACTTCAGGACGGTGTTGCCGCCGTTGCCGGCGAGCCACACGTTGTCCTTGCCGTCGATCGTGATGCCGTGCATCGACGGCGGCCACTCGAAGCCAGTACCCGGGCCGCCCCAGTGATTGACGAGGTTGCCGGCCGGATCGAACTCGAGAACCGGCGGTGCCGAAGCGCAGCACAGATCGGAAATCGGCTTGGCGCCGCTCGCCACTTCTTCGCCGATCGCTGCATCGCCACGCGCGGGTGCCCCTCCGCGCGCGCCGCGTCCGGTTGGCGCGAACACCATCTGGCTCGCGAACTTCGGATCGAGCGTGGCCTGGCCGCGGTGCACGACGAACACGTGGTCGCGCGCGTCCACTGCGAGTCCCACGGTCGAGCCCAGGACCCAGTTGTTCGGAAGCGGCTTCGGCCACATCCGGTCAACTTCGTAAATGCCTGCCTGCGCACCGCCGTTACCCTGCGCGCTGGCGACGGTTTGGAGCGCGTACTGCGCGACCGCCAGCACGGCAACGACGACCGCGATGCTGACCCCTACATAAAAGTTACGTGACCGCTTCATGGGACCTCCTTCGCCTGGGCGAAGTCGAAGACCTGAAACCCCAAAATACTGAAAATTGTGCCGTTAGGTTACCTTCGCCCGCGCCGAAACGCAAACAAATTGGCGTCGGGTCGAGCCTTCCGGCGCCTCTTGTCGCGGCCTTGATACAAATTGAGGAGCAGGCGCGCGGCCAGAAACGAGGCGGTCATGCCGTTTCCGCCATAGCCGAGGGCGAACAGGTGGCCTGGATATCTCGAATGGACGCCGATGTAGGGCAACCCGTCCGGTGTCTCGGCAAACAGCCCTTCCCACTCGTACTCAGGCTGCTCGCCGGCGAGTTCGGGTCGCACCTGGGCCAGATACTCGAGCAGCCGTCCGCGCGCAAGCGCGATGCGCCGGCGCGAACCTTTCGAGGACCGATGGTTTGTATCCGCGCCCCCCACGAGCAGCCGGCCATCCCCGGTCCACCGGAGGTAGTGATAAGGGCGGCCGGTGTCCCACGCCATGACCAGTCGTCGGCGACGACCGCTCGCCGTCGAGCCTCGCCCGAGTCCTGCCGGCAGCACGCGCTTCGGAAGCCGGCGGGTGGCGACGACATAGGTGTCCTTCATCCTGAACCGGCCGACCAGCCCGCGAAATTCCGGCGTGGCATACCCGGTGGCGACGATGACGCGCCTGGCTGTCACCCGTCCAGCGCCGGTTCGAACCTCGACGGTGTCTTTCGATACGTTCACGCCGCGCGCCTTCGATCGTTCGAAAATCTGCGCGCCCGCGCCGGCGGCGGCTTTCAGGAAGGCGCGAGATGCCTTCACGGGATCGACCTGCGCATTGCCGGAGGTGAGGATCGCCGCGAGCCCTCTGATGCCGGTCATCCGATAAAGAGCCGCCGGTGAAAGCCATCGTCCCGGCAAGCCGGCGTTCTTCCTTGCGGTGAACTCGCGTCGCAGCGCCGCGACCCGGTCGGGCTCGACCGTGAAGTACACGGAGTCGCATCGGCACAGATCGGTATCGCGCTTGAGTTCGGTGATCGTTGCAGACAGATCGCGGGTCGCCCGAGCCAGCGCCGACCAAATGCGGCGAGTGGTGGGGCGTCCGAATCGCGCGACAAGATCGGTGAAGTCGCGATCCGGTTCATGCATCAGCAGCGCGGTGCTTGCCGCAGTGCTTCCGCGGGCGACGAGATTCGATTCGAGGAGCACGACGCGGATGCCGGCGCGGGCGAAAAGATACGCGCAGATCGCTCCGGTGATGCCGCCGCCGATGATGACAACGTCGGCGTGCAGCGTGCCCCGAAGCGTGGAATAGGTACGCGTTGGAGCCGCGTTATCGAGCCAAAGCGGCACGCCGTGACGAAGTTTGGGTGCGATAAGTCCTGATTTACTTTCCGCGGTAGATCACCCTCCAGATTTTGCCCTTCACGCTCTCGGTGATGTACAGCGTGCCATCGGGACCGACGTTCGTGCCATTGGGCCTGGCGGCGGCGAGGTCCGGGCTCTTCAAGGGCTCCATGCCCTTGAAGCCATCCGCGAACACCTCGTTCGACCCCGCGTTCTTTCCCTTCACGACCGGCTGAAACATGATGTTGTAGCCCGCCATCGGCAGCGGCGCCCGGTTCCACGAACCGTGCGACGTCATGAACGCGCCACCGCGATACTTCGCCGGGAAATGGGTGTGCGTGTAGAACATCAGATCGACCGGCGCGTAGTGCGCTCCAAACGTCGCGAACGGCACCTTGAATTGGGAGCAGCGGCCGATCGTCTTACCGTCGCCGCCGTACTCCGGCGCGAGAATCATCGCTTTCACGCGGCTGTCGTAGTAGCAGTACGGCCAGCCGTACACGTCGCCCTGCTCGACCTGCATCATCGGCTCGCTCGGCCCGAGGGCGTTGTCTTCCGCCGTATAACCTTTTTCAGGAAACAGCGTGTCGAGCGAATCGCGGCTGTTCATCGCCACATAAAGATGTCCGTCGTGCCAGGCGAGCGCCACCGGCTGGCGCAACCCGCTCGCGAACCGCGCTTCCTTCGTGTACTTCTGTCCAACGACATCGGCCTTGAAGCGCCAGATGCCGCCGCGCTCTTCGAGCTGCGGGCAGGGATCGATGCCGGGCGCGCCCGGACGGCGATCGGGAATCTGACAGGCATTGGAGGGCAGCCCGATGTTCACGTAGACGTTGCCCGCGTTGTCGAACGCGATGTCCTTCTCGGCGTGGCCGCCGCCGACCGGAAAGCCGCTCACGACGATTTCCGCGGGTGCGCTCGGGCGCAGCTCGCCGGGTGTGAGCTTGAAGCGGCCGATGTGATCGACCGCCGCGTAGTAGAGATAGCCGTTTCGCAGCTCGAGGCCGGTGCCGCCTACCTCACCGAATTTCTCGCTGACCACGTCGACTTTGCCGTCGCCGTTGGTGTCGCGAAGCCCGATGATGCCGCCCGGTCCGAAGGGTGCTGTGGGTTCGGGCCGCGGCCCGCGCCGCACAATGACGTAAATGTCGCCGTTGTCGTTGACCACGATGTGACGGCCTTCGCCAATGCCGCCGGGGTGCACGACGAGGGCGCAGAAGCCGGCCGGCAGCGTCAAGCCGCCGTTGTCCGGATCGCACGAGGGGAGGCCTTTCTGCCCGCTCAAGCCGACCGAACTGGCCACGCCAAGAAAGCCGATTACAAGCGCAAGCATCGAACGCTTCATGATTCTCCTTTGTGCCACTACTGTACCGATTACCGTATGAAGTCGCAACGAAGCCGCGTCAGCACTCCCGCGCCGGCCTCCGCATCGCCGCTCTCGCTCACGAGGTACAGCTCACCACTCCTGCCAAACGCCACCCCCTCGCCCTGCGGCTCGTCGAGGCTGGTCAAATCGACGCTGACTGGATTGCCGTCCGTCGCGAAGCTCAGAGACGGATAGATGAAGAGCGTCCGGTTCGAACGCAAGGCAATCCAGCGCCCGTCGTGCGAAGCCGCGGCACCGGTGATGCGCTCACGTGCGCCGAGCGCACGAACGAACGAGAGCGTCGAGCTCTGCCCCGGCTCGAGCTGCCGTGCGAGACGGTAGACCTCGGGGCGTTCGTCCTTGGTAATGATGAAGAGTTCCTGCACACGGCCGGGCACGACGACGAACGCTTCGGCATCGTGCGGATGATCCGGATAGGTCAGATGAAACGCGTCGGCGGGCATCGTCGATGCGCTGCCGGCCGCGGGCTCCGGGACGCGATAGATCGTGATGCGATCGCGCGACGTGCGGTTGTCGCCGATGTCGGCGATGTAGAGACAGTCGGTCGCGCCGCATTTCCCGATCGAAAGGTCTTCCCAGTCGATGAGGTTCGCGCCGGTCAGGGTGACGCGCGACGTCATTCCGCCCGCATCGAGCGCGTAGAGCCGCGGCGGATTCCCCGAATCGTTAATCAGCCAGGGCAACCGGCCCACGGCGATGCCGCTGGCTTCCCGTACATCAGACAGAGCCAGCGGCTTCCCCACCGGCACGCACGATTCAGCCGCTGGCCGGGCCGGACCCGCGCACGCCATGCACACGCCAACCACGCTCAACCACTTGCGGTTCACCGTCCGCCCTTCCGAGTCCGACCTAAGCCCGCAGCCCCTAAGCCCCTCAGCCCTGAGCCCTAAGCCCTCAGCCCTCAGCCCTACTTCTTTATGTACTTCTTCACCCCTCGCTGGCCGACCTCTGCCCCGTACACATTGCCCGACGCGTCGGCGGCGACGCCTTCCGGACCGCTCGTCCCCGCAAGCGAACCTTCGTTGGCGTTGGGGTTGTCGTCGGGAATGAACGCCGTGATTTTTCCGTCGCGCGCGCTGCCGATACGGATGCCGCGCTTCCATTCGCCGTGCTTGCGCGAGTTGTTCGACTCGGAGTCGGCGACATAGATGATGTCGTTCTTGTCGATGTACACCCCGCTCGGGCGGCTGAACTGATGCCACTCGTCGAGGTACGTGCCGTTCTGATCGAAGATCTGCAGGCGATTGTTGGCGCGATCGGCGACGAACAGCCGTCCCTTCGAATCCATGGCCAGCGCATGGGGCGCGTCGAGCTGACCGCGGCCGCTTCCGCGGGTACCCCATTCCTTGATGAACTTGCCGGTCCGGTCGTATTTCACGATGCGCGCGTTGCTGTTGCCGCCGTGTCCGTCGGCCACGAAGATGTCGCCGTTCGGGCGCGGTGATGACGTCGGACGGCTGATTGAAGTGCGTGCTGTCGGCGCCCGTCACCCCGGGCACTCCCAGACGGAGCAGAATCTTGCCTTCAGGACTGAACTTCACGATGTGATGGCCGCCGGCCGGCGGCGGCGCCGCGTCGCCACGCCCGCCCCCGGGGGGCAGGCCGTCCACGACCCAGACGTTGCCCTGCGCATCGATATGGATGCCGTGCGGGAACACGAACAGCCCCTCGCCGAACATGCGCACGAGTTTGCCCGAGGTATCGAACTTCATCACGACCGGCAGCTTCGAGCCGACGCAGGAATTCGCTCCGCAGCGATCGACGATCCAGATCGAGCGCCCGTCGAGGTCCGGCTCGACCGTGCTGATCGATCCCCACGAACGGCCTTCCGGCAGTTGAAAGAAGTTCGTGACGGTCTTGTACGGGTTCGGCGCGTCGTTGATCGGGGCGGGCGATTGCGCGACGACGCCCTGGACGCAGGCAAGCGATACGAGCAGCACGAGCTTCATGGAACCTGAAGTCGGCATACGGCCTCCTTGATTGTGGGTGCCAGAGTATATGACCAATCAGGCGTCAAAAAAAAAGCCCGGCGGGACCGGGCTCGTGGGGTGCATTTAAGGTGGCACAAATCTCAGGAAGGATGAATTCTTTTCATGGTCGGGTAATTTGTTCAGGCATCAATCGGACACCCCGCGGCAATGCCCTAGGCAGTAAGCACCAACGAACATGCTCTTAAGCAAGATCCGGGGCAGGACGGCTAGTACGACAACAGATCCCGGCGCGGCATGTCCCACTGAGGGACGAACGAGGGGCAGGGCGTGTCGCTCGACACGCGGGCGAGCGGCAGGTGCGTGAACCCTTGCGTGCGGCGCTCCTCGAAGCGCAGGTCGAAGAGTTCGTTCGAGGCGATCACGGGCACTCGCCCGAACCTCAGCCATGCGCGCGCCCAGCAGTCACGACGGCCGAGGTCGCGAAGCGGCCGCAATGGCTGATGAATCTCGTCGCGAAGCGCCAATCGGCCTTCACCCACCATGCGGCTTCGTCGGGTTTCCGACAATCGATGTGACGCACACGCCGTCGGAGCTTTCATGGACGGCGCCAGCGAGAGCGTGCCTCGCCAGAGCACGTACTCGCCGCTGGATTCGCGGAGCTCAATGCCAATCACGCCCCAGCAGAGCGGTGACGAGGGATTGGGTGTGAGCGCGACATCCACCAGGCGCCCGTGAAGAAGCGGCCGGAGCGTCCGGTACGCCTGGCCGCGCGCCTCGCGCGATGCGGTCAGTTGAACGCCGATCAACGCGAGCGACAACGCGACCGCCAGCAACGCCCGCGCACGCGGCGACGTGCGCCGCGTGGACCAGGCCAGGACACCACCTGCCAGCCCCAGTGCGACCGCTGCGTCAAAAGGCACGACATCGTTCGACAGAATTGTCATGATCAGAATCACGATCGGGAGAACCGCGACCAGCTTCGATGCTCTCGTCCGCGCATTCCAGGCGACCGCCACACCCAGCACGAGCCAGAGCGAAGGCTCGAAGATGAAAACCGCGTCGCCGAAATACCATGTGTTGTCGAGGGGATAGAACGGATGGACGCCATACGGGTTCAACGCATCCATCGCCAGGTGACTGGCAAGGGCGGCCGCCATCAACAGCCAGAGCCGCAGCCTCTCGCCGGTCCGCATGGCGCGCACGGGCGGCATCATGCGATAGGCCAGCACGAGTACGAGCGCCAGCACGCCAAGACCGACGATCGTGTGCGTGTGGCCGCGATGGTGGACGAGATAGCCGATCGGCGCCGGTGTGATCACCGAATACGCGATATCGACATCTGGAAGGTTGGCGGCAATCAGGCCGGCGCCCACAAGGAGCGGCCGCTGGGATTTGACGGCGCGACGTCCCGCCATCGCATCCGCAAGCGCGACGCCCACGAGCGAATGCGTGAGGTTGTCCACTACGCCGTCTGCGCCTTGAAGCGCAATCGAACGTAGTGCGCCGTCCAGTTGCCTTCCCGGTCGCAAATCTCGGCGCGCAGCAGGTCTTCGACCTCCTGGAGGAACGACTCCAGCTCTTCAGGCGGGATGCGATCGAGCGTGGCGCGCTCGAAGGTGTCGAGCCATCCACGTATTCCCGTGGGCAGCGGCGTGGGGCGCGGAATCAGGGCAATCTGGTGCACGAGGAACCCGTGCCGCTCGAGACGCCAGGCGTATTCGGTCTCTGTCGCGTAATAGCGCAGGATGTTGGTGGTCCAGCCACGGCGCGAAAGCACCGAGCGAATCGCGACCTGGATGGCCGCGAGGTTGCCATGGCCGCCAAACTCCGCGACGAATCGACCGCCCGGTTTGAGCGCACGATGCACGCCCTCGAGCATGGCGTCATGGTCGCGCACCCAGTGCAGCACCGCGTTGGAGAAGACGCCGTCGAACTCGTGCTCAAAGGGGAGCTGCTCGGCGTTCATCAGGCGCGCGTCGAGCCCGCGGGCCTTGGCGCCCGCGATCATCTCCTCTGACGCATCGATGCCGACCACCTCCGCGCCCGTTCCCACGATTCTTTCCGTGAGCGTCCCTTCGCCGCACCCCAGGTCGAGGATGCGCTCGCCCGCCTGCGGGTTCAGCAGCTCGAACACCGCCGCCCCCAGCGCGGGCACATAGGCCGCGTTCTGCCGATACGTCTCCCTCGCCCAGGTGTTCGTCACGCGTCTAGCTTACCCGGACCTCCGGGGTCGCTCGCGAGGAGTTTGTCGACCAGGCCCGCCAGCCGCCGCCAGCGTTCGGTCTGTTCGGCGAGCGCGCGCGTGCCGGCCGCCGTGATCGCGTAGTACCTGGCGTCGCGGTGCCTCTCGGTCCGCTGCCAGCTCCCCTTGATCCAGCTCCGGCGTTCCAGCCGGACGAGCGCGGGATAGAGCGTGCCCTGGTTGAGCGAGAGCGGGTGATCCGCGACCTGCTCGAGCCGCGCCGCCAGACCGTAGGAGTGCTGCGGTCCCATGGTCCACAGGGCGCGGAGCACGATGAGGTCGAGCGTGCCCTGCAGGAGCGCAACCGGCTTGTTCGATTTGGCCATTACTAGACGTCCAAGTGGTAAGCGCCATTATTGCGGCCACTCTACTTGAACGTCAAGTAGTGGCGCCTGAGGGAAATGGAAGGTTGGTGGATTGGAAGATTGGAAGATTGTTGGCGGATTGTCGGATTGGCGAATTGCGGGATTCAAGAATCGCCGATTGGAACGATTACAAATTTCGCCGGGACAGTGACGCCCGTGGTGCACCAATCTTCCAATCCTCCAATCTTCCAATCTTCCAATTCCCCCAAGCCCTTCCCTGCGGTCGGGTTGCGAGGCGCGAGCGTCGCGGCACCGGGCTTGCGATCGCTCGCCCTCATGGCACTACCCCATCGTCATCGCCGCGCGGCGGCACTGCTCGCGGTCGCGTTGATGTCCGGTGCGAGCGCCGCGGCACAGCGGCGGCAGCCGACGTCGGCCGGCGTGTTGTCCGAGCACCATCTCGAGGGACTCGACGCGATGAGCCCATACGCCCAGGCCGCGTTCCTGCTCGAACGGGCAATCAACCGGTACCAGGGCGCCACCGAAGAGATCCACGCGCGCGCGGACGGTTGGCGCGGAAAGATCACGCTCGATGACCGCCTGAACAACTTGTTCATGGTGGCGCTCAACTCGGACGATCTGACGGTCAGAGCCGCCGCCATCGATCTCGACCTGGCCGCGCTCGGCGTCGAGAAAACCGCCTCGACCGTCGATGCGCTCGAACCGGAGGCGCGCTTTGGCGCGCAGGGGCCACGCGCAAACGCGCTGTGGCGGATTGGACTGATGGGGAATCGCGGCGTGGCGCCCGATCGCGCGTTCGAGATTCTGATGAGCTCGATTCGCGACGAGAACGTCAACGTGCGGTACTGGGCGGTCGAGGGGCTGGCCTATCTCGGCACCGAAGACACCATCGTGCCGCTCCTGGGCATCTTCCACGACGATCCGTCGCCGATGATCCGCGAGCGCGCGGCCTGCTCGCTCGCGCAGTCGGGCATGTTGAGCGCCAGGCTGCGGCTGAAGGCCGTTCCGTCACTCCTGGACTTCGCCGAGGATCCCACGCTGGACGACCAGACCCGCTCGTGGGTATTCCAGGCGCTGCGCGACATCACCGGCCAGACCCTTCCCCGCCAGGCCGCGGCGTGGCGCGACTGGTACGTCCGGTCGCTGCGGAAATAGAAGGCTTGCGCCCGGACGCCGATCTCCTGTAGACAGGAGGCATGAAAAATCTTTGTTTGACGATTGCGGCAACACTCGGGGTCTCGGCCGTCGCCTGGGCGCAGGCGGGTTCGGCCACCGCCAACTCTCCGGACACGAAAGCCGTCATGGCCACGCTCGAAGCCATGGCCAAGGCGACGATCGAAAAAGACGTCGCCATGCTCGACAGGATTTATGGCGACGATATCACCTACTCGCACTCCTCGGCGCTGACCGAAACGAAAGCACAGGTGCTCAAGAACATCCAGGGGCCGGGTGTCGCGGAGTTCATGAAGTTCAGCGACACCAATATCCGCGTCTACGGCGACGTCGCGCTCGCCAAAGGCGTGCTCGACTTCCGCAACGGCGCCCCGGGAAAGATGCTCGACAACCATCTGAACATTCTGTGGGTGATGGTGCGTCGCGCGCAGGGTCCGCACGGCTGGCAGATCGTCGCGCGTCAGACGACGAGAATCGGACCGTCGTCGGGCACGCCGGTCAAGTAACCGCACGTCGGGTCGACGCGCGACCGCGGGCCGGCCCAAATTCCTCTCACGCGTGATCACAATTTTCGTCCGTCGACGTGCGCCTGCAAGCCGTTATGAACCATTCGCAGGCGGCCGATAACTGGATCGATGGCGAAGCGCCCCGCGGTCACCGTTCAACTCATCGTGCGCCGCGGTGCGCTTCAGCGTTTTCAGAAACTCAAGAAGAAAACGGAAGACTTGCCGGTTGAGGTCACATGGGATCGGCGCGAGACCGAACGGCGCAAGGCCTCCAGCGAACGGTCTGACGATCGGCGCAAGAACGATCGGCGTCAGAAGCCGCCGTTCACTTGGGAGTTGAGTGATTTCGTCGTGGTTCAGAAGGCCCCGTCCCGCCGGAAGAAATAACCTCGTCGGCGCCGCAGGCTTCCGCCCAGCCGTGATCGATCATCATGGCCGCGCGCGCGTCATCCAGCTCGATGACGTCGCCGACTTTCAGGCCCGAGACATCGATGCCGTTCATCGACAACGCAAGTTTTCGGATCAGACGGACGTACGACACGGCAGCTCCACGAAAAGTTGGGGTTGGAAATTCATGGTAGCCCAAATTCGGTAAGTCATTCAATATCCAGCCATTAGGTGTATTGACTGAATACAGGCCTGTGCGATTTTGGAGCCCTCAGGAACGACTGAAGGGCTGTCGGTTCGGCCCTCAAATGCCGAAACACAACACGAATGGCGCATTCCCCCGTCGTGCTCGTGGTCGAGGATGAGCCCAGCGTGCAGACAACGTTCTGCGCCACACTCACGCTGATGGGATTCAAGACGCAACATGCCGACACGGTCGATCGCGCGCTCGAGATTCTCGGCGCCGAACGCGTGGATGCTGTGTCACTCGATGTTCGGCTGCCCGATCCGAAAGGACTGGAGCGATCGGGGTTGACGCTGCTCGCCTATCTGCGCGCGAGCAAGGAGCACGCGCACCTGCCGGTCCTGATCTTTACCGGCCAGCCGCTGTCGCAGGAAGAAGAGATCCTGATCCAGCAGCACAACGTCGAAGTCTTCTACAAGCCGCAGCGCTACATGACACTCGTCGAGTGTCTGACGCGAATGCTCGGCACGCCGCGCGCATAAGCGGGCTCATCCAGGAAATTGGTCGGCATGCACCCGATTCCGGGCGGATCGAGGCTGTACGCACGAATGGCCGGCATCTGCCGGCCATTCGCGGTTCAAGCGCCTTTGAATTAGTGGTCGGGGCGAGAGGATTTGAACCTCCGACCCCTCGGTCCCGAACCGAGTGCTCTACCAGGCTGAGCCACGCCCCGACGACTGGCTATCTTAGCACTAGTGGCCTGTCCTCGCTGAATCACTACCGCCTGCCGGGCGGGGCATCCCGGCTGGCTGCGTTACTCGTCGCTTACAAATTCCCGATTTGCGCGCTCCTCGCGCCTTGCCAGCCGGGCGCCGCGCTCCGGCATCCGGTACTGATTCAGCGAGGACAGGCCACTAGTCCAAATTCTTCCGCCGAATCTCGCGGAATCCCAATGATCCGTAGGACCTAGGGCGTAGGGAACACTGTCGACCGTGCGCACGAAGTGTGTAACCAAAGTGTAATTTCCCTGCTGTCGGTTCGAACCGGAACAGACCCCTCGGGCTGCGGTTCCTAGACTCACTTCTTTCGTATGACGCGCCCAGCGACAACGTCGAGACACCACGGGGTCATCGCCCTCTCACCTGTCTTCGATTCCGTTGCACGACGCACCAGGCCGCATAAATAAATTTTCGTCAAAGTGCTCGACAAGCGTATCTTTTAGGTGCGCGCCCCCCCACGCGCACGAGGGAGGCATCATGTCCGGCCTTGCCTATTCGACCCCCACACTTGGGGCGCCGCCATCGCAGACGGCGACGAACCAACTGCTCGCCTCGCTGCCCAACGACGATCTGCAGCGCCTGCGTCCGCACCTGCGCAGTGTGCGGTTGAGAGCGAAACAAATCCTCCACAAACAGGGGGACAGAATTCGCGAGGTGTACTTCCCCACCGGCGGCGCGTGCTCGATCATCGAGCTCATGCAGGACGGCCAGGCGGCGGAAATCGCGACGGTCGGCGCCGAAGGACTCCTCGGCGGATCGGTGTACTTCGGACAGGAAGAATCGTTCACGCAGAGCGTGGTGCAGGTGCCCGGGCAGTGGGCCGACGTGCTGACGACAGAAGCGTTCAACGCCGAGATGGCGCGGAAGGGCGCGCTCTTCATCCGCACGATCCAGTACCACCAGGCGCTCATGACGCAGGTCATGCAGACCGCGGTGTGCAACGGTCTTCACTCGGCCGAGCAGCGCTGCTGCCGCTGGCTGCTCATGTCGCACGATCGGATCCAGCGCGACGAGTTTCCTCTGACGCACGAGACGCTGGCGATGATGCTGGGCGTGCGGCGCCCGACGATTACGCTCATCGCCGCGGCGCTGCAGCGCGCCGGGCTGATCCGCTACCGGCGCGGCTCCATGAAGATCCTCAACCGGACCGGACTGGAGCTGGCATCGTGCGAGTGCTATCAGACGATCACCGACAGGGTCAGGCGTCTGATGCGGGATTGATCGCCGCAGTGAACCCGCGCGGGCGTATCGGCTGCTACGACTGAAGGTCGCGCCGCGAACCGCCGATAGAGGTCCCGTGCCTCGAACCTTCATCAGGGACGGAGAGCGGCTGACGTGCGAAATCCGCCCGGCGCCAGCCGGCGCCGGATTCCATCTCGTGTGCACGCAGGATGGCGAGGATCACGTCGAACACTATCTTCTCGAGAGCCAGGCCGAAGCCCGCGGCCTTCGCGTCGCGGAGGATCTCATCCACGACGGCTGGTCACTGGCTCAATAGCTTTCCCGCCCGTTTTCACCCGGTTCAGCGCGCCGGCGAGTCCGGGCGCGGGTTGACGTTGTCGTTCCGGCGATCGAGGTGGCGCTTGAACCAGTCGGCGCCGAGATGCGAGACCGCTTCGAGGGCACCCGGCTCGTGAAAGAGGTGGGTTGCACCGGGTACGATCTCGAGACGGACTTCCCCCCGCATCAGCTCGATCGCCCGTCGATTGAGTTCTCGGATCTCGCGGTCGTCCCCACCCACGATGAACAGCGTCGGCGCCATGACAAGGGGAAGCTTGTTCCCGGCGAGATCGGGCCGCCCGCTGCGAGAAACCACCGCAAGAATCTTTCGCGGGTGGTTCGCCGCGGCCACGAGTGCGGCGGCCGATCCCGTGCTCGCGCCGAAGAGGCCCAGCGGTAAGGCAGTCTGCGCGCGCAGCTCTTCCATGACGACGGTGACTCTGCGGGTAAGAAAGGTGATGTCGAAGCGAAGATGCCCGCTGAACTGGTCCTGGCGCTCTTCGGTCGGCGTCAACAGATCGACCAGGACGGTCCCGAGCCCTTCGGCGCGCAAATGCCCCGCGACATACTGGTTTCGCGCACTCTGGCGGCTGCTCCCGCTGCCATGCACGAACAGCACGAGGCCCAGCGCGTCGGCGGGTATGGCAATGTCGGCGTCGATGGAGGCGCCATCAATATCGAATCGGTACTGCCTGCTCCTGCATGCACTCCGTCCATGAACTGGCTAGTTCAGGCGGAGAGGCTGCAACGGCCGTGCCTATCTGACAGGTTCGAGCTGCAGAAGGAAATCTTCGACGG
>CAWGDY010000040.1:0-26803 GCA_963821395.1 Vicinamibacterales bacterium | reverse complement strand
CACAGCCACGCGGCAACGGGAGATTTCCGTCCGGCTCTCGATGGGCGCGACGCGCGGGCGCCTCATCCGGCAGCTGCTGACAGAAAGCTTGCTGCTGGCCGGGGCTGGCGGCGCGCTCGGGCTGATGGTGGCGCGCTGGGGGCAATCGCTGCTGCCGCCACCCCTCGGCACAGCCGGGCCTGCCGACTGGAGGATCTTCACCTTTACGGCATCCGCCACGGTGCTTGCGGGGATCGTGTTCGGTATTGCCCCGGCACTGCGTGCAACGAAGATAGACGTTGGCGTGGCGCTCAAGGAAAACAGCCGCAGCGTGGCCGGATCGAGCACGATTCTTTCCAGGGCCCTGCTCGTGACACAGGTGTCGATCTCGGTGGTCCTTCTCGTGGGCGCGGGACTGTTTCTCAGTACCCTGAGCAACCTGCGCAACGTCGACGTGGGATTCGATCCTCAGAACCTGCTCTTCATCCGCGTCGATGCCGAGGGCGCCGGCATTACCGACGAGCGGAGATTTCAGTTCCTGGCAGAAGGCATGCGTCGCCTTGAGACGGTGCCGGGCGTGAAGTCGTCTACCGTTTCGCAGCCAACGCTGATGTCGGGAGGAGAAATTGTCACGGGCATGTTCGTTCAGGGGCGTGCCAATCCCGGTGGCCGCGTCGCATATGAGTCCGAGAGCGACGACATCAACTACGTCATCGTCGCGCCCAGTTACTTTGCCACGATTGGAATCCCGCTCGTCGCCGGGCGGGGGTTCACCGACGGCGACAGCAAGCGCGGTCCCGAAGTAGCCATCATCAATGAAACGGCAGCGCGAAAATTCTTTCCGAACGAGAATCCGGTTGGGCGCCGCGTCGGGAGGTCACCCGAAGACTCCGGCAAGATGGAGATCGTCGGCGTGCTGCGTGATGTGCGCTATAACAGCCTCCGCGAGCCGGCACCTCCGACGCTTTACCTTCCATACCTTCAGACCGGCCCGGAGGATCTCGTCTTCACCGTGCGCACGGCCGCGGATCCTGCATCGGTCATGCGCACGGTGCGTGAGACGATGAGCGCGGCCGACCCGGGCATTCCGATTGTCACAATCGAAACGCAGGTCTCCCAGATCGAGCGGCGCTATGCCCAGGAACGGGTGCTGGCGCAGGCCTACGTGCTCTTCGGCGCTATCGCCCTGTTTGTCGCAGCGATCGGATTGTTCGGGTTGATGTCGTACAACGTCTCGCGCAGGACGCGGGAGATCGGCATCCGGATGGCGATGGGCGCCGAGCGCAACGCCGTCCTGGGCCTGGTCGTTGGCGAGTCGATGCTGCTGGTGGCCGGCGGCATCGTGATTGGCATCGCCATCGCCTCTGGCGCCGCCAGACTGATTGCGTCTCAGTTGTTCGGCGTGCAGCCCACCGACGTGGCCACGATGGCCGCCGCCATCGCCGTGATGGCCCTGGTATCGGCGGTGGCGGGCTTTCTGCCGGCCCGCCGGGCGACGAAAGTCGACCCAATGGTCGCGCTCAGGTACGAATAGGGTGTAGATCCGAATTGGCAGATTGGTAGATTGGAAGATTACGAAGAACGCTTTAAGATTGCCAGATGCGCAACACCGTCATCCTATTAGTCATTGTGACCGTTCTGATTGGCACGCGCGCGGCGGTTCCCACGCGTGCGCAACAGCCGGTGGCCAACACACCGACGTTCACCAGGGACGTCGCGCCGATCCTCTTCAAGCAGTGCGTCAGCTGCCATCGCCCGGGTGAAATCGCGCCGATGTCGCTGATGACCTACGAACAGGCGCGGCCCTGGGCCAAGTCCATCCTCAAAGTCATTTCAAGCGGCACCATGCCGCCGTGGCACGCGGATGCGCCCGCCGGCACGTTTCACAACGAACGAGTCCTGACCGACGCCGAACGGAAAACGTTGATGGCATGGGCGGCGGAGGGTGCGCCGAAGGGTGATGAGAACGATTTGCCACCCGCGCCGACCTTCGCCGAGGGATGGGTTCTGGGCAAACCCGACGTCGTCCTCGAGATGCTCGAGGATTATCCCGTTCCCGCGTCGGGCACCGTGGAGTACCAGGTACTTTTACGTGCCGACGAACTTTACCGAGTCGAAGTGGGTGAAGTCGATCGAAGTGCGGCCTGGCAATCGCGCGCTGGTGCACCACGTCCTTGTGTACTACCGGGCGCAAGTCCCGAAGCTGCCCGCGTTCAGCTGGCCAGGCCCAATGCGAAAGACATGCAGACGCCAGAGGCGCGACATGCCGGCCAGCGGCCGCAGCGGACCGACTTGAAAGACATGCCCCAACGCTTGATTGCGACCTACGCGCCGGGGACCAATCCGCAAGCCGCGCCCGAAGGCACGTCCTTCCGCCTCGAGGCCGGCGGCATGCTCGAGCTCCAGATGCACTACACCGCCATCGGTAAGGCGGGATCGGATCGCACGAAGGTGGGGATTACGTTCGCGAAAGAACCGCCCGCGCGCGAGCTGCGCGCGCAGCACTTCTTCAACGGGACGTTGAAATTGCCGCCCGGCGCCGCCGACGTGGCCGTGACGACCGATCTCGAGTTCGTCAACAACGCCACCGTGTGGGGCATCTTCCCGCACACGCACCTGCGCGGCAAGAAGTGGGATTACAAGCTGGTGCTGCCGGACGGAGAAACGCGCGCGATCCTGTCGGTGCCCCGATACGATTTCAACTGGCAGACCTACTACATGTTCGCGCAGCCGCTGCAGGTGCCGAAGGGCGCGAAGATCGTCTCGACGGCGTGGTACGACAACTCGCCCGCCAACAAGGCGAACCCCGACCCGTCCAAAGAAGTGTTGTGGGGCGACCAGACCTGGGAAGAGATGCAGTACAGCGGCGTACTGCTAAGTCCGAATTGAGGGGTCGGGAGGGGTTTTCGAAGGATTCGCGCGAAAACCCCTCCCGACCCCTCGAATCTGCGAATGGTGATCTAACCCAAGGGTCTTATCGGGACATTCAACCTGTAAGCCGTGTCGTTCGACGTCACCACCAGACCGCCCTTGGGATCGAACGCCACACCCACGAGCGACTGCCCTGCCACGACCAGCTCCGTGGTGCCATCCGGCCGTACGCGATACAAACCGTTCGACCCCGCCAGCGCCTCGACGACGTAGAGCGCACCCTGCGAGTCGAACGCAATGCCCTGGGGGCGGCCAAATCGCGACGAGACCTTGTCGATGGCGCCCGTGGCCGGATCCAATCGGTAGACGTAGTCGTAGGGACCCAGCGTCGGCGCCGAAACGTAGACGCAGTCGTCGGGCCCGACCGCAAGATGGAATGCCGCGACGCTCGGCGGCAGCGTGGCGATCGCATTGACGGTGCGGTCGGGCTGCACCGCGAAGACCGTCCCCGATCGATCGCCGACATACAGCACACCGTTCCGATCGAACGCGAGACCGCACGCGATGCCGAGATCGCTGGCATACGGCTCGTGCGTGCCGTTGGGAAACACGCGATAGACCGATCCTTCGAACCGGCTCGATACGTACAACTGGCCAGCGGCATCGAAGGTCATCGACGTCGGGTTCACGATGCCCGAGACGTACGACTCGCGGCGTCCGTTCGGACCGACCCGGAAGATCGAGACAGGCACCTCCTGTCCCCGCGTGCCGCTGTAGGTGACGTACAGATTGCCCTCCCGATCGAACACCGGGTTGTCAACCTGATGCAGGCCTGTTGCGAAGGGAATGCCGACTTCGAGCAGCGCCGTTTCCCCCGGCACGTCGGCCACGCGGACGGACGTCTGTCCGCCGTCAAGACCCGCCGGCACGATGACCGAGATGCTCGAAGACGACGCGTAGACGGGGCGCGCCTGCGTTTCGCCGATGGTAACGTCCGGCAGGTGGGGACGATCGACCAGGAACCCGGACCCGTGGATGGCGACACGGCCACCTTCCACGGCCCAGTGAGGTTGTATCGATGTGAGTCGCGTCAAAACCGTCAGGATTCGTCGAGCTCTGCGTTCCAGTACAGGAAATCGCGCCAGCTGTCGGGCGCATTGCGTAAGCCGATCGTAATGCGAATGGCCGGCACCGACTCGGGACGCTTGGGATACTTCACCAGGTGCATGCCCGCTTCGGCCGGCGTGCGCCCGCCTTTCCGGCGGTTGCAGGTGACACAGCAGGTCACGATGTTCTCCCAGTCCTTCCGGCCGCCTTGCGCCACCGGCACGACATGGTCGAACGTGAGCTCGCTCGTCGAAAACGCCTCGCCGCAGGTACTGGCACGCGTGGTTGTCGCGCGCGTAGATGTTCGCCCTCGAAAATGGAACGTAATCGAAGCGTCTTTTGATCTTGATGTAGCGAAGGAGGCGGATAACGGAAGGCAGCTTGATGCTGAAGGACACTGCCCTAATCTCCCGGTCGTAGACCGAGATCACCTCCACCTTCCCCTGGCAAAGCAGAGTGATAGCCTTCTGCCAGTTGACGACCTTAAGTGGCTCGTACGTCGCGTTGAGAAGCAGGGTCTGCTCCATGGGACGTAGAAAGATTTTCGCTGGCAAACCGCAGGCCTGTCAAGTTACTGTGGGGACTGTACTTCCGTCGCGTCAACGCCGATAATTCTCACCGATGCATTTTCCGGCTCACCGCCTCGGGCCTGGCCTCGCCTTAATGCCGTCATTAACAATGATGGCCGCGCTGGCCGTCGGCTCGGCGGCCTGCGCCACCAGCGGCGGCGTCCCCCGCCCGTTTCCGGGCGCGCCGACCGTGGCGACGACCGATCCGGGGGCGAGGGTGCGGAGGTGCGTCAGGTGCGGAGGCTGCAGTAGATCCCGGCGTCCCTTGGTTCCCAGATCTCCTTGGTCACCGCTATGACCGACGTGCCGTCGCCGACTTTGCCATGGGCTTCCGCGGCGTCCCCTATCGGCTCGGCGGCACCGATCCGACCGGCTTCGACTGCAGCGGTCTCGTCCAGTACGTGTTCGCCCAGTACGGCATCGCGGTGCCGCGGGTCGTCGAAGAACAGTGGGAGTTCGGCGACAAGGTCAAGCCGTCGGACATCGAGCCGGGCGACCTGATTTTCTTCAACACGAAGGGACGAGGCGACGGCGCGTCGCACGTCGCGATTGCCATCGGCGGCGACAGCTTCGTCCACGCGCCGAACTCGACCGGCGTCGTGCGGGTGGAAGCACTCAGTTCCACCTATTGGGGATCCCGCTACATCGGCGCCCGCCGCATCGCCACAGCTACGGCCAACAACTAAATTCACACATCTCTCATTTCGGTTGTGGGATCTCTCATTTCGGTGGCGCAGGGCTTCAGCCCCGCCATGCCGGTGTTACCATTCAGCCCATGATGCGCATCAACCCGATCGTTTTCGTCGTGCTGCTGTTCGCCGCACCTGCCGCCGCGCAGATCAAAGGTCCGGTTGCACCCGCGCTGACGCCCGAACAGATCGCGCACAGCGAAGCGCTGGCCGCGAAGTTCGACGAATCGGCCGCGAAGGAAAAGCGGCGGATCGAAACGTTTGCGAATCGGCCGCTCGGCGGGAGCATTCAGCGGTCGTTCAACGTGTTCACGAACTACCTCGTGATGGCCGCGGAGATGATGCCGGAACCCACCTATGCGTTCCGGCCAACTCCCGAGGTGCGGACCTTCGGCGAGCAGATCAACCACGCGACCGGCGCGCACTATTCGTTCTGCCACCAGGCAGGGCTGCCGCCCGGCGTTCAAAAGCAGGCGCCGCCGAACCTGGGCGCCACGACGTCGAAACCCGCCATCATCGCCGCGCTCAAGGAATCGATCGCGTATTGCGATCGCGTGCTCGCGGCAGCGTCCGAACAATGGCTGATGGAAATCGCCCCGTCACTCGGCGGCTCGTCGAGCGGGCAGGTGTCGGCCCCACGCGCGCACGCGTTCATTTACGGCGTCGTGCACTCGGCCGAAGACTACGGAACGATCACGACTTACATCCGGATGCAGGGAGTTGTGCCGCCATCGACGGCGCTGCATCCTGCACCGCCGAAGAAATAACAGAAAACAGAAAGCAGTACGTAGTGTCCGGCTTCAGCCGGACTTCACTTCACATCGCGCGGCAAGAGGCGCGGCGAGCCCGCGATCTTCACGACCCCGAAATGCCGCAGATCGAGCGTGGCTATGGCATCGGCGCGAAGCCGCTCGGCCACGGCGATGACAACCCCATCGACCAGACCGAGGCGTAGCGTCCGGTACGAGCGCCCGATCGCCCTGGCGCGAACGATGTCCTCAGGTTTACCGTATTCCACGGCGAACGAACCCTCCGCCAGATCGGCCAGGAAGGTCTCCTGCGCGCGAGCGCCAAGTTCGGAGGCCAGGAGATAGTCGATTTCGGGCAGGATCGCCCAGGGCAGGAGCCACGCGTCCGGCCGTTCTTCGTACAGCTTGCGGACCGCGGTGTGGTGTCGATCGCTTCTGTCGAGCAGGGCCAGAATCGCGCCGGTATCGGCGACGATCACCGCCGTCGGCCCATCCCCTTCAGCAGCGCTTCGGCCCGCTCGCTCAGATCGGCGCGTCCGCTCGAGAAGGCGCCCACGCTCTTCGCCACCCGCCGCTTCCCGTAGCGCGCCGCGTACTCCGCGACCGCCTCGCGCACGAGCTCGGCGGGCGGACGGCCGGTCTTCGCACCGATCTGCTTCAGCGAGCGGTAATCGGCCGGATCGAGATAGACGGTGGTCTTCTGCATATGGTTACCATATATGGTAACACCCCAGAACCTGCGGGGATTAGGGATTGGGGATAGGGATTAGAAATTCGAGAATGGCCGTCCACCGCCTAATCCCTAGTCCCCAATCCCTAGTCCCAACGTTCCTAGGAAGGCAACCGATACGCGATCAGCTCGCCCGAATACCCTGCCCCGCTGACGGCGACGACGATGTACTGACGGCCGTTCAGCATGTAGGTCATCGGCGATCCGGTTTGCGGTGCCGGCATGTAGACCGCGCCGGCTTCCTTGCCGGTCGCCTTGTCGTACGCACGCAGCATCGCGCCGCGCGCGCCGGTGGTGGTCGGACCGAATCCTGCCTCTCCGGAAACAACGAGCGTCTTCGTCGTCATCGATCCGACTACGCCAGGACGTCCCGTGCGTGGAATATTCAGGCCCTTCAGCATCGGGTGATTCTTGATGGTGTCGGGTGTTTCACCGTGCGGAACCTGCCAGAGGATCTCTCCCTTGCCGAGATCGATCGCCGTCAGCTGGCCGTACGGCGGCTTCATGATGGGAAGACCTTGCACGGTGAGAGACGCTCCGCCGCCTCCCTCTCCGGCAGGCGCGGCTGCCGCAGCGGCCGCGGTCGTGCCGGGCGCGAGCGCTCTCTCACCGCCGGCGGCCGATCCGGTACCGCCCGTCGTCCGTGCGCCGGTCAGCGCGTTGCCGACGACGTACGCAAGATCGTTCTTCGACGGATCGCGCGGCGGCACCAGCCCGAGCTGGCTGACCGATTTCTGCGAGTTCACATAAAGAATGTTGGTCTCGGGATCGTACGAGCCGCCCGGCCAGTTCGTGCCGCCACCGGCCGATGCCAGCACCAGCGTGGCCAGCGGGCCCTCGGCCTTGCTCACCACTGGGGGTGTGAAGATGGGCCCAATCCTGTATCGCGACACGACCTTTACGCCTTCGGCACGAAGCTCGGGCGTGAAGTCGATGAGATCGTCCACGACGAAGCCCTGCCTGTCGTAATTGAAAGGCTGTCCGCGCCCGTTGAGCGGGAAGGGCTGCGTCGGCGAG
Organism: Vicinamibacterales bacterium; assembly: GCA_963821395.1. GTDB lineage: Bacteria > Acidobacteriota > Vicinamibacteria > Vicinamibacterales > JAMQPK01 > JAMQPK01. The sequence continues at coordinate 19,092 of CAWGDY010000040.1, read as the reverse complement.
TAGTACTCGCCGGGGACGTCACCTTTCGGAACCGGGCGCTCTTCGATCGGCCACAACGGCTGCCCCGTCACGCGATCGAAGACATACAGGAACGCCTGCTTGGTTGGCTGCGCCACGGCCTTGATGACTTTTCCGTCGCGCTTGATGTCGACGAGGATCGGCGCGCACGGGATGTCGTGATCCCAGATGCCGTGATGCACGAGCTGGTAATGCCACTTGCGTTTGCCCGTCTGGAGATCCACCGCGACCAGGCTCTCGGCGAACAGGTTGTTCCCGGGCCGGTCGGCGCCGAAGTAATCGCCGGTCGCGCTCTCGACCGGCAGATAGGCGATCTGCAGCTCGGGATCGATGCTGATCTGTCCCCACGCGCCCGTGTTGCCCGTGTACGACCACGAGTCCTTCAACCACGTCTCGTTGCCGAATTCACCCGGCGACGGAATCGTATGAAAGATCCAGAGACGCTTACCCGTCCGCACATCGAAGCCGCGGATGTACCCCTTCACGTTGGTCTTGCCGGTGGGCACGCCGCCCGAGCGGTGCGCGGCGCCCACGATCACGACATTGCCCGCCACCATTGGTGTGGAGTGCAGGCCGATCTCGGTCGACATGGGATCGATCTGCTGATCGTTGTTCTGCTTGAGATCGACGATACCGTCATCGCCGAATCCCGGCACGCGCACGCCCGTCCTGGCGTTCAGCGCGACGAGGCGGTAGCCTGGCGTGACATACAGGATGCGTTCCTCTTTGCCATCGGTCCAGTAAGCAAGACCGCGGCCCGAAAGCTGCCGCGGCCCGGCCGAGCCACGCGCGCCTTCGCGCTCGCTGTGCATCCATAGCTCTTCACCGGTTTCCGGATCGAGCGCCACGACGGCGCGCCGGCTGCCGGCGGTCGAATACAGCACGCCGTTGGCCATCACCGGTGTCGACTCGAACATGAATTCGGGACGGGGCCCGAGATGGTCGGTCTTGAACCGCCACGCGATGGTCAGCTTGGAGAAGTTGGCGGCGTTGATCTGATCGAGCGCCGCATAGCGCGTGTGTCCGGTGTCGCCGCCGTACGCATGCCATTCGCCCTTCAGGGCGCCGGTCTGGCCATGGACGCCAACGCCGGCGGTCAGGCACATACACACCACGGCGAGGTCACGCAACAGGCGGAAAGACGTCATTCGCATAAGGCTCCTATTTGGGCGCAATTATATGCCGCTGCCGGATCGCCGGGTTCAAAAGCTCAGCCTCATGCCGAGTTGCATCTCGCGCGGGCTCTTGGCGCTGAAGACGCGGCCGAAGTTGGCCGTGCCGAATGTCCGATTAGGGATATCGAAGTTCGACACGTTCAGCGCGTTGAAGACCTCCCAGCGCAGCTCGAGCTGACGTGAGCTGCCCAGCCTCCAGAGCCGCGCGAGCGCGAGATCGAGGCTTGTGTAGCCGGGCCCGAGCACGCTGTTTCGCGGCGCGCTCCCGAAGGCAAACAGCGCCGGGGGCGAAAACGCCCCGGTATCGAACCATCGCTCGGGCGTCCGTTCGCCGCCGGGAAGATCCGGATCGCGCGACTGGTCCGGCCGCTGCGCCGGTCCCGCCCCGATGTTGGCCTGATCGACGCCCAGATTGACCGTGAAGGGCGACCCGGACTGCACGAGAAATGCCCCGCTGACACGCCAGTCGTCGAACACGTCCCAGGTCGCGCTCGCCACGAACAGGTGGCGGTGATCGAAGCTCGAGTGCGCCCATTCGCCACCCTCGCCGAAAATGTTGCGCACGTTCTGCGGGACGTTCGTCTCCGCTTCGGTCGCGCCCGGGCTCGAGGCATCGTCTTTCGAGGTCGACAGCGTGTAGCTGAGCGTGTACCAGTAGTTGTTGCGCAGCCGCTGGTCCAGCTTGAAGGTGAGCCCGTGGTAAATCGACTTGCCGTCGAACCTGATCGAGCGTATCGGTCCGAGCTGTGGAATGGCGCGGCGGGGCTGAATCGGACCGGAACCCGGCTCCGGCACGTTGTGCACCGTCGCATTGTCCGCGCCGAGCGTCCACGACCCCATGTACGACACTTCGGCGACCGACCCGGGGAGCACCTGGTATTGCAGCCCGCCGCTCCAGGTCTGCGTGTATTCCACGGCGTAGGCGTGATCCATGATCGTCGGCGCGACCACACCCGTCGGATCGCTTTCGAGGATGTTGCGCGTCTGGAACACGGGGACTCGTTGCGTCGTCGGGACGTCGACCTGTTTCGTGTAGAAGAACGGCAGGTTGCGCGCAAACGCCGTCTGCACGCTGTAGGCCCACTGATTGAGGAAGATCCCATAGCCGCCGCGCACGACGGCGCGATCGTCGTTCAGGGACAATGCGAAGCCCGTGCGCGGCGCAAGCCGTACCAGGCTCGGGCTCAGCAGCCCGCGTTCCCAGTCTGCCGCTTCCGATGTCACGTACGGAATCGGAATCAGCGGCAGCAGATCGGCGGCATCGGGGCTGATGCGGCCGTCTTCGTCGCTCGCGATCACGAACCGGCCGCCAGGCGTCTGGTAATCGACCGATGACAGGTGATTGCGTGAATCGCGCATGTGCTGGTTGTGCTCGTAGCGCAACCCGAGATTCACCGTCAGATTCGACCGTATCTGCCAGTCGTCCTGCGCGTACAGGTGCCACCAGTTCGTAACGCCGTCCTCGTCGCCCCGTCCGATTCCCGACACGGCCGTTGTCGGATAGCCGAGGAGAAAGTCGGCGAACGCATTGCCGCTGAACTGACCGCTGTAGGTGAAGACGCCGCGCGCGTTGTCCGGCTGCTCGGGCCGGAGATTCAGGTGGTAGAAGTACCCGCCGAACTTCAGACGATGGGCGCCGCGATCGACGAGCAGGCTGTCGTAAATCTCGAAATGCTCGTTGTTCCTCCGCACGAAACTCGTCGGATCGCCGAACGTGCTGAACTGGCTGCGCGTCGAAATCTGCGGGTATCCGACGTCGCGCGGGTCGCCCGTCACACCGCGAAGCCCCACCTGCGACGCGAAATCGACGCCGCGGTTCTCGCTCGTCTGCCCGCCCGACACCCGCATCCAGCCGAACCTGAGTTCGTGCATCATCGTCGTGCCGAAGGGACGCGTGTGGCCGATGCCGAGATTTCGTGCCTTCGTGTCGACGAAGCGCCCGAACCCGGGTACCAGCGTCTCCTGCAGCGCGCTCGTGCCGAACGGCTGGAACTCGTTCGCGTCGAACGTGCTGAATCGTCCCGACAACTGATCGCTCGCCATCAGCCGCTGATCGATCCGGACGCTCACCTGATTGGCATTTCTCCGGAGCTGCTGCACCGACGTCAGGTTCTGAACCGGCGCATCCGACGTCGGCAGCGGCACGTGTTGAAGGAACGCGACCGCCAGCGGATCGAGGCGCGCGGCCGGAATCTGGTTGTCGGGAAACGGCGTGCATCCACCGAACGCGGGATCGCAGATCGGGCCGAGCCCCGACAGGTTCCCGTTTCGCTCGTCGAGCGTCGGCACCGAAAACGTCCGCGACTGGGACCGGCGCATCCGCTGCCCTTCGTAGCTGGCGAAGAAGAAACTCCGATTGCGAGCCAGCGGACCGCCCAAGTCCCGCCGAACTGATTCTGGCGCAGCGGCGGCACCGGCTCGTCCTTGATGTCGAAGTGATTGTGAGCGTCCAGCTTGTCGTGGCGGACGAACTCGAACAGAGAGCCACGAAACACGTTCGACCCCGCCCGCGTGGCCACGTTGATGAGCGCCGACGCCTTGCCGCCGAACTCGGCCGGATACTGCGATTTCTGAATCTTGAATTCCTCGATGGAATCCACCGATGGATTGATCACGAGGTTGTTGAACAGCTCGTCGGTCACCTTCACGCCGTCGAGCAGGTAGATGTTGTGACCCGATCGCTGTCCGCCGACGTTCGGCAGCGGACCGGCCTGCTGCAGCGCGTCGCCTCTCGTGCCGCCTGGAGGAAGGACCACGTCGGAGCTCAACTGCGCGAGCGTAATGAAATTGCGCCCGTTCATCGGCATCTCCACCATCCGGCGGTTGTCGACGATATTGCTGATTTCCGCGTTGGCGGTCTGCAGCTGGGGCACCTCGGCGGTGACCCTGATTTCCTCGGTCATGCCGCCCACTTCGAGCGTGAAATCAAGGCTCACGACCTGGCCCACCTGCAGCACCACGCCATCCCGAACGCCGCGCCGGAATCCCTGCAGCTCGGCCGTGACGACATAGTGGCCGACGCGCAGGTAGGGATGAAAATAGCGGCCGCGCTCGTCCGTCGTCCGTGCGGTCTTTCCTCCGGTCGCGACGTGTTCGGCGACGACGGTGACGCCGGGCAGCACGAGCCCCTGCGCGTCGCGCACGATGCCCGCAATCTCGCCGGTGTTTGTCTGCGCCGAGCCGGGCATCTCGACGCCGACAGCCAGCGCGAGCGTCGCGATGATCTCAAACACGCCGAGGCGGGCGCCGGGCGCCAGAGACATGGGCGGAAGTTGACCAGAATTATAAGTCTCTCAGCCAAGCCCCAATGGAGGATTTTGGGAAGCCGGCACTGACGCTCATGTGAAGAATCTGCTTCCCCTGGAGCAATGATCGCAAGTCCTTACCAGCTCGTCGACGGCACCTACCTCGATACCCCTTCGGACTCGCCCACATCGAGTTCCTTGGCGAGCCGACCGCCGGACGAATCGTCTTTGGACCAGAAGACTCTGAACCGATTCTTGGCGTTGCGCAGCTCGAGTCCGCCGGGATCACCATCGATCCCGTCAACCAGACGCTCAAGCGTCTGCCGGCCATCTCGCTTCGATAACTCCGCCTAAGGCGACTCGCTCTGCGCAAATCCCCAATCCCTAATCCCTAATCCCTGATCCGCGGAATGGGTTTGGGCGTATAATTGCCGACTCTTCGAAAACCCACGACGGAGGTGTGCATGTTGCCAGACACCGTCAGTTCCGTTCTGCGCCGGAAGGATCGCAAAGTCCTCACGATCTCGCCCCTTGCCTCCGTGTACGAGGCCATCGCCATGATGGCCGAGAATTCGGTGGGCGCGCTCCTGGTCGTCTCCGACGGCATGCTGGTGGGGATCCTCTCCGAGCGGGACTACGCCCGAAAGGTGATCCTGCAGTCGCGGTCGTCGAAAGACACCATGGTGGCCGACATCATGACGTGCCCGGTCACCACCGTCACGCCCGGTCATACCGTCGAAGAATGTATGCGCACGATGACCGACAAGCGCATCCGCCACCTTCCGGTCATCGAAGGCACGTCCATCGTCGGGATCGTGTCGATCGGCGACCTGGTGAGGTCGGTCATCACGGTGCAGGGCGAGATGATTCAACAGCTCCAGCAGTACATCAACGGGCCGTATCCGGGCTAGGTGAATCTCGAAACTAGAATCTGGAAACTAAAAACTGGAATCTGAAAACCAGAATCTCTCGGCGTGAATCCCGAGAAGATTCTAGTTTCTAGATTTTAGTTTCTAGATTCAGATTCTAGGGCTTCTCCGTCCCCTGATCCGGCGCCGGTTCCACCGGTGAGGTCGCCGGTGGCTCCGGCTGCGGTTCAGGTTCCGTGGCTTCCGGTGGCGGCGTCGGCTCGGCTTCGGATTCTTCCGGCCCTGACTGCACCGGCGCGGACGTGTCGGCAGGCGGCGGGACAGCCACGATCGGCGGCGGCGTGACGTATCCCATCCGTGCACGAATGAGGCGCTGGCGCGCGCGCAGCCGTCCGTTCGGCTTCGCGATGTTCAGCACGCGCGGGTTGATGATGGCCCCAGCCATGAGCGCGGCCTGATCGGGGTTGACGGCGGACGCCGGGATGTTGAAGTAGGCCTGCGCAGCGGCTTCCGCGCCCCAGATGCCATCGCCCCACTCGATGTTGTTCAGGTAGAGGTCGAAGATGCGCGTCTTGCTCAGCTCGTGCTCGAGGCGACGCGTGATGTACAGCTCGGTGAGCTTGCGCGTGGGGATGCGCGACGGCGACAGATACAAATTCTTCGCGAGCTGCTGCGTGATGGTGCTCGCGCCGCGCATCAGCGACCCGCGCTCCCAGTCGGCCTCGAGCGACTTCTTGATTTCCTCCAGGTCGATGCCCTCGTGGCCCCAGAAGCCGGCGTCCTCGGCGACGAGCACCGCGCGTTTGAGATGCGGCGAAATGCGGCTGTACGGCACGGGTCGATGCTCGTACCGCCCATCGCGTCCTTCGGCCCTGGCTTCGCGGACGCGCAGATACATGAAGGCCGTCGATTTGGGATTCTCGGTGCGCAGAAGCCGCACATCGGGTAGCGTGAGATACAGAAACGCGAGATAGCCGAACCCGAATGCCGCGATCGCCGCCACCACGCGGCCGACAACTCGCATGAACATGATTATAGTCGTCGTGCTCGTGATGTTCGCCGGGATGCTCACATACGCACAGGCGGACAACTGGCAGGCGCTGCGTCAGCAGATGGTGGACACGCAAATCCGTGCACGTGAGGTGCGGAGCGAGGCCGTGCTGCAGGCGATGGCGCGCGTGCCCCGGCATCTCTTCGTACCGGACTCCCAGCGGCCGTACGTGTACGAGGATCGGCCGCTGCCGATCGGCCGCGGACAGACCATTTCACAGCCGTACATCGTGGGCTACATGACCGACGTCCTGCAGCTCGAGCCCGCGCACCGCGTGCTCGAGATCGGCACGGGCTCGGGCTATCAGGCGGCCGTGCTCGCGGACATCGCGACGCACGTCTACAGCATCGAGATCGTGCCGGAGCTCGCCGAGGGGGCGCGGCGCGCGTTGACGGACGCCGGCTATCGCAACGTGGACGTCCGGACCGGAAACGGCTATCTCGGATGGCCCGATCGCGCGCCGTTCGATCGCATCATCGTGACGGCGGCGCCCCCGACGATTCCGAACGCGCTCGTCGATCAACTGGCGGTGGGCGGCATCATGGTCGTCCCTGTCGGCACCGACTATCAGGAAATCGTCGTCATCAGCAAGACAGCTCAGGGCGTGACGGAGAAACGCACGATCCCGGTGCGATTCGTCCCAATGGTGACCAGGCCCCGGGACTAGGGCTTAGGGCTTAGGGCTTAGGGCTAGGGATTAGGGATTAGGGATTAGGGACTGGCGATGGGCGGTAGCGCAGAGCTTTAGCTCTGCCAACGTTAGTTCTGCGGACGGGCGATCCGCTTCAGCTCGTCAGCCAAATTCAGCACAAGGACGAGAGCGGGCGACCCTAGCGACTGTTCACCCGATGCTTGTTCCTTAATCATCAGAAATCGCCGTCCGTCATGGGAAACGTCGTACGAGCGGGCAACGTAGGTGTCGACGTTTCCAAAGTAACGTCCTTCGAATATTTTTTGTGGACGACCTGCCGAAAACGATGTGCCGGCCTGTACCGCGACTGCCATCAATGCCGAGGCGTCACCGCTTCCGCCAGTGAGGTAGAACAATTCGTGTCCACTGCGCGACCACAATGGCCGAGTGCCGCCGGAGGTCGAAATCGGGTACCGGGCACTATTCACGTCTGGAAACGGCCGCACATACACGTCTTGTCGACCTGATTCGCTCGACTGATAGGCCAGCCATCGCCCATCCGGAGAGATCTCGGCATTCATGACCGGGGTGGGCGGCTGTATCAACGGGATCAGCGCGCGATCCGAAGTCAACGAAAGCACCTTCAGCACGCCTCCGGTCGCAGCTGCGGCTCCGCCTTCGCGGACGAGTAAGTCAGCCTTTGCACTGCGCCGGTGCCGTCCGCCGCCTGAATGTAGATGCTGTCAAGGGTGCCGTCTCGTGGTGATGCGTATGCGATTCGTTTACCATCGGCGCTCCAAACGGGAAATCGATCGAGACCTGGATCTTTGGTGACCATCGAAAGCGAGTGTCGCGCAAGATCCCAGACCCAAATATCGTTCTGATCGTCGCGGATGTCGAGCGCCACTCGTGACCCGTCGGGTGATAGGCGCGGAGGACCGAGAACCACTCCTTCTATGACGGGCACCGGCGGACCCGTCGCACGAAGGCGGTCGATATCGAAGGGGATCGCCATCAGATTTCCGGATGCTGACGACGCAGGCGCCGTATATACGATGTGCCCCGAGTCCACGTAACGGCCGTGATAAGCCAGCCGTGTACCATCACTCGAAACGGCGACACTTCCACCAAGGATAGGAGCAGACGGCGGAACCTGGATGGCGAATCGCTGGATTGGCCGATCAACGGTCTCTCCGCCTCGAACCACGCTCCAGACGGCGACACCGGTCAGCACACAGCAGACGAGCACGCCGGGCGCCACCAAACGCCATCGTCGATCCGATGCAGGCACGGACGCCGCACCCGTTCCCGACTGCGCATCCGTCCAGGGATTCGCAATCGCGTCTTCGATCTCGAGCCTGGCATCGGAAATATCGGCCAGGCGCTTCTTCCGATCCTTCGCGAGACACCGGGCCAGGAGCTTGCGAATTACAGGTGGCGTCTTCGCCGGCAATTGCGTGAGATCGGGCTCCTTCGTGATGATGAACGCGAGTACGTCGGTCACATCGTCAGCGTCGAAGGCGCGGCGCCCGGTCAGCATTTCGTACAGCACGCAACCGAACGCCCAGATGTCGCTGCGCTTGTCGACGGACTTCCCTCGCGACTGCTCGGGGCTCATGTATGCCGCAGTGCCCAGGATCATGCCGCCACCGGTCATGACCGGTGAAGTAATCGTCGGCGACATCGAGATGTTTTGCGATGGGAAGCACTTCCTCCAACGGAATCGGCCCCTGCGCAATGCGATCGGCCAGCGTTGGTCCTTCGACAAGTTCCAGAACGAGTGCTCTGACGCCGTCGGCTTCCTCGAGTCCGTAGATACCCGCGATGTGGGGATGGTTCAGCGAGGCGAGCGTTTTGGCTTCGCGCTGAAAGCGGGCGATGCGCTCCGCATCTGCGACGAACGCGTCCGGCAGGACCTTGATCGCAACATCGCGCCCGAGCTTTGTATCGTGCGCACGATAGACCTCGCGCGTTCGTATCGCGGCGCAAGCCGAGCGACACGACACCGCAGTGCTGATCACGCTCTTGATGGAGCTGGATTCCGGCTCTACCTCGCCGAGCAGTACTTCGGCCGTGAGCGACTTTCGCTGCTGCGCGAAGACCGAGCAATTTGCCTGGCGAACGTGGCACTCGTTCTGGAACGAGTGTGACCAGCACGCTTACTGGGCCTGCCCAGAGGAGTGCCACAATCTCAAGCGCGCCGACTCAATCACCGGTCGTCAGACTCATGCACTAATCCCGCGGGGCACCGCGGGGCTGTTGGGTTGACGTGGCTGCAGTGCAAATCCGTGCGTAGGCGGCCGACATGAGGCGCCTGACCGCGCGAGAAGCCAGTGGGAGCCGAGCGAGGATGAAAGGCGAAGTCGGTGTCCTCGCGTCGGACGGTCACAAGCGGCGTCGCAGCGCGCGTCCGGCCCCGGAGCTTCGGATTTGCGATGCAGCCACGTCAACCCAAGAGCCTTCCGGGATTAGGAGTGGAGTGGCGGAGTGACGATGTCGATCTGGCGGACGCGGGTCGTGACAATCGTTTCGGCGCCGGTCGCGAACTCGATGCTGAAGCCCACGTGGATACCAAACAGCTTCAGAAAGCTTCCGGAGAGCGACGCACCGGCCAGGCGGACCTTCGTGTAGACCGGGAAGAACGTCCCGCCGCGGACGAGCACGTCGCCGCGCTGCGGATCCATCACCGTAATCTCATACAGCGAGTTCTTCGTCCGCACTTCAAGCGTCTCGAGCGCGCGCAGTTCTTCCAGTTGCACGCCGCCGGCCCACGGCCGGCCGCTCCAGGCGTCGAGGTCGCACGCGGTTGGAAAAAAGGTTGTCGTCAACTTGTCAGAAGCCAGGGCTGAAGCCCTGGGCCACCGCACCCTCACCTAACGCACCCATCGCGCCTCTCGCACCCGTCGCACCCCTCGCACCTACCGCACCCATCGCACCTAATTAGGCGGGTTTGGCTTTTAACAGCCCGATCTGAACGAGCACGCCGGTGAAATCGTAGATGCGGGTCTCGTGCACGATCTTGCGGTCGCGAAACTCGTAGACGAACACCGCCGGCGCCTTGAAGCTTCTGCCCGACGGCTCGAGCCCCATGAACCCGCCGATGTCGGTGCCTTCCAGCGTAAGCAGCTGAACGACGTGGGTACCGTCGATGATGAGCCGATCGGTCTGATATTTGAGGTCGGGAAACGCCTCGAACCACGCGCGGCGGGCGCGATCGACGGCCGTCGTCCCGCGAAGCGTGCCTGCGACACGGCTCTCGACGACACAGTCGTCGGCATAGTCGCCCAGCAGCGCATCCGCATCGAGATTGTCGAACGCTTCCTGGCGCCGCTCGAAGAACGCCGTCACTTCATCGCGTGTCAGCACCGATTCGACAGCCATATCGGGCTCCTTTCCAGGCATTGACGTCGCATCCGCCTTCGCGCCTGCTTCGCACATCGCTACGGCGGACAAGCCCAGCGTACCTATTGCACCCATCTCCGGCTTGCACTAGTATCCCGCCGCAACTCAAACGTCCCGTTTTCCCAGCCCCCAAGGAGCGTCTTATGCAGATCGCCGAACGCTCGGCCGGTAACGTCACAGTCCTCGATCTCTCGGGCCAGATCACCTTTACGCAGGGTGATCAGCTGTTCAAGGACAAGATACACAGCCTCGTGCACCAGGGACACAAGAGCATCCTCGTCAACATGGCCAACGTAACGCACGTCGACAGCGCCGGTCTCGGCGAGCTGGTGAGCGCATATACCACGCTGGCTCGCGCCGGCGGCAGCATGAAGCTGGTGAACCTCACGAAGCGCCTCACCGATCTCCTGACCATCACGAAGCTGCTCACCGTCTTCGACACGTTCGATTCCGAGCCGGAAGCGCTGAAGACTTTCAACTAACGCTTTCCGTACCTGAGGACGAGCGCAGTCACGTCGTCGTTCTGGGCTGCGCTCGCCGCAAACGTCCTCACCGTCGCAAGAATGCGGTCGAGCAGCACCTCGGGCGTGCTGCCGCGATGGGCGTCGATGCACGGCAGCAGCCGCTCTTCGCCGAACTCGTCGCCCGCGGCATTCAGCGCCTCGGTCACGCCGTCGCTGAAGACGACCAGCGTGTCTCCGTCTTCGAGCTGAAGCGTTTCCTCTTCATAGGTCGCGTGGGGAAACAATCCCAGAATCAACCCGCCGGTCTCGAGCCGGCGCACGCCGCTTTTCCCGACCAGCATCGGCGGATTGTGGCCCGCGTTGCTGTAGGTGAGACGGCCGTCTGGCGCGAGGACGCCGTACATTACCGTGACGAACCGCGACTGGATCGCACGACGGATCAGCGTGCGGTTGATGTGCGCCATGAGCGCGGCTGGTGAGTCGGTCGACGTCACCTGAGCCGCGAACGCCCCCTGGATCATCGCGGTCAGGAGCGCGGCCGGCGGTCCCTTGCCCGCCACGTCGCCGAGCGTGAACGCGAACTGGCCGCCCGCAAGGTTGAAATAGTCGAAGAAGTCTCCGCCGATCGACCGGCACGGGATCGAAGCGGCGGCCACGTCGAAGTGCGGACCCGACTGCAGAGGGTCGGGCAGCAGCGCGCGCTGGATTTCGGCGGCAAGCTGAAGCTCGCGTTCGATTCGCGCCTTCTCTGTGGCTTCGCGGTACAGCCGGGCGCTCTCGATCGCCGAGGCGGCTTCGCCCGCGACCGATTCGAGCGCGCTGCGCGCCGCCGGCGACATCAACTGGCCCTTTTCGCGGCTGTCGAGATACAGCACGCCGATCGGACGTTGATCCGCGTCGGTGGCCGTTCGTTCCACGTACCGGACGACCCGCAGCGGCGTGCACAGGACGTGGCGAATGCCGAGCGCCACCGTGCCGAGATGCTGGCCTGCCAGATCCGCGTCCCGCAAGTCGGCCACAATCCGCTCCTGGCCGGTGGCGAACACCTCCTGCGGAATCTTCTGGCTGGTCTCGAACGATTTTCCCGACAGCGTCACCTTGCCGCGCGCGCGGGCGATGGTGAACTCGAGCTCGCCTTTCGCGTTCGCGAGCATGATGAACCCGCGCTCGGCGCCGGTCGCGTCGATAGCCGAGTCCATCACGAGCACCAGCACTTCGTCGAGCACGCGCGAGGAGCCGAGCCCGCGCAGCCGATCGAGCAGCGTGGTGAGCGGGCGAAGATCAACCAGGCCCGAGGCATGGCTCAGCCGCGAGTCGGCCCCGTCATCGGCGAGAAACACCATTTCGGCGCTGCCGCTGCGACCGAGCCGGATCCTGTCCTTGTGGCGCAGCGGGCGCTCGGTCACCTGCTCGTCGTTCACGAACGTGCCGCAGCGCGATCCCCGGTCCTTCAACAGGAACCGGCCGTCGTCGAGGCGCACGATCTCGGCGTGCTCGCGCGACACGTCGGTGCCGACCGAGCGCAGATCGCTCTCGCTCTTCCGGCCGATGCGGAACACCGGCTTGTCGATGAGGACGACGCGCGGACCGAGCGGATCGTTCACCTGAAGGCGTGCCGTTCGGACGTCGGGGGTTTCCGCCATGGTCACACGGGCTTCGCCTTCAGCACGCCAATCTCCATCAGGAATCCCGTGAAGTCGTACACGCGCCGTTCGTGAGCGATCCGGCCGTCGCGCATGGTGCAGATGAGCGCGGCCGGAAACGTAAACCGTTTCCCGGTCGCCGGCACGCCCATGAAGCCGCCGGTGTTCGTCCCGGAGAAGGTGACGAGCTGCACCACGCAGCCGTCCTCGATGACCAGTCCCCGCTCCTCAACCGTGAAATCCGGAAAGCTCATGACGAAGCCGCGATGCACCGTCTCGATGGCGCCCCGGCCGGTCGCCTTGCCGGCAATCGGGCTTTCCAGCACGCCGTCCTCGGTATAGCCATCGACGAGCCTGTCGATATCACGCGCGCGCCAGGCGTCGATGCGGCGATCGAAAAACCCCTGGATCTCTTGGCGAGTCATGCTGGAACGGTGACGCGGGATTATAAGCGCGCTCGCAAATGCAGCGTGAAATATTTCGCGGTCGTCAGACGTGGCTCGAGGCATCGAGCTCATCGGGCCCTTCGCGATCAGATCCGCGAGGGTCATGATTCTGCGAGAATGCGACGACGGAAAACGGAGAGATGGCATGCTCGACGGTGCCGTCTGCTTCTTACCGGTGAATTCGGGGATAATGGAGGCGAAATGAGCGGCAGCCGAGCATCGCGGATGACCGTGCGCCGGTACAGCTCCTCGGCCGATGCCGATCGCCACGATCTCGAATTCTGGCTGCAGATGCCAGACGCCGAGCGGGTGCTCCAGGCGTGGCGGCTGAGCCTGGAGCTGTCGCGCCTGCGAGGCGAGCCCCCCCATGAACCAGGACTTCATCGATCTATTGCGCGCGTTCATCGCCGCTGACGTGCGATTCCTCATCGTCGGCGCGTATGCGCTGGCGCTGCACGGCCGGCCGCGCGCCACCGGCGATCTGGACGTCTGGGTCGACGCCACGCCGGACAATGCGCGCCGCGTCATGCGGGCGCTCGGCGAGTTTGGCGCACCGTTGACGGAAATTTCCGAAGCCGACTTCGCCCGCCCTGGCGTCACGTATCAAATCGGCCTGCCCCCTGGACGCATCGACATTCTGACCGACCTTACCGGTCTCACATTCTCCGACGCATGGCCAGATCGCCTGCGGCGCGCATTTGGCGACGTGGACGTGGACTTCATCGGGCGCGCCTCGTTCATTCGGAACAAGCGCGCGACAGGACGGCCGAAGGATCTCGGCGATATCGAAGGGATGGTGGAGCCGCCGCCCTGAGACTTCGTGAGGTAGCCTCGACTGAGGGTGACCTCGCCCAAGGGACATGACGGAACGAGTGGCGAAATGATCGGGGTACGGCCCGGCATTTGCACAAACATGTCCCGTGAAGAGCGCGGTCAGCTTGTATCCGACGACGTCCATCCTCTCCAACTGGGTCGAACGCGACTGGCAGCGTTCGGAGGGTGTCCAATTGCAAAACCTCCCACCCATGCAGCGGATCGTTTTGCGAACACATCAGCACGCGTATGAAATATTTGTCCGCAGCGGCACGACCGGCGAGGTCCTGGTGCGCGGGGGACGGTTCTTCCAGGAATTTACGGAAGCGCGGCTGACGGGCAGCTCGCTCGGCGGAGGGTTCCTCAAGCAGTATGGGATCTACGTCGGCCTGCGCCTCGAGTTCAATGTCAACGGCGAGACGATCGTCACGTCCCCAATCTTCAGCCTCAGCATCGAGTCATTTGATGCGCAATTCGGGAGGTCTCCGCAGCATCTACTTTGACAAGCTGGATATCGTGTTCCGATAGATCCTGCCGCCTTTCATCACGAACACCACTCGACTCAGTGCCGCAATGTCCCGCAGCGGATCGCCCTCGACAGCGACCAGGTCTGCTTCCATCCTGGGCCGAATCGAGCCGATGCGATCGCCCAGCCCGAGCCCCTGGGCGTTGAGCGACGTCGCCGACGTGATGGCCTCCATCGGTGACTGCCCCCCTTCGCGGACCCGCGTGATGATCTCGTCGGCGTTATGGCCATGCGCGCCGGCGCCGGCGTCGGTGCCCATCAGAATCTTCAGCCCGCTCTGCTTGATCGCCTTCTTGAACATCGCGATGTTCGGCGGAATCGCGGTTTCCATGAACTTGAACCCGGCTTCGTCGAAGTTGCCGATGCCGAAGAACTTCGGCTTGTTACGCAGGTAGTTCTGCATGACGACGCCGATGTTCGGCTCGAAGTAGGTGCCCCGCCCGGCCATCAATTGCAGCTCGGCCTCGGTCGCTTGAAACCCATGGGTCACCGCCGTGCATCCGCCCCGGACCGCGGCCGCGATCGCACTGGGTGCATGTGCGTGCACCCACGTTCTCTTCCCCAGCGTTCGCGCCTCGTCGCAGGCCGCGGCCACCTGCGCGTCGCTCATCGTCTGGGCGCCACCCTCGCGGATGCTCTTCGAGGCGAACAACTTGATGACGTCGGCACCGTCAGCGGCCAGTTTCCGGACCTGCTGCCGGATAGCATCGGGCGTGCCGGACTGATCGTTGAGCGAGGAGATCGAAGTCAACAGGCGCGGGCCGGGCACGCCGCGCTCGATGGCCGCCCGCAGCTCACGATCGATCGGCGCACCGATGCTCTGAATCGTCGTAAACCCGGACATGAGCGTCGCGTACGCGTTCTCCAACGCATACAACGCGCGATCGGCCTCGCTCTCGCCGTCGTTCACGGCGCGGCCATCGCGGCCGAAGTGCGTCTCGATGTGGGTGTGCGTGTCGATCAATCCCGGAAGGAGGGTCAGCCGGCCGAGGTCGTAGTCCGGTTTTTCGGCGGAGCGCTCCTCGACGCGGACGATCTGGCGTCCGCTCACGACCACCGTGGCATCGCGGAGCACTTGGCCCGAACCGTCGATGACCATGCCGGCGCGAATGGTAATCGGTTTGTCCTGCGCCGCAGCAGGAACAGATATCAGTGCGGCGCAGGCGACGAGCGCGGTGCGACTCAGCACTATCAGCTTCTCCCATCTGTTACCCGATCGCTACCACGGCATCTGCCGCTTGGTGAACTTGCGGCCGATCTCCACGGCCTCCGGGCTCGCCGGCCCCACGCGCACGCCTTCTTTGATCTCCGCGATGATGTTGTCCGGGTTCATCCCTTCGAGAAAGAAGATCTTGTGTGATTTCGTCGCGGCGAAGATGCGGTTTCGCGCCGCGCGCATCTCCGGAGCCTGCTGCGCCTTGGGCCCCGTAACCCCGAGCGACAACGACATGTCACCCGGTCCCCATTCCGCGAAGGCGATACCCGGTGTCTCAAGGTTGGCTTCGGCGTTCGCGAGGGCGTACTTGTCTTCGAGCTTCAGCCCGAGCACGAGCTCCCCGTTCGGGTTGAGCGGCCACACGTCCGCCTTCTGGTTGTATTCCTCGGCCGTGATGCCCCAGATGGGAGCGGCCGTCGGTGATCCGTGCGCTCCGCGCCGGCCCTCGCTCAACCCCTTGCCCACTCCTTGTTTGTGAATGGGAAGCCGGACGGCTTCGACGAACGCCCGAACCGCGGCGGGCGTATCGGCATGGCACAAGAGAATGCCGTGCACGCCGGTTGCGAGCACTTGATGAAACATCCAGGCATTGGCGCGAATGGTCGCTTCATCGGTGCCGTTCACCGGCACGTTGACGATGACGGCCGGCGTACGATGACCGCTCTTGGTCGGACCGCCGGCAGCGAGGCCTTTCATGTATTCCGCAAGGCCTTTGACGTCGAACGGCGCGTGTTCCATGTCATAGCTGAGGTAGTCGGCATACGTCTGCGCGTCGGCCTTGCCCTGCTCGAACGTGCCGGATGTTCCCGAATGCGAGCCCGTGTAATAGACGGGCTGATCGGCGGCGAGCAGCTCGACGACCCGGTTGATGCGTTTCCCCTGCGGCGCCTGCGCCCTCATGGGCCAGGCGATGACGACGACGGAACAGACGAGGGCACACAGCACGGCCGTTCTCAGGTTCCTCATGGCAGCCTCCGGCTAATAAGATGATGTCGATGGTCCGGCGAGCCCGTAGCGTGCGCTTGAAAGGGGATCAGAGTCAAGATGAACTGCGGGACCGGGCGTCCCGTTCAGGGACGCGCACTACGTGCCCAGGATCTTGAGCCTGGCGATGTCCGCGTAGGCATCAAAATCCCGGTCGCGCGTGATGAGCACGAGGTCGCTGTCGAGGCAGCTCTGCGCGATCAGCGTATCGGCCAGGCGGGCACGACGCTTCCGCGCCATCACTCGTGCTCGCAAATCGCCGGCGCGCTCCCAGAAACCCGCCGTCGGCTCGATCAGGGGAACGCGCGTCAGCAGCGACCGGACCGGTTTCGGCAGTTTCGAATCGCTGAGCAGTTCCGTCAGCACAACGGGCGGCAGGCAGAGCTGCGCGTCGCCGAGCGCCCGATCGACAGCATCGACGTCCGCGCCGGCCGCACCTGAAAGATAGGCGATGAGCGAGCTGGAATCAGCGGCGATCATGGCCGTCGTCGCGCAGCGACTCCAGATCGATGGAAAACGAGACCTTGCCCTTCAGCTTTCTGAGATCGCGATACGCCTCGCCGGCGGCGACGAGCTCGAGTCCCCTCCGGATGGTCGCCGTGACGCCATCACCGGTCGATTTCTGCGCGCGCCGGAGCAGATCGGCCGGCAACTCGACGGTGACTTTGCGGGCGGATTTCATCGCCGTCCAGAATACCAGCATCGACACCATACTTCAATATGGTGTCGATGAGGCCGCGCGGGGCACGACTGACGCCGCACCCCGCGATGATTAACCTGAACGATCGACGATCAGAAGGTCAGTCGCAGTCCGATCTGACCCGTTCTCGTTGAAGCGACGCTGGTAATCTGCCCGAACGTCGGCGCCGTGACGGTGGTATTGGGATTGTTGTATTGCCGCCAGTTGAACACGTTGAACGATTCAAAGCGAAACTGGATCTGCGAGCTGCCGCGCAAGGTGAACGACTTCGCAAGCGTCAGGTCCACACGCCGGCGGCCGGGCCCTCTCACCTCAGAGGAGTTCTGGTTGCCGGGCCGAACCGTCGCCCGCGTAGTCGGCGAGGTCTCCACCAGCGTGTACACGTTTCGATCGAGGTACTGCAGCGTATCGCGCCAGTCGTCGAATATCTGGTTGCCGCCGTTGTAATCGGGCCGGCTGTTCGCAATGCCCGACGCCTGGGTAATCCGCAGCGGTTCGCCGCTTCGGAAATTGAGAACGCTGGAAAGCTGCCATCCGCCGAACACGCTGCCGACCACGTCCTTGCGGTCGGCCAGCCACGGCATGTCGTAGACGACCGTGCTCGTGACGCGATGGCGGACCTCCCCGATCAACGGCGAGTAGTCGACGTCGAGGTAGGGATCGAAGAAGTCCTGCGTGTTGTTGTATGTCGCGTCACCGATCGAGCTGTTGAAATTGCCGATGAGGTTGGCGCCCTGTTCCGACCAGCCTTTCGACAACGTGTAGTGCAGCGCCAGATCGAGGCCATGGAACCGCCTGAGGTTGGCGTTTCCTTCGAACGCGTTGTATGTCATGGTCTGCCCGCTGGTGACGTACCAGCCGCCGGGCGTGACGGCCGGGTTGGGCCGGGCGCCGGTGACCCGATCGTAGGCGTTCGCAAAGTTCAAGAGAATCGGCAGGTTCTTCCCGTTGGTGTGGACGTAGCCCGCCGAGACCGACGCCCGTCTTCCAATTTGCCGCTGCACGTCAAGGGTCGCCTGCACGGTCTCGGGACTCTTCATGTCGGTCTGAAACATGTAATAGAGGTTCTTCTTGCCGCCCGAGTCCGCGATCGCGATCTTCTCGGCGTCTTCCGCATAGGTGTTGGGCCAGACGATGCCACGCGCCTCCTGCTCCGTGCGATTCCAGCCCTGGCGGATCGGTGTGAAGGGACGCGCGACCGCGTTCTGGAACAACGCCATGATGTGGCCGGTGGTGAACACCCCGACACCACCGCGCACGACGGTCCTGCCCGCCTCATCGACAGTCCAGGCAAATCCGGCGCGGGGGGCGAAGTTCACTTTGTCGTCGTCAATGGGCTTGTCCAGAGGGCGCGGCGCTCCGAAATCCATCTTGCGGATGTCGGTCGGATTGCTCAGGTTATTGACCTCCGCCGGATCGGCCGCATCCATGGACTTGTAGCCAAATCCCGGATAGTAGTCGTAGCGCAGGCCCAGGTTCAGTACGATCCGATCGTTCACGCGCCAGTCGTCCTGGAGGAACCCGCCGAGCTGGTCGACCCACGCACGATGCGGCGGGTTGCCCATCGCGAGCAAAAAGTCGCTCGCCTTGTTTGCCAGCAGGTCGTTGAGGCTGGCGTAGGTGAACCGGTTCGTTTGCGGATTCGACTTGAAGCCGATCTCGCGCGCCCAGCGGAACCCGACCTTCATCGTGTGGGCACCCGAGACCCGCGTGAATTTCTGGTCCAGGTTGTACGCGTCGTAGGTCAGGGCAAGGATTTCGGTATCTCCGCTGCCGAAGAAGCCCGATACGCTGAAGGTCGAGATACGCTTGCGCACGTTGTAGAGGTCTTCCTGCGCCCCTCGCGTGGGCGATTCCGCGAGCCAGAACGCGTCGAAGCGATCGAGCGTATTGCGATTCCAGCCGAACC
>CAWGDY010000039.1:0-16410 GCA_963821395.1 Vicinamibacterales bacterium | reverse complement strand
TGGCGCCCAGAGTCGAAGAGTCGGCCGGAGTCGAGGAGTCAACCAGAGTCGAAGAGTCAACCAAAGTCGAGGAGTCGCGTAGGACCGAGGAACGGCTGGAAACGACGGAGCCGGTGTCTCAACGCAACGGGCACCTCGACAGAGGCGCCTCTCGACGACTCGCACGAGACGGTCGATGCATGGCTGGACTCCATCCCGAGGCATACGTCCACTCGGAGAAATCCGAATCCCGATGCGATACCGGCTTTGCCGCTGCCTCTCGACGAGTTGGGCTTCGACCTTGATGATGCCGTCCCCAGAACCTACATGGAACGGCTCGGCCGGCGATGGGCGGTCCGGCTCGGCACGCTCGCATTGTGGATGGGCGGAGTCGCCGCGGTGATCGCATTCATGATGTACGGGTGGGACGTCGCCAGGCGCGAACGGCTCAACGAGCGCAGGGAGGTTGTCGCGGCGGCACCGCTACCTGCGCCCGTATTCGCATTGAAACCGCCGGCGGCACTCCCGGTTCCACCTGTGACGTCGCCGCCGGCGTCGCCACCGCTCGTTCAGCTCGACGGCAGCTACATGATTTACGTCACGCATTCGACGATGGAAACGCGGGCGGAGAGTCTCGTCGAGCGGCTTCAGCAGGCGGGATTTCAGGTCAACCGGATCGCGGTCGTGGCCGGTCGTGTGACCTGGCACCAGGTCATCGCGGGCCCATATCTCACGCGCGGCAGTGCGGAAGCCGCGCTCCAGAACCTGCACCGGTCTCGCGAATTCCAGGACGCCAGAATCGTCTTCACTCCACCGCAATAGCGGCGGAGTGGCGCACGGCAGCGTTCATTTCCCCTCGGCCGCCTTCTCCTGCACCCGGGCGCCACTTAGAAGGTTGACCATCCCGTAGTTTCCCTCGTGGCAGGCGTACTCGTAGATCTGCTCGTCGGTCTGCTGCATCGGAATCGACGTGGTCCACCGTTTCGTGAACGTGGTGGGGTCGTCGATCGTGAACTCGTATCGAACCGTTTCGGCGTTGATGCGCGTGAAGCGCTCGACGAGGTGCAGGCCGTCCGTCGATCCGCGATAGTTGGCCTTGTCGGTGAAATTCGTCGTATCGACGACGAGCGTATCGCCCTCCCACTTTCCCCGCGAATCGCCGAACCACTGGCGGATGTTCCTGCCGATGTGCGGCTGCCCGTCGAGCGGGATGATTCGCGCGTCGTGAATCATCTCGTGCAGGATCACCACGTAACCGGGTGTCTGCAGAATCTGGTAGTTGTTGTTGTAGGGCCCGGGGATCAACGGCAACCCGCGCGTGATGCACCGCTCCCACAAGCTCCGGTCCTGCCACGAGTCGTACCCGCGGGCCGCGCGCTCCGTTGCGCGCTTCTGGCCCTCCGGCGTCAGGGCCGGCACCCGCCCGTCGGGTGGGTCGACGACCAGAGACGTCTGCCGGGTGGAGGCCACCTTGGTGCCCCGGTCCCACCAGAAATCGTTGTAGGCGAGCGCGACGTCGGCATCGGTACCCGCGCCGTCGCGGCGATCCTGGTTCTGGGTTTTCCGAAAGGTCTCCTCCGCAGCGGCCGCTTCCTGCTCAGTCAACTGCGCTTTGTCTGCGAGCGCAACGGGCCTTTCGAACGGCGTAATCGTGGCGATCGACCACACGCCCTGCAGGTCGGGATCGCCCCAGGGCGTGCGCGCAGCAGTACGCGTTTCCGCGTTTCTCGACTGGCCGGCGACCGTTGCCGATACGATTGCGGTCAGGGCAAGCGTCGCGAGAACGTTACTTGGTCTTCTTTCGAAGATGGCCATACATCAGCTCTTCCACGAATTCGACGCATTTGTATTCGAGCAGTTGCGCGTTCTTCTCGACACGGCGATAGAGCGGCATGCTCATCTTCCAGGGGCGCGTAAACACTTTGGGGTCCTCGATAGTGGCTTCGTACTGCAACACGTCGCGGCTGAGCGGCGTGTAGCGCTCGACGACGTGCAGCGCTTCGCTGTGAAAATTTCCGGCGCGATCGAACCACGTCTCGCCGTTGAACGCGTTCACATCGACGACGAGCGTATCGCCTTCCCATCGGCCGCGCGACCAGCCCATCCACGTATCGGCCGGGCTCTCGTCCTTGCTGTTCATGTAGATCGTGCGGCTTGCGCTGGCGAACTCGTACGCCATCAGGACATGGGTAGGCGTCTGCACGATCTGAAACGGATAGGGCATGTAAGTGGCACGCGGCACGCCCGGCATGTAGCACTTGATCTCCGGATCGAGCTTCAGCCAGTTCGCGGCGTTCTCCTTCTTCTTCGCCGCGGCCCAGGGCTGGTAGGGGATCTCGTCCCCCTCGACCACACCGAGACCGGCCGGCACGCTGAAGGCGGCGCCGAGCTCGAGAACCGGACCCTGCCGCGCGGCGTGTCCCTGAATGTCCCAGTTGGCGGAGTTATTGGCCTGCCAGATGCCGTTGAGATCGGGCTTGCCGTCTTTGAATGGCGAGCGCGGCGCCTTGTAGCCCGCGGGCGCCTGTGCCGTCGGCGCCACGGCGAACGAAAGGACCGCAAGCCCGACGGCTGCGCTCGCCGCAACTATCGTGCGTCTGACCCTGGTGTGCATCGCGGAGATCTCCTGATCACGGTCCGGCTGACCACCTTCGCCGAGGCTACGGTGGTCCGCCGGAGCTTTAGCGAAGGCGGAAGCCGGACACTACGTACTTGCCATCTGCCATCTGCCATCTGCCATCTGCCATGTGCCATGTGCCATGACAGGTTTCTATTTGGCAGGCGGTTGCTGCGGATCGCCCGGCGCGCCGGTGCCGGTCGAGCCGATGAACAGCTTGCGGCCGTCCGGCAGCGTGATGTCTCTGCCGTTGGCTTTCAGCGTCCCATCCTTCGCCTGATATCCATCGACCACGATCGCCGTCCCGGCCGGCAGCGAGTTCTTGTTCACTCCGCGCCGGAACAGGGTATTGGGCGTGCCGCCTTCGATCATCCACTGTTCGGTGGTCCCGTTCGGCCGCTTGACGTCGATGTGAATCCACGCGTGTGGGTTGATCCACTCGACTTTGGTGACCGTGCCTTCCAGCTTGATCGGTTTCTTGGCGTCGAACTCTGCCGCGAATGCATGATGCGCGCGCACGGTCATGGTGGCGCACACGAGACTCACGACAGCCAGGGCAAACAGCGTTCGCATGAATCCTCCGGTCGGGTTATTTGTCTTCCGCACGGGCCCCTTTGAGCAGGTTCGTCATGCCGTAATTGCCTTCGTGGCACGCATACTCGAAGATGGGGCCGTCGGTCTTCGTCATCGGCACAGCCGCCGTCCACGATCGGGTGTACGACTCAGGATCGTCGATCGTGAACTGGTAGTCGAGTGTATCCGGATCGACGCGCGTGAACCGCTCAACGATCGTCAGGTTCGCGCTCGAGCCGCGGAAAATCGTCTTGTCGGTGAAATTCGTCGTCGTGACGATGAGCGTATTGCCGTCCCATCGGCCGCGCGAGTCTCCCATCCACTGGCGGATGCCCTGCGGCGCATGAGGACGGCCGTCAAGCGGGATGATTCGCACGTCGTGGATCATCTCGATGAGAATCGCGACGTAGCCGGGGGCCTGAAGAATCTGATAGTTGTTGTTGTAGCCGCCGGGAACCATGGGTGGACCGGCCGTCGGCCACAAGATGCACCGCTCGATGAGGCTGCGATCTTCCGGACCGTCGGCGGGGCTGCGGCGGCGCGCCGCCGCGCGTGCATCGGCCCGGCTCTGCGCCGCCGGCGTCAGCGCCGGAACCCGGCCATCGGGTGGATCCGTCACCAGGGAAGTGCGCCGCGTACCGACGACCTTCGTGCCGCGGTCGTACCAGAACTGGTTGTACGCCCGTCCGAGGTCGGCCTCGGTTCCACCCCCGCGATTGTCGGCGTCACGCGCCTGGTTGGTCTGTCTCTCGAACTCGGCGGCTTCTTCCCGGGTGAGGACCGCCTTGCCGGCCAGGTTTGCCGGCCGCTCGAACGGTGTCACGGTCGCGTTGGTCCAGAGCCCCTGCAGATTGGGGTCGCCCCATGGGGTTCGAGGCACGCTGCGTGGCGCAGGGGCCTGGGCAATCGCAGACGCCACAGCCAGCGACACACCCGCGACCGTCAGCGTCACGAACCGGAGCCGGTGCATGAGGGACCTCGAAGCGCAAGATAGACCCTTCAAATCAACGTGTCAATTGATTCGGTAAGGTTTAGACTTCGGGACCAATGGACCCTCATATGAAGCCTTTCGGTGCCGCCGCGGTCAGCCTTACTCTCGCGATGAGCGTAGCCATTGCCGCGCAGACGGCCGCGCAGACGAAACCCCCGATGTCCGACCAGGTGTTCAAGAACGTCCAGGTGCTCAAAGGCATCCCCGTGGACGACTTCCTCGACACCATGGGCATCATGTCGGCGGCCCTGGGGTTCGATTGCGTGGAATGCCACGTGAATGCGGGCACCGACAACGTGAACTGGCAGTTCGACACCGATAAGAAGCGCACGGCCCGGCGTATGACGCTGATGATGGCGGCCATCAACAAGACCAACTTCGGCGGACGGCAGATAGTGACCTGCTGGACGTGCCATCGCGGCCGGGATATTCCGGTGACGATGCCTCCGATTGACACGGTGTACGGCGAGGCGGTGGTGCTGCCCGACGAGATCGTCTCCGAACCGTTTCCCGGGGAGCCGTCAGTCGACCAGATTCTCGACAAATATCTTCAGGCGATCGGCGGCGCCGCGCGGCTGGCAGCGGTGACCAGTTTTACCGCCACCGGCACGAGCCAGGGCTTCCGCGGTTTTGGCGGCGGAGGTCAGGTGCAGATCTACGCAAAGGCGCCCGATCAGCGTGCGACGTTCATCAAGTTTGCCGAGAACATCGGACGGCAGGATGCCATACGCGTGTTCGACGGCCGGAACGGGTGGGTGTCGGCGCCGCTTTCCGTCGTACCGCAATATGCCCTGGCCGGCAGCGAGCTCGACGGAGCACGCATCGACGCGCTGTTGTCGTTTCCGGCCCAAATCAAGACCGCGCTGACGCAACTGCGCGTCGGCGCCCCTGATTACATCGACGGGCGCGAGGTGCACGTCGTCCAGGGAAACGGATCGCGAGGGGCCGTCGCGACGTTGTATTTCGATAACGAGTCGGGTCTGCTGGTGCGGATGGTTCGCTTTGGCACGTCGCCGATTGGCCGGGCGCCCACACAGGTGGATTACTCCGACTATCGCGACGTACCTGGCGCCGGCATCAGGATGCCGTTCCGCTGGACGTTCGGATGGCTCAATGGCCGCGACACCATCGAGTTGAAAGAGGTTCGGGTGAACGTGCCGATCGACGCGGGGGTGTTCGCTCAAAGTAAAAAGTAGAAAGTAAAAAGTAGAAAGTGAGTGTAACCGTGGACTGCAAGAGGCTTCTCGCCGCGGTGGGTGCGCTCGCGATGCTCGCCGGTTCGGTCGCTGGTCAGGAAAGGAAATGGACTCCGCCGCTCACGCCGGACGGGAAGCCCGACCTGCAGGGCGTGTGGCTGAACCAGAGCGCGACGCCCCTCGAGAGGCCGAAAGAACTGGCCGGTCGTGAATTCCTGACCGACGAGGAAGTGGCCGAGTTCAAGAGGCGGGCCGCGCGGCTCTTCGACGTCACCACAGACAGCGATTTTCCGGGCGGAGACAACTTCTTTCTCGCCCTGCTCGCCAACCCCGATAAATACGGCACCGGCACGTCGGGGACAAGCAATGCGACGGTGATGATCGAACGGACCATCGACAACCGCACGTCGCTCATCGTTGACCCGCCCGACGGCAGGATCCCTCCGATGACGCCGGACGGGTCGGCGAGATTGGCAAGAACGCCGCCGCCGACCGCAGCCGGAGGACCACCTGCAGCTGGACCAGAAGATCTCAGCAATGCCATGCGTTGCATCACCTATGGCATGCCACGTATCGGCAGGCAGAACATCAACGCCGCTGGTCCGATGGGCTACTACCAGATCCTGCAGACGCCCGGCTATCTCACCATCACGCTCGAGGCCATCCACGAAACACGCGTGATTCCGCTCGATGGACGTCCGCACCTCCCGCAGGGCCTCACGATGTGGAGCGGCGACTCGCGCGGCCGGTGGGAAGGGAACACGCTCGTGGTCGATACGGCCAACTTTTCGCCGAAGAGCAACTTCATGGGATCGTCGGGCAGCCTGCACATCGTCGAGCGGTTCACTCGCGTGGCCGCCGACATGCTTCAGTACGACATCACGATCGACGATCTGACGACGTGGACCAAACCGTGGACGGTTTCGATTCGCATGAAGCAGTCGCAGGACAAGCTCTACGAGTACGCCTGCCACGAAGGCAACTACGTCACGATGGAGGGCATTCTGGGCGCGGCCCGTGCGGACGAGCGCGCGGCTGAAGAGCCGGGATCCCGGTCGAAGTAATCAGTACGTGAAGTCGATCGTGCTGGTCGTCCCTGCCGCCACGCGCACCGTCTGCGTGGTCGTGCCGAAGCGTTCGTGCCACGCCTGCACCGTGTAAGTGCCTTCCGGAACGTTGTCGATGGTGAAGGTGCCCGCCGGATTGCTGACGGCGAAGTACGGGTGGCTGACCACTCCGATGAACGACGTCATCCATCTGTGCACGTCGCAGGTGACGCGCAACATGACCTCAGGTGTTTTCAGGTGCAGCTCCTGGACGAGGCCGGCCTTCGGCTGGCTGATGTTGAAGCCGTTGTCGCGTGCGGACTGCCCATGAACGTTGTGGAGCACCTCGTCGCTGTTTCTGATTTGAATCCTCTGCCCGACGCGCGCCCCGACGACCCTGGGGACGTACATGCACGCGCGCTGATCGATCGTCACCGCCTCAGAGGGAATCGGTGAAGACGGGAAGTCGCCCTGCAGGCTGACGAAGACGTTGGCCAGGCTGCCATCTGAAGTCGCCGTCACGACCTCCTGCACGGGCCGCTTGCCGGCATTCAGCGTCGCGCACACCGGGTCCATTCCCATCCTGATAACCGCGTTGCCAGGCACAGGGCCCTTCACCCGAACGTGGCCCGTGATGACGCCGCCTTTGGCAACGGGGGCAGGTGTTTCCGCAGCACTCGGGGTGGGGATGGCCGCCTCCACCTTCCACGCCGCGGCGCTCTCGGGCGGGTACCAGTAATGCCGGTGGCACGCTTCGCACGCGCCCTCGATTTTTTCGCCGGCGTCGAACAGCCCTTTCGCGTTCCTCGCGTTGGCCGCATTCAGTGCCGGGACGGCGGCATCCTGCAGACCATCGACCAGGCTGCCCCAGGTGGCCGGGTCGTCCGCGATCAGCTTCTGGATGGTTTCGGGATGGAGCTCGATGCGGGGGTTTTCGGACTTTTCTCCCGGCTTTGCGACGAGGCGGCCGGGAACGCGCAGCAGATTGGTCGCTTCCACCAGTTGGACGGCGCTCCGCTGGACGGCCAGCCATTCCTCATCGGTTCGCGGTTCGCGCTCTTCGGTGCCCGACAGGCTGACGATCGTCGCGACGGCGTTCCACAGGACATCGGCCTCCGGATCGACGATCGAGAGCATGATGTCTTTGACCGTAGCCGTGGGCCTGAAGGCGGGCTGCGGCTTGCCCTCCTCCCTGGCTCTGCACCCGCCGATCGCCAGGAGGGAGGCACTCACGACGAACACGCCGCAAAGGGCTCGCATGGGTGGGGAAGTGTAACACCACGGCGGACCGCCGTAGCCTTGGCGGAGGTGGTCAGCCGGACGCGGACAAAACGACCCTCGGGCCTCCTTCCGGCGCCAGAAAAAACCCTCGGCGTTTGACGGCGGCGTTGGGGTTTTCGATGCGAAGACGCGCTGCGGAGAGGACGGTCGCCAGTATCGTCTTCATCTCGAACAGCGCAAAAGCATATCCGAGGCATCTTCGCACGCCGCCACCAAAAGGGGTCCATTCATACGGGTCGATCACCCGCTTGCCGAGGAACCGTTCGGGCCTGAACTCGTTCGGTTCCGGGTACAAGTCGGGCCGGTGGTGCAGCAGGTACATCGCATTGACGACGATGGCCCCGGGCGGGATCTCGTGCCCGCCGATTGCGAATGCCCGTTTTACCAGCCGTCCGCCGCCGACCGGCATGATGGGGCGGATTCTCAGCGACTCTTTGATGACGGCGTCGAGATACTCCAGCTGTGAGAGATGCGCGGCCGTCATCGCCGCTGTGCCGACGACCGCGGTCAGCTCTTCGCGGATTCGCCGTTCGACGTCGGGCAGCGAAAGAATCCGCTCGAATGCCCACGAGAGTGCGGTGCCGGTCGTTTCGTGTCCCGCCATCAGCATCACCACAAGCTCGTCCCTCACCTGCTGGTCCGTCAGCGGCGCTCCATCTTCATAACGAACCTGGAGGAGCAGCGACAGGATGTCCTCTCGACCTGCCGCGTTGTCCGACCGCCGGCGAGCCTGAATCTCGCGATGGAGCGCCGCGTCGTTGCGTGCCTTGAGCCGGACGATGCGCCCCCAGGGGCTCCACGGTCCCCAGTCGTGCTGCAGCGGTCGCGCGAGAAGCATCGGCGACGCCACGGCGTGGTTGGCGAAATCGGTCAGCGCCGCGACCAGCTCCGAGCTCTGCCCGTTGCCGGTGTCGACGCCGAACACGGCACGGATAATCGCCTGGAGCGTCATCTTCTGCGTCTCGCGGTTTATCGCGAACGGGACTCCCGGGCGCCAACCCGCGACCCCGTCGGATGCGATCCGATGGATGAGATCGAAATACACGCGCATGCGATCGCCGTGAAACTGTGGCAGCAGCAGGCGACGGCGATTGAGATGCGCCGACTCATCCATCGTAAATACCGATGCGTCTCCGGCGAGCGGCCCGAACACGCTGGCGTTGGCTTCTCCTGCGTGGACGTCTTCGGGCGGTGCCGTGAACAGCGTTTTGAGAAGCGGCGGCGACCAGACGAACACCCACGGATGTGTTCCGAGCAGCCGCAGCGTAAAGATGTCGCCGAATTGCCGCGCACACTCATCGAGGAGCGGCAGCGGATTGCGGACGTAGCGGTATGTCTGAACGACTGAAGGTAGCGAGGGGCCCGGAGGAAGCGCCACAACTTGGATGATACGCGAGAGGTGTGGCAGGTGCGAGAACTTGCACCCGACGCACCCGCACCTGGAGCAGTTTTCACTTCCGTGTCGTACGTAGTGGTAGTAGCGGCCGTTGACGACGTTCGAACCTTCCCGGTGGATGTAGTTCTCGATCTGTACGGGCAGGCCGGTGGCGGCGGCGAGCGGCCCTCGCAGGTCGACGTCCTTCCAGCCCAACGTCGGCGCATGGATCACGCGCATCGTCGAGTGTTCGACCATGCCGGGCACGACGACGCCCACGCCTTCGCAGGCGTCGACCTCGCGATTCTCGACGAGCATCCGCTTGATGCGCTCGGCCATGGCCGGCGCCAGCTCGCCCGGATCGCGGAGGGTCGGCATGCGAATCACTTCGGTCGTGGGATTGCCACGCAGATCGGCGAGCATCAGAAACGTCTCGCTGGCCCTGATGTCGGCGGCGACCACCGCCCGCCGCCGGGAATCGATATAAAGGAAGGTGGGCTTGCGGCCGCGAACCGTCTGTCCCGTCGCGCCCTCGAAAATCACGCCGTCGGCGATGAGGTCGTTGACGATGCGCGAGATCGCGCCCTTCATTGAACCATTAAGGGACTAAATCGCCAAGACGAACGGCTCGCAGGAGAACCTGATCGAATCAAACCAGCCGTAATTGGTGTTTAATTTGTCTCAGTTGAGGACTATATCCGCCCCTCAAGGCCCAGGTGTCAAGTGAACTGTGTTAAAACGCCCGTCGCGTATGCTAGGTGAGGTCGATGGAAGCTGAGCGCTGGGCGCGGGTCAAGGAACTCTTCCACGCCGCGATCGAGCGCGATCCCTCCCAGCGCGAGGCCTTCCTGGCCGAGGCCTGCCGCCACGACGCCGATCCTCAGGGGCTTCGCACCGAAATCGATCGTCTGCTGGCGGCGCACGCACAGGCCGGCGACTTCATCGAAGTTCCCTCCGTCGAGTCATCCGCGCGGCCGGCGCGCGTCATCGGGCGATACGAGGTCGTGCGGCTGCTTGGTGCGGGCGGGATGGGCGAAGTCTATCTTGCGCGCGATCGCGAGCTCGGCCGCGACGTCGCGATAAAGCTTGCGACCGACAGCGATCGCGATTCGCAGGCCAGACTGCGGCGCGAAGCCCAGCACGCGTCCCAGCTGAACCATCCGCACATCTGCACCATCTATGAAGTCGCCACGCACGAGGGACAGCCCTTCATCGCGATGGAATACGTCGAAGGGCGCCTCCTGTCGGAGGTCATTCCGCCAGGCGGGTTGCCGATGCATCTCGTGGTGCGCTGCGGGGCCCAGATTGCCGACGCGGTGGCGCACGCGCACGCCAACGGCGTCACGCATCGCGATCTGAAGAGCGCCAACGTGGTCGTGACAGCCGACGGGCGTGCGAAAGTGCTCGACTTCGGCGTGGCGCGCCGGTTACCTGCGCATCGCGTCAAGGATTTATCCGAATCGAGCTCGTCGATTACGAGTAAAGGCGTGCTGGTCGGCACGCTCTCGTGCATGCCGCCCGAAGTCCTTCGCGGCGAACCCTCCGACGAGCGGGGCGATATCTGGGCGCTCGGAATACTGCTGTACGAAATGGCCGCGGGTAAACGTCCGTTTGCCGGCGCCACGGGATTCGAACTGACTGGCGCCATCCTGCACGGCTCCCCGCCGCCACTGCCCGATCACGTGGCCAATTCGCTTGGAGCCGTCATCGGGCGCAGCCTCGAAAAGGATCCGGGCCAGCGCTATCAGAGCGCGAGCGATGTGCGTGCGTCGCTCGAGAAGGTGAACACTGAAATCAGGCGGCGTATGACGTCCCCGCCGGCGAGGACGCGCGCGGCCGCGGTGGCGGCGCTGGCGGTTCTCGCGAGCCTGCTGGTTGGCGCCGGAGTGTGGTGGCAACGACAGGCGGACACGGCGACATCGGTGCAAGGCGGGCGCGTTGCGGCCGGGCCGGCGGGCCATCCTGCCATCGCCGTCATGTCGTTCGACGTCGCTGGCGCGCCGGGCACTGGCGTCGAATGGCTGTCGACGGGCGTGCCGAGCATGTTGCTCACGGGACTGGCTCAGACACGCGGGCTCGACGTGGTGAGCTCGCGGCGGCTCGGCGACGCGGCCAGGCAGATTGGCGCGGGCGATCTCAACTCGCTCGATCGAACGCAGATCGCCAACGTGGCGCGACGTGCGGGCGCGGGCGCGGTCGTGGTGGGGACGATCTTCAGATCCGGAGATGAGTACCGGATCGACGCCCAGATGGAGGATCTGGCGACCGGCAAGGTCCTCGTCGCCGAGAGCGTGAGGGGCGCCGACCTGTTCAGTCTGGTTGACCAGCTCGCATCGCGGATTCGCGACGGTGTCGGGTTGCAGGATGCATCGGGTGTGCGCCCCGTCGCGGCTGTGTCGTCGCCGTCGCTCGATGCCTACCGGCTGTTTGCGCAAGGCACCGAGGCTTATCAGAACGTGCGCATCGTCGACGCGACACGGCTCCTCGAAGAAGCAGTGCGTGTGGATCCGGACTTCGCCAGCGCGTATCTGTATCTGGGCTTCGTCGACTATTTTTCGGGCCGGTACGGCGATCGGCAACGGCATTTCGCGAAGGCCTCCGAGCATATGGAGCGTCTCAGCGAGCGCCAGCGGCTGCTGCTGCGGGCCGAACTGGCTCGCGACGCGGGCCGCGGCGGCGAGGCCGAACGCCTGCTCGACCAGTTGTTCGCCGAGTTTCCAGACTGGCACGATGGCTATGCGTCGGCGCTGGAGCTGTACGCGCCCATTACGGGACTTATCCACAATCCGGAAAAGCGGCTGGCGATACTCCGTCGCGGTCTGGAAGCCCAGCCCAACTCCAGCATGGTGCGCAATGCCTATGGCTACGCGCTGCTGGAAGGAGGGCGTTTCAAGCAGGCGCTCGAGCAGTTCGAGACGTATGCGCAGCAGAGTCCCCAAGAGCCCAATCCGTACGACAGCCTCGGCGAAGCGTATCTGGCGCTCGAACGGCCGGACGAGGCTCTTCAGTACTTCACACGCGCGCTGACTATCCAGCCCAATTTCTTTCAGTCTCACACGGCCAGGGCAGTCGGCCTCGCCATGCTGGGCCGGCTCGACGACGCGATTGCGGAAGAAACACCGGACTTCGCGCTCAAGGCCTTTCTGCTGACGCGTGCCGGCCGCTACCGTGAGGCGTCGGCCATGATCGCGGATGGCATCAAACGGCCGATCGCCAACGCGAGCGTCGTCGGACAGTCGAGCGGCGTGTTCATGTCGTCGTTCCTGGCGCTCGAGCAGCGTCAATACGCGCGTGCGCTCGGCGATATCGATGAGGTCCGGCGGATTCTCGCCGTGCTCCCCCGCGAGCGTCAGCGCCTGTACCTCGTGCTCGCCGATCTGATGGCAGGTCTGGCTCACGCGCGCGCCGGACGCCTCGATCGTGCGCGCGAGTTCTTCGAATCCCAGAAGCGGCTGTATAACCCGGACAACCCGTTCGAGAAGGGCTGGCACGCCGCTCTCGGCGGCGAAATCGCCTTAGCTGAAAAGCGACTACCGGAGGCTGCGGCGGCATTCACGGCGGGCGAGCCGCCCGCCCGGGTGTGGATCTCGTTGTATCTCGAATATCCGTGGGCATTGATGAACGAGATTCCCGCGCGCGACGGCATGGCCCGCGTCGCGAAAGCGCGCGGCGATCGTGCCGGCGCCATCGCGATCTACCGGCAACTGCTCGTGCCGGGGCCGGCGCAGAAATGGACCGGGTTGTTCGACCCGCGCTACATACTCGAGATCGCCCGGCTGCTCGATCAATCGGGCGACCGGCAGGCCGCGCTCGTCGAGTACCAGCGCTTTCTCGAGGTCTGGCAGAACGCCGACCCCGATCTCGCGGAGCTTACCGAAGCCCGCCGCGCCGTCGCGCGCCTTCGAGGGAACTGAGAATAGAGATTCGATGTCATCCAATCCATTCGACTCAGACGATGCCAGATTGTTCGAGATCTCCACGCGCGCTCGCGGACCCGCGGGCGTCCTGCCCTTGACGGCCGAAATGCTGCGAGAGCGGCCCTCGGGCGATCTGTTCGGCTGGACGCAGAACGCCGGCATGGGTTGGAATCCCGCCGCGCTCGGCGGCAACGAATTCCTGATGCTCTCGACCCATGGTGGCATCCGCGCTGCCGATGGAACGCCCGTCGCGCTCGGGTATCACACCGGACATTGGGAGGTGGGCCTGCTGCTCGAGGCCGCCGCGGCGGTTTTCAAGACCGCCGGGGCGATTCCGTTTGCGGCCGCCTGTACCGATCCCTGCGACGGGCGATCGCAGGGCACGACGGCGATGTTCGACAGCTTGCCGTTCCGCAACGACGCCGCGACCGTGTTTCGACGCCTCATTCGATCGCTGCCGACCCGGCGCGGCGTGCTCGGCGTGGCCACCTGCGACAAGGGGCTGCCGGCCATGATGATGGCCCTCGCGGCGTCCCACGATCTTCCGGTGGTGCTCGTGCCAGGCGGTGTCACGTTGCTCCCCGAAGAGGGTGAAGACGCCGGCAAGATTCAGACAATCGGCGTCCGGTTCGTGCACGGGTCCATCACGCTCGAAGAAGCGGCCGATCTCGGATGCCGGGCCTGCGCGTCGCCGGGCGGCGGCTGCCAGTTTCTCGGAACCGCGGCGACCGCGCAGGTCGTGGGAGAGGCGCTCGGATTGTCGCTGGGACACTCGGCGCTTGCGCCGTCCGGTCATCCGATCTGGATCGACATGGCGCGGCGATCGGCGACGGCGCTCATGCATCTCGAAGCCCGGCGTATCACGGCCTCGGACATCGTGTCCGATGCCGCGGTGCGCAATGCGCTCGTCGTGTTTGCCGCGTTCGGCGGATCGACGAATCTCATTCTGCACCTTCCGGCGATCGCCCACGCGGCCGGGCTCGCGCGGCCCACGGCCGAAGACTGGGCCGCGGTGAACAAGCAGGTGCCGCGACTGGTCGACGCCCTGCCGAACGGCCCCCGCAATCACCCGACCGTGCAGGTCTTCATGGCCGGCGGCGTGCCGGAAGTGATGCTGCACCTTCGCCGCCTGGGATTGCTCGAGACTCGCGTCACCACGGCTGGCGGGGGCTCGCTCGATGCTCAGCTGGATGCGTGGGAATCGTCGGAGAGGCGGACGCGACTGCGGGACCAGCTTAGAAAGGAAGGCGTCGACCCCGACGACGTGATCGTCTCGCCCGAACACGCACGCACCCGCGGCCTGACGTCCACTGTCTGTTTTCCGAAAGGCAACATCGCGCCGGACGGCGCCGTCATCAAGAGCACCGCGATCGACGCGTCGGTCGTGGATGCCGACGGCGTGTATCGGATGACCGGTCCGGCGAAGGTGTTTTTGTCCGAGCGGGCGGCTATGGACGCCATCAAGGCCAGGCGCGTGAAGGCCGGCGACGTGATTGTGTTGATTTGCCGCGGGCCGATGGGCGCCGGCATGGAAGAGACCTATCAGATTACGAGCGCGCTGAAGCACCTGCCGTTCGGCAAACACGTGGCCGTGATTACCGACGCCAGGTTCAGCGGTGTGTCCACCGGTGCGTGCATCGGGCACGTATCGCCGGAGGCGCTGGCGGGCGGCCCCGTCGGCAAGCTGCGCGATGGCGACGTCATCGAGATCGTGATCAACCGGACAACGCTCGAAGGTACCGTCAACTTGATCGGCGAAAACTTCGTCGAGCAGAGTGCGTCCGACGGATCGAGAATCCTCGAGGCGCGCGACGTGCGGTCCGATCTCGCCGCCGACGCGGCGCTTCCGGACGACACGCGTATCTGGGCCGCGCTTCAGGATGCGAGCGGCGGCACGTGGGGCGGCGCCGTCTACGATGCCGAATCGATCCTGCGAACGCTCGCGGCCGGCAAGAAAGCGCTCCGCGGTTAGCCAGCGCGGTTTTCAGTTCTCTTTAGTCAGTTCTCAGTCGAGAAGTACGTAGTGTCCGGCTTTAGCCGGACCCGGTACGTCGACGACCGGCTGGCACTTGGATTGGCGTTGCTGCCGCGCGAATCCGAAGCTTCGGGGCCGGACACGCGCTCCGATGCCGCGGAGGACCGCCCGACGCGAGGACACTGACTTCGCCTTTCGTCCTCGCTCGATGCCCTCGGGCTTCTCGCGCGGTCAGGCGTGACGTGTCGGCCGCCTGCGCACGGCCTCGCGCCGCAGCAACACCAACCCAACTGCCGGCCGGACACCACGTACTTAGCGTCACGGATTTGGATGGCCGCGCCCGCGCGCGCGCGTAAGGCGATCGACCTTCGTCGCCAGCCCTCGTACTTCGGTGAGCACAATCTTCTGCACCTTCTCGAGGTTGGCGATGAGTTGGCGCAACTCGGCTAGCCGTGCATCGGCGCCATCAATTGGCAAGTCGCCCCTGGCGGGCCGAACGTCGACCCGTTCATAACATCCATCGAGCTCTCTGTTTTCCATATCAATGCGTAGAGCACTCGGCGTGCCAGCGACGTCGATGAGAAATCACAACAATTCGCTCACGCCTCGTCACACGATGCAGTTTCTGATCGGTGCGTGGGCAGGCCCTGCAATGCTGTCCACTCCAAGTTGAACAGGTGGTCTGTCGCGTTGCGCGCGCGGGAGCAGGTGTGGCCGATTGGCCCGGTTATCGCCCACCGCGAACAGAAAACAGAACCGAACTCGCGGGGTTAGCGTATTCGGATGCCGAACAGAATCGTGAACGACTGCGATTTGATGTCGCTGATGTCGCTGAAGTTGTTGTTGATGCGGCGCAGCCCTTTTTCATAGCGGCCCTCGACGAGCAGGCGGGCCACCTCGATGCCGCCTCCGAACACGAGGCCCACGTCGCCGCCCTCGAGCCAGTCGTTGGTCACGCCTTCAATCTCGTCACCGACTTTGACTTCAAAGGCCGGTCCCACGAGGCCGTACAGGGCGAAGCCGCTGGTGTTGCGGGTTCCCGCATTCAATCGAAGAAGGACGGGAATCTGCAGGTAGTCCACACGGATGTCGGCGATGTCGAGGCCGATCGCCGACGCCGTGGTTTGCTTGCGAATCCAGTTCAGCTCGCCCTGCACCCCGAGGACGCCGTCGCGATTGCCCCCGAAGAAGAGCCCGCCTTGAAAACCCACGCGGGAATCGAAGTCCAGCACATCGTTGCTGAAGGTCGAGAACGTCGGACCGAACGTGAGGCCGATGCCCTGGGCCGCAGCGGATGCGGCCGAGCCGATGACGATGAGCGCAGCGACACCCATCGCACGCAAGAGGGACACGAGGGTCATTGCGGAACTCCTGCAGCGGGCAGAGAGCGTGGGGAGGACCGGCGTGGCCGGCCGATCCCATGGTACCGCAATCGACGTGGTGACGCTATACCGGCGTCT
>CAWGDY010000038.1:0-17214 GCA_963821395.1 Vicinamibacterales bacterium | reverse complement strand
TGCGGGCAGCATCATCGACTTCGTCAACCTGCCGGCCGGCAGCCACGTCACCTACACGGTTCACGCAACCTTGTCGGAAGAGGCATCGGGCTCTCTGATGACGAACACGGCGACCATCCGTGCCTCGCACATCAGCGATCCAGTCTCGTCGAACAACACCGCGACCGATATCGACGAGCTGCCGTTCGTCATCGAAGCGCACTACGACGCCAACTCGGACGGCTTCACATACGCCGATGACATGTTCCGGGCCACCGCGCAGCCGGCCATGGCGACGGGCGCGTATGCGCCTGCCGGGGGTTTCAACGGCGGCGGTCTGCAGGTGCTGCTTGGCGGTGTCAACGGTTCGAACCTCGCCAGGATCTCGGGCGGCTGGCGCAAGAGCTTCAATCTGGGAACGGGTGGACCGCTCTCGCTCTCGTTCCGCTACAAGCTCTCGATGATCAACTCGCGCACCGACCGGTTCGGTCAAGTGCTGGTTGCCGTCGACGGCGTGCTCAAGGGAGTCGGGGCCAACGACTACATCGTCCAACTCTTTGGCGTGAGCGATACCACGAGCACAACGGGATGGGTGCAAGTGACGCTCGACCTCGGCAACATGCCGGCTGGCACCCACACACTGGACCTCGGTGGGTATCTGAGCCGGAAGAGCAAGAACTCTGAGTACGCGGACATCTACATCGACGACGTGCGGCTCATCTCCGGCGCCGTGCCGGGCCCGGGCGCTCCGGCGGTTCCGCCGAGCATCCTGACACCGCCGGCAAGCGTGACCGTGACCGAACCTGGCTCTGCCGCGTTCGCCGTGACGGTTGGTGGTGACGCACCATTCACCTACCAGTGGCGGCGGAATGGCGTGGCTATCGGCGGCGCCAACGGTACCAGCTACGTGCTGAATCCCACGTCGACGGCCGACAGCGGCTCGACGTTCGACGTCATCGTTACGAATGCCGGCGGAAGCGTGACCAGCGTGTCGGCCACGTTGACCGTGCTTCCGGCGCCTGTGCCGCCGGGCATCACGACGCACCCGGCCAGCATGACGGTGACCGCACCCGACCAGGCGACGTTCTCCGTCGTCGCGACGGGTGATGCGCCGCTCAGCTATCAGTGGCGGCGCGGCGGCGTTGCCATCGGCGGCGCGACCAGCGCCAGCTACGTGCTGAATCCAACAGACGTGGCTGACAACGGCGCGCAGTTCGACGTCATCGTCTCGAACGCGGCGGGCACGATTACCAGCGCACCTGCCACGCTCACGGTGAACGCCCCGGTTGTGGCTCCGGGCATCACGACCCACCCGGCCAACGTGACGGTGACCGCGCCGAATGCGGCCAACTTCTCGGTGGTCGCGACGGGTAGTGCACCGCTCAGCTATCAGTGGCGCCGCAACGGCATCGACATCGCCGGCGCGACGCTCTCGAGCTACTCGCTCAATCCGACCGCGGTCGCTGACAGCGGATCGACGTTCGATGTGGTGGTCTCCAACTCGGCCGGTTCGGTTACGAGCACGGTGGCCACGCTGACGGTGAACGCGGCGCTCGTAGCACCGAGCATCACTACGCAGCCGGCCAGCACCACGGTGACGGCACCTGACGCGGCGACCTTCACGGTCGTCGCAACGGGCACGGGGCCGTTGAGCTACCAGTGGCGTCGTAACGGCGGCGTGATTGTCGGGGCGACGAGCGCCACCTACGTAAGAACACCCACCGCCGTGGCCGAGAACGGCTCGGTCATCACGGTCACGATCACGAACTCGGCCGGCAGCATCACCAGCTCGGGCGCCATCCTCACGGTGAACCCGCCGCCGGTGGCCCCGAGCATCACCACGCAGCCGGCGAACGTCTCGGTGACGGCACCGGCCGGCGCTACGTTCTCGGTGGTAGCGTCGGGCACCGCACCCCTCAGCTATCAGTGGCGTCGCAACGGCGTCGACATCGCCGGCGCGACCAGCACGAGCTACGCGCTGGATCCGACGGCGGTGTCCGACAACGGCGCGTCGTTCGACGTCGTGGTCTCGAACAGCGCAGGCAGCGTGACCAGCTCGGCCGCAACCCTGACGGTGTTCGAAGGCGTGACGTCGGCGGTCTTCGAAGCGCACTTCGAAGGCGGCTCGGACGGCTTCAGCTACGCCGACGACCTGTTCGGCACCGTCCAGCCGAACTACGCGGTTGGCGGGCTCGTGCCAGCCGGCGGCTTCACCGGCGGCGGCGCGCAGGTGATTGCCGGCGGCGTCAACGGTTCGAACACGTCCAACATATCCGGCGGCTGGCACCGGAGCTTCGCGCTGGCGAGCACGGCGACGGCGAAAGTCACCTTCCGGTACAACCTGACGGGGAACAACCTCGACAGCGGCGAGCTGGGCCGGTTGCTTGTGAGCATCAACGGCGTGCTGAAGGGCATCGCGCCGAACACCTTCGTAGTGCAGGTGGGAGGCACCGGCACGACGGTTTCTACCGGCTGGCAGCAGGTGGAGATTAACCTCGGCCAATTGTCCGCCGGCAACCACGTGCTCGCACTGGGCACGTTCCTGACCCGGAAGACCGGGGTGAATGAAACATCAGACCTGGTGATTGACGATATCGTCCTGACCGTCGAGCAATAATCGACTGCTCGACCTTGCCCCAGTAACCGCCCGCTGTGTGCGGGCGGTTACTGGGGTCTCTTCTTGTACGCTCTATCCGTACCTTTTCTTACCTGTCCAGCCTCTGGCTGGCTATAATCCGGACACTCGTCGAATTGCCCCCAGCAAACTCGACCGATCGGACCGTAAGCCCGTCAGTGGATGGCAGGGAGCGCCCATGACCCCCGTGGAGCCGACTCTCAAGGAACGCGCGAGCTACATGTATCGCCTGTTGGTCCTGCTGCAGCAGCTCTTTCAGGTGTCTCGACAGATGGAAGACGTCGACTGGCTCGCAACCGGCAGCAACAGCCGCGACCTTGCGCTCTGCACCGGCGTTCGCGAGCTGCTCGAGGATCTCGCGACGCACGCCCAGATTCTCACCTCAACGCCTTTTCCCGTCAGCGACTGGCGGCCTGGCGACAGCGCAGATGACACGCGGTGGCGTGGCCTCACCGAGATCGAGGTGCGCGAGGTGCTGGCGATGCTCGCGAACTACGAGAGCCTGGTCGCATGGGGCGAAAAGGTCACGGCCAATCTGCCGGAGCAAGGTGGCCGCGCGTCAGATACGCCGGTGGCAATTTTCCAGGCGCGCGCCGTTTCATCGGCCAGTGCGGGCGCCCAGCACGAGGCGGCCGACTACCTCAAGGATCAGCGCGCTCAGATCGAACGGTTCCGCCGGGAACTGGCGTTCCTCGACAAACGCCGGGTCGCCGAGATCAAACCGAAACAGGAGATCAGGAGGCTGGGAGATTAGGAATTGGCAGATTGGCAGATTGGCAGATTGGCAGATCTGGTAGATTGGTTGGGCCAATCGATTCAGTGTTCGACTTTTGGAACGAATCTCCTTATATCTTTCTGAGCCGTCACATCGAGCGCTTTGACGAACGCATATTGCGTCTTGATGTGCTCGTAGCCGATCCGCTCGTAGAACCGGTGCGCGCCGGTCCGCGTTGAGCTCGACGACAGCCGGACGATGAAGCATCCCCGCTCCCGCGCCCACTGTTCCGCAGACGCCATGAGCGTGCCGGCAATCCCCTGCCGGCGATGGTTCTTGTCGACGACCAGGCCGCCGATGAGGACGAACGCTTCCGACTCGAAATACTCCGCGAAAATCGCGTGGACCCATCCGACGAGGACGCGGTTGACCTCGGCAGCGAAGACACGCTGATCGTTGAGAGAGAGAATCCGCCGAATTCTCTCCGCGGTTTCGGGCGTGCCCATGTCGTAACCGAGCTGATTGCCGAGTTCGGCGATCTTGCCGGCATCGGTGGCGACAGCGACTCTGATTGAAGCGCTCATGTAGACTCCGGGACGCGGCATTATAGGGTCTGGTTCTCATGCGCGTGCTGTTATCGACAATCGGGTCGCGGGGCGATGTCCAGCCGCTGGTGGCGCTGGCGTCGGAATTGGGAATGCTCGATCAGGAAGTCCGCATGTGCGTCCCGCCCGACTTCCGCGATCAGATCGAGAGCCTCGGCATCCCCGTCGTGCCCATCGGTCCGGAGCTGCGCAAATTGACGGCCTCCAGCCCACCGGCCGCGCTCGGACCAATCTCGCCCGAGCTCCGGCGTCAGATGGCGGAAGGCACGGTCGCTGCTCAGTTCGAGACAGTCGCGGCGGCAGCTCAAGGCTGCGACATCATCGTGGCTGCAACCGCTTTGCAGATCGCGGCTCGATCGGTGGCCGAGAGGATGGGCATTCCCTACGTCTTCGCGACGTACTGCCCGGCAGTACTGCCATCGCTGCATCACGCTCCACCTCCGTTGCCACCCTTACCGGGACAAGCGCCGGCGTCAGCAACGGCAGACAACCGCGAGCTCTGGGCCCAGGACAAGGAACGCTTCAACGGTTTGTTTGGCAACGCCCTGAACGCACGACGAACATCAATGGGCTTGACCCCGGTAGGTGACGTCCGCGATCACATCTTCACGGATCGGCCCTGGCTCGCGGCCGACGCCACGTTGGCGCCCTGGTCCGATCCGGCTGACCGTGCGGTGTTTCAAACCGGCGCCTGGATTCTTCCTGATGTGCGTCCGTTGTCCCCTGAGCTGGAGACGTTCATCGAGACCGGCGATCCACCGATCTACTTCGGCTTTGGCAGCATCCGCGCACCGCAGGGCCTCAGTGACGCCATGATCCAGGCCGCCCGCGCGCTTGGGCGCCGCGCGATCGTGTCGCGGGGCTGGGCGAACCTGTCGCTCGTCGACGACCAACCCGACTGCCTGTCCATTGGTGAGGTTAACCAGCAGGCTCTCTTCACGCGCGTTGCAGCCGTCGTGCACCACGGCGGCGCAGGCACCACCACCGCAGCCGCGCTGGCCGGGGCACCTCAAGTCGTCATCCCACAGCTGTACGACCAGCACTACTGGGCCCAGCGAGTTCACGCGCTCCGCATCGGAACGGCTCACGCGCCAGGCGCACCCACCACGGAATCGCTCGCGCGCGCGCTCGAAGCCGCGCTCCAACCGGATGTGGCGGCTCGTGCTCAATCGATCGCCACCGCGATGCGGCGCGACGGCGCACACGCCGCCGCGCTGCGACTGGTGGGTGAAAGACTCTAGCGACTGCCGCCTCGCGACTCGATCAGCCGCAGCGCCTCCCGGCTCACGAAGATCCGCGCG
Organism: Vicinamibacterales bacterium; assembly: GCA_963821395.1. Taxonomy (GTDB): domain Bacteria; phylum Acidobacteriota; class Vicinamibacteria; order Vicinamibacterales; family JAMQPK01; genus JAMQPK01. The sequence continues at coordinate 11,979 of CAWGDY010000038.1, read as the reverse complement.
TCGTACCGCTCGCCCCAGCTGAGTGGCGATACATCACGGTACTCGCGAAGCGGGCCGCCCCCGTGTCCCTGCTCGAGACGCGCCCGGAGGGACGCCCGGACGTTCGGGTCGGCACCCCTGTCCAACAGAAGGCGCGTGAAGCGCGCTTCATCCGGCTGTCCCTTGCCGTAGTTGACCCAGAAGTTGCGCTGGGAGACGACCGTCGAGAAGAGCGCGGTGTAACCGCCGAAGCCGTCGGCGTCGGTCGCCGCCCGCGCATCCGGATTCATGCCCCGGTCGAGCAACCAGCCCGCGATTTCCAGCTCGTCGAAGTAGGCCGCGATGTGCAGGAGCGTCGTGCCATGCACCGGCGTGCCCTGAGCCGTGTACGGTTCTCTGGCGCACGCAGGGGCGAGCGGGAAGATGTCGGCGATGTCGAACGTGCGCGTGAGGAGGTCCGGGTCGCGCGCGAGGTGCGCATCGAGCAGATCAATGCGCCCTCGATGGAGTGCCATCACCGGAGTGTCAGGAGGCTCGAAACCGTGCTCGACGTACATTTCCAGGATGCGGTGCTTGGCGGACGGGTTCCGGCTGTCGGTCCCGAGGAGATGCTCCATGGTGTTGTGGTCCACACCCTCGGGCCCGACGACGCGGGCACCTAGCGCGAGCAGGACCGCAGTGCCCTCGACGCTCAGCGTGTACGCGGGACCGGCGAGCGTCCACTTGTCGAGCGACGGTCGGCCCGCCAGGTCGCAGATCATGCGCACCGTCTCGGCCTTGCCCTGGAGCGCAGCCCGTCCGGCCGCCGACTCCACGTCTTTAGCGCCGTGGCGGTGCAGGAGACGGATGATGTCGTCGCGGCCAAGGTTCGCGGCGAACGTCATCGGCGGGCCCCAATTGCTGTCGGCGCGAATCAGGACATCTTCATGGATGAGCGCCGGATTGCGCGTGATGAGCGCGCGGACGCGGTCCCCGTCATCGCGCCAGATCGCGTCCGCGAGCTGCACCGCGTGGACGAGCCTCGGCCAGCTCGACGCGTGGTAGCTCCGTGCGAGCACGAGCTGCGCGTCGGCCAACTTCGCAGCCGACGGGTCGATCGATTTGGGATGGTGTTCGCGCAACTCGGCGATCGCAGGCGCATCGCCAGCGCGGATGGCGCGGAGGAGCTCCCTGGCCTGGCGATGAAGCTGTTCCGGGTCGGGCCGAACAGGTAAGCGGCGGACGGGCATGGCGAGCCTCCTTGAATGAGCCCGTAGTCCGCCTGCGTCGGGCAAAGGAGGTTCGGCGATCACGTTCCGAACATCTGGCAATAGCTCAGGTGGACTCAGTCCTGTCCGCGGACGGGAGGCGTCCTGCACGCCCAGGTGCAAGCTACCACCGAGGACCATCGCATTCAAGAGCAGATTCCGCGGCGATGACACCCTGCGCAACGCCGGCAGCACGAGTGCCGCCGGTCTGTCGACGATAATGCTGGAAGCGCCGATGCCATCGTCTCCCTTGCTCGCGTTCGTTCGCGCGTCGAGTCTGCATATCGGCGGCGCTGCCGCGGTCGCGTCGCTTCGAAAGGATTTCGTCGACGAACACGGCGTCGAGCCTCGAGATATCGATGCGGCCTATGCGGTGTCGCGCATCACACCGGGAACGAACCTGCTCGCCTTCTATGCCTTGCTGGGTCACGGTTTCGGCGGCTGGCCGCTCGCGATCAGAGCCGTGCTTGCCGGCGCCATGATCCCTGCGACGATCGTGCTGGCCGTCGCCGTCATCTACAGCGGCAGCGAGTCCCGTATGCTGGCCGCCGCAATGGCGGGCGCGAGGGCGGCGGGGATCGCCATCATCTGCGGATCACCGGTTCGCTTGCTCCGTCCTCAATTGAAGGATCGTCCCGCGGCAGCGATTGCGCTGGCTCTGGGACTCTTTCTACTGGACTGGCTGTTCCAGGGAAGTCCATTTGCCCTGTTGCTGATTGCGGCTGGCGCCGGCGCCGTTGTGCTTCGGCCTCGCGATGCTTCGCACCCCAAGGGCTCTTCGGACTCCAACGACTCTCCGGACTCTTCCGACTCTTCCGACTCTTCCGACTCTTCAGACTCCATCGACTCTTCCGAATGACCTCCCTCGCCCTCTACTGGCTGTTCGTCCGCGCAGTGCTGCTCTCGTTCAGCGGCTTTGCAACGGTGCCGATCGTGCGGGACGCGCTCGTCATCGACCACAGGCTCCTGACCGATGCCCAGTTGAACGACGCGATTGCGATCAGCCAGGCGTCACCGGGTCCGATCGGGATGTACATCGTGATCGTGGGCTACTTCGTCAGCGGGTGGCAGGGCGCGCTGGCCGGCGCCCTCTCGCTGGCCACACCGGCGCTGCTGTCGATTCCCATCGCCCGGCTCGTCCTGCGTGGTCGATCCGCTCTCCTGGAGGGCGCCTGCAGCGGCGTCATCATCGCGTCGTGCGCATTGATGACCGCGACGGGTCTCAGACTAGCGCCTCAGGCCAGCCCGACGTTTATCCACGCGGGCATCATCGGCGCCGGGATCGCGTCGCTGATACTGACAAACGTCAAACCGGTCTGGATTATCGTCGTCTCGGCAATCCTCGGGGCTCTCGTTGGGAAGGGGTGAAAGGGTTCGTCGGTTCGTCGGTTCGTCGGTTCGTCGGTTCGTAAGGTTCGTAAGGTTCGTGAGGTTCGTGAGGTTCGTAAGGTTCGTGTCAGTCGTGCGGTGTGAACTGGAACACGCAGTAGACGAACGACTGCGTCGCACCAGACGGCGTGAGGTGTTGTTCGCGGACGCTTTCGAGCAGTCGAAATGACTCGCCGAGCTCGTCGTGCACCACCACAAACCCATTCGGCCGCAGCGACTGCCGGATTTGCTCCACGTAGACCGCGCGTTCGGACTGCTCTGTGAGGAAGTGGAAGACCGCCCGATCGTGCCAGACATCGAAGGCGCCCGCTGGAAGGCGTCCAACGAGCACGTCCGATTCCAGCCACGTCACACCTGAAGCCGCCGGCCCCAGGCGGCGCTGCGCATGACCGAGAGCGGCGCTCGAGACATCGAGCACCGTCACTGCCGAATAGCCGGCGCCGGCCAGCGCGTCCACGAGCGACGAGGCTCCGCCGCCGACATCAATGATGCGCGCGCTCGTCTCCGGGGCAACCTTGCGTATCAGACCAAAGGAAACGGCCGGCTCGCGCTGGAACCAGCTCACTTCATCGACACGTCTTGCGCGATAGACCGATTCCCAATGTCCTTTCGCGCCCAGCGCCGGCGCGCGGGGTACGGGATCCGACACCATCGCTGAAGCGTAGCATCAGACTGGCGGCACCTACCGCACCTATCGCACCTACCGCCCTATCGCACCCACCGCACCTATTCTTCTCCACCTCCGCCCGACCCGGCCGTCCGCGCGTGCGGCAAGCGCGGGTGCAGAAAGTTCCCCGCGACGTCGATCTCTTCAAGGTCGTAGATGTAATCCGGGTCGGAATAGAACGTGCGATCGGGCACCAGCGGAAGATCCTTGGCGCCGAAGGCCGTCGAAAACACGAGCCGCCAGTTGTTGACGAGCGACATGCCCGGATAGAGTGCCGCCTTGGTGGCCTCCGGAACGCGATAGGCCGCAAAGGTCGCCATCTGCTCGCGGTTCTGCTCGGGCGTACCGCCAAGCTGCCCCTGCGAGCGCGCGCCGTGGTCGCCGTGCACCAGGATGATGGCATCCGGCCCGCTGACGCGGATGATCTCGTCGACGATCTTCAGAATCTGCGTGTTCAGGTATCGCACCTGCTCGGCGTACTCGAGCGGACGGTCCCATTTCTTCGTCAGCGAGGTGTCGCCCCCCTTGATGCCGTTTCGATCGAAGACATACGGCGAGTGCGGCGCGAGCACGTGCGCGAAAGTAAAGACCGGCCCCTTCTCTCCCGCCGGCTTCGCGATGCCCTTGAACTGCTGCGTATGCACGACCCCGGGCTGGAACCAGTCGCCGTAGATGGGAACCGCCTTCAGGATCGGATGCAGAGCCGTGCCTTCGAGGAACACGAACGCGAACTCTTCGACAAACGACGGCAGATACGACACGTTCTCGTCGGCCAGCGGGCTCGACCGCGTCACGTGCCAGTAGCCGCCGATGTGCCGGTAGGTGTAGCCGAGCTGTTTGAACCGCCGCGCCACCTCGAACTCGCGCAGCATCGGGTTGATCGAACCGCGCGGCGGGTTCGGACCGAAGTCCTTGATGTCGTCGTCCAGGTAGCGCATGTTGAGGAACGACGACAGCGACAGGCGCGTGTACATGTAGTTCGAGCGGGCCTGGTCGGAGATCAGAAAGCCGCGGGACTTCAGGGCGTCGAGAAATTCCGCGTTGTCGAGCTGGTTGTACTGCTTCAGCATGTCGCCGCGCGCGTAGGCGTCGAAGACCATCAGGTACACGTCGGGCTTCTTCATCGTGGCATCGCCCGCGTTCCCCTTGATCTCCACCAGCTCCTTGGGATGATTCATCGCGCCGGCGGCCTGCACCGACTGCACGACGAGGCTCGGTAACGCCGTCGCCACCTGCACGCAGACGAGCGCCAGCGCCAGCGTATGACCCACGCTCACCACGCGGTCCGGGTTTTTCATGCGCCACGCCACGACGAGGAGCGGCAGCACCACGCCGAAGACCAGCGACGGAATCAGCACGCTGCTGAAGACGTTCTCATGGAAGATGCCCGAGTCGATGTGTCCGTACCCCAGAATGAACATCAGCACGATGCTCACCATCAACGCGCGCCGCTCCGGATCGCGCACGAGGAACCGCCCCACGCCGTCGAGCGCCGCCGTCATGAGCAACACGAAGCCGAACACCATGGCCGCCGCCGTCAGCCCGGGCAGCTCGCGCACGTTCGACAGCATGAGATTGAGCGGAAACACGAGCGCGATGAGATAGGGGTAGCGCCGGGTACGGGCCGTAGCCATCAGAACTCCTTCTTTCGGAAGAGCAGCAACGTGCGGCCCGAATGCGGCACCGCGGCACGCGCTTCGAGGTGAAAGCACGTGGAAAACGTCTCGATGCACTTCTCCAGCGACAGATGCCCGAACTCGTCGCGCCGGAACATCGTCAGCTTCTGGAACATCTCGTCGTCTGGCGGCACGAATTCGAGAATCAGGTGGCGCCGCACGATGCCCGCAAAGAGCTCGCGCACGGCCTCCATGGTCATGTTGCCCGACACGACCAGGTGGTGAATCAGCGCCAGCGCCATCACGCAGTCGCTCGAGATGCGCTCGAAGAACGGCGGGCGCTCCTGGTTGCGGTATCCGATGCCCGGACTCGGGTTGCGCAGGTCGACGACCGCGGGCGTAATCCTCGCCGGCTCTTTTCGAAGGCGGCGGTAGAGCACTTCGATCGTGTCGTGGCTTTGATCCACGGCGACGACGTCGGCGCCGCAGCGGGCCGCGACGTACGAGTAGTCGCCGGTGTTCGCGCCGAGGTCCAGCACCGTCGCCGGTGCAATGCGCTCGATGAACGACGCCACCTGCTGTTTCTTGGCCGATTCGGCCGTGTCGTCGTACGAGCAGTCGCGCGTGTACGACACCCACGACTCGGTCGGCCTGTAACCGTTGGCGAGCGATCGCAGCTTGCTTCTCAGCCGCTTGAGATTCGGAATCTGCGCCGCCGCGCTGGACACCTTGCCGTTCGACGGCTTGGCCGCTCCGTGCCCGTTACCGCTGGTGGAGCGTTTTTCGAAGAGCGCCGGCAGCGTGACGTCGAGCAGCACGCCTGGCCGGTACGCCTGGAGTCCTTTGAACGAGCCCGCCACCTGGCTGGCGCTGCGGCCATCGAGATTGGCGACGAAGTACGAGCGTGGATCCCAGCCCTGGTAGCGGCCGAGCAGCAGCGGATACACGAACATCCGCTGGAACTGTCCCAGCGCGTACCAGACGTCGAGACGCGCGCCGCGCTCGAACGACGGCAGATCGATGAAGCGCGGCAGGCCGCCGACAAACTGAATGTTGTAGGCGGTCGCATCCTTCAGCGAGCAGCCGGCCTCGAGGAGCGCGATCTGCAGATCGAGCGTGTGGATGCCCGCATCGGCCACCATCGAGATCGACCATTCATAGGGATACGTGATGTGGGCAATCCGATCGTGCTCGAGGAACGCGGCCTGAGGACCATGCCTGCTCTCGAGCTCGGCGACCAGCCCGCGCTCCTCAACCACGTGCGTGTCCACCACGGCTCCGCTCTTCATGAGCCGTGGCAACACGCCGCTTTTGCTGAGGTGCTCGAGCGTGTCCCGGCATTCCGCGTCGATTGTCCGGAACACGCGCCCTCGATGGAGGAACACGTAGCCCGACGGATCGCGGAATGACCCTGCGATGCGCCCAGTGATGTCGCGCTCAGCTACGGCCGGCATTTAGGCCTGCGAGTCGTCCTGCCGGCGACCGAACAGCTTCGAAGTGATGTTGGCGATGAAGTTGCGCGCGAACACGAAGCAACCCACCGCACCCGCCACGAGAGCCTGCACCATCAGCGCGCCTGAACCCGGGTCGATGTACGCCAGAAGAAACTGATCCATGTGTCTCCGTCCTCTCGGCGGGCGGTCGCCCGCAGCAGCCCGGCTTTGTGCAACCGGCGTTCCAGAGATGTCAGGAACGCGACGGAAATCCCGTCTCGTGGAGCCCGTCCTATGTAAGTTGAAGAATCAGCGCGCCTTGGCGTTTCGTCTACCGACGATCGCGCGCACGGCAAGGGAGACTTTCGTCACAGATTCGGAAGACACGATGCGCAGAGCATCGAGAAACACTGCTTCAGGAGTGACTAGAGTCAGCTTGTCAGGCGAATAATGACAACTGCTGGGCACTCGCCTCGCTGGCTGATGCGGGGTCCGCCTCGACGCTTTCGCACACCGGCTCGTCGCCCGGTTGTGGAGCGCCTTCGGCGAGCAGACGAATCAGGAGCGGGATCTCACGAATGGCCTTCAGCCGGATCTCGAGCGGCGCTTCCCGCAGCAGCATCAGATCGGCATAGGTAAATCCACCGTCACTCTGTTTTGAGGGGTCGAATGTCGCCGTGCGGATCAGTAACGCCCACTGGTCGCCGACAACGGAGTATCCGAGCTCGTACTGCCACTCGCATCGCCCTGCGGCCGGCGATTCGTTCTCCGGCGTGGACATCCGCATGATGGTGACGGGCACGCCGCCGAACATCCGCTCCTGCGATTGCTGCCGATCGTCCACGGGCTCATCAGCCGTTGGGACCCGCTCGACCACGGAACGCGCGGTCTGTATGGGCACCCATTCCGCCTGGGCGATGACCATCGAGCTCAGCTTGTCCTCGATCGTCAACAGGCACTGGTTGAGTGTGTGCGACGCGTTGCTGAACAGATCCGCCAGGGCGCTGAGGCCTTGCAGCAGGTCGGCGTGAACCACCTCGTCCGGACCCGTACCCTCAGGAGTCATCGACGGCACAGGTCAGCAAACCGTGTGCCTTCGCACAACCTGCAACTGTTCACACAAGGCACCCCGCGGGCAGACTTTTCTTCGAGTTGGCCACGACAATTTTCTTCCACGCGCCGGACAAGCAGACTTTATGACCGTGCGATCGCGACGCGTCTCGCCCGATCTCTCATGAACTCGCGCGAGCCGCCTGTGGCTCGGACTTTGCTGAATCCCCAGCCTGATTCTCACAAGGAATTCAAAGTGATTCTCTGGCAAAACCTCAATTTCTGGACGGCCGTCGGCGAAATCGGGGTCGGCATCCTGTTCGGGGTGGCTGTGGGCATCCTCGCCAAGAGGATGACGCGCTTTTCGCGCCCACCGGCCTATCCTGGACGCAGCCGAATCTGCCCCGGCTGCGGTACTCCGTCGCTCAGGCGCGTGCGCGGGACTGCGGCGCAGCGCGCGATCAGCGTCTTCACACGCCGATGGCCGTACGCCTGCACGCAGTGTCCCTGGCCACACATGCCGGTGCACCGTCCCGCGCGCAAGCCGCGCTTCACCTTCACGCGATCGACGTCCTCGTCTGCCGTTCAGCCGGAGATGGTCGAAGCGCCGGAAGCTTTACCCGTCGCCGCGCCCGACCTGGCGGCAAACCTCTTATTGAACTCCGAGCCCGAGCCGAAACCCGTCCCGCCGCCCAAATCCGTGCGCGCGATGAAGCCGGTTCGCGAGCTGAAGCCGGCCGACGAGGCGAAGCCCACGGCGGAGATAAAGCCCGAAGTCGAGGCAAAACCCGCTGCCGACGTAAAACCCGCGGCGGCGCCACGGTCCGCTCCCGAGCCCGAGCGGGCACCGGTTCGAATACCACCGAAAGACGACGCCACGCAGGTCAAGGAATCGGTCTATCAATACGTCGCGCTGCTCAACAGCGGCGATATCACCGCGCGTGCGAACTGCTACCTCTCCGAGTTCACGAGCTTCGGCATCGAAGGCGGCCCGCTCCACACGAACAGATTCGAGGGTCGAAACCCGGGCCCGACCTCGACGTTCGACCTGCGATGCCGCGATCTGCGCGTCTACATCCACCAGGACACGGCCATCGCAACCGCGTACTTGATCGGCACGATCACGAACGCGAACGGCGCGCCGATCCGCGTCACCGGACGCAGCTCCTGGGTGCACCTGCGCCAGAACGGCGAATGGAAGATCGTCCACAGCCATCTGTCGCCGCTCAACACCGACGCCTAGGCTCTCTCGATACTCAGAGGAGCCCGGCGCAGAACCGCGTGGCTCGATCGAAATCGAGCCCACCGGTGATTTCGTGCACGGGGCAGTCTCCAATGACTGCCAGATACGCGTCCTCGTCGGGCTCCGGATCCGCGGATCCTGCAGCGGACCGATAGAAAATCCCGCGACTCTTTATAAGGATCTTCAGCAGATCCCGTCGCTCGCTCAGGCTCACGCGCTCGATTCGAATGGGCTCCGGACCGCGTTGCCAGGTCAGGAGAGCGATCCCGTCGATCGGGCCGTCCATGGCCGCGTAGCCCGGCCCGTAGAGTTCCTCGATGAAGGCGTCGTGTTTCTTTTGGACCTTCCAGAGCTCGTCTTGTGAAAGCTTCTCGAGCTTCTCGACAAACTTCGCCTTGAGAACTGGTCGAAGTCTCGGATTGCTCATGGCGGTCCCGGGATTGATGCGGGGCGGCTTCGGGCGCACCGTAACCCCATAAACCGCGCGCCTCGCGGCGGACGATGACGCGGTCCTTGCCGACCAGGCTCAGGTCATGTTCCAGCAGCCGCAACGCCAGCGTGGTCTTTCCCGCACCGGGGTTACCAGCCAGGACCAGCCCTTTCTTCGCCGACCTCACGCTCGCCGCGTGGGCGAGCACGCCTCCCTGGTGCAGCAGCCATTGGATGTAACGGCTGTTGATGAAGTTCGCCGTCTTGGTTTCGTGTTCTTCGCAGGGGCCGATGGCGAGCTCGATGCCGTCGCCCGACGCGAACAGAATCCCGTTCGAGCGCTTGCGGATCACGCGCCCGTCCGTCAAATCGCAAAATTCGTCCTTCGACTCATCGTCTGAGTCATCCGACAGGCGATAGGTGAAGGCAAGGCCGAGATCGGGGGCCGCCGGAACATCGATGATCCTGATGGCAAAGCGGCTCGTCGGCGCATCGTCGAGGAAATGCCGGTAGATGTGCCGCAGCTTCTCGATCATCGCGCCGGAGTTCGTCGCGATCGCAAGATCGTAATCACCGAAGCGAAGCGCGAGATGAAGATCGGTCTTGCCGTAATGAACGACCCGCTGGGCGACCTCCCGCATGCTGGCAGGGGACATGGCCGACATCGGAAACCTCCTACTCCCGATTCTTGATGGGCTTGGCCGGAATCCCGGCCGCAATCGTGTACGGCGGAATGTCCTTGATGACAACGGCGCCTGCCGCGATGATGGCGCCATCACCTATCGTGACGCCCGCGGTCACGACCACATTCGACCCCAGCCACACATCGTTGCCAATCGTCACGTCCTTCCCGGTCGCCGGCTGACTCCGGATGAGGTTCCCGAGGCGGATGCCGTGGTTCGAGCTGTAGATCATCGTGCCGGGACCCATGCGGAGGTCGTTGCCGATCGTGATTGTCGAATCGGCACTGGCCTGCAGACAGCCGAGATGGTTGATGTGACAGTGTCCGCCGATCGCGATGTTCTGAGGGTTGGTGAACTTGACGGTCGGCTCGATCCAGGTGCCCTTCCCCACGCTCTTCAGGCGCGGGATGGCCGAAATGTGGTTGTGGTAGTGGAACTCGAGCCAGCGAATCATCCATCGCCAGGTGCGCGGATCCAGGAACATCATGCGAAGCAGCCGCAGCTTGCTCACGCCAGCGCCTCCAGGATGCCTTGCAGTTGCCGTGACACGGCCTTGCCGTCGAACCGCGCGATATATGCCGGATCGGGACGATAGCGCTCGCCAAGCCGATCGCGGTGCTCGTACAACTGGCAAAGGGCTTCTTCGAGAGCGGCCGTGTCGCCCGGGTCGACCACCACACCCAGACCGCTGCCCTCGGCGATGGTCGTCACCGCGCCCGCCGGCGCGAGCGCGAGGATCGGCTTCTCGAACGGCAGGTACTCGTACAACTTCACGGGCACCTGCAGGGCCGTGCCCGGCTGGATCACGATGAGCACGTCCGATTCGAGAAGGTACTGCAGGCAGCGCTCGTGTGGCACCGGTGGCGTGATGCGTACCGACGACTCGAGGTTGAGCTCGCGAACCGTCTCGGCCAGCCGGAATTGCGGCGCGACGGTGCCGATGAAATGGAGCTCGACGTGATCGGCCGCTATGCGCCCCCTGGCAATCGCCGACGCGAGCGCCTTCACGAGGGGCCGCGGATCGCGCTGCCGGTAAAGCGATCCGGCATGGGTCAGCACGAGACGCGACGACCGGCGCGGAACCGCGCGGAGGAACGGCGTCAGGTGCTCGGCGTCAAACCCGTTGGTGACCGTGTGAAACTTCTGAGCCAGGGCGGGTCCGTAGTACTCGGCGAACTCGTCGCGCAGCGCCGACGTGTTCAGAATCACCGCGTCGGCCCGCCCGATCACCCTGCGCTCGAGCCACTCGCGCAGCCGCAGCTTCCACGAATCGGTCATGTCGGCCCGTTTCCAGGGCGAACGGGCCCACGGGTCGCGGAAATCAGCCACCCACTTCACGCCGTGGCGGCGCGCCAGCCACATCGCGACCAGATGACACGTGAACGGCGGCGCCGACGAGAAAATGATGTCGGGCTTGTGTCTCTCGATCACGGTTGCGCCCTGCGTGATAGCGGGCAGGAACCAGCCGATCTCGCTGTCCACGAAGGGACGCTTGGTTGACGGCGCCGGCTTCTCGGCGCGAGCCGACACGTCACGAAGAATTGGCCGTTCGCCGGCGTCGGTAAACAACCCGCGCACGTGCGCGCTGAAGTGCTGCTGCACCTGGCGCCGCCAGCGCGCGACGGCGGTGAGGCCCCTCAGCACTCTCGATCTGTAGATCTCGATGTCGTCGGGCAGCCGATCCTCGAGCGCGACGTCGATCGGCGTACCGGCCTTGTAGTAGTCCGGGTCGACCGTCAGCACCGACACCGGCCAGCTCGAGCCGCGCAGCTGACTGATCGTGCGCAGAATGCGATGGACGCCCGCCGCCCGCTCCGGAGGAAAGTGCGAGCTGACGATGAGCACCCGTTTCGGCCGGCGGAACGACAGCTTCTCGGAGCGCCGACGAACGGACGTCGAGCGGGCCGTCGTCTTGCGGTCCGGCTCTCGCTCGCGATGCTGGAGGTTCGTGCGCACGAGACCTACTTTGCCGCTCGCAGCGACAACATGCGGTTCAGCACATGGTCGGCGAGCTCCTCGGGCGTATGGTCGGTCGTCACGACCTCGTGCCGGTACGGCTGCGCGGCCTGCAGCATGAAATGACGGAGCGTTTCGATCTGCCCGACCGCCAGCTGGTTCTTTCTCGACACGATGACTTCAGGCCTGTTGTCCAGAATGATCATCAGGTCTGGCTTCGGAAAAATCGCGCACAGCAGCCGGCGCACGAGACCGTAGTTGCGGATCGGCCGTTCCTTGTAGAGATA
>CAWGDY010000037.1:0-37436 GCA_963821395.1 Vicinamibacterales bacterium | reverse complement strand
ATTTAAAGGCTTCAGGGTGAAGGACTTCGGCTAAACGGCGCACGGACGCCGATATGCGCGGGCCCGGGTTCATCATGCCGTCGCCTCTCAGCTGATAGATCCGCTTGTTGCGGACGGCGGGAATGGACGGCAAGGCATTCCAGGCGTCAAGGTTTCGCCCCTTGGAGCTGGCCGTGTCGACACCGATCTCCACAATCACCTCCGGCGCGCGTGCCACTGCCAGCTCGCTCGTCGCTTGAATGCTCTGCCGCTTCACGTCCGCGAACACGTTGACCCCGCCGCGGCCTCGAGCATGTCATGAAGAAAGCCGATGCCGCCGCTCGCGTAGATGCCACGCAGCGTCTCGGCATCGCGTCCGAACACGAGCAGCGTTCGAGGAGGTGGACGGGCGGCGACGCGCTTTCGTACCTCCGCAATCTCCGCCTCGATCTGGTTCGCGAGCTCCGCGCTTTCCTTGACGTTGCCCGCGCGCGAGCCGAGCTCGCGAATCGTGGCCGTGATGTCGGCGAGGCCCGCATGCTGGTAGAGGAATACCGGAATGTGCGCGCGCTCCATCTGCGTTCGAAGGTCCGACTGCGTGCCGTACACGACCACCAGATCCGGCTTCAGGGCGATGATGCGCTCGATGTCGGGATCGATCAGGCCACCGACCTTGGGACGCGTCAGCGCTTCGGGTGGATAGGTATCGAAATTGCCGACGCCCACCACGCGCGGCCCCGCGCCCATGGCGAACAGCATTTCCGTGACCGACGGCACAATCGAAATGATGCGCTGAGGGCGAGTCTGCGCGTGGACCGTGGACAGGCACGCGGCCAGCAACAGGACGGACGCAATCAGCGGTGTCTTATGAGCAGCCATAGAAAAAACGGCCCGCCGATGAGAGCGGTGACAACCCCTACCGGCACCTCGAGTGGTGCCAGTGCGGTACGAGACACAGTGTCGCACGCGACCAGAAAGGCGGCGCCACCAAAGGCCGAGGCCGGCAGCACCAGGCGGTGATCCGCTCCCACCAACAACCGGACGAGATGCGGAACGACGATGCCGATGAAGCCCACCGGGCCGCCCAGTGAAACAGCAGCGCCCGTTGCCAGCGACGCGCTCAGGAATGCCAGGCGCTGCGTGCGGTGCACGTCGACGCCACGGCTCGCGGCGCTTTCGTCGCTGATGGACAACAGGTTCATCGATCGCGGCAGCATGGCAAAGGCACCGAACGACAACGCGAGGGGCGGAGCGGCGGCGACGAGCGGCGCGTAGCTGCTGACGTCGAGGTCGCCCATGAGCCAGCGTACCGTGCGGAAGGTCTGCGTGAAGTCCGACATGAACTGCACGAACAGAATCAGGGCCGAGAAAAACGAATTCAACGTGACGCCGGCGAGCAGCAGGACGTTGGTCGACAGCCCGCGATGCCGTACGCGCGCCAGCGAATAGACGATCGCCACCGCGCCGAGCGAACCGGCAAAGCTCGCGATGGGAACCGCTGAAAACCCGATGATGCCGGACGAAAGCTCCAGCGTGAGCGCCAGCATCGCGCCCAGCGCCGCGCCGGCAGACACGCCCAGCGTGAACGGCGTCGCGAGCGGATTCCTGAGCAGCGCCTGCAGCACGACGCCAGAGGCGGCCAGCGCGGAGCCGACCAGGGCTCCCGCGAGCACGCGCGGCAGGCGCGCGACGAAGAAGATCTGCGCGTCGGCGTTCTCCGCGAATGGAACGGACGCGTCGAACACGCGCCGGAAATCGATTGTCGTGGATCCGACGAGCGGGGCCAGAAGACAGGTGACGACCGCGCCCAGTCCGAAGACGAGGTAGGTCGCCGCAATCTTTCGGCCGATGGTCATGACAGATGTGCGTCGGGCGCGCGCGAGACGGGGACGACCGTCGGCCGCCCCGTTCTGAGATTGGTGGTGATATCGACCTCGACGCCGTACAGCTTTCGTATCAGTGTGGTGTCGAGCATCGCGTCGGTCGGCCCGGCGGCGAGCACGCGTCCTCGATCCAGCAGGATCAGCTCGCGGCACAGTCCGGCCGCGAAATTCAAGTCGTGGGTCGACACGACGACGGTCAGGCCGCGGCTCTCGTTGAGCCTGGCGAGCACGGAGCGGATCTCGAGCTGATAGGCGAGGTCCAGCGACGCGGTTGGCTCGTCGAGCAGCAGGATCTCCGAAAAACGGTTCCGGGATCCTTTTTCGCCTGATTCCGACGAAAAAGGATCCCGGAACCGTTTTTCCAGTTGGGCCAGGGCGCTCGCGATGACCACTCGCTGCTTCTCGCCGCCAGACAGCGTGTTGAACCATCGCGATTCCAGGTGGAGCGTTCCCGTCTGGCGCAGCGCGTCTCTGGCGACCTCGATCTCGTCCGGACCTTCGATTTCGAATGCCCCGAGATGCGGATAGCGGCCCATCACAGCCATTTCCAGGACCGTGTACTCGAAGGCCAGTTGGGTTTCCTGCGGGACCAGGGCCATCCGCGTCGACAGGTCGCGGCGCCGCAGCGTGCTCATGTCGGTGCCGTCGAGAAGCACGCGGCCTTCCAGCGGCGAAACGAGGCCTGCCAGCAGGCGCAGCAGCGTGGTCTTGCCCGATCCGTTCGGTCCGAGGATGCCGACCAGCGCACCGCGAGAAACAGAGGCGGTGACATCGCTCAAGACGAGGGCCCGCGCGTCGTACGCGAACGACGCGCGCTCGACCGTCAGAGCTGGATCACTCATCCAGCACCAGATCTTCGGCCACACATCCGCTGTGGGCCACGCGTCCGAGCGCGCGAAGGCGCAACGGGCGCGAGAACGCCGCCGACGCCGTGACGACCGTGTGGTACTCGCCGCGCTCGCCGCACGGATCGACATCCCGTCCGATGAAATCGTCGAGGAGATCCTCGGCCAGATCGCGGCCCAGATACGACTCGTCCAGCTTGCTCGCGCGCACGGTCACGATGCGGGCCCGGGCACCCGACGCGACGAAATCCCGGTAGAGATCGGTGGTGGACTGCTTCCAGAGCGGCTCGACCGCTTCGAGTCCGCGGCCGCGGCTCATGCGCTCGGCCCACTCGCGATGCTGATCGAACAGGATGTCGCCAAAGACGACGTGCGTCACCCCGAGGGCGGCAGCTTCGGCGAGCGCCCGGTCGAACGTCTCGCTGTAAGAGTCCCACGAGCATCGTCCCGTGATACTCGACAGACCCATGCGCTCGACCTGCGCCGCGACGATCTCCGGGCGGAGGCCATGAGACCGGCTTCGCGAGCCGTCCTCGTTGAACATCGTGATCGCGGTCACGATGTCGAAAGTATTTCGTGCGCGCTGATACGCCGCGCACGAGTCCTTGCCTCCGCTCCACGAGATCGCCGCGACTGGACGTCCCATTTAGAACCTCGTTCGGATGCCGGCCCGCACCGTGCGGCCGAGCCCCGGATATCCCAGGGGCTCCATGTACTCGCGATCGGCCAGGTTGTCGAACGTCACGAAGCCCGACGTGCGCGCCGCGATGCGGACCTCGCCGCTGGCGTTCCAGGTTGCATAGCCCTCGTTGGACGACACGGTCGGGAAGTTGAAGTCGCTGTCGGCGCGGGATCCGACGAACACGCCGCCCAGCGCGAAGCTGACGCGATCGCGCGAGTACGACACGCCCACCGACCCCGAGTGACCGGGCCTGCGGTACAACGGCTGTCCTGGCGCGAAAATGGGGCTGCTGCTGATGCTGCGAATCACCTTCGAGTCGAGGTACGTGTACGCGCCGTGAATGCGCACCGCGCCGCCGACGAGCGCCGTGCCGGCCAGCTCGAGGCCCGACGCGCGCGTCTCGCCGATGTTTTCGTAGGTCGCGTTGAAGTTCGCGTCGGACGGCCCGAGGCTGATGAGATCGTCGAAGTAGTTGGCGAAGTAGATCGCTTCCAGGCTCACCCGATCGCGCGCCAGGCGCTGCTCGACGCCGAAGTCGAACCCTCGCGAACGTTCCGGCTTGAGATCGGGGTTGCCGAGAAAACCCGGATTCGGGCTGTACGACTGGATGAAGAGCGGCTCCTTGATGCCGCGTCCGACGCTGGCGCGAATGCGTGTGGCGCCCACGTCGCCGTTGCCTGAAGAGGCCAGCAGCGACACGGCCAGGCGCGGCGCCACGTAAAAGCCGAAGCTCCCATTGTTCTCGAATCGGATGCCGGCGATGACCGACGCGCGCGCCGCTTGCGCCTGATATTGCACGGTCGTGCCGGTGTTGTTGCGTTCGGGCCGCTGCGGCTCGGCCGTCGACCGGTGATTGGTCAGCACGGCGCGCTCGCCGTCGTAGGCGAAGGCGGCGGTGATCGTCTGGCTGCGTCCCATATCGGCATCGGCGCGATACTCGAAATGGTGGCGATCGAGATCCGTTTCGGAGTCGTACAGAAAATCTGACGAGGGAAACGCCGCGACGAGATCGCCGAATTGCGCCGTGTAGGGCGGATCGACAATCAGGTTGGTCGAGCGGTAGTTCGTAATCACGTACGAATAGCTCGTCTGCTGTGTCACGCGCGAGCCGAGAGGCTGATTCCATCCGCCCAGAAACCGGCCATCGTGATGCTTGAAGTGCGCGTCCATGTCGGGCCGGCCGAACGCGGTCGCGCCGGGTGTGCCGGTCTCGCCGAACTCGCCGCCCCCGAAGAACCGCACGGACGCACCCGATTTCATCCAGCGCGTCGCCGTGCCGGACACCGTCGAGCCCTCGTGCTCGTTGTTCGGCTCCTGATTGTCGGTGTGCAGGTACGAGCCGAACACCGAGTACTCCATGACGCCGGACCGCCCGCCGACGCCCGCCGCAAGGTGGGCGGTGTCGAAGTTTCCCGCGTCGGCGGTCACGTTCAGTCGAGGCCGTCCGGCCTCGGGACGCACGGAGAAGATCTGGATGACGCTGGCCATGGCGTCAGAGCCGAACAGCGCCGAGTGCGCGCCGCGGAGCACTTCCACGCGCTCGATGTTCTCGGGCGCGAGCGTGGCGAAGTTGAACGAGCCGCCGGGCTCGTTGAGCGGGATGCCGTCGAGCAGCACTTTGTTGTACGTGGACTCGCCGCCCCGAACGAAGACCGCCGTCAGGTTGCCGACGCCTCCTGTCCGCACGGCCACCACTCCGGGCACCGTGCGAAGAAGATCGATGGTGCTCAGCGCGTGGCGCTCGTCGATCGTCCTGCTGTCGAGGACGGTGATCGATGCGCCGACCTGCGATTCGGCGAGTTCCTTGCCGGTCGCCGTGACGACAATGGATTCCCGAATCGTCGGCGGCGTGGCGGACGATGGCCCTGCAGGCGTTCCCTGTGCGTGTACGACGGGGGCGGCGGCAAGAAACGAGAGAAGTGTGAGGAAAGAGAAAAGACTGCGGATCATGGGCCCTCCTCGGCGTCAATCGCGCCGATGAAAAGGACGGCCCCAGTGCCCAGGTATCCTGACTCGCGGATCCCAGCGAGCGCCTCGCGTCTTCCCACAGCCATTCCTGGCCGCAGTGACGTATTCGCGAAAAAGGGGTCGGGTGCATTTTTCGCCGGGTCGCATTCGAAAAATGCACCCGACCCCTTTTTTCGAGAGGCGTCGCTCCCCGCTTACAGTGGCGTGACCGTGCGGGCTTTTCACCCGCTTCGCGTGGTCACCAGGGAAACGTCGGTTGTGGCCCGCGAGTATACCCTCGACCGAGGGCTGAGGGCTAAGGGCTGAGGGCTTAGAGATTTGAGGGCTGAGGGCTAAAGGCTGGGGGCTAAGGGTTGAGGCTTTTGACAGTCCTTGAGATACGATCGAAGGCTGGTGCTGAAAGAGATTGCCGGCAAACTCGAACGTGGCGATCGGCTGTCGATGGAAGACGGCGTGCGCCTGTTCGAGCATCCCAATCTGCTCGAAGTGGCGGCGCTGGCAAACCGCGAGCGCGAGCGGCGCCACGGCGATCTCACCTACTACAACTACAACATCCGCATCGAAGCCACCAACGTGTGCGTGGCGAGCTGTCTCTTCTGTTCGTTTGCGCGGTTGCGGCCGGGCGATCCCGGGTCGTATACGATGTCGCTCGAAGACGCGTGGGAGAAGCTGCGCGTCCGTCACAGCCAGCCGCTCACCGAGGTGCACGTCGTCAACGGGCTGCACCCGGACTTGCCGTTCGACTACTACCTCGAGCTGCTGCGCGGCTTCAAGCGCATCAGGCCCGAGATTCATCTGAAGTGTTTCACGGCGGTGGAAATCGCGTTTTTCGCCGACCTGTACACGATGTCCGACGAGCAGGTGCTCGTCGCGCTGATGGACGCCGGGCTCGCGTCGCTGCCCGGCGGCGGCGCAGAGGTGTTCGCGGAGCGGGTGCGCCAGAAGATTTGCCACGACAAGGCGGACGCGGACCGGTGGTTGTCGATTCACCGCACGGCTCACCGCCTCGGTATGAAATCGAACGTGACGATGCTCTACGGGCACATCGAGACAAACGAGGAACGCGTTGATCACATGCTGAGGGCCCGTGCGCTCCAGGACGAAACCGGCGGCTTTCAGGCGTTCATCCCGCTCGCGTTTCATCCCGACAACAACCAGATGCGCAAGCTCCCGGCGCCCTCCGGGTCGGACACGCTTCGCGTGCACGCGGTCTCGCGGCTGATGCTCGACAACATCCCCCACGTCAAGGCGTTCTGGATCGCGAGCGGGGTAGAGCTGGCGCAAACGGCGCTGTGGTTTGGCGTGGACGATCTCGATGGTACGGTGCAGGAAGAAAAGATCTACCACATGGCCGGATCGAATACACCCGAGGCCCTGTCGACGAGCGCCATCGAACGCATCATCCGCTCGGCCGGACGCGTGCCGGTCGAGCGCGACACGTTTTACAACGTCGTGCGATACGCCGATGCCGGGTCTGAAGAACAAGACCCGGCCTACGTACGTAGGGCGGGTCCTGTGGACCAGCCTCAGAAAAGATATAATTGATAGTTCATATGTCGACGATGCTTCCGGTCCTGACGGAGTTCGAGAAGTCGCACATCTCGGAGCGGCAGCCGCTCCCCGAGCGATATCTCGGTCTGTCTGACGAAGAGCTCGATCGCCGCATCGCCGAGGCTAAAGCCGCGCTCGGCCGGCGCGTGATCATCCTCGGCCACCACTATCAGCGCGACGAGGTCATCAAGTTCGCCGACTACACCGGCGATTCGTTCCGGCTGGCCGGGCAGGTGGCGAAGCATCCGGAAGCGGAATTCATCATCTTCTGCGGCGTGCATTTCATGGCCGAGAGCGCCGACGTGCTTTCCGCCCCGCATCAGCAGGTGATCCTGCCCGACCTTGCGGCGGGTTGCTCGATGGCCGACATGGCCGCGATCGATCAGCTCGAAGTCGCCTGGAACGAACTGTCGTCGATCGTCGATCGTCCGTCTTCGATCGTCGATCGTCCGTCTGCCATCGGCCATTTGCCATCTGCCATCATTCCCGTCACCTACATCAACTCGTCGGCGGCCATCAAAGCGTTTGTCGGCGAACGTGGCGGCATCGTGTGCACCTCGACCAACTGCGGCGCGACGCTGCGGTGGGCCTGGGAGCGCGGCGAGCGCATTCTCTTCCTGCCCGATCAGCACCTTGGCCGGAACACCGCCTACAAGATGGGTGTCGCGCTCGAGAAGATGGTGGTCTGGGATCCGAACGAAATATCCGGCGGCTGCAATGTCGACGATGTCCGCAACGCGAAGATGATTCTCTGGAAGGGACACTGCTCGGTGCACGAACGCTTCACCGTGGCGCAGATACAGCGCATTCGCGAGCAGCATCCCGGCGTCAGAGTGATCGTCCACCCCGAGGTGCCGTGGGACGTCGTCCAGGCCGCCGACGACAGCGGATCGACCGAATACATCATCCGGCAGGTCACCGAAAGCGCGCCCGGATCGGCATGGGCCGTCGGCACGGAAATCCATCTGGTCAACCGGCTGGCGAACGCGATGAAACCGGAGAAGACCGTGTTATCGCTCGACCAGTTCGGGTGTCTGTGCTCCACCATGTTCCGCGTGTCTCCCAACCACCTGCTCTGGGTGCTCGAAGGGCTCCTGGAAGGGCAGGTTCACAACCGAATTGTCGTGTCCGACGAGCAGAAGCACTGGGTCAAGGTGGCGCTCGATCGGATGCTTTCCGTTCACTAATCATTCGCCTCAGAGGAGGACAATCGTGGCTCACACACTTCCGCCGCTTCCATATGCGCACGACGCACTGGAGCCGCATATCGATGCTCAGACCATGCAGATTCACCACGGAAAGCATCACCAGGCGTATGTCACCAACCTGAACGCGGCGCTCGAGAAGTACCCCGATCTGCAGTCGAAGAGCATCGAGGATCTGTTGCGCGACATCAGCAAGGTGCCCGAGGACATCCGCCCGGCCGTCCGCAACAACGGCGGCGGTCACATGAACCACTCCGCATTCTGGAAGTGGATGGCGCCCAACGCCGGCGGATCGCCGACGGGTGCGCTGGGCGACGGCATCAAGGCAGCCTTCGGCAGCTTCGACGGGTTCAAGGAGCAGTTCACCAAGGCGGGCGTGACGCGCTTCGGCAGCGGCTGGGCGTGGCTGATCGAATCGAACGGCAAGCTCAGCATCGAGAGCTCGCCGAACCAGGATCAGCCGATCATGGAAGGGAAGAAAGCGATCCTTGGCGTCGACGTCTGGGAGCACGCGTACTACCTGAAGTATCAGAACCGCCGTCCCGACTATCTCGCGGCATGGTGGAACGTCGTCAGCTGGACAGAAGTCGCTTCGCGACTCGGAAAATAGAGCCTCTGGGCCTAGGGATTAGGGATTTGGGATTAGGGATTCGGTCTGTCGCGCGAATCACGCCCAATCCCTAATCCCTCATCCCCAATCCCATGTCAGGCCTAGTCCCCAATCCCTAGTCCCTAATCACTAGATTAGATGTCTTTATCAGCGATTCTGTTTCTGTTTTTGGTTCACCTAGGGATCGGGATCACCCTGGTTCTGGCGTGGGTCGGACGCGAGGCCGGGGTGAAGTTCTTCCGCTTCAACGCGGGCACGGCCGTGCTGCTCATCGCGATCGGATTTGCGCTGAGACCCGAGCCCGAAGATCCGACCACGCTGTACAGGGCGGCTATCGGCTCGCTCGTCGTTGCCGAAGCCGCTCTCGTCATTTACTGGGGAACGATCGGCCGCATGCTCGCGGCGATTCGCCCGGCGCTTCTGTGGACGGCGGTCGGCTTCGGTCTCCTCACCGTCACCCTGCAGGGCCTCGATATCTCGCGCGATGCGCCAGGGTTGATGCCGCTCTTGACCGTGGCCAGCTTTCTGAGCTCCGTCGCGCTTCTCGGCGGCGCCTGTGGCGCCATGGTGCTCGGCCATTGGTATCTGGTCGTGCCCTCGCTCGACGTCGCGCACCTGCAGTCGATCGTCAAGCTGCACATCGGCTCGACCGTCGTCAGGGTGGTGGTGGTGATCGCCGCCGTGATGATCGCGGTTCTGTCGTGGGAGCCAGGCGTACCGAATTTCGAGCGCTACATGTTTTCTCTCGACGGGATTTTCTTCTGGCAGCGCGTCGCGTTCGGCCTTGCGGGCCCGGCAGTTCTTTCGTGGATGACGTGGGAAACCGCGAAAATCCAGTCCACGCAGTCGGCGACGGGAATCCTGTACGTGGATTTCTTCACCGTGATCGTCGGCGAAGTTCTCGCCAAGTACGTTCTGCTTTCCACCAAAGTGCCCGTGTGATGCGGGTCGTCGCTCATTGCCCGAAATGCGACGCGGGGCTTCCGGTCAGCGCCTCCGAAGCGCCCGAGTCGATCAAGTGCGGACGGTGCGGCCAACTGCTGGCGCTCATCTTCAGCGACGCCGTGCGCGGCGACGCTCGCGTCGATGCGTGTCCAGTATGCCGCGGCGCCGATTTCTACATCCGGAAGGATTTCGATCCCAAAGTCGGCCTCACCGTCGTCATCGTCGGTGCGGCCATCAGCGCGGGCTTCTACTGGTTCGGCGAGGATCTCATCGCGTACGGCATCCTGGCGTCAGCCGCGCTCATCGATCTCATCGTCTACGGCAGGCTTGGCGATGTCACCGTGTGCTACCGGTGTCATTCTGAATTCCGCGGGAAGTACGAGCGCACGGCTGCGCATTTCGATTTGCACACCGCCGACGTGCTCGAACAGGAGTACGAGCGGCGAATCGGGCGCCGCTAGCGGAAGAGCTCACGGAGGCAGCTTCAACACGGAGAGGCACGGGGACACCGAGAACTCTTTTGGTTTTCTGCCCCAACAACTCCGTGCCTCCGTGTCTCCGTGTTGAAGATCGCCTCCGTGCCCTCTCCTGTGCTCATCGCCTCTCTGTATCCGAACAGTTCACTTCCTCGGTCCGGCTCCTCCAACGGTATGGGTTGTGCACTGAAACAGGGTGGAGGTCGAACCCAATGTGGAACAACGATGAAGTCGAAGGCAAAGCGGAAGAAGTGAAGGGGAAAGCCAAACAGGCCGCCGGAAACATGACCGACGATGAACGGTTGAAAGCGGAAGGCGAAGCGCAGGAAGCCGGCGGAAAAGTCCAGGCTGGTTTCGGTAAAGCCCGCCGGAAGGTCGGCAACGCGATCAAGGACGTCGGCGACGCCATCAAGAAATAGTGTTGCCGATTGCGACATTGCGGGATCGGTGATGGCCTGATGACCATCACCGATCCGACTCAGCATCACATCAAATGCGTCGGTCCTCCCGTCACGATGAGGTGACGTTCGGTGGGGTTCTGTACGGAACCCTTAGGTGGTTCTACTTCCACCGCCGCGACGCCATCGAGGCTTCCGATGCACGCCCGAATAAAATCCTGCATCCGTGCAAGTACGCCTTCAGGGGTCTCATCGAACTGGACGTACACACGAAACTCCGCAAACATCACTACCTCCCTGCCGAATTTGTAACTGCCTTTTTTTTGAAGTTGAGGGTGCGACGAGATAGTGCCAGCGATTTCCTGCGGCGTCGGTACTTCGACAACAGTTCGTCAAAGATTTTTCAAAACAACGTTACATCGACCTGCGTTCCGGCTTCCACGCGGTCCACGTTCGCCGGAATTTCGATGTAGCCGTCCGCGAGCGACATGCTGGTGATGTCGCCGGATGCCTTGAAGGCCGGTGTCGCGGTGTCATTCGCGATTCGCACGGTGTAGAACTGATGGCGGCCGCTGGCCGAAACGATCGCGTGCGCGAGCGGAAGCGTGACGATTCTGTTGATGCGCGGCGGAAGCCGCGCCAGGCGGCGCAGCATCGGCACGAGCAGCATGTGTGCGTTAGACAGGCACGATGTCGGATAGCCGGGCATGGCGAAAACGGGCTTGTCCTGCACGACACCCAGACCGGTTGGCTTCCCAGGTTTCACCGCGACGCCATGAAAGAGCAGCCGGCCCTTTGCCGCGATGGCGTCACGGATCAGATCGCGCTCACCGACCGAGCTGCCTCCAGAAAAGACGACGATGTCGCAGCGAATGAGATCGTCGAGCGTCGAGACGAGCGCGTCGAGCGTGTCGGGCGCAGGGGGGTAGGCGACCGGAATACCGCCGTTTTCGGAGACGACCGCCGCAAGCGTGAATCGGTTGATGTCGTAAATCTGGCCGGGCTCGAGCGTGATGCCCGGCACCACCACTTCATTACCGGTCGAGAGAATGGCGACGCGAGGCCGCTGGTAGACATTCACCAGCACCGTTCCGACGGCGGCCAGCGCGCCCACGCGGCTCGAGTTCAACGTTGCGCCGGCGCGCACCACCACCTGTCCAGCCTTGATGTCGGCGCCTTGCCGGCCGACGTTCTGCTGGGGCTGGACATCGACAAACACGCGCACGAGATCGCCGTCATCCGCGTCGGTCTCTTCGACCATCACAACCGCATCGGCGCCCGCGGGCAGCGGAGCGCCGGTCGCGATTTCGATGCACTGGCCCTCTCCGACGGGGACTGGCGACACCTGGCC
Organism: Vicinamibacterales bacterium; assembly: GCA_963821395.1. GTDB lineage: Bacteria > Acidobacteriota > Vicinamibacteria > Vicinamibacterales > JAMQPK01 > JAMQPK01. The sequence goes on along the minus strand of CAWGDY010000037.1, from coordinate 25,543 downwards.
CGTGTAAAGGGTGTGCACTCTCTTGAGCGTGCGCGGAGCTGCGCGAGACGCGCCGCGCGTGTCGCCCGCGCGGACCGCATACCCGTCCATGCCCGCGCGCGAAAACGGCGGCACGTCATCTCTTGCGATGATGTCGTCCGCCACGACGCGGCCGTTGGCGTCCTCGAGAGGAATCGTTTCGGTGCGATCGATGGGCGTGCCGGTGGCATCGAGGATCGCGCGCGCGGCCTCGAGCGAGATGACGTCGCCGAACGGCCGCATCCTGGTGGGAGTCATGATGAGTCGCGGCTCATCGCGAGAGCTCGCGGACGAGATGGCCGAGCTCTGGAATGAGCAGCTTCGTCATGCCGAGCCGCACGGCGTTTTCCGATCCTGGAAGCGAGACGATGATCTTGCCCCGGGCCGTTCCGGCGCACGCGCGGCTCATCATCGCCGCCGGACCGATCTCCTGGTAGCTCAGCATGCGGAAGAGCTCGCCGAAACCTTCCAGGCGCTTCTCGAGAAGATGACTGACGACTTCGTAGGTGGAGTCGCGCGAGGTGATGCCCGTGCCGCCGGTGGTGATGATCACGTGCGCCGTCGCCCCATCGAGCTGCGCCGCGATCGCGGCCCGGATGGCATCGGGGTCGTCTTTCACGATCGCCCGCCCCGACACTTCATGGCCGCCGGCTTCCAGCAGTTCGGCAATCGCGTTCCCCGCCGTGTCGGTGGCGATTGTACGCGTGTCGCTGATCGTCAGCACGTAGCAGCGCACCGACGCGGGGGAGGTGGCCTTGTGGTCGAGGTGGCTCATATGGGCCGTGCCCCATATGTTAGACTCAAGGGTCGGTTTCGCGCGCCCATAGCTCAGTTGGATAGAGCGTCTGGCTACGAACCAGGAGGTCGCAAGTTCGAGTCTTGCTGGGCGCACCATCCGCCGCCGCTCGCAAATAGTACTCGCGAGCTTTGGCGCGATGGTGCTTGAGCGCTTTTGCGCGCCGTAGCGACAGACGTCGCGAAGGCGGGCTGGGCGCACCAATCTCACACAGGGCAGTACTCGCAGTCCAGCCCATTTCGACGAATGACGCGGGGTCACCCTCCGACAAGCAGTCAAGCTCATCCTTGAATTCTGAGCCACCTCGTAAGAGACTGCGTACATGGCTAGGTTCCTCATTGAAGTTCCACACGAATCGGAAGTGGTTGCCTGCGCCCGCGCCGTCAAAGTGCTCCTCGAGAGCGGTTCACATTTCCTCACGCACGCTGATTTCGGTTGTCATGACGGCGTGCACAAGGCATGGATCGTGGTGGACGTGGACAGCAAGGACGAGGCCCGAAGTATCTTGCCGCTCGTGTATCGTCGCCAAGCGACCATCGTGGAGCTGTGCCAATTCGGGCTCGATGAACTCGATGATCTCATCAAGCGTCACGAGGGTGGATAGCCGGCTTAGGCCTGCACCGTCGCAGTCCGTCCACTGCCGAGCCGAGCGCTCGCTGCGACTGATCGCGGCCGTTCGGAAGGCATTCGGATAATCGTATTCGCGTGTAACACGCCGCGTGGCACAGCCCTGTCAATGAACGAGCGATCGACGGTCGCGTGTCCCATCAGCTGCGCGACTCGTCCCCAGGCAGCCCGCCACAGAAACTCCAACAAACTTGCGGCTCTTCAACGCGCTTGTCCGTGGCCGCTGCCTACGCCGTCGGGAATGGATTCCGCTCCGCGAACTGCGCCTGGTGCCAATAGGGGTAGATCCGTGGCCTTGCGCTTGCGGCCTCGAGTTGGGCCATCTGGGCCGGCGTGAGCGTCCAGCCCGTCGCCCCGAGATTCTGCCGCAACTGCGCCTCGTCTCGCGCGCCGATGATCACCGTCGCCACGCTCGGCCGCTGCAGTACCCAGTTGATGGCGATCTGCGCCACGGCCTTCCCGGTTTCCTTCGCCACCGCGTCGAGTGCGTCGACAACGCGGTAGACCTGCTCGGCGTCTGCAGGTGGCGCGATCTGTGCGGTCCTGGCGTGATTGAGCCGGCTGACGTCTGGTGCCGCCTGGCCGCGCCGGATTTTCCCGCCCAGCCGGCCCATTGCCAATGGGCTCCACACGACCGTGCCTACGCCCTGATCGAGCGCGAGTGGCATCAGCTCCCACTCGAATTCCCGGCCGAGGAGTGAGTAATACGCCTGGTGCGCCACATAGCGCGCCCACCCGTGACGCTCCGACGCCGCCAGGGACTTCATCAGATGCCAGCCGGAGAAATTGGAGCAGCCGATTTGACGGACTTTGCCCGCGCGCACGAAATCGTTCAGCGTGGCCAGTGCCTCTTCTACTGGCGTCAACGCGTCAAAGCCATGCAGTTGGTAGAGATCGATGTAGTCGGTGCCGAGTCGCCGCAAGCTGTCCTCGATCGACCTGGTCAGATGCTTGCGCCCCGAGCCGACATCGTCCGGCTCGTCGCTCATCCTGAACGTGCCCTTGGTCGAGACGAGGACTTGATGGCGTCTGCCCTTGATCGCCTGGCCAAGGATTGTTTCCGCCTGCCCGGCCGAGTAGACATCGGCCGAGTCGAACATCGTGACGCCTGCCTCGAGGCAGAGGTCCACGATTCGAATAGCCTCTTTGACGCCATTACCGCCCCATGCTTTGAAGGCCGGCCCGTCGCCAAACGTCGCGGTTCCGAAGCTGAGCGCCGGCACATGCAGGTCCGACCCAAGCTTTCTGATTTCCATATTGGAAGCCATTCTACGTCTTGGCATCGGGCGCTTGGTCAGCGCCAGTTCCGCTATTGATGGAATCCCTTGCTGTCTGCGGGGACCTGTTCCCGGTGCTTGAACATGTCATAGTCACGGATGACACCTGCTATCCGCAGGCGATAGTCTCGAAAAATGCCGGCTCGTCCCCTTGCCTGCGCGCTTCGGTGTTGCTCGAGTGCCCGCCACTTCGCAACGGCCTCCTCATCGCGAAAGAACGAGAGTGACAGGATTTTTCCTGGCTCATAGAGACTCTCGAAACGCTCGATGGAGATGAAGCCGTCAATCTGATCCAGCAGCGGGCGAAGAGCTGCGGCGATATCCAGATACTCCTGTCGGCGTCCTTCCGCCGGCCAGACCTCGAAAATAATCGCGATCATCCGTAGCTCCTCCCCTCGCCAGAAAGGTTCCGGGATCCTTTTTCTGGAGGATCGCTACTCCGCTGGACCCAGCGTCAGTGCGATGGTGCCGACCCCGGCGATCGTGCCCGCGAGTACATCGCCCGACTTCACCGGCCCCACACCCTCCGGCGTGCCGGTATAAATCAAATCGCCTGGCTGCAGGTGGTAGAAGGTCGAGAGGTGCGCGATGACATCGGGCACCTTGTGAATCAGCTGCGAGATGTCCGCGCTCTGCTTGATGTCGCCGTTCACGCGCAGCTCGATGAGACCGGCTGTGGGATGGCCAATCTCGGCGGCGGGGACGATTTCGGACAGCACGGCCGACTGCTCGACGTCCTTCCCGAGAGCCCACGGACGGCGCTGATCCTTCGCGACATTCTGAAGGTCGCGGCGGGTCATGTCGAGGCCGCACGCATAGCCGAAGACACGCTCGAGGGCGGCGCCCGCCGGCACGCGAAACGCGGGTGCCCCGATCACCACGACGAGCTCCAATTCGTAGTGATAGTTGGACGTCCCGGGTGGATAGGGCACCGTCGCTCCCGACGCGACGTAATGCTCGGCCGCTTTCGTGAAATAAAACGGCGCTTCACGGTCGACGGCCACGCCCATTTCTTTTGCGTGCGCTTCGTAGTTGCGACCGACGCAGAAGATCCGTCGAATCGGGACCCGTTCGGACCGCCCACGCACAGGAGCGGTGACGAGGGGCGGAGCAGGGAACACCAGTTGGCTCATTCAGACCTTTCAGCGGCGGCATGGGGATGGTCGTGCCAGGCATTGGCGGCGTAATGATAGCGCGCTGTCGGCGGGGTCTTACCCGACGCCGTATCGCGCCACGGGCGTCGCTCGGCACGCTCGGCCTCGTGAGGAGGAAGCGCGGTTAGGATTGTAGGTAGTGTCCGCCTTCCGCCTTCGCTCTAAAGCCGGACACTACGTACCAAAGGGGGAACTGCTCTGGCTAGGTGCCTGTGCTATGCGCGAGCACGCGACGGGACGAGCAGCAGCACGACCCCGCTTGCGAGGAGCAGCCCACCAACAAGCGGCGGCATCGGAATCGTCTTGCGCTCGGTTTTGGTCGCTTCGATCGGGCCGAGATCGAGCACCTTCTCCTTGCTCGTCCACGTAATGCCGCCCAACAGCAGCGAGACCAGCCCGATGACAATCAGCAGAGTGGCGAGGACCTGTTTCGTTTTCACGATATCTCCTTTATCAAACGTAATGACCATTTGGCGCGCGCGCCTTTGATGTGTATCGAAGGACGACGTTTTCCGCGCTGCGCACCTGTTGAGAACAAAATCCTTGCCAGAGCCATTGGGCCCGGATGCCGTAAAATGACCATATGGCAGACACCCCCAAGGACCCGCATCGCGAACGCATCGAAGAGCTCGGCCGCATGAACACGATCTACTCGGAACGCCCGTGGCACGACTGGAAACCGGGCACGCCTCCCAAGCACGACCATTTCACACACGACACGCCGCGGGCGGTCGACGATGAGCAACCGGACAAGAAAGACCGGGACTAGTCGGCAGAGTCTGTGGAGTCGTCAGAGTCCTAGGAGTCGGCGAGTCCAAGAGTCGGCGGGAGTCCTGCGTCATCTAAGCAGTGATCCGACCAGAGTGATCGACCCGACTGCGCGAACAAGCCCGATCGGTCGATAAACGCGTCGCACAGTTGGGTTGGTGTTGCTGCGGCGCGAAGCCGTGCGCAGGCGGCCGACACAATTGCACCTGACCGCGCGAGAAGCTTGTGGGAATCGAGTGAGGATGAATGGCGAAAGTCAGTGTCCTCGCGTCGAGCGGCCTCGGTCAGCCTCGCAGCGCGCGTCCGGCCCCGAAGCTTCGGATTCGCGCGGCAGCGACGCCAACCCAAGTGTGCGGGCCGAGCGCGTGAGCGGTCCGGCTGAAGCCGGACACTACGTACTTTTGAAAAGCGACGTACTTTTGAAAGCGCGCTAGAGCTTGCCAACCAGATACATGGCACCGGTCGGCGCCGGTACGCCGCCGGCCGGCTCGATGGTGACCGCCATCGCGACCGGTTGCGGCAGATCCTGCGGTGTGTTGAAGATGTCGCTGACATTACCCGTGGCGTCCGGCGTCAGCAGCCCCGCGCTAATCGGCGCCTGCGCGGTCACCACCCACAACTGATAGATGCGTCCCGCGGGCAGTGGCGGCAGATTCGAGGCCGTGAAGACCATCCCGCGCGACCGGCTCCAGAATGCGCGGGCCGAGGCCTTCGGCGCAATCGTTTGACCGGCGAGGTCGACGCGCGCCACGTCCGGCGAGGTCAGCACCGAGACCGACGTCAGCGCGCCCGCGGCCGTTCGCTGCGCATCCGCCAGTTGACGCTCCGTCGCATCGGCGCGCGCGCGCGCGTCGCGCAGCTCGTCCTCGAGCACGCTGATGCGAGAGCGCAACTGGCCCGTGTAGATCGTCAGTCCAAACGCCAGCACGAGCGAAGCGGCCGCGGCCAGCCATGGGATGAACGCGGGCGCCGATCGAGGCCGCGCGGTGGGCTGGCGCGACGACACCGCCGCGGCGAGCACGCGCGCACGCAGGGCCGGCGAGGGATCTTCCTGCGCGACGGCCTGCCCGAGTCCCTGAAGGACCGGCGGCTCGAGCTCCGGACGATCGTCGTCTCTGGTCGCGTTCATTGTCCTCTGGCCAGCAGCGATTCGCGCAGCTTGATCACCGCCTGGCGAATCCTCGTTTTCACCGTGCCGAGCGGCTCCGACAGTCGATCGGCAATCTCGGCGTGGGTCAACCCTTCGTAATATGCCAGCTCGAGCGCGGCGCGCTGCGCGGCTGGCAGCCCATCGAGCGCCTCGCGCAGCCTCACGACTTCTTCATTCGACAGCAACTGCAGATCCTGTGTGGGAGCGAGATCGGCCAGATTCCGCGCGTCTGATGAATCGCCGCTCGTGTCGGGCCGGGCCCGCCGGGCCCGCAGTCGATCGATCGCGCGGCTGCGGGTCATCATCAGCATCCAGGCGGCGACGGCCCCCCGCGCGTCATCGTAACGTCCCGCTTGCGCCCAGACCTGCGCGAAGACCTCCTGCACCACGTCTTCGGCATCGGCACGATTCTGAAGGATGCGCAGGGCGAGCGAGAACACGAGCCGCGCGTGGCGGTCGTACAGCTCGGCGAGCGCGCTTTCGTCACCGCGGGCCATGCGAGAAATTGCCGCTCGATCGGCAAGCCGCTCCACTTCGGCCGCGGAGGCCGAGCGCCCGGTTACCGCCAGTATCACCCACATAGATTGCTACGGCCGGCGCCCCGAAAAAGATGGGGCGGAGCATCTTACCAGTACAGCCAATCCATCCCTTGCCCCCGTCCGTAGTGGTTTGCAGACGGGTTTTTCACAGCGAAAGGATTGGACATGCAGAAAAAGGACATTCTTGGATTCTTTGCGATTCTGGCCGTGCTGGTCTCGGTTTCGTCGGCAGGTCTCGTTGGACAGGGCGCGATGAAAGAGAAGTCGCTCTACGAGCGTCTTGGCGGCAAGAAAGCCATTACCGCCGTGGTCGACGAGTTCGTGGCGCGTGTCGCCGCCGACAACCGCATCAACGGCTTCTTCGCCAAAACAGCGTCAGACCCCGCGCGGTTGAAGGCGTTCAAGAACCACCTCGTGGACCAGATCTGCGAGGCGAGCGGCGGTCCGTGCAAGTACACCGGCAAGGACATGAAGTCGGCGCACATGGGCATGGGCGTGAGCGGCGCAGACTTCAACGCGCTCGTCGAGGATCTCGTCGGCGCGCTCGACAAGTTCAAGGTCGGCAAGATGGAAAAAGATCAGCTGCTCGGCGCGCTCGGCCCTATGAAGGGCGATATCGTTGAAAAGCCATAACCAGGGATTAGGGATTAGGGATTGGGGATTAGATTGGAGAGCGTTTCAGAATCGTGTAGCGCGGCGCGGTAGGGTTGGCGTTGCTGCGGCGCGAAGCCGTGCGCGGCAGCAACGCCAACCCAACGCCGTCCGGTCCGAACTACCAGGTCCGGCTGAAGCCGGACACTACGTACATTTGAAAAGCGCTCTCTAGAAAGTAGGCTAGGCTAGGGATTCGGGATTGGCCCCGAATCCCGGCCCGGCTGGCGCCATGCGAGCGCCACAAGCGCGAGCCCGGCGGTTAGCAACAGTCCGTCACGCGCGAGCGTTTTGACGCTCAGCGCCTCGCCGACGCCGAAACACCCGCAATCGATGCTCGCTCCGCGGAAGTACGACATGAGCATCACGGTAAAGAACAGCCCCAGGATGGCCGTGGCGACAATCGACAGGTATCGCAACGCCACTCCCGCTATCAGCAGCACGCCGAGCGCCAGCTCGAACCAGGGCAGCGTGCGCGCGAGGGCAAGGACGGCCCATTCCGGCAGCAATTGATAGGAATCGATGGACAGCGCAAACAGCAGCCACGACTGTCGCAGCTTGGTGTAGGCGGCGTAGATGAAGACCGCGCCGAGCAGAAGGCGAAGGACGAGCTTGAAGGCCTTCATAGAATTGTGAGATGCAAAGATTGGAGGATTGAAAGAATGTTGGTTGATGACAACATTCTTTCAATCTCCGATCCGTCAGTCATCCAATGCGTGGATCTATTATTTCTTCGCCAGTAACGAGTCGATGTAACGGCTCACGACCGTATAGGTAACCACGCCGACCACCGGGCTCGGGCTTCCGTTGTGCGTGATGATCATCGTCGGCGTGGAGCTGACCTGGCTTTTCTCTCCGAGCTGGACGTCGCGCTCGATGCCGGCCGCAATCGCCGGATCCTTTGCGAGCTCGCGGAGCTTTTTGCGCTCCTCCGGCGTCAGCAGGCTGTCGACGACGGCGTCGACGTTGCCGGTCTTGCTCCACGTGTCCTGCTGCAGGAACAGCGCATCGGCGACCGCGTCGAATTTCCCCAGCTTGTCCGCCGCCGCAGCCAGCGTCGCGGCCTGGCGCGCGAACTTGTGCTGCGGCAGTGGAAAGTCGTGGTGCACCAGCCGTATTTTCCCCTGGCGCGCGTAGTCTTCCTTTAGCCGCTTGATGGTCTGCTCGTGCAGCGCCTTGCAGGCCGGGCATTGGAAGTCGCTGAACAGGTCGATCCTGACGGCGGCCGTCACCGGTCCGATCGCGCGGCTCGATGCCGACTGAGCGAACGCCGGCCCAGCCGCGGTGACGACGAGGGCCAACAACAGAATGAGAGCGAATGAGCGAAGCTGCATAATGATCATAGTAACCCGTCCGGCGCGTCAGGTGGCAGAGGCCCCGATGTCTTCGAACGGAAGCACGCTGACGCCGACATACAGCTTGTGTTCGGCCCCCCCGAGAAGCACCCCGCGAAGCGGGGTCACATCGCCGTAATCGCGTCCCCAGGCCAGCGTGACATGGCGCTCGCCGGTCACGACGTCGTTGGTGGGATCGAGGTCGACCCAGCCATTCGCCGGGCAGTACACCGACAGCCACGCATGCGAAGCGTCGGCGCCGATCAGCCGTGGCTGGCCGGGCGGCGGATCGGTCAGCAGGTAGCCGCTCACGTAACGGGCGGCCAGTCCCATCGACCGCAAGCACGCGATCTCGACGTGCGCGAAGTCCTGGCAGACGCCGCGATCTCTTTCCAGCACGCGCGACAGTGGGGTCGTGACGACCGTGGCTGTCGCGTCAAAAACGAAACGCGCGTGGATGCGGTGCATCAGATCGACCGCGCCTTCCAGGAGCGGCCGTCCGGCGGGGAAGGAGCCGCGCGCGAGCGCGTCGATCTCGCGCGAAAGCGGCGCGTACGGCGAAGCGTAGACGAACTGCGAGACCTCCGGAAGAGCGGCAGCGTCGTTGAACCGCCGGCTCACGTCTTCCCACGGCGGACTATCGCGCGTGTCGGGCGCCGGTCGATCGCCGTTCACGTCGACGAGGCTCTCGGCGGTGACGCCGAGCGTCGTATGGGGCCTCACGATTTGAAACTGATCGACGATGTTCCCGAAATAGTCGGTCCGCCTCACGATCCTCGCCGGCATGGGATCGACTGTGAGGTTGTGCTCCCGCACGTGCTGGTGCGGCAGTTCGCGCGGGCACAGATAGGCGACATGCTGCGACGTGGCAACGGCCGTCGAGTACACGTACTTGGTGGTGTGTGTGACTTTGTAGCAGGCGGCCATCAAGTAAAAGTGGCGTGCGCCGGCTCGTAGACGTGCGTGAAGTACCGCAGCGTCAGCAGGTCGGACACATGGAGCACGAGCTGTCGCGTCGTGTCGAGATATTCCGCAATCGCCGATGGCGTCGTCAAGGCCTGGCGTGGCGATGCGAGAGCCAGCAGGCGCGCGCCGATATCTTCGAGGCCGCCGCCAGGCAACTGGGGCACGTGTTTGGCGAGCTTGGCCAGCTGGAACGCCGCCGATCTCGGGTTGCGCCCATCGAACAGCAGAAGGTCGGCCACCGCGATCCATTCAGCCTGGCCCATGTAACGCGCGCGATACGTGATGATGCTGTCCGACAGGTCGAGCAGCCATTCCAGCAATGCCGGATCTTCGGGCATGTCCGACTTCGCGACTTCAGATGCCGTCGTGACGACATACAGCGCCCGCTCGAGGTGACGCCCGAGGCTCATGAACCGCCAGCCTTCGTCGCGGGTCATGTGCGCCATCTCAAGCCCGCCGACGGCGACGAGCGAGATGATGGCGTGATCGAGCAGCTCCAGCGCGTCGGCCAGCGGAAGGCGCGAGGCCGACCGGCGCCGCAGCGCCGCGAAAAGCTGGCTGAGAATCCTCCAGTTGTCGGAAGACAGCCGGTCGCGGACGGTGCCGGCGACCCGCAGCGTTTCGCCGACGTTGAACGCGAGGCTGTGGATGCCGCTGGCGTCGGCAATGCCGGCAATCAGCGCGCGCTCGTATTTCTGGACCGACGTAGACGGGTCGAGGTCGGCTGGCAGCAGTTCCAGGCGCCGGCACGCCGCTGCGACGGGAGCAGAGCTGGCGGACACGCTGGAATCGCCTTGCGGAAGCCGCGACAGAACCGCGCGCAGAATGCGCGCCGCGTTTTCGCTGCGCTCGGCGTAGCGGCCCATCCAGAAGAGATGTTCGACCGAGCGGCTCGAGACGAGGCGCTCTCTTCGGGCGAGATCGGACGGGCGCAGGCGGCCCGGCAGCAGCGAAAATCCATCGACCGGCGCCTCGGAGAGAATCCACGTGTCCTTGCTGCCGCCTCCCCGTTGCCCCGACACGACGTCGCGATCGGTGCCGCCGATGCGCGACAGACCTCCAGGCAGCACGTGGTAGTCGCCGTTTCCGTCCGAGGCGAGGAACACCCGCATCATCAGCGCGCGACCTTCGAGCCCATCCTCGGCCCACACCGGCACCTGCGCGAGCGGTAGATATTCCTCGAGGACGTACCGTTCGGGCCTCCGGCTCAGCCGCTCGAGCCACTCTTCGCGCTGATGCGTGTCGAGCTGACCGCCGAACACGAGCTCGTCCGATCCGCTTTCCGAGCTCGATTTGATCACGAGGTGGTCGAAGCGGCTGCGCGCCATTGCGACGAGCGAGGCATCGGCGCTCCACCACGAATTCGGTGAAGGGATGGCCAGCGGCTCTCCGAACAGCGTCGAGCAGACCGCCGGTAGAAACGCGGCGAGCGCGGGCGACTCCAGGACACCGGTGCCGAACGCGTTGGCCACCAGCACGTGGCCCATTCGCCACGCCTGCACGAGTCCCGGCACGCCCAGGGCGGAATCGGCGCGCAGCTCGAGCGGATCGCAGAAGCTGTCGTCAACGCGGCGCAGCACGACGTGAACCCGTCGAAGGCCGCTCACCGTCTTCAAGTACACACAGTCGTCGCGGACGGTCAGGTCGGCGCCCTCCGCAAGCGTGAAGCCGAGGTAGCGCGAGAGATAGGCGTGCTCGAAATACGTTTCGTTGTAGCGGCCGGGCGTGAGCAGCACCACGTGCGGCGTCGAGCCATCAGAGGGCGCGTGCGAGAGCAGCGACTCCTGCAGCCCCCTGAAGAACGGCGCGAGCCGCTGGACGCGCTGATCGCGGAACGCATCGGGGAAGAGCTGCGAGATCGTCAAACGGTTTTCGAGCGCGTAGCCGGCGCCAGATGGCGCCTGCGTGCGGGTTGCGAGCACGCGCCAGATGCCGTCCGGACCGCGCCCGAGATCGAAAGCGAGGAGGTGTAGGAAGATGCCGGCCGGCGGCGTGACGCCATGCGCGGGCCGCAGAAATCCCTGGTGGGCGAGCACGACCGCCGGCGGAATCACGCCTTCTCTGAGCAGACGCTGCGGACCGTACACATCCGCGGCAATCGCTTCGAGAAGCCTGGCGCGCTGGCGCAGCCCGGTTTCGAGCGGACCCCAGTCTTCGGCGGGCACGATGTGCGGGAGGATGTCGAGGCTCCACGTCCGCGGGCTGTCGGCCGTGTGCACGTTGTAAGTGACGCCGTTGTCGTGCAGCTGCCGCGCGATCCGGCGCTCGATGCCGCGCAGTTCCTCCGGCCCGATCGAGCGGGCGGCGTCGGCGAACGCCGACCAGTGCGGACGCAGCGCGCCGGCCGCGTCATGGGTTTCGTCGAAGGACTCCGCCGTGGGCCGATAGCCGGCCAGAAGCTCGCGCATCAAACGGCTCGAAGGTCGAGCGTGTAGGGAAACTCCATCGTGGGGCGTGGTCTGGCGGCGTGCCACGTTCCCGGCGTGTGACCGATGCGCGAGAATCGCGACAGCCTGCGGCTCTCGGCCTCGTAGCTGTTCACGGGAAACCGTTCGTAATTCCGCCCTCCCGGATGCGCTACATGGTACTCGCATCCGCCCAGCGATCGCTCGAGCCACGTGTCGACGACGTCGAAGGTGAGCGGCGCGTGGACCGGAATCGTCGGATGAAGCGCGGCGGCGGGCTGCCATGCCCGGTACCGCACCCCGGCCACGTATTCGCCGTTGCGTCCCGTCGGATGCAGCGGCACTTCGTACCCGTTGCAGGTCACGGCATAACGGCCAGGCGTCAGGCCCGCGGCGCGCACTTCGAGGCGCTCGACGGATGAATCGACGTAGCGAACGGTCGTGCCTGTCATGCCTTCTTCGCCGAGCACGTGCCACGGTTCGAGCGCGTGACGAAGCGACAGCTGCACGCTTCGCATGGCGACGTCGCCGACATGGGGAAATCGGAATTCGAAATGGGGCGCGAACCACTCGACGTCGAACGCAAAGCCGGCGCGCTGCAGCTCCTCGATCACATCTTCAAAGTCGAGGCGCACGAAGTGCGGCAACATGAACCGGTCGTGGAGCTCCGTGCCCCAGCGCGCGAGCCTCGCCTGATAGGGATCGTGCCAGAAGCGCGCGATGAGGGAGCGCAGCAGCAGTTGCTGCGCCAGGCTCATCCGCGCATGCGGCGGCATCTCGAACGCCCGCATTTCCACGAGACCCCGGCGGCCGGACGCGCTGTCGGGCGAGTACATCTTGTCGATGCAGAACTCGGCGCGATGCGTGTTGCCGGTGACGTCGATCAGCAGATGCCGGAAGAGGCGATCGACGAGCCACGGCGGAATCGCGGCATCGCGCTCAGGCAGCTGCCGAAACGCGATCTCCATCTCGTACGTGCTGTCGTGCCGCGCCTCGTCGAGGCGAGGGGCCTGGCTGGTCGGACCGATGAAGAGGCCCGACAGCAGATACGACAGCGACGGATGGTTGTGCCAGTAGGCCACCAGGCTTCGCAGCAGGTCTGGCCGGCGCAGGAACGGGCTGTCGGACGGGGTCTGGCCGCCCACGACGAAATGGTTGCCGCCTCCCGTGCCAACGTGACGTCCGTCGAGCATGAACTTCTCGGTCGTGAGACGCGACGCGCGCGCGTCCTCGTAAAGCGCGGTGGTGTTGGCTTCGAGCTCGGCCCACGATGTCGCCGGCGGCACGTTGACTTCGATGACGCCCGGATCCGGCGTGATCTGGAAGCTCTCGAGCCGTGGATCGTCGGGCGGCTGATAGCCTTCGAGCACGACGGGCATGGTCAGCCGCGCGGCCGTCGATTCAACGGCCGCCGCGAGCTCGAGGTATGCCGCGGCGTCAGGCACCGGCGGCAGAAAGACGTACAGCACGCCGTTGCGGGTCTCGGTGCAGAGCGATGTTCGGACAACTCTCCGCGCGGACTCGCCGTGTGCCACCGGCGGTTCCAGTGGCGACTGCGTGCGTGCGGGGCGAGGCGCCCGCAGCGCGTCGCACGCCGGGAGTGGTGTGCGGGGCTCGGAGGGATCGTACTCGCGCAAGTACGGATAGTCGGCTTCGCTCACCCACGGCAGCGAGTCGAGAGGCAGGCGATAGCCCATGGACGAGTCGCCAGGGATGAGAAACATGTGCCCGTCACGAAGCTGCCATGGTCCCGTTCGCCACCCCGGCTTGTCACCAAGGTGACGGGCAATCGGCAGGGCGTATCCCACAGTGGTGCCAAGTCCCGCGGTGTAGACGCGTCGCAGCCGTTCTCGCTCGAGCTCGTCGTCGAGGCGCGCGTCGAGCGGATCGACATTCAACGGCAGGCGGCGTTCGCGCCACAGGTAGTACAGGACGTCCTCGAATCCGGGCGCGACATGCGCGTCGCTCAGCCCCAGCGTGGCGGCAAGCGCGCGCAGAAACCGCTCCGCGTCCGGCGCGGACACGCCGTAGTTCACCGTTTCATTCGCGAACAGCGAGGCGTCTCGCCAGGCCGGCTCGCCATCCTTGCGCCAGTAGCACGCGAGCGACCATCGGGGCAGTTGTTCGCCGGGATACCACTTACCCTGCCCGAAATGCACGATGCTGGTCGGCGCGTAGTGATCGCGCAGGCGCCAGAGCAGATCGGCTGCCCGGACGCGCTTGGTGGGGCCGAGGGCAGTCGTATTCCATTCGGCCGCGTCGCGATCGTCGATCGACACGAACGTCGGCTCGCCGCCCATCGTCAACCTGACGTCGAGCCGCCCGAGCTCGCGATCGACGTGATGGCCCACGCACGAGATGGCTTTCCACTGATCGTCAGTGTAGGGTCTGGTGACGCGCGGCGATTCGTGGATGCGGCGCACCTCCATTCGATGCTCGAACTCGACCTTGCATTCCTCGACGGCGCCGGTCAGAGGCGCCGCGCTGGCGGGCTCGGGGGTGCACGCGAGCGGGATATGGCCTTCGCCGGCCAGCAGGCCGGACGTTGGGTCGATGCCAATCCAGCCTGCGCCGGGTATGTAGACCTCGCACCAGGCGTGGAGGTCGGTGAAGTCCCGTTCGGGACCGCTGGGGCCGTCGAGCGCTTTTGTATCGGCGGTGAGCTGGATGAGATAGCCGGACACGAAGCGGGCAGCGATTCCGAGGTGGCGCAGAAGCTGCACGAGCAGCCAGGTGGTGTCGCGGCACGATCCGCTCCGCAGCCCGAGGGTTTGTTCCGGCGTTTGCACGCCCGGGTCGAGCCTGATGACGTAGCCGACGTCGTTCTTGACGCGCTGATTCAGCGCGACGAGGAAGTCGATCGTCCGCATACGAGACATCGCGATCGAGCCGAGATATTTGGCGAAAAGCGGCGAGGGTGTGTCGGTGTGGAGAAACGGTTGAAGCTCGCGGCGCTGCCAGTCGCTGTAGGAAAACGGTACATGTTCAGCTTCCGCATCGACGAAAAAATCGAAAGGGTTGTACACCGACATCTCGGCGACGAGGTCGATTTCGATGCGAAGTCTGCGCACTGGATTCGGAAACGTCAGGCGCGCGATATAGTTGCTTTGCGGATCCTGCTGCCAGTGGACGAAATGGCCGGGCGGCTCGACGCGCATCGCATAAGAGATGATGGACGTGCGGCAGTGAGGAGCCGGGCGCAGCCGGACGAGCTGCTGCGACACGGCGACAGGACGTTCGTAACGATAGTCCGTGACATGGGTGAGCGCGACCTGAATGGACACGCTCTTATACTAGCCGCCGCCCCGACGAGGCCGAGTCATCCGACGTTTTTGTCGCTCCCATGAAGGTCTTTCACTGCGACCATTGCGGCAGCCTGGTGTTCTTCGAGAACACCCGGTGCGTGAGCTGCGGGCACGTGCTCGCGTTTCTACCCGATCTCATGGTCGTCGGCTCACTCGACGCCGTCGAGACATCCGGCCTGCTGTGGAAGTCGCCGCTGCCCGCCGCCGAAGGCCGCGTGTATCGCCTCTGCGCCAACTATCGGGACGCGCAGGTGTGCAACTGGTCCGTCGATGCGCGAGACGGCAATCCGCTCTGTCGATCGTGCCGGCTGACGCGCGTCATTCCCGACCAGGGCGTGGAAGGGAATCAGCGGGCCTGGTATCGCCTCGAAGTCGCCAAGCGGCGTCTGCTCTATACCCTGCTGTCTCTGCACCTTCCGATTGCCGACCAGGACGATAAAGACCCGCGGCCGGCATTCGAATTCCTGGCGGACGCCGGCCCGCAGGCGCATGTGGTGACGGGGCACGCCGATGGCACGATCACAATCAATATCGCCGAAGCCGACGATGCCGAGCGCGAGCGCCGGCGCGCCGACCTTGGCGAGCCGTACCGTACGCTGCTGGGTCACATGCGCCACGAAATCGGCCATTACTACTGGAAGCAGCTGGTGCAGGCCGCGCCGGAGAGGCTGGCGCGATTCCGCGATCTCTTCGGCGACGATCGGATCGACTATCAAGGGGCCCTGCAGTACCACTACGACGGCCCGTCCTCCGATTGGCAGGATCGCTTCATCAGCGTGTACGCGAGCGCGCATCCGTGGGAGGACTGGGCAGAAACGTGGGCGCACTACCTGCACATGTCCGATGCGGTCGAGACAGCGGCGGCCTGCGGCGTGTCACTTCGGCCCAGGCATCCAGACGAGCCGGCGCTGGCCGGCGTGCCGCTCGATGCCAGGAAAACGAGGACACCGTTCGACGATTTGCTGGAAGGCTGGTTTCCGATTACCTATCTGCTGAACAACCTCAATCGAGGACTTGGTCTGGCCGACGCGTACCCGTTCGTCCTCTCGGCGACGGTCGTGGAGAAGCTGCGGTTCGTGCATGAAACGATCGCCGCGCAGACCTCCGCGCGGCTCAGACGTCGAACACCGCAATGACCGCGCCGTGGTCGCTCGTTCCGAACTCCCGCTGAACGACGCACGACACCGTCTTGTCGGCGATCTCGCCGCTCGCGAGAATCAGATCGAGGCGCCAGCCGATGTTGCGCTGGCGCATATTCCGCCAGGGCGCCCACCAGGTGAACAGCTCGGCGTTGTCCGGGTCGATCTTGCGGTGCACGTCCACCAGGCCGCTGCCGATGATGCGCTCGAGCAGCGCGCGTTCGTCGGGCCGCTGACCGATGACGTTCGGCTTGCGCTCTTTCGGGTGGACGTCCATGTCGGTTCGCGCCACGTTGAAGTCTCCGCACAGCACGAGCGGCCGCTTCGCGGCGTCGTGGGTCGCGGCGAACGAGGAGAGCGCCTCGAGAAACTGCATCTTGGCGGGGAAGTCCTTGCCGCCGTTGGGCACGTAGATCGACGCAATCGCGAACGTGGGCAGCTGCGCCGTCACGATGCGATGCTCGTAGTCGAATTGCGGATGGTGAAAGTCCGGCGACTCGGGGAATGTCGACGAGCGCACGTGCAGCGCGACGCCGGAATAGCCCTTGCCGCCGTGCCAGTAACACCAGTAGCCCTCGAGCTGGCACAACCACAGCGGAATCTGATCGGTGGACGCCTTGATTTCCTGCAGGCAGATGACGTCGGGCTGCTCGCGTTCGATGAACTCCTGCAGCTCTGTCTGACGCGCGCGGATGCCGTTGACGTTCCAGGTCGCAACTTTGATGGTCATGGAACGAGCGGCGCCGCTCCTTCGATGAAGCGCGCGTGCAGCGCACGGACGGCTGACGTGATGTGATCGCTGGGCAGCATCCAGGTGATGCGGAACGACGAGGTCGACATGCCGCGCGGCGTCACGCCGGCGTCGGTCAGCGATCGAAGTCCGGCCCGCGCGTTGGCGTAGCTCGCGTTGATGCCGGCGCCGATCACGCTCACCGCGCCCAGGCCAGAAATGAATGTCACCCGCTTCCCGAACCGCGTCTCGAACGCGCTCTGCACGCTCGCTTCGTTGTGCAGGTTCTCGCGCGAGACGACGAGCGTCACGTGTGCCGGATCGCTCGCGACGTGCAGTTGTTTGCCCGCGACGTGAAGCTCGTCGAGCGCGGCGCACAGATCGGCCGCGTCGACGTCGGCCTCCAGGACGAGCACGTCTTTCTCGCTCGCGACGCCGACGACGGTACCGGGCATCCTGGGCGGATTGCGGCGCACGACGGTGCCGTCGGCCGAAGGATCCGCGCCTGGAAGCGGCCCGGCAGTGGCGCGGGCGTAGATGGCGATGCCCTTCTCCTTCGCGAACTCCACCGCCTGCGCGTTCAGGACTCTGGCGCCCGATTCCGCCATCTCCTGCGTCTCTTCGTAGGAGATCGTGCCGATGCGGCGAGCGGCCGTCACGACGCGGGGATCGGCCGAGTACACGCCGTCGACGTCGGAGCAGATCTCGCAGTAGTCCGCGTTCAGCGCCGCCGCCATGGCGACTGCCGTCGTATCGCTCCCGCCGCGCCCGAGCGTCGTCACTTCCTTCCGGTACGAGACGCCCTGGAAGCCCGCGATGACGACGATCTTTCCCCGCGCCAGCTCGTCCTGCACGCGGAACGGCCGCACTTCGATGATGCGCGCGTCCACGTGCCGATCGCTCGTGATGATGCCCGACTGGCTGCCGGTGAAGCTGATCGCGTCGCCGCCGAGCCCGCGAATCGCCATCGAGAGCAGCGCCATCGAGATGCGCTCGCCCGCGCTGAGCAGCATGTCGAGCTCGCGTCGATCGGGTGTGGGCGAGACCTGCTTGGCCATGGCGAGCAGCTCGTCAGTGGTGTCTCCCATCGCAGACACGACGACCACGACGTCGTGGCCTTGCTGGCGCGTGCGCATGATGCGCTCGGCCACCTGCTTGAGCTTCTGCACGTCGGCGACGCTGCTGCCGCCGTATTTCTGTACGACCACGCCCATGGTGGGAGTCTATCAACACCGAACACATTCATAGTACCCTGCCTCCAACTTGGCCATTTCTGACGAAGAGTTGATGCACGCGGCGCTCGTGGAGGCGCGGAAGGCCATGGCCAACGACGAGGTGCCCGTGGGCGCCGTCGTGGCCATAGACGAGGCGATCGTGGCGGCGGCCTTCAATCAGCCGATTGGCACCGTCGATCCCACGGCCCACGCCGAGGTTCGGGCGCTGCGTGCCGCGGCGCAGAAGATCGGCAACTACCGCCTGACCGGTGCGACACTGTGTGTGACCGTGGAGCCGTGCGCGATGTGCGTGGGCGCGATGGTGCACGCCCGCATCGGCACGCTCATCTACGGGGCCCCGGAGCCAAAGACCGGCGCGGTCCGCTCGACGATGAAGCTGATTGACGATCCGAGCTGGAACCACCGGATTACGGTCGTGGCGGGATTGATGGCCGACGAGTGCCGCGCGCTCATGCAGGAATTTTTCCAGAAGAAGCGGGCTCTATGAGAGCGCCGACGCTCGCCGCGCTCGTCGTGTGCTGGTCGGCCACATCGCTCGGCCAGACGTCCGACCCCGCGCGCATTCGAGCCGCCTTCCTGAAAATGATCGATCGCCCGCGAGTGGCGCTCGCGGCCGAGACCCGTCCGCGTCTCGACGCCGGGATCTATCGCGCCGAACACATCACGTTCGCATCCGAAGCCGGCGAGCGCGTGCCGGGCATCTTTCTGAAGTCAGTACGCGCGACCGATCGGCGGCCCGCGATCGTTCTGTTACATGGAACCGGATCCCGGAAGGAAGAACTCCTCGGGTCGATGAGGACGCTCGCGGATCGCGGCTTTGCGACCGCCACGATCGACAGCCGGCATCATGGCGAACGGATGACGACTGGAGCGGACAACGATCAGTACTACGCCGCGATGCTCCAGACCTATCGCACCGGCAAGGGCGGTCCGTATCTCTATGACACCGTATGGGACGTCCTGCGGCTCGTCGACTATCTGGAGACCAGGCCCGATGTCGATCCGAAGCGGATTGGCATCATGGGGATCTCGAAGGGCGGCACCGAGGCGTATCTGGCCGCGGCCGCCGACGAAAGGCTCGTGACAGCCGTGCCGATCATCGGCGTCCAGGGATATCGCTGGGCGCTCGACCACAACCAGTGGCAGCCGCGCGTGGGGACCTTCTCACCGCCGGTCGAGGCCGCGGCGCGCGACGAAGGCGTGAAGCAGGTGGATGCGGCGTTCGTCCGCCGGTTCTACGATCGGGTCGTGCCCGGCATCTACGGCGACTACGACGCTGGTTCGATGCTCGCGCTCATCGCGCCGCGCCCGGTGCTCGTCATCAACGGCGATTCAGATGCGCGCACACCTCTGCCTGGCGTGCAGGACGCGGTGACGAGCGCGCGCGCAACCTACGTGAAGATGGGCGTGGAGGACAAGCTTGGCCTGTACCTCCAGCCGAATGCGGGTCACGTGTTCACGCCTGTCGCCGAGCTCGTGATGGGCGACTGGTTCGCGAAGTGGCTTCGCCCCTAGGTGGCGACTCGTGATGTTCTGACGGCGAACGGATTCTCATCCGCTGTTGGACCGTACACCGACGGCACCGGCACATCGAGCAACCGCAGATACACGAGCAGCTGTCCGCGATGGTGATACCAGTGATTCAGCATGATCGCACACAGCGCGTCAATCATTGTCATCGCCGTCTCCTTTGTTTCCACCGTGGGCTTCTGCGGCCTTGCGTACGCGCGCGTGCATGGCGGCCCATCCTGTCCCGAGCTGCGGCCGGTGATCCTCGGGGAACGGACCCACCAACGTGTGCGTAAACGTGATGAGCGACTCGCCCTCGACCTCGGTTAATCGATACAGCAGGTTCGAGGTGGCAGCAGTCGACATGAACAGCGGTCCCCAGATCTCGAGCAGAACAGGCCGCTTGATGCTCTGCACGAAACCCCACAGGTGTCCGTTGTCGCTCCCAAGGTCTCGGAACCAGCGCCCCCCCGGACGCGCCTCCAGGACCATCGGCAGGGGCCTGCCGTCGGGCGTTTCGTTGAGCCGTCCCAGGTTCGCGATGAGGGAGGCGAACGTTCTCTCGAGTGTCGCGCGCACCCGGAGCTCCTCAGTGATGGTGAACGTTTCGTTGGCTGGTGCGATCGTTGTCATCGTTCCTCCTCGGCGTGTGCCTTGATGCGCCGCAGCTGTCCGCGCCAGTGGCGCTGGAACAAGCCGCTCCAATCGTGAATCGTGCGAAGTGTCTCGGCGTTGAGGCGGTACAGGGTCCGCCGGCCTTCCCGCCGCACACGGACCAGACCGACCTCTCGCAGAACCTGCAGGTGCTTCGATACGGACGGCTGCCCGAGCTCCAGCGCATCGGCGATGTCGGTCACCGATCGCTCATCCCCCGCGATGAACTCGAGGATGTGACGCCGGCGCGGTTCGGCGATGGCGTTGAAGGGATCCGACGTGGTGGGCGCACGGGCCATGTGACGGTTATACATTCCCATATGGGAATATGTCAAGGCGAACGATAAGCCTCTGCATGAAATCGGATTTCGATCCTGAAGTCTGTTCGTTTGGCGTTGGAAATGCGTTATACCTGAAACACACACCGACAAGAGCTGACTGATGGCGCACAAACGATCACGCAAATCGATCCGCAGGCCGAAGCCGGCTCCGGCGGAAGGACCCGTGACGTTGGCTCAGGCCCGTGCGCTGGCGAAAGTACGCGCGCCCGCCGCCAGAGGCGCGAAGGTGGCGCTTGCGGCAACCTCCCCCGCCAGCGTGGGTCTCGAGCGGCGCAAGCTCCAACTTAAACAAGCTCAGGAACGGCGCATCCGCATCAAGGAATACACAACCACGCTCGCCATCATGAAGAAGCGGGGCGTCAAGGGACTGGCGCCGCGAACCGTGAGGGCCGCGCGCACCCCTAAAACGGCGGCGAAGCCTCTGCAGGTGTTTGCCGAAGGTGACTCGTGGTTCGACTATCCCGTGCCATTCTTCGGCGGCGGCATCATCCCTCGGCTCGAGGAGAAGCTCGGTGTTCCTATCCTGAATCTGGCCAGGGCGGGCGACGAGGTGCGCCACATGCTCGGCGTGAAAGAGCGCCGGCTGCTGATCGACCAGCTCACCAACGGCTGTCCCGCGGGCGGCCCGTGGGACGCGATGCTCTTTTCCGGAGGCGGCAACGACATCGTCGACGACCCGTTGGCGCTGTGGATCAAGGACTACAACCCGGCATTGCCGCCGGCGGCTCTCATTCACCAGGGGCGGCTCGACGCCGCGCTTGCGCTCGTGCGCGCGGGTTACGAAGACTTGATCGACCTGCGCGACAGCCTCAGCCCGCAGACCCGCTTGTTCTTCCACGGATATGATTTCGCGATACCTGATGGTCGCGGGATTTGTCACCTCGGACCGTGGCTCAAGCCGACGTTCGATCTGCGCGGTTTTCCCACGCAGGCGTCGGCATTCGGCGTCACGAAGATTCTTCTCGAGCAGTTCGCCGCGATGCTCCGGTCGCTCGAGTTGTCGCACGGCCGCGTGACGTTCATCAACAGCCAGGGGACGCTGCTTCCCCGGCCGGGCTCCTGGCATAACGAGCTGCATCCGTCGAAGGACGGGTTCAAGACATTTGCGAAACTGTGGCACGACTCGTTGAAGGCGGCATTCCCAAACCAGGTCCTGTAGCGGCGGCGCGCCGCCGCGAACTGTGAGGCGCATGATGGCACGAGACACTCAGAAGTACCGGTTGTGGCAGCACGAGGTGAAGCCTCCGAAAAAGCCGGATGGAACCGTCATTGCCAAGGTGAGTGCCGATGCCGCGGCGCCGGCTCGTACGCCGGCGGCGCTCTCGGCCGGCGGACGCGCGGCTCGGGCTGCGGGCGTTCCACACGATTCGGGTCTTGCGCGGCTCGTCGACAACGGCCATGTCTCGAGCATCAAGAACGTGTTCGATGAAGGGCCTGAAGAGGTACGCACGCTGTCGATGTTCGCCGCGGGGGGAGCGGGCCGCGGGGCCAGGAGGCGATCGTCGCCACGGCTCGTAGAGCTGAGAGTGAGCAAAGGCACGACGCCGGCGCAGCTCGCCGCGCACGTGGCGCGGATGAACGGCGTCGA
Organism: Vicinamibacterales bacterium; assembly: GCA_963821395.1. Lineage (GTDB taxonomy): Bacteria > Acidobacteriota > Vicinamibacteria > Vicinamibacterales > JAMQPK01 > JAMQPK01. The sequence continues at coordinate 3,357 of CAWGDY010000037.1, read as the reverse complement.
GTACGCATTCGTGCCACCCGTCAGAGAGCTGTTCGCCCGGCGCCGGCGCCCGAAGGCGGGGGTCGATCCTCTGGCGTCGCGGCAGTGGAGCCATGGTGCGATTCGGCTTGGTCACGCGCGGGCCGCCGCGGGATTCAAGAACGCGACCAATATCACGATCGCCGTGGTGGACAGCGGGATCGACAAAAATCATCCCGAGCTGGCGGCCAGGATCAGCGAGTACAAGAATTTTCTGGGCGGCTCGGACAAGGACTATGTCGGGCACGGCACGCACGTCGCCGGCATCATCGCCGCCATCGCCGGCAACGACCTGGGAATCTCGGGTGTCTGCGGCGGAAAGATCCTCGCGTTGAAGGTGCTCCCTCGAGACGGCCAGGAGTTCGACGCGCCCGCCTACTATCGCGCGCTGCGCTACGTCATTGGCAGGGCACAGGTGCTGAACCTGAGCCTCGGCGGCGAGAAGGATCCCGCCGAGATCGACGTGCTCGACGATGTGATTGCGGCCGGCGTCGTCGTGGTTGCCGCGATGGGGAACGAATACGACGAGGGCAACCCGATCGAGTACCCGGCAGCCATCCCGGAGGTCTGCGCCGTGGGCGCGACCAACGAGCTCGACCGACGCGCGGGCTTCTCGAATACCGGCCGCCACATCGATCTCGTGGCGCCCGGCGTGGGCATCCTCTCAACGACGCCCACGTTCAATTACGATGGCGACGGCGAGCAGGATTTCGACGCCTGGGACGGCACGTCGATGGCCACGCCGCATGTCGCGGGCGCGGCCGCGCTCGTGCTGGCGAAGTCGCCCGGATTGACACCGGCACAAGTCATCAGGAAGCTGACATCCTCGGCAGACCGCGTGGCCGGCGCGAAAAAGGGAAGCACGGCGTACGGAGGCGGCCGTCTCAATTGCGAGAAGGCATTGCGCTGAGCGCGCTAGAATGAGATGAAGCCGCGCCGTGAAGCTCATCGTCAAGGTCGACCCGAAGCGCTCGAACGATCCCGCCGGGCACGTGAGCAAAGTGCTGCGCGGCGCCGGTGAGAAGTGCCGGGTCGAGGAAGTGTTCCCCGGTCTGCGCGATGGCAGTAGCGCCGGACTCGTCTCCGTGACATTGCCCGATGAACCCGACAAGAAGGTGCGCCGTGCGGCGTTGAAGGCCCTGCGCGACGACGCGGCGATTTCTTACGTCGATACTCCGAAAACACGGCGTCCTTCTTGAAGGGCGCCGCCGGCGCCTGCGGTAGAATGGAAACGGGGACTGAATGGCTGCTCCGAAGAAGCGCGCAAAGAAAAAGGCATCGGCCAAACCGAAACGCGTGACGCCCGCCTCGATGCAAAAGCGAGCGGCGCGCGACCCGTATCGCGGCCCCTCATCCAAACAGATAGAGCAGTCGTTCGACAAGGGCACGACCGTTCCCCTGGATTCCTTCCGCGGCATCATCGACTGGTCCTGATGGCCGGGCGTCGCGGCTCCAAGCGACGGCGCTCACGGCCCAAAACGAGACCGACGTCCAGCGCGCCGGCAATGGCGCTCCCGGTCGGCAACCAGCTCATCGACATCTCGATCGATCTGATCGAAAAGCTCTACGTTCACCTTCCGCTGAAGCGCTCGATGTACGCCGTCAATCCGATCCAGCGATTGCGGCTGTTGGAGCGCCGGCTGAATGCCACGCTGCGTCCGCTGACCGAACGGCAGTTCTACAACGAGATGCTGTCGATCTTCTCGCAGATGCGCGACCTGCACACGGCGTTCGTCCTGCCCGAGCCTTTTCGCAGCGCGACGGCCTACCTCCCATTCCGGCTCGAGGCCTGTACCGAGCACGGCCGGCGGAAGTACATCGTCTCCGAGCTGATGCCCGAGGCGCCCCGGCATTCGGGATTCGACCGCGGCGCGGAGGTCACTCACTGGAACGGCGTCGCGATCGCACGCGCAGTGGCGTCGAACGCCGAGCGCGAGGCCGGGAGCAACGCCGCTGCGCGCCACGCGCAGGGCCTCGCGTCGATGACGATCCGATGGCTGGGACAATCGCTGCCGCCGGACGAGGACTGGATCGACGTCAGTTTCCTGCCGGCGTCGAGCCGGTCGTCGAAGCCCCGGGTGGCCAGGTTCCTGTGGCGCGTGTTCCGGCAGCAGTCGCGTGCCGAACACGAGGTTGCGCGTGCGAGCGGCATGAGCGTGCATCTTGGGATGGATACGCGCGGTGAAGTCGAACGGCAGGTGCGGCAGTTCCTGTTCGGAAGGCGCCGCCGAACCGGGCCTGCATCGCGCCACTTTGGACGCACCGGCGATCTGCAGAGCTTCATGCCAGAGGTATTCCCGTCGTGCCGCGACGTGCAGACGCCGCACGGCCGGTTCGCGTACGTCCGGATTGCCACGTTCAACGTCGGCGATGACGCCGCGTTCCTCGAGGAATTTGTCCGGATCATCGGTCAGCTGTCACAGAACGGAATGATTCTGGACGTGCGGGGAAACCTCGGCGGGCTCATCCACGCGGGCGAGCGGCTTCTGCAGTTGCTCACGCCACGCAAAATTGATCCGTGCCGGTTTCATTTCCTGAACTCCGCGCGCACCGAGAAGATCACCCAGCGGCGCGCCTTTCGTGCGTGGAACGAGTCGATCGCCCAGGCCGTGGAAACTGGAGCCGAGTACTCACAAGGCCTCACGCTTTTGCCGGCTGCGGCGTACAACGATATCGGGCAGAAGTACCAGGGACCCGTGGTGCTCGTCACCGATGCCTTGTGCTACAGCACGACCGACATCTTCGCCGCCGGGTTTCAGGACAACCAGATCGGCAAGGTTCTGGGCGTCGACGAGAGCACGGGCGCCGGCGGCGCGAACGTCTGGGAATATCCGCTGATCTGCGACCTGCTGCGGCGGCCGGGTCAGTTCCCGAGGGATCTGCCCGGCAGCGCGTCTTTCCGCTTCGCGGTGAGACGCGTCACGCGAATCGGCCGCGCCTCCGGCCTGCCACTGGAAGACTTCGGCGTCCGGCCCGACGAGGTGCACGAGTTCACGCGACGGGACGTGCTGAAGCGGAACGTGGATCTCATCCACCACGCAGCCGCACTGCTGGGCCCCATGCCGAAGCAGCGGCTCACCGCCACGCGGTCCGAGCCCTCCACCTTCCTCGTCAAGTGCGACAACATCGACCGTGTGGATGCCTACATTGGAGACCGGCCGCTGACGAGCGCGAACGTGCGAGTCGGCCGTTTCGATCTGCGCGTGCTGTCGCGGCGCTCTGGTAAGGAGCTTTGCTTACAGGGATTTCGCGGAGAGGAACTCGTCGCGGCCACGCGCGTCTCTCTTCGCTAGAGCAGTGGTCAGCCGCACGACGCCGCAATGCGCCGCAGCGAACGTG
>CAWGDY010000036.1:0-35900 GCA_963821395.1 Vicinamibacterales bacterium | reverse complement strand
ATTCGCCGCGCGTTTCCGCACACCGAGATCGACTGGCTGGCCGACGCGCGTCATCGCGAGCTGATCGATCTCGTACCGATCATCGGCCGCAGGATTCTGATCGATACGAGTGCCATGCGCTCGATCGCGCGCACCGTTGGCGAGTTGCGATCCAGGCGCTACGATGTGACGCTCGATCTGCAGGGTCTTCTGAAGTCCGCCGTGCTCGCACGGTTGTCGGGAGCATTGCGCGTGATTGGCTTCCCTTCCGATCTTTTGCGGGAACGCGCGGCGCGTGCTTTCTACACCGAGACGGCGGGCGACGCACTGCCTCACGTCATCGAGAAGAACTTGTCGATGTTGAAGGCCATCGGGATCCGGACGCCCGATCTCGAGTTCCTCTCGACGAAGGCAACCCGCGCGCGGCCGCGGATGCGCGGTCGCGGCTGGGTGTGCCAGACGGGACGCGCTTCGCGATCATCAATCCAGGCGCGGCGTGGCCGAACAAGCGCTGGCCGCCGGTGTATTTCGCGGAGGTGGCGCGCGCGCTTGTGGCGCGCTACGGCCTGCGATCGCTCGTGCTGTGGGGCCCGGGCGAAGAGCAGCTGGCACACGACATCGTCGCCGCGTCCGATGGCGCCGCGGCCGTGTCGGCGCGGACGAGCGTCGCGGATCTTTTGGCGCTCGCGAGAGCGTCGGTGCTGATGATCTCCGGCGACACCGGTCCGATGCACATTGCCGGGGCCGTCGGCACGCCGCTGGTGGGCATCTTCGGCCCGACCGATCCGCAACGGAACGGACCGTGGGCAGAAGCCGACCTCACCGTCTCACGCTATCGCAGTTGCGACTGTCACTATCAGCGCCGCTGCCACATCTCGGGCTGGTGCCTGCTCGACATCGCGCCACGGGAAGTGATGGATCTGGTCGAGCGGCGCCTGGCCACACATGCTTGACGGCATCGCCGCGGTGTTCGCGCGGATGCGGGTGCCTCTCGGGTTTATCGTGGCGGCCGCGGTGCTCTGGCTGTCGCAGCCGACTCCGGGATCCCTCGCGATTGGCGCCGTCGTTGCCGCGATTGGCGAAGCGCTGCGCATCTGGGCGGCGGGCCATCTCGATAAGGGTCGGGAAGTGACGCAATCCGGGCCGTACCGGATGACGCGGCATCCTCTTTATGCCGGCTCCGCGATCATCGCCGTGGGCCTGGCCATCGCCTCGGCGCGTGGGGTGGTGGCGGCGCTGATTGCCGCCTACGTCGCGATCGCCATCGGGTCTGCCGTTCGGCACGAAGAAGCGAGCATGCGCGCGGCGTTCGGAGACGAGGACCGAGGCCTATGCCGAGTCGCGAGCGACGCCGGTCGAGCGTCCGTTCAGCTTCGCGCGGGCGATGAAGATCAACAAGGAGTACAAAGCCGTCGCGGGCCTTGCTGCGGTCGCCGCGATTCTTGCGGCGAAGGCTGCCTTCGCGCGGTAGGTTGGTCGCGGGCCGTCATGTATAATATGGTGTTTGGGCGCGACGGTGACAGCGCGCGAAACGAGCCAGCCCGCGCCGAAGTGCGAGAGTAACTAGTGCGCGAATGCGGGCTTGCCCGCCGTAGCGCTCGGGAAGCAACGCGCGAAGGCGGGCGGTTAGCTCAGCGGTAGAGCACCGGCTTTACACGCCGGCTGTCGGGGGTTCGAAACCCTCACCGCCCACCAACCTTCGCTCGTGATGCACGCGAAGGTTGCCCGCCGTAGCTTTAGCGGAGGCGGGCAGCAATGCGCGCCGAACGAGCTACGGTTGGCAAGCCATTACGGATTCGGGAATCTAGAAGCTAGAAGCTAGAAACTAGAATCTGAAAGATCATTTGGCCCATGCGGGGCTGTAGTTCAGTTGGTTAGAACGCCGGCCTGTCACGCCGGAGGTCGCGGGTTCGAGCCCCGTCGGCCCCGCCAATTAGAAGTGACCGAAACGCCCGATTCATCGGGCGTTTTCTTTTTGGGCCTCTCATTCCTCGAGGTCACCGCCGCGATTTAGGATGGCCTTGTCGTCCGCTGGCTCAGCATCTTCCAGAATTTCTCGGAGGCCGGCGAGACGGTGCACGACCTCGAGCTTCGCTCTCGCGCGCGGCCGACCCCATGTGTCGACGCGAGAGAATGCGCCCGCCAGGAATAGCTCGAGGCATGGGGCTCTCGTGTTGATGTGTGTGGCTATTGCAGAGATCTTATTGCCCCTGCGACGAAGGCGGCACCATCCCCTTGATCCGGAAATAGGTCACCAAGTTGCCGTAGTGCTCCTGGACGTGACCCGCGTTCAGGATCAGCGGGAGCGACCGCGCGCCTTTGCCCATCCCGAACGGCAACGCGACGGTCTCGCCGGCGCGCTTGTCGTCGAGCGCGGTATACGCGGCGTCGCAATACGCAATCGACTCGTTGAGCGCCTTGATGATCTGCGCCCGCGTCGTCGCGGTCTTCTCGAATGCGGCTTCCGCGTGCGGCGATGTCTCACCCTTCGCCGCCGAGCAGAACACGTAATTGGCGCCCGCCACGTGAGCCAGGATCTGGCCGAACGTCCGGACCGTGTCCACCGGGCGGAAGCCGTAGTCTGTTTCGGGCATCATCTCGGCCGACCGCGTCAGATTCCGCTTGGCGCCGTCCCACGCCGCGCGAACGCCCGTGGCGATTGGATTGGCGGTCGGCAGCGATTGGGCCGACGCCGGAACGTCGCAGACGACGAGTGCGCAGAGGGTTGTCACGAACATCAACAAGACATGCATGGACTCGGATTATATCTGGCGGCCCGGCCGGTGGAGTACAGCTGCAAATCCTTCACGCGCGAGCACCTTGCGCCACTGACCTGTGAGGGAGCACTGTTCACCTCCGTGTCCAGCGCGCTCAACGACAGGGCAGGCCGGCGTCGCCCGCCGATCTGCCAGATCTCTTGGTGCTGAATCGGCCGGGTATGTTGGTTGCCCCGCTGGAGTAGACTGACTTGGATGCGGTTCCCGAAGTCGGCGTTCGTCCTCGCTGGCGCGCTGCTTGCCGCCATGAGTCTTGTCTCCGCAGAAGAAGTCTTCGAGGGTCGCCGATCGATCATCCTGCAAGGCGCCGATGCGCGATTGGTCGTCGACATCCTGGGCGGCTCCATCGTCTCGTTCGAGCTGAATGATCAGAAGCTGAATCCGTTGCGTTGGGCCAATGCGGGACCGGCGGACAAGCCCAGGCAGATGAGCCACTTCTTGTGTCTCGACCGGTGGGGGCCGCCCTCGGACGCTGAGCGGGCCAACGGCATGCCGTTCCATGGAGAGGCCGGGCTGGTCGAGTGGCAGGTCGTCGACCAGAAGGCGACGACTGGGAGGATGAAGGCGACACTGCCTCTCGCCGGTCTCGAAGTCGAGCGCAGCGTCTGGTTGGCGCCCGAGGGCTCGTGGTTCCAGGTGCAAGAGACCGTGACCAATAGGAACAAGCTGGGACGCATCTACAACATAGTCCAGCATGCCAGCATAGGCCCGCCATTTCTCGATACGAGCGTCGTGGTGGATTCGAATGCGCTACGCGGATATCCGCGCGGGGGCTCGATGCCCAATCCCGAAGAGCCCAACGCGCTTTGGCCGAAGGCGCCGCGCCCGGATGGGACGGAAGCGGACGTCCGCCGCTTGATCGACGACAGCACGCCCGATGTCGTCTCCTACGTCATCAACGGGGAGATCGGTTGGGTCACCGCGTCGAACGCCGCGAAAGGCTTGCTCATTGGCTACATCTGGAGCAGCGAAGAGTACCCGTGGCTCAATGTTTGGCGGCGTCTCGAACACGGCGTTCCGCTGGCGCGCGGGCTGGAGTTCGGCACGACGGGCCTGCACGAGCCGCCGCCGACGCTGGTGAAGAAGGGGACGATCTTCGGGCGCCCAGTCTATCGTTACATCGACGCCGCTGAAGGCCAAACGCGTTCGTACATCGGCTTCTTGGCGAAGATTCCGGCAGGCTTCCAAGGAGTCGATAACGTCATGTTGCAGAACGCCAAGCTGACGCTTACTGAACGCGGCGGCGGCTCGCAGATCTCGATTGCCGCACCGCCGTCGATTCGTCCCTCGAACCCCTAGGGAAGTGCGATCCTGGCCGCTGTCCGGCTTGACGTCATCTGGCTGTTGGGCCGGGAACGACCAGAACAAGCGCAACCTGCGGATCATCGACCTGCCCGACGGGGCGCAGCGGCGACTGACGTTCGACGCCGACGACGTGAGTCTCACGTGGTCACCGGACCGCGCCAGCATCGCCTTTTCCTTCGAACCGGCGGGGATTCTACGAGATCTTCGCCAAGCAGGCCGACGGCGCCGGCGACAATCAGCTGCTGCTGCTGAAAGTGACGGACCAGGGCTGCTAGCCGACCGCCTTCCAGAGATCGGCCGCTTTCAGCGTGTTGAGTGGACGCTATTCGGACGGCCCGCGATCGATCGAAAGATTGCGAGATGTGGGCGCGAATTCGCGAAAGTCTGAGGGTAGGTTTCGAGAGGGGCCTGTCACGCCGGAGGTCGCGGGTTCGAGCCCCTTCGGCCCCGCCAGTCTTCGCCAAATCGCTCGCTTCGCTCGCTGGCTACGGCTGGCGGGCCAGCGAGTCGTGTGAGTGTCCCGCGAAGGCTGTCCACCGGAGCCGCGAGCGAAGCGAGCGCTTGGCGAAGGTGGACCTCTATTCTCCTTGCTCTCCAGTTTGTGACTGTAGTCCCTCTGGTCCAAGCTTTGCTCGGCCGTCGTTATGGCCTATCCACCAAAGCGATTCGTCTACATCATCCGGAGTTTGAATCATCCACAGCGCCGCTACATTGGCGTGACTTCTGATTTGGCGGCACGACTGAACGCGCACAATGCGGGGCAGAACCGGTCGACGGCTCTGTGGAAACCGTGGGGTACCGAGGTCACCATCGAGTTCTGCAATGAGCGGATGGCCCTACGCTGGCCGCGCATTCGCGGGCAGCCACTTCGTGGACGACCGGCCAGGAGTGAATTGCTGACGGTGTCTGTCCGCCAATTTCCACTTTCGTTCCCCTGAGACAGCAGGTCGAACGGCCTCGTGTAAGTGGGACAAAGAGTTCCACGATCAAAGGGGCAGTTCGATAGCCGCGTATCGAGCAAACGGCGCTGTTCAGCCGGCGACTGCGTTCTGTAAAGAGATCCGGCCTGTTTCGCGAGTTCCAAAATCTCTTCACCCTCGACTTGGTAAGCGCGTATCGGCTGACGCAGGAGCGCCGCTTCGATCGACGCCAGGTCCGATTCCCAGTCCCCGCGACTTTCGTAGCCAGAGCGCCTCGGGGATCTTGCCCTCGACGTAATCCTCATAGCCGCGATCGAACTTTGGCTGGACATCCTGCTGGCGCTTCTGGGCCTGAGGAGGGGATGCTGAGACGCACTTGCTCGGCCGTCATTGCGCTCTCGCCTAGCCCGCGGAGAGCACCATGAGGCCGGCAGCCAACTATTAGCATTTCCTTAAAATACTGACTACAGAGTAGTTCGTTACACTAGTAGACAAATAAGCAGATATCTGCTTATAATCTCGCCCGTGCGCAGGAAGCCAGGCGGGCTGGTCCCACTCGAATTGGCCATTTGTCTCTGCGCTCTCACGCTCCGACGCGACGGCGTTGAGGCATTTCACGGCTACGAGGTCGCGAAGCGTCTGAGCGATGTCGCCAATCACAAGCTGCTTACGGCGTATGGCACGCTCTATCGGGCACTCGGCCGCCTCGAGGCGATGGGCTTCCTCCAGAGTCAGTGGGAGGATCCCAATACCGCCGCGCGCGAAAATCGGCCGCGCCGTCGTTTGTACACGCTCACTGGTGCTGGCGAAGCCGTCGCACAGGAAGCGAAGAAGGCTCCACGAAGAGTGCCGAGACATCTTCGACGGCGTCCTGCTTCAGCATGAAATCGCGTCTACTCGATGTCTCTATCGCCGTCGTCCGTGCATGGACGCGGGTTTACACCTGGCAACTGCCGTCGGCTTTGCGTGAATCGCGACGAGCTGAAATTGAGTCTGACCTCTGGGAGTCTCGGCTCGACACGGGCCGGTCCGTGAGCACAGCCATGCAAGTGACCATGCGGCTACTGCTCGGCATTCCGGATGACCTTCAGTGGCGTGTGGAACACGCATCGTTCGGCCGCCACTTCAAGCTGACCATCGCCGTGTTGACCACGATCGTGTTTCTACTCGCAGGGTTGTGGGTGGACTTGGCCAGAGCGCGGAAACTTCCGGTCCCGTTCCCTCCCGCGCCTCCGTTACTGCTCCCGGTTCCATCGCCAACTCCGCGTCCCTTCCCGTGAGGAATAACTGGCACTGAAGAGGAGTGTTGTATGAGAAGTGCACGACGCGTACTCCGCGGCGTATTCGTGATCCTCTTGTTCGGGCCTGTGGCGGGCGCGAACTCTTTCCAACAGACGGCTTTGTCCTCACCAGCGGTCCCGATCGAGCCGATTACAGCGATTCTTGATGCGTTCAAGTCGCATGACGTCGTCGCACTCGGCGAGGGCGCTCACGGCAACGAGCAGGGTCACCGATTCCGGCTGTCACTGATTCGCGATCCCAGGTTTCGTGCGACCGTCAATGACATTGTTGTGGAATTCGGCAACGCTCGATATCAAGACGTCATGGATCGGTTCGTTGGGGGTGAGCAAGTGTCTGACGACACTCTTCGTCAAGTGTGGCAGAACACGACCCAGGTAACGCCGGTATGGGATACGCCCATCTACGAGGAGTTTTTTCGGGCAGTAAGGGCAGTGAACATGTCGCTCCCAGCGGAACGACGGCTTCGCGTGCTTCTCGGGCATCCTCCGATCGATTGGGACCAGGTCCACACGTTCGAGGATTTCAACAAGTGGATGACCAATGGAAATCGGAACCGTCATCCAGCTGAAGTAATCCGTCGTGAGGTGTTGGCCAAGCAGCGGCGCGCGCTGGTCATCTACGGTGAAGCTCACCTTGCCCGGGGACCGGCAGGCCAGAGCATGGTCCAACTCCTTGAGAGTACCGCATCGTTGAAGGTCTTCACGATCGCCTCGCCGATCTCGATGCCGACGGCTACAGCCTTACAGACGTTCCAGGCTGACGCCGCGTCATGGCGCGTGCCCAGCATCGCCATATTGCGTGGCACCGTGACTTGGCAAGACGAACTTGGCGTCCTACTTCTCGCCTTCAGTCATGAGTCAGGACGGCAAGTCGTCACCGTCCTCTGGTCAAGACCAGCGACGAGTGCCCCTCCTCGAAGACCAGTTCGATGCGCTCCTTTATCTCGGGCATCCTTCGACGATTACGATGAGTCGCGTGTCTCCCGAGCATTGCGCTGACGCCGCTTATGTGGAGATGCGACGGCGGCGGATTGCTCTGATGCCGCCACCACTTTCCCAGACTCAAGAAGATCGCCTGAAACAAGAGTGCGCCGCGCAGGGGCTGAGGTGAACTTCTGCACAAAGTCAACCTCCGTCGCCTGTACTGGGTGGGCCCCGCGACGGTTGCGGCTTCAGTGGTGGCTGTGTGGATTGTTCAGCAGATCAGTCTGGCGATCTTGCCTCCCCTTCCACGCTTCTCCGGGTCAGTCTTGCACTCGAGTGAGCCAACGCTTTTGACAGCGGTCTTGGTGGCGGCCGCCGTACTCACGTTCCCGATGATCGTCGATTCGTCTGTAGATCCGCTGCGGTCATTCCGTCGGCTTGCCCTGGTCGTGCTGCTCGTCTCCTTTATTCCTAATCTGGTCGAGCTCCTGAAAGGCAGCGGCGGCGTGGACTTGGGAATGCTCGCACTGATGGTTTTGCACGTGGTGGCGTGGGCCGTCACCGTCACCATGTTGACACGTCTCACCGCAACCAAAGATGAGGGCCACCGGGATGGCGCATCATAAGGAGGGCCGCGCCTGCGAGTCCGACCGCGAGCCCTCCCCTCACTCGGCTTCGTGCACTTCGTTCGCCGCGCGAATCCCGCTCTCCAGCGCCCCCTGAATCCAGGCGTGATACAAGCTGCAGTGCTCGCCGGCGAAGTGCACGCGCCCTTCCGGCGCCACGATGGCGGCCTGCAGGTCGGTTTGCTGGTCCGGCGCGAAGAGCGCGAACGCGCCACGTGCCCAGCGATCCGCGTACCAGGCGTAGCTGACTCCGACCTCGTATTCCTCGCGAATGCGCGGATGGATTCGCGCCACGTCGTCCAGCGCTTCTTCCAGCCGTGTTTCCGGATCCATCGCGCCCCATTGCAGAGCGTCCTGGCCCCACGTATACGACGCGAGCAGCACGCCGCGCGTCGTGTCCGTCGACGAGGCCGGATAATTCATGCGCCGGATCGGCAAGTCGGTTACGGTCGCCCCGCCGACGATCCCGTCCTCGTCCTCCCAGAACCGATGGCGGACCTGGAAGAGGATCTTCGTCGAGGCGTGGTAGTTCAGCTGGCGGATGGCGCGCATCTTCGCGCGCGAGAACGGTCGCCCGAGCTCGATCGTACGCAGGCACGGAAACGGCAGCGCGCACACGCAGTAGTCGGCGGTGACCGAAAAGCGGCCCGATTCGGTCTTGTAGTGGACCGTCACGTCGGCGTCGGTCTGGTCGATGGCGCGCACCTCCGCACCGAACCGCACTTCCTGCTGCAGCTCCGCGTAGAACGCGCGGGGCAGGCGATCCATCCCGCCGTCGATCGTCTGCATGTCCACATAGGCGCCTTCGAGGTCTTCGCGCAGCACCTCCATGACGGCGTTGTTCATGTCGGCCTCGACGAAGTTCATCACGGCGTAGTACTCGATGGCGCCCCGGGAGAAGTTCCGGTGCTTGAGGAACTCGTAGAGCGAAAACTGGTCGAACTCGGCACGGATCTGCTCCCATGCCGACGGACCATCGCGCTCGAGCAGCGCCTTGATGTCGGCGATCGCCGCCGTCCACAACTGGTCGGCCGTCTTGCCGCGCTCGTGCGGCGCGAGATCGAACGGCAGCCGTTCCGGCGATCGCTGCGCATCCTCGAGGGTCATGCGCTGCCCGCAAATGTGGACGAGCCCCTTCGGGTTCCCCATCACGAACGGCGTCAGCGCCAGGTTGAACCTGGCGCAGTACTTCAACGTGAGATCGTGCGAGCGGGGGATCCGCATCGCGCCGAATTCCGCGTAGAGGCCCGGCGCGAAGTCACGGCAGGTGAGCACGCGGCCGCCGACGCGGTTCTGTGCTTCGAGCACGACGATGTCGTGCCCCTGGCGCTTCAACTCGTAGGCGGCGACGAGCCCGGCAAGGCCGGCGCCGAGTACGACGATCCGCTTGCGCGCCCCGGGATGGCCGTCCAGCCCGTCGCTGACGACCCGAAGGGTCTCCTCAGTCATGCGCGAATGATAGAGGATCGATGCCGCATTCATTCGAATCTCATCGAACGCTCATGATTCGGTGAGGACTTCGCGGCTGGTTTCCGGTCACAGTGGTGGATATGACATCCACTGTGACGAACAACGTGAAGGCGGCTGCCCTCATCGCCCTTGCCCTGGCAATCGGGGCCATGGGCATCTACGTCGCGGATGCGGACGACGCGCCCGGCGCCGCCGTCATCGGGCTGCTGCTGATGATCGGCGCGGTCGTGCTCGGCGTGAAGGCCGCGCGGAACCGGCTGCCGGCCTGGGCCGCGCGCACCGCGCTGGCCGTCGGCGTCCTCGTGGCGGCGTTCGCGGCATTTCTGACTCATGCGGTCGGTGTGACCACGCTTCTTTTCGCGCAGCCGCAGGACGTGCCATCGGTCATCGATTCGGCGCCGTCGCCGCAATATGCGGCGGCCGTCGAGCGCGCGCGAGAGCTCGTGCGCGCGGCCGTCCTGGAGCAGAACCTGCCAGGGGTCTCGGTGGCGGTCGGTGCGGGCCTGCCCTCCGGAGCCTTGGCGGGTGCGGGCCTGCCCTCCGGAGCCTTGGCGAAGGAGGGCACGATCGTCTGGGCGGAAGGATTCGGCTGGAGGGACGTTGAAACGCGGACGCCGGTCACGTCGATTACCCGATTCAACATCGGCACGGCGGCGTCCGCGGTCACTGCCGCCGCTGTTCGGTCGCTCGGGCTGACCCACACCGGCGCAGATTCGGCGGCGGAGTGGAGTCCGGAGCACATCGGCGAGCCGGAAGAGGACTTCCCGCTCTTCACGATCATCCGCCACGTCATCTTCCAGCCGATCGGCGTGGCCCCCGCCGAGTACCCATTGCGGGACGATCGCGCGACGTTCTACGTCCCGCGATCTGATGACAACCCACTGCGTGGACGACGGCTGATGTACATGCGCGACCTGGCGTGCTGCGCGGGGACGCTGGCGTCCTATTCCACGCCGTCTGATCTGGTGCGCGTCGGCCTGGCGAACGGCGGCAGCATCAACGGCGAGCTGGCGGGCGGGATGGTGATGTCGCTGATGACGCTCGGCGACAGCGGCATCGTCGTCGCCGTGCTGTCGAACATCGCGCACGCGAACACGTCTGCGCTGGGCCTGAAGATCGGAGACGCGTTCGCGAAACAGGCGCGATGAGTGCGAAACTCGTCCCAGACAGCCCGCCAGCCTTCGCCAAATCGCTCCTTGGCTACTGGCGGGCCAGCGAGTCGTGCGCGCAAGCCGAAGGCCCGCTCATCGCGAGCCATTACCCCTTTACCGCTTTGGCCCGAGAATCGTCGGAAGCCTGAGGGGCAAATCGCTCCGGCGCGGCGCGAAATCCCTGCACGTCGAGGGCGTCACTATAGGCTGCTCCGTGGTTATTTTGCGGGCGGCACCGCACCGCTATCAAGCGCTTTGACGACTTCGTTCGTCAAATCCAGCCGCGGGTCGGCCCACCAGAGCACTCCACTGTCGCCGTTGAACATGAGCTGGATGCCGTTCACCTTGATGACGTGCTCCGCTGCGGGGGTCAGCTTCAGCAGGAAAGCGCTTTCGGCGTCTCGCCGCACGCCCATGAGCTCCGCCTGCGTATCCTGAATGAACCGCTGCGTATCGACCCGGAATTTCTCCAGCTCTTTCATGCGCTGACCGCGAGCGCCCTCGCTGAGTACGGAGGCGCCCTGCTGTAACGTCCGCTCCATTTCCGCGATTTTGGCAGTTCTCTCCTGCAGACTGCGGGCCCGTTCGGATTCGACGACTGTAATCCGTGCGGTAAGGGCCTTGCCTTCTGAAGATTCCGCGAAGACACGAGCAGGGCTGAAGTAGGCCATGCGCACCAGCGTAGGACCTTGTGCCGAAACGGAAGCCGTACCGGCGAGCATCATGCACACCACGGCAAGCAGGCGTCCGACCATGAGCGCTCTCCTTGAAGAAAAGGTTGAGGCTTTAGACGGTGGCAGCGGTTGGTTGGCCGGGACGCTCGTAGAAGACTGATAACTGACGACTGATAACTGACGACTGATAACTGAAGACTGATGACTGATAACCGTGGGCCGGACTCCTCGGATCACAGAAGCTCAGAAGACAAGAAGCAATGGCGCTACGGTGATTCGATAGCAATTCATGTGTCCAATACGGGACAGCCGGCTCCCGCAGGAATTCGCTAGGCTTCAGGTTCGGTCAACCCCTCATCTGTTTCTCCCCGAAAAAACTCCACAACGAAGGAGACGCTTGCGGGGTCGCTTTCTGTCTCGCGGCGCAGGAGCAACGGATGACCATTTCCATAGGGAATCTCACATGAAACATTTCTCGTTTGCCGGCTGCACGCTCGTCGTCGTCGGTCTTGTCGTGTCGGCATTTGGAGTGTCGATGCTGGCCCAGGGCAACTCGTCCGTTGGCAGCTGGGAGTTGAACGTCGCGAAGTCGAAATTCAGCGCCGATCCAGCCCCAAAGAGCGTCTCGCTGAAGATTGAGGCCGCCGGGATGGCCGCGACGACGACAGTCGACGCAGTCGCAGCGGATGGCGCGAAGCAGCATTGGACCTACACCGCCGCCTACGACGGCGTGGACGCGCCGGTCATCGGCACGAACCAGTACGGGGACATGGCGTCTCGGAAGCGCATCAGCGGGACGACGACCGAGACCACTTTCAAGAAAGCCGGCAAGACGACGTTCGTCAATACCATCGTGGTGTCGGCCGATAGCAAGATGCTGACCGTGACCTCCAAAGGCGCCGCCGACGCGGAGGGCGCCGCCGCGGGCAGCGTCATGGTCTACGACAGGCAGTAAGTCCGGAGCAGCGCCGGACATTGAAGTCCTGGCGCTGCTCGTCCATCAGATGGCGATGCGGTACTGAAATTGCTGTTCCAACGGTGAGCGAGGGCACAATGACAATCTCCATGCGAAGCCTCATCGTGGGTGTCTTACTGGTATGCACTCTTGGCGCGTCAGACTGGGCTGCGGAGAGTGCCGGCCGCGCGGACAAGGGAGTCAAGCTGTCGGGATGTCTGATTCGCGGCGAGGGCGATTCCGGATACCTGCTGATCAATCCTCCGGCGGAACCGTCGTTGAACTCGCCCGATCGGCAAGTCAGGCCAAGCGTCCTGGGAACGAGCGGGGATTACGCAACCATCTTCTACTGGCTCGACGGGGACGGCGACCTGAAACAACACATCGGCCACCGGGTCGAAGTGGAAGGCGACCTGAAAGACAACGTAAAAGACGGCGAAATCAAGACAGAGCGGAAAGACAACTGGACCGAGGTGACGGTGAAGGCGGACGGCCGGACCATGAAGGCGAACGTTCCCAACACGTCGATGTTTCCCGTCTCGACACGAGACAAGGAACGCAAAAGCGATATCCTGGTTCGCCGGGTCGACGTCGAGCACGTGCGTATGGTCGGCGCGTCGTGCAGCGAGCCGTGAGGACTGTGGAAAGTAGAAAGTGAAAAGTAGGTACTTTCCACTTTTTACGTCCATTTCCAGCCTCAACCGCCTCCCGGAGACCCAGCCGATAGGGTGTATACTGTACCCGTTAGACCGTACTGAGCCCGCCAGCGTTCGTCGAGTGCCCCCTCCTTTGGGTGCGCGCCGACAGGCCCACTTCGGCCACCGATCGGAGCGCACATAAGACAGCCGTCACGTCTGTATTCCAGCTCTACGTGTATCTATCGTTTCAATTCAAGACGGGTTCAAAGGGGGACTGTATGTTCGACAACATTTCCATTTCCAACATCAATTCAAAGTGGCTGCTCGGCGGCTGGCTCAGCGTTATGGCCGTCCTCGTCGCGTTCAGCGTGGGCATGCACGCACGCGTGTCGACAAGCGCGTTCCTGCTGGCGCTTGGCATGGCGCCACCGATTGTCTTCATGCTCATGCGCGCCGGTGCGCCCGCGCCGACGGTTGCGGAGATCCTTCATGCCGCAACGACGAAGGATGGCCGCTCATGAAGCCGGCCGTTCCGTGCCCGGCGCCCGCTCTTCAGGAAGACAGCCTTGTCGGCCCGGCTATGCCGAGTCTGTTCGTCGAGCCCGATGAACCTACAGCCGCCCGTCACTCCAGTGCGGGTCATCGTGCCTTACGGCGACTTTCTCGAGCGTCGCAAGGAGCGATACGGAGCCGCGTCTGAATTCGCGCGCCAGGACGTCGAAGGGAGCCGAAAGTAATGTCTGAACACAATGGCGACCGGGCTCGATTCCAGAAGAACCGAAAACGCAAGCTGCTGTATCGGGAGCGAGTGCGGTTGCTCGTGGCGAGACTTCGGAAAAAGACGGATGAGGCGGCCTCGGCCGATGCGCGTACACGCACGGTCGCGCGATGACCGATCTGGTCTGGATCTCTGTCGTCGCGGTCGCGTTGACGTTCTGGGCGTACCGCCATTGGCCGGTTCGTGCGAAGGACCTCGGCAGGATCAGCCCGCAATGGCTCCAGGAGCATCGCAATGAGACTCGGGAGCGGTGAGAAAGCTAAAAAGTAAAAAGTAAAAAGTAGAAAGTAGAAAGTAAGTGGAAAGTGAAGGCGCCTCCCGACCTTCTTACTTCTTCCACTTTTCACCCCCTTCACCCGCCCGGCATATAATCCGGCCCATGCGTTCAAACCTCCTTCGCGTGCCCGGTGTGCTGGCCGTCTTCTGCGTGGCCGTCGTCACGGTGGCGGCGCAAGGCGTGACGAAAGAGCACATCGCCGGCATCTCGACCTTCTCCCGGCTCGATACCACCATTGCCTGTGGCGGCGCGACCAGCGTCGACGCCATTCCCGAGCTGAAGAAGATGGGGTACCGATCGATCATCAACGTGCGCATGGCGAGCGAAGCCGGCGCCGCTGTCGAGGCAGAAGGCGTGGCCGCCCGTGCCGCGGGGATGAACTACATTCACCTGCCGTTCAATCCGCAATCGCCCGATCCCATGCTGATCGACAACTTCATCGCCGCGGTGACCGCCGCGGACAATCAGCCGGCCTACATCCATTGCGCCGCCGCCGGCCGTGCCGCCGCGCTGTGGATGATCAAGCGTTGGAAAGCCGATGGCTGGGACGAACAGCGCGCGCTCGACGAGGCGGTCGCGCTCGGATTGAACGAACGCTTCAAGCCGTTCGCGCTCGACTACATCCGCACGCACGCGCGTTAGTAGCTTCAGTTCTCAGTTCTCAGTCAGTCAGTTTTCAGTCGCGAAGCCACTGATTACTGACTACTGATTACTGAAAACTGATAACTGAAGACTGAGAACTGAAAACTGCTAACGATCACTCCGTCCGGAGTGCCTTGATCGGCGAAACGGCGGCCGCCCGCCTTGCCGGGACGATCGCCGCGAGGAACGCGCAGGCGGCGAGCGACACGATGCCCGCGCCGAGCGCCAGCGGATCCCAGAACCTCACGCCGTAGAGCTGGGCAGAGAGCAGATAGCCGGCGCCGACGGCCAAAGGCAGGCCGAGCACGAGACCAACCGCCACGCGGCGGAACGCCCCCTGCAGCACCATGCTGAACACGTTCGCCTGCGCCGCTCCAAGCGCCATCCGGATGCCGATCTCGTTGGTTCGTTGCGCGACGCTGTATGCCGTCACTCCGTACAGCCCGATGGCCGCGAGCGCCAGGGCGACGAGTCCGAACAATCCGGCGAGGCTGGCGACGGCGCGCTGCTGATTGAAGGCCATGTCGATCTGCCGCTGCAGCGTCCTGACCGACGCCACGGTGAGATTCGGATCGGCCTCGGCGAGCGCGCGCTTGATCTGAGGCTCGAGCGTTCCAGTCGGCACGTCGGTCACCAGCAACAGGCCGGTGATGAAATGCGACTGTTTGTCGATGCGCTTCATCATCGGGTTCTCGTACTCGACCGACTGTGCGAGCGGCACGTAGAACATCGGGTTGGCCGGACGATTGAGCGCGAACCCGGCGAACTTCGCATCGCGCACGACCCCCACGATGCGGAAGGTGTTCACGTGTTCGGGCATGTTGAGGCCGAAGTGCTGATCGAGCGGGTCCTCGCCGTTCTTGAAGAAGCGCTGGACGAACGCCTCGTTCACCACGGCGACCGTTTCTGCGTTCTCGTCATCCGCGGGCGTGAAGTGACGGCCTTTGACGATCCCGACGCCGAGGTGCTGTAGATAGTTCGCGCTGACCCTGTCCCAGGAGGAGCCCGTCGAATCGGTGGGAGCCGGCGGCGGGTGACCCGCGATGAGCACTCCCTCGCCCCAGTTGTCTGTCAGCGGGTTGTAAAGGGCAAGACCGGTTCCGCGCACGCCTGGGATGCGACCAAGCCGCTCTTCGACGTTGCGATAGAGCGCGGTGAGCCTCTCAGGCGTGTAGGTCGCGGGCGGCCGGTTCATCGACACCAGGACGCGACCGGCAATCTCGTAGCCGAAATTCTGCGTTTCAAGGTTGTTGAGGCTGCGGGCCAGCATCATCGATCCGGCGACGAGCACGACCGAGATGGTCGCCTGTACGACGAGGAGGGCCCTGCGCGCGACCGACGATCGATCGCCCCTGATGCGGCCGGCTCCGCGGAGCGCATCGATGGGATCGGTGCGCGTCGCAAACCACGCCGGGGCGGCGCCGAAGATGACACCGGTCGCGAGCGCGAGCGTGAAGGCGAATGCCAGGACGAGCGGCGCTGGATTGGTCTCGATCGGCAGGAACGTGGCGCCCGCGAATGCGAGCGCGACGAGCAGCCGCGCCGTGCCGATCGCCACCACAAGGCCCGCGATTCCACCGGCCACGGCGAGCACGAGGCTCTCGACGAGCGCCTGCGACACGATCGTGCGGCGTGACGCGCCGAGCGCAAGCCTGACGGCTGTCTGACCGCGCCGCGCCACGGCGCGCGCGAGCAGCAGGTTGGCGACGTTGGCACAGGCAATCAGCAACACCAGCCCGCACACCCCAAGGAGAATTTGCAGACTCCGTCCGTACTGCTCCTTCATGATGGCGACGCCGGCGCCGGCGGGCACCACGTTGATGACCTGCTGCGAGAGGCTCTTCATGACGCCGGGCATCCAGTTGGCGGGGTAGCCCGATTCGTGCTGAATCCATTGATGAAGAATCCCCGTGAGTCGCGCATCGACGCCGTTGGTCGTCGCACCAGGACGCAGCCGGCCAATCACGCGCAGCCACGCGCCAACGGACTGCCGAAGCAGGGAGGTCTCGCCGCTGATCACCGGCTCTTTCTGGAGTGGAATCCAGAGATCCGGCGGATCGGCGCGAAGGGTCTCGCCGAAGAAGCCCGGCGGCGTCACGCCGACGACGGTGAACGGATGACCCTCGACGACAAGCGTCGCGCCCAGGATGGACGGATCGCCGCCGTACGTGCCCTGCCACGCGTGATGACTCAACACGAGGACGGGCGGCGAGGCCGGCGAATCGTCTTCTGGCGCGATGCCGCGTCCGATGAGCGTGGGCACGCCGAGCGTCGAGAAGTAGTTGCCGGCGATAAAACTTGACCGGAGAGGTCTGGCGGCCGTCTCCACGTCCTGCCGTCGTACCCCGTAGCGCGACCCGCCTGCCTGAAATGCCGTCACCTGTTCGAATTCGGGCAACTCGGCCTTCAGGCGCTCGAACAGCGGAAACGAAAACATGCCCCACCGATCTTGCGTGCCGCCCTGCACGCAGCAGTTGGCGCCGTCACCGATGCGGTACAAGCGAGCCGGATCGCTCACCGGCAGGGAGCGCAGCATCACCGCGTGAATGAGCGTGAAGATGGCCGTGGTGCCGCCAATGCCGAGCGCGAGCGTCAGGACTGCAGTGATCGTGAACACGCGCGCGGTCCAGAACTGTCGCAGCGCGTAGCGGATTTCACCGATGAGTGTGCGCAAGCAGGACTCCGTTCGATGCCATGTCGGCGTGTCTCTATGACTGGCATTAGACGGGTGAGGGGGCCGATTAGTTGCAGGAACGGTTCGTAAGGTTCGTGGGTTCGTAAAGTTCGTCGGTTCGTAAAGTTCGTCGGTTCGTAAAGTTCGTAGGGTTCCGAACCCCACGAACCGACGAACCCCACGAACCAACGAACCCCACGAACTAACGTCTTTAGGCCTGTTCGAGCTCAGGGCTTCCCGAGCAGCGGAAGCGTGTACTGAATGTTGAGGTCCACCAGCGCAACCGCCTCGGTCGTGAGCGCCTTGCCGGACTGTGCCGCGACGTCGGTGCGCAGCCCCCGCAGGATGCTGCCGGCCTGCTCCGGCTGGCGCCGTGAGATCGCGCCGCGTGCCGCCTGCAGCTTGTTGGTGATGTCGCGCGCGATGGCGTCGGTCGAGATCCAACGCAGCGTGCGAGCCTGCGCCACCTGACCCGCGAGTGCCGCCAGCAAGACATCGGCCGTTCGTGTCACCGGGGCGGCGGGTGCGAGCGTCATCCCCGTCACGCTTCGCGACTCGATGTACTGCTCGAGCTCCTGCCGGAATCGGTCCGCTTCCCCGGGATCGTCGCCAGCCTCCGTGACGGGCGCAGTCTCGGGGTCGACATGGGGAGCCAGAGTAAATCTCCTGAGCGCCGGCGGACCATGACTGGCCAGCGAAAATCCGGCAAGCCGCTGCTTCGGCAGCACCAGACTCTTGTTGTCGGTCGATACCCAACGCGCGGTCGCATCGGTACCGACCGTTGTCCCCCATCCTGGCTGCGGCGCCGACAAGCCAACGGGAACCGGCGCGCCCGTCTTCAGACTTTTGATCGCGCCGGGAGACGTGACGAAGTATCCCGCGCCGTTCTTGAGGCCCGCGGCAGACGGCGCCGAAGCCCCGGCCGGCATCGAGATGTCGATGGCCATCCTGGCAATGCCGGCATTGCTCCCGGCCGCGTTCTCGAGGGTGTATCGATACACGAACACATCCCCCGCATCCCTCGCGACGGATACGTGTAGGCGCGCCGCCGACACTGACGGCGGCTGACCCTGCCCGCGGCCTGCCGTGGGGATACCGAGAGCAATTAGGGCAATCACCAATCGCTTCATGCGGCCCAGTGCCATGTTAACGGGTGGGCGGCAAACCTTTCGGGTCCGATGGCGTCTAATCCGGCATACTCGAAGCTTCGCGTTCGGTCCGGAAGGTGCCACAATAGTCAATTCTCGCAAAATGGGCCGTAAATATCTGATTCTGGCGCTCGTTCTCGTGGCAGCCGTGGGCGGCATGGCGCTGCTGCAGGGGTCTGGTGGCGAGGACGACACCCCGGCGAGCGCGACCGGGTCGATCCATGCCGCCAAAGGCTCGTTCGTCCGGACGCTCCGCATGACCGGAATTATCGAGTCGATCGGCTATCACAACGTCACGGCGCCGCGGCTCGTCGGCGTGTCGGGCCCTACCGGTAATGCGCTGATCATCACGAAGCTGGCGCCGAGCGGCTCCCAGGTCGCTGCCGGAGCACTCCTGGTGGAGTTCGACCGCCAGAACCAGCTCAAGGCCGCGCTCGACCGCCGCGCCGAGTACCTCGACCTCGAGGAGCAGATTAAGAAGAAACGCGCCGAGCACCAGCAGACCCGCGCCACCGACGATGCGGACGTCGCGCTGGCGAAGCATGCGGCCGAGATGTCGGCGCTGGAGATGAGGAAGAACCCGCTCCTTCCCCGCATCAACGTCGAGAAGAACGAGCTCCGCCTCGAGGAGTCGGAAGCCAAGTTGAAGCAGTTGCAGACGACCTTCGACCTCAAGCGGCAGGCGGAGCAGGCGGAAGTGCGAATCCTCGAAATCCAGCGCGACCGCGCCCAGACCGCGATGAAGAACGCCGAGGGGAATGCCGACCGGATGCTGGTACGGTCGCCGATTCCCGGCATCGTCGTCTTGAGGATGAACTGGCGCGCGGGGCAGATGGTCGAGATTCAGGAGGGCGAGGAAGCGCGCCCCGGCATGCCGATCATGCTGGTAGTCGATCCGTCGGCGATGCTCGTCCGCGTCAAGGTGAATCAGGCCGACGTGCACCTGATGCGCGTGGGGCAACCCGCGCGCATTTCGCTCGATGCGTATCCCGAGCTCGAGTTCAAGGGCCGCGTCGAGCAGGTCGCCCCGGCGGGAGCTCCGAGCCGGCTAACCGAGAAGGTGCGCAACTTCGTTGCGATCGTCAGCATTCAGGGGAATCACCCGAAGCTGATGCCCGACCTTTCCGCGGCGGTCGACGTCGAGCTGGAGCGAAAGGACAACGTGATTGTCGTGCCGCGAGACGCGGTGGCCGGGGAGAAGGATCACTTTTCGGTCGTCGTGATGGATGGCGATCGGACGCGGACCCGCGACGTCACACTCGGGCCGATGAGCGACCACGAAGTGGTGGTGGCGTCCGGTCTCGAACCGGGCATGGTCGTCCAGCGGCATGTCTCGCACTAACGCGCGAAAGATCGCCGGATTGGTCGTGGGCGTGGTGGGCCTTGTCGCCATCGCGCGTGCGAGCGGCATCTTCGGACGTGGCGACGCGATCGACGTGCCGACGACACCCGTCATACGCGGCGAGTTCATCGACTACCTCCAGGTGCGGGGCGAGGTGAAAGCCGTTCGATCTGTACCGCTTACCGCTCCGTCCTCGGCCGGAGATCTTCAGATTCTCGCGCTCACGAAGAACGGCGAGAGCGTCAAGAAGGGCGACGTCGTCGTCCGGTTCGATCCGGTGCCCGTCGAGCGCACTCACGCCGAGAAGCTCTCGGAGCTCAAGCAGGCCGAAGAAGAAATCGGCAAGACAGAAGCCCAGTACCGCATTCAGGAGCAGCAGTCGGAAACCGACCTGGTGAAGGCCCGCTACGACGTGCAGCGCGCCGAGCTCGACGCCGTGGACCACAAGTTCCTCGCCGCGCTCGATGTCGAGCAGAGGAAGCTCGCGCTAGCGAGCGCCAGGGAGAAGCTCAAGCAGGCCGAACGGAAACGCGAGGCGCTCGGCGCCATCGCGAATGCCGAAATCGGGAGCAAGCGGCAGAAGCGCGACAAGGCGAAACTGGACGTGCAGCAGGCCGAGCGGCAACTGGGCGCGCTGGAGCTGGTGACGCCGGTCGATGGCGTCGTCACGATCATGCCGAACTGGCGGGCTTGTTGCCCGCCGCCCGAATTCAAGGCCGGCGATCGCGCGTTTCCGGGTCAGGTGATCGCAGACGTGCCGGATCTGGCGACGCTGCGGATCAACGCGCGGCTCGAGGAAGCCGAGCGCGGCCGCATGCAGCCCGGCCAGCAGGTGATCGTGCGCGCCGACGCGCTCCCCGATCGCGAGCTGTCCGGCAAGATCGGCGAGATCAGCACGCTCGCCCGTATCGATTTCTCGAACTGGCCGCCACAGCGCAACTTCGATCTCAGCGTGCAGCTCGACCAGACGGATCAGCGGCTGCGCCCGGGCATGAATACATCGGTGCGTGTCGCCATCGATCGCGTGCGCGACGTCGTGCTCATCCCGGTACGTGCGGTGTTCGAAAAGAACGGCCGCACGGTGGCGTACGTCGCGAGCTCTGGCGGCGGGTGGGAAGAGCGCCTGCTGCAGATCGCACGCCGCGGACAGGAGCAGCTCGTCGTCGGCGACGGTGTGCGGGCGGGCGAACGAGTGGCGTTGAAGGATCCGATTCCGCCGGTGAAATGATGAAAATCAGCTGGTCAATCCTCGGCACGCTGGCGGCGGTGCTGGTCATCGTCGCCCTGGTGGCCATTCCGACCCAGGGCGTGCAGACCGGCGGCGCCGTGATTCCGACCGCGCATGTGATGGAGGGCGACGTGCCGGTGGTGGTTCATGCCACCGGCGAGCTGCGGCCTGTCCGTTCGGCTGGATTGGTGGCACCCGCCGTCGGCGGGCCGCTTCAGATCCTCAACATCATGGGCACAGGCACCCCTGTCAAGGCGGGAGATGTGGTGGTCGAGTTCGATCTGAGCGAGCAGACCGAACGGCTCGCGCAGGCGCGATCGGAGCTCGAGCAGGCGGAGCAGGAGATTACCAAGCTGCGCGCCGACATCGTGGTGCAGCAGGCGCAGGACCAGGTGACGCTGCTGACGGCGCGGTTCGATGTGCGGCGCGCCGAGCTCGACGCGCAGGCCAACGAGATGCTCAGCGCGGTCGATGCCAAGAAGAATCTGCTGACGCTCGAGGAATCGAAGCGGCGGCTCGCACAGTTCGAGACCGATCTCCCGTCGCGCGACGCGACCAATCGCGCCTCGCTCGCGGTCGCCGAGGAAAAGCGGAATAAGGCGCGGCTGATGATGGAAACCGCGCAGCGGAATATCGACAACATGCGCATTCGCGCGCCATTCGACGGGCTCGTGGCCGTGAAAGACAACGACAGCGTCGGCGCCGCCTGGACCGGCGTGGTTGTTCCCGAGTATCGCGCCGGCGACACCGTCTATCCCGGCCGGCCGGTGGCCGAGGTGCTCCACGAGTCCGGCCTCGAGCTGCTGGCCAGGGTCACCGAATACGATCGCGCGCATCTTGTTGCGGGACAGAAGGCCGAGGTCACCATCCACGCGGTGCAGGGCGAGGCTCTTCCGGCGACGATCAAGTCCGTCGCGGGCGCCAGCCGCCGCAGCGACTTCTTCGGATGGGACTCGACGCGGATGTTCGACGTCAACCTTCAGGTGTCCGGCAATGCCGCGTACCTGCGTCCCGGGTTGACGACGGAAGTGCAGGTCAAAGGTGATCCGATCAAAGGCGCCCGGTACCTTCCGCGTCAGGCGCTCTTCGAGCAGGACGGCAAGCCGGTGGTCTTCGTCCGGCGCGGACGCTCGTTCGAGCCGCGCGAGGTCAAGGTGTCGGACCGCACCGAAAGCCACGTCGTCGTGGATCTGCCTGTCGGTACCGAAGTCGCACTACGGAACCCGCTGTCGGAAGACAGAAGAAGCGGTTCGAGCTCCGGACCGGTGAAGCCGGGCTCGGGAAGCTGACCGTGAAGCGGTTCCTGCCGGATCCGAATTCCGAATTCGGGACGTGGCTGCAGGACCTGCAGTTTGGCCTCGACAATCTCCGCGTCCACAAGCTGCGCTCGCTCCTGACGATGCTCGGGATGATCTTCGGCGTCGCGGCCGTGGTCGCGATGCTGTCGATCGGTGCCGGTGCGCAGCAGCAGGTGATGGCCTTCATCGAGCAGCTCGGCGTCAGGAACGTCATCGTGGAGGCGCGCGAGACGATCGATCCCCAGGCATTCCAGAAGATCAGGCAGACCTCGCCCGGGTTGACCTTCCAGGATTTCCGCGTCGTGCGAGCCACGCTCGAAGGGGTGACGGCCGGGACGCCGCGCAAGCGCTTCGTGCCCTCGAAGATGCTGCCCAAGCCGCAGCGCGACATGCCGACGGTGTACGGCGTGATGCCCTCGTATATCCCGATCGGCAACCTGCGCATCGCCGCGGGCCGCTTCTTCGACGAGGGAGAGAACGAACGTGCGATACCGGTGGCGGTGCTCGGCGAGGGAGCCAAGGCGGCGCTCTTCGGTCCCGACGAAGCGGTCGGGCGCTACATCAAGGTCAACGAGCAGTGGCTGCGCGTCGTCGGAGTCGCGGGTCCGCAGCTGAGTGTCCGGAACGAAACGGTCGGCGTACCTGAGCAGGACCGAAACAACCTGATTTACGTGCCGCTCTGGACGGCCATCCTCCGGCTCGAAGACAACTACAGCCGGTTCCGCGACGAGATCGACGGCATCTATCTGCAACTCGAGCCGGGCGTCGACAGCGTGTCGAGCGCCGAGGTCATCCGCGGCATCCTGAACGCGTCGCACAGGAATACGCCAGACTTTTCGGTGATCGTTCCAGCCGAGCTGCTGGCCGAGCAGCGGCGCACGCAGCGCATCTTCGAGATCGTCATGGTCGCGCTGGCGTCGATTTCGCTCCTGGTCGGCGGCATCGGGATCATGAACATCATGCTCGCCAGCATCCTGGAACGGACGCGCGAGATCGGTGTCCGCCGCGCGCTCGGAGCGCGCCGCCGTGACATCGTGCGGCAGTTCCTGATCGAGACCGTCCTGATCTCGTTCGTCGGAGGCACCATCGGGGTCGTCGTCGGCGTGGGGATGTCGCGCCTTATCGGTGTTCTGGCCGGCTGGTCGACCATCGTGACCGCGAGCTCGATTCTTCTCGCGTTCCTCGTGTCGGTGACGATTGGCCTTATCTTCGGTCTTTACCCGGCCCGCCGCGCGTCGCGCCTGGACCCGATCGAGGCGCTCAGATACGAGTAGGAGTTGTCACGCGTCATGGCAGATGGCAGATGGCAGAGGAAATTCGTTTGCCATTTGCCATTTGCCATCTTGCCATCTGCCATCTGCCATCTGCCATCTGCCATCTGCCATCTGCCATCTGCCATGTGCCATGTGCCATCTGCCATGTGCCATGTGCCATGAAAGGTCTCTGACTGGCAACGGGCGTGGTACCCTGCCGAGATGACCCGGCGTGCCTTCATCTTCGGCATACTGGCGACAGCCGCGGCAGCGTGCGCGGTAAAGGTTCGGCCTGCGAGCGTGCGCGCGGGATTCGTACAGCGCGGGCTCGCCAGCTGGTATGGCGATGGGGACGGATACGACGGAAAACTGACCGCCAGCGGCCAACGCTTCGACAAGAACGCCATGACCGCCGCGCACTTCGACCTGCCGTTCGGAACGCGGATCAGAGTCCGGAACCTCAAAAACGATCGTCACGTCGATCTCACGGTCACCGACCGCTTCCCGGCCGAGACACTGAACAAAGGTCGGATTCTGGATGTGTCCTACGGAGCGGCGAAGAAGCTCCGCATGGTCGAAGATGGGGTCGTGCCGGTGGAGATTATTGTGCGAGCTTGACGGAGGCCGACTCGTCGCGTCCCAGGTATTTCGGCAGATTGGCGTGATTCACCCTTACGGTCGCTATCTTGCCGGCGCGCCCGAGCGATCTGGTGACGGCCTCGTTGAGCGTCATCATGATCGCTCCGCCGTCGCCCGCCGTCACGACCAGCTCGCGCGCGGCTTCGAGCGTTTCCTGCTCGCCGACGTCCAACAGCCTGTTGATGGTTTTTTTGCCGTCGACCCACGCAATCACCCAACTCGCGGAGCTCGCCACCAAGGTCATCTTCAGCGGTTCGTTCGCGATCGCGCCGGCGTCGGCAGGAGCAGGGGCAGGAGCAGCGGCAGGAGCAGCGGCAGGAGCAGGGGCAATCGGTGCGCTTTTTGATGCCGTTGCAACCGGTGCAGGACTGGCATTCACCGCGACGATTGTTGGAGGCAGAGCGCGTGTGGATGGCAGCGTCCGTGGTCCGGATGAGTGCAGTGGCTTGATCGGCCGCGCGTCCAGCGCCTTGAGCGGCGTTTCGGATGACATGAAATCGCCAAGCGGGTTTGCCGGCATGCTGTTCGCCCAGCTTCGAAGCGTGTCCCATTGCGCCCATCGTCTCGGCGCCGCAAACGTCATGACGCCCGCGAGGACGATGGCGAGGACCACGACCGGGGCGATGCGCGTCCAGTTGCCGGATCCGTTCAGATGAATCCTGGTTGAGTGGCCCACCGTGCCGGTGTCTGCCACCTTTTCCGCAGCCTCCCGCTCCGCGGGCGGATAGCCGTGAGTGACCGGGCTTTCGGGAAACTGCGCGACAAACTCCGAGACGATGACCTCGGGATCCAGCTTTACCGAAGTGGCAAACGATCGTGACGTACCCCCGGCCCAGCACGCCGCCCGGCATGTTCGCAATTTCGTCGCGCTCGAGCCCTTGAAGGACGGACAAAGAGATTTTCGTGGAATCCGCGATCTGTCGCAGTGACAGCCCGCAGCGTTCACGTGCCTTCTTGAGCCTTGCGCCTACCGTTGCTCGCGTACGTTTTCGGCTCATCGAAAATCCGAGCAGGTCCAGGTGGGGGGTGGCGACCGCCGCCACATTACATATCGGCACCGGCGCTGGCAGAGAACAGGTCGTTATCTCCTTTGCCAAATTTGAGATCGCGCGCCGAAACTTGTCAGCCGCGTGCGCCCGGAGCGGGCTTACGCTTTGGGATTTCACACAATTGCACGGGCGCATCGATTGCAGAACCGCGGCCGGTCCCCATGCCCACATCCATTCGACTGTCATCGTTGAAAAAGACGCACGCCCTGGCGATCGCCGCGCTGGCGATCGCGGGCGCGGCCACGACTGGAAGCGCGGTCACGCGCCGCGCAAACGTGTCTTCCGACTCGACTGTGTACGACCCCGCGAGGCGCGCGGCAGAATTCACCGCGGCACGCCGGCGTGACGACTTCGCCGCGATGCAGACCTACAGACCGGGATATGCATTCTGGCAGCACGTCTTCATCATGCCCGACCACTCGATCGCGTACGGCAGCGCTGTGGATGGCCGGCTGCTTGCGTTCTTTCCCACGAAAGGGGATTGGGTACGCGATGCGGTGTGGGGAGATCCCGCGCTCGCCGACATCCTCGACGGTGCGCCTCTCTCCCGCAAGCTCGGTGAACGGCGCGAACAGGTCGCGACACTCATGGAGCAGCAGACCGGGCCGGTGATGTACAACTCGACGCGCGGCGATGCCTTGCTGCCGAACGCGCGAAAGTATGGACGGTTTGTCGGCGAGTGGGCGGCGATCTACGAGCGGTTCGGCGTGCCCGCCGACATCGGCCTGGCGCAGGCGATCCTCGAATCGGGCCTGAGCCCGTCGCGGCGCTCGGAGGCGAACGCCGTCGGCTTCTGCCAGTGGCTGCGAAAGAACTGGATGCGGCTGAACCGCCTCTCCGATGCCGTGATCGACGGCAACAACCAGACGACGCAGGCGCCTTACTGCGCGGCGTACCTGTCGGTGCTCGCGACCAAGTACGGGTCGTTCATCCCCGCGCTGTCGGAGCACAACGCCGGCGGGACGAATGTCGGGCGGGCGCTCATCAACGGCGAGCGGCTCGGCCAGACCGATGTGCGCGCTCGATACCTTCTGGGTGCGCAGCTCGCCCGCGACCTTCGCGCGCTGCCCGGTGCGGATTACGCGGACGTCGTGCGCACGTACGGGCCTCGCTCGTACCTCTACGCGGAGATGATCTTCGGCAACTCGTTCAACGTCAGGAACCTGATGGAGTCGGAACCCCAGGTTCCGATCCACGCGATGCGCACGACGCGAGCGATCTCGCTGGACGAAGTCCTCAGCCGGACGAATCTCTCCGCGGAGGAGGTACGTCGATTCAACCCGTCGCTCGTCAAGCAGGTCCCGGCGCAGTCCACGCTCTACCTCCCGTTTCACGTCAGCGAGTTTGGCGAGGACGTGGCGTTCTGGCGCGCCCCTCCGAGCGTGCTGTATGCCACCGTCCTGGACGACTTCGTGCGCCTGCCGTCCGGCGTGGAACGCTGGGACAATCCCACCTTCCAGCCGGTCCTGAAGGAATTCCGGCGACGGTTCAAGGCGACGCAGACGGAAGAAGGGGACGTGATGGCGGCCGTGTTGACGTATGCCATGGACCAGGCCTACACGAGCCCCCGGCGCGCCCTGTTGGATGAGTTCCGGGACAGCGAAAAGGTGCGGCAACTTTTCAACAGGGGAGTGCTCGAGCTCGACGCCGTGCAAGGCGCCGAGGGCAAGGAGCACCCGCAAGGCGCTGAACGGCGCTCGAGTTCGATGCGGCAGCTGCAAATGTGGGATGGGTTCGAACGCTCGTATCAGCCCGTCTTGTACGCCTCACCGAGCCAGCAGCTGGTACGCATGTTCGAGCCGTAACAGAATCCAGAAACTAAAATCTAGAAACTAGAATCTAGAATCTACTTCCGAATCCACAATCGAAACGCGCTTGGTCAATTTCCGGAAAGCCCGCGGCTCAAAAACAGAGGAATTCCCCTTACTGGAGTCGGGCGACCCTTTGATTCGATTGTCGCTATCAGCGCGCGGGCACGTACGAGCGCGTTGCGCAACTCGAGCAGCCCCTGCCGTTCCTCGGGGGGAAGCGGCAGGTACTGCGCCACCATGTTGACCAGCCCCTCGTCGGTGGCCTCCGGCGGGACCTTCGAATCCCCGCCCTTCGTGATGAGCTCTTCCAGCCGCTGACGCTCGGTGCGAAGGGATGCTCTCTCATCCTCGTTCAGGACCTCAGGTACGACGTCCACGCGCGCGAGCCGGTAGAGCCGGCTGTCGTCTTCGCCCGAGACGCGAAACTTCACGAGCCCCCGGATGGTAATCCTGAATCGTCCGCCCGGCAGCTCTTCGGCTTCGTCGATGATCCCCGCGCAACCAACTTCGTAAATCGGCGGGCGTCCCGCGTAGTTCGCTTCGAATCCCGGCTTCAGCGTCGTCATGCCGATGATGCGGTCGCTCTTCAGCGCGTCGGTCACCATCGCTCGATACCGCGGCTCGAAGATGTAGAGCGGACGCGACACCCCCGGAAAGAGCGTTGGGACTTCGAGCGGGAAGATGGGAATGACCGACGGAAGCGCGGATTGCGCGGGGACAATCCCGCCAGCGGCGAGGACGATCGCCATCGCGCACGCGAGTCTCTTGAACGGCATGTGTCTCAGGAGACTATTTCATAATTGCGCTGCCGGCACAGGAGTTTGGCAAGGTGTGATCGAGCGGTCGAGTGGGCTTTGCAATGACGGACGGCCCCGCCCGACCCCTCCGATCACGTCCGCCGTATCGAGAAGGCGGAAGTCCGGTGCCACCCATCGGCGTCCGGCGATCAGGCGCGACGAATCAAGGGGCGGACCGAGGCCATCACGATGAGGACGAGACCGAACGTGCAGACGATGGTCGCGCCTGTCGGAAGGTCGAGAAGCACGGAGAAGTACATGCCCAGAATTGAGACGAGGATGCCCATGACCCAGCCGATCGCGAGACGCGAGCCGACGGTGCGCCCGTACAGCATCGCGCCGACCGACGGCACGATGAGGTAGCAGAAGACGAGCAGCACGCCGGCAATGGCCACCGAGCGGGTGACGACGAAGCCGAAGGACGCATAGAACAGGAAATCCCAGAAGCGCACCGGAACACCGCGCGCCGCGACACCCTTGGGATCGATCGAGATCTCCAGAAAGCGCTTGCGGAAGATCCAGTGAAAAATTCCGATGGCGACGTAGATCGCGCCGGTGACCCAGACCTCGGGCCACTGCACCGACAGAATGTTGCCGACCAGCATGTCCTTCAGGTGCTCGGCCTCTCCGGTGGCCTTGCTCATGGCGAGGATGACCGCCGCCGACGCCACCGCGTAGGAGATGCCGATGATGGCCTCCTGCGGAATGTTCGCTTCGTGCCCCTTGATCATCGCGAACACGAGCGCACCGACGAGCGTCGCCGCCAGGCTCATCCAGTAGATCGTGGGCTCGTGCGGATCGTAGCCCTGCCACACGCCGATGGCCGCGCCGAGCGACGCGATCTGCGCCAGCGAGAGGTCCACGAAGATGATGCCGCGCTCGACGACGTGCAGGCCGAGGTAGGCGTGGATGCCCGCGATGATGAGCGTGGCGGCGATCGCCGGAAGCAGAAACTGAAAAGTCGCCCACTCCATTCGCTACCTACTTTCCCATCGTCCGCTTGAGGGCCGCGACCACGGCGTTCACGTCGTAGTCGAAGAGCGCGATGTAATCGGTGGCTTCCTTGCTGCCGCCGACCGACGGGGCCAGCACGAGCACCTCGCCGCCCACCTGCTTGCTGATTGCGACTGGCGTCTTCGAATCGAAATAGGGCTCGACGACGATCAGCTTCACGCCCTGCCTTTTCATCTCCGCGATGAGGTCGATCGTGTGCGAGGTCGTGGGCGGGATGCCCGGCTTCGGCTCGACATAGCCGATCACGTTCAATCCGAAGCGCTCCATGAAGTTCGGCCAGGAACGGTGATACGTCACGATTTTCGTCCCTTTGAAGGGGCCCATCGCTGCGTCCCAGCGGCTTTCGGCGGCCGCCAGCTTCTTGTCGAACTCCGCGTATCGCTGGTCGAAGTAGGCGCGATCGGCGGGCGAGAGCTGACCGAGCTTGTCCTTGATGGTCTGCGCGATGCGGCGGCCGTTGGCCGGGTCGAGCCAGTAGTGGGGGTTGCCCTGCGGGTGCACGTCGCCCATCGCGCGCGTGAGCTGCCCGGTCGGGATCTCGAGGATTCTCACGTTCGCCGAGGCGTCGAGGTAGCCGTTGCCGCCGGGCTGAATCTTGGCGTTGCGGCTGCTGGTGATGAGCGGCGTCAGCCAGCCGATCTCGAGCTCGCGCCCCACGACGATCAGCAGATCCGCGCGGCTCACCTCGAGGATGAAGCTGGGCTTGGGCTCGACGAAGTGCGGATCCTGATAGCCCTTCGCGAGCCCGACGACCGTGACCTTGTCGCCGCCCACCTCGCGCGCGAGGGTGGCGAGATCTTCCGTCGTGGCCACCACGCGCAGCGCCGCGGCAGACGGGCGCGCCGCCATGGCCACGAGCGCCGCGGTGAAGAGCATCAATCGAATGAACACTCGCATATGGATACCTCTCTAGAACGGATGCGCGCCGTGCGCGCCAATCGCGAAGTTGATCTGAAACAGGAACTCGTTCGCGTCGGTGCCGTCCGCGTAGTTCGTGCGCCGGTACTGTCCGCGAACGAGGCTGAACTCGCTGGGCCTGAACGTCAGGTGGATGGCTGCTCCCGAATCGTGGAGGTCGCTTTCGAGGGCGCGACCCGATCGATCGCCGCGCGCACCGACGAACCAGCGCCGGGCGAACTGGTAATCTCCGCTCGCATAGAACCCCGAGGCGTTCTCCTGGCCACCCGCCGCGAGCTTCTGCCGGCTCCACATGATTTCCGTGCGGCCGATGAACTGACGGTAGATGGCGCGTCGCAGCGGACGATAGCGGAACGTGACGTCCATGCCGATGCGCTCGGTGTTGAAATCCGGCACCGTCGCGCTCGGCCCGATCGCATACGATCCGCCGATATCGAGGTTGGTGCCCTCGGTCAGGTCGCGGTAGCCCCGAATCCGGCCGAGGTAGTGCAGGTCCGAGCGTGAGCTGCCGCGAAAGACGTCGGAATCGCCCCGGTAGACCTCGCCAATCGCGTCGACGAACATGAAGCCATTCGGAATCAGCTTCGACACCGACAACCCCGAGTCCGCGACGCCCTCGTCGCCGCCGAACAGGTTGCGCGATACGAGCGGCCGATCGACCCACGGCAGGATGTGAGTGTGCATCGTATTGACCTTGCCGAACTGCTCGCGCATCTTGCCGGCCTTCAGCAGCACGCCGGCCGGCAGCGCCGTGAACGTGACGTAGCCTTCTTCAATTTCCAGCCCTTCCGGCCCTGCCGACAGAAAGAAATCCGCGCGTGCGTACGGATCGACCACGGCCTGGAATGCCGTCTCGACCTCGGTGAGCGAGAGCGACGGCTCTTCGCTGAACGGATTCTTTCCGGCGGCACCGGCGAAATTGCCGAGGACCGAGATGTCGGGATTGAACACTTTCGAGCTGCCGGCCGCGGCTGCAGACGCCTGCAGCGCCGGCGCTGCCGCCGAGGTGTCCGGCGCCGGCGCCGGTACCGCGGAAGCGGGCGGCTCCTTCGCTTCGGCGAGGCGCACCTCGAGTGCCGACAACCTGTCCTCGTACTGCTTGCGCAGTGTCTCGAGGTCGGCCTTCAGTTGATCGATCTCCTGTCGCAGTGCCTGATCGGCGGTCTGGGCGAACGAGGTCGCCGGGATCGCCAGCAGACAAACCGAAGCCAGGCACGCCTGCGCGAGACGGAACGGCTTCACGTGAAACCTCCCAAGCCCCGCGCATTTGCCCCGCGGGCGGCTTGAATTTACTGATGACGGACCGAACTCGCACCGCAGGCCACAGGCCATGCGTTGTGAGTCGACCGGATGAGCTGGGGGTCAGGCGAGAGGAGGCGCGCGGGCGGGACGGCTGGTGGTCGCAGTCTGCTGCACCTCGACAACCGGCGCCTTCGAGACGAGTCCGACGTAGCTGTGTGGGGTGTGCGGAACAGGGAGACTTGGACTCTTGAACCGGCCGCTGGACACCCACCAATGACAAATTGCGCAGTGAGGTGAACCGACAGGTACGGCACGTGCGCTTATGTGGTGTTCCGAAGGGTCGTGACGGGTGATGGCCGGACTGCACTCGTCATCGTTCTCCACGCCGTGCAGCAGCAGCGCCGACATCGGCACGGCTGTGAGCAGCGCAACCGTCAGGGCGACGACTACGAGGCGGACGCCTCGAACGAACAAGCGCATCACTTCCAGAGTACCGTACGACAGGCTGGTGAAGTCAACAGCAACAACAAAAGTCGGCTCAGCGGCAGACTAATCAATGGGTGCTCAATCTTGCGAACCGGGCATTGGTGAAATCTCCCAATGAAAACGGGCCTTTTCGAGCGCGACCGCAATCCGTGACGCGGGCACCGTCTTTGCCTTCTGTGGGACTCCAGACAACCTATGGAAGGGACGAATCAAAGCTCTCGGCCTCCCCGTGACGAGTACTCGAACCTCATCGCCAACGGTTTGGTACTCTGGCGAATCCGGATGGAGGGGCGCGCCGATCGACTGGGGATGGTGTTCGAACTTCCAGAAGGATTGTTCTTCGTCGTGGACGACGATCCCGAGGGCTCAACGCCGTATACCGTCCACGAAGAGCATCCCGACGTCATCAATCTGGTCGATCGCTCCGAAGACCTCAAGCAGTCGCTCTGCAAGTGCGGTTGGGTTGAAGTCGAAGAGGACTGACGCCCAAAGGTTCCTGTTCCCGTTCCAGTTCCTGTTCGGGTTCCCTGTTCCCGGTTCGCGGAGGGCGATGGATTCGGTACGCCATCATTTCTAAAAACGACGCGCCTCCGGATCAAGTTTTCTAGAACGACGCGCTTCCGGATCAAAGCGCCACCGCGAACCCAGAACCTAGAACGAAGAACCCAGAACCGCAGGATGCTATTCGGTCGCCGCCGCTTCGAGCTCGACCGACACTGTCACCCTCCGACGTTGCGCCGAGATCGTCGCGCGACGTGTGACCCCAGGCAGCCCCGGATGAATCACTCTGATCGTGTACGCGCCGGCGGGCAGATATCGCACCGTCACGGGCGTGACGCCGCGGTTGATGCCGTTGACGAGCACGCGCGCGCCGGACGGCGTGGACGCGATCGTCAGTTCTCCATCGATCTCACCCGCACCGGCCGTCGACGTCGCCGTCGTTTCGGGCAGCGGTTGTGCGGGCAGCTCGATCGACGAGCGTGCCGCCGGGGAAGGTGCGGACTCAGAGGTCTCGACGAAGGACGGTTGTCCCGCGTCGATCGCCAAGGGAGCTGATCGAGTCTCAGGGATGACGCGTGCCGGCGCTGGTGCGACCGGCGCCAGCCAGCGCGCGATCGTGTACGTCACGGCAAACGTCACGGCCAGGATGATGGGAATCGTGACCGGCGTCAGGCGCCGCGGCCTGGGCGAAGGAAGGGCAGTGCTGGATCCGCCGGCCGTCTGAAACTCGCGACGGAAGTGCTCGATCACCTCGCGCGGATCCAATCCGATCGCGACGGCGTACGCGCGGAGATAACTCTCCCGGTAGAACTGGTTCGCCGGCCACTTCGACAGGTCGTTGCGCTCGAGATCCTGCAGAAAGGCGACGTTGATTTTTGTATGCGCCGCGACCGCCTTGAGCGAGATGTCTTTGCGCAGGCGGGTTGCCCGGAGCGACGCGCCGAAGGTCGGCGGGACCACCGCATCGGGCGAGTGTTCGATCAGTTCCACCGGAGCTACTCCGTACGTCGATCGTATACCCAATTCACAGCTATCGTGAACCGTTCCTGCCACTTACGGACCCTCCTGCAAGAATTTCCCGCGACGCCGTTCTAACACCAGGAGGATTCATGACGCACAGCTTCGCTCGACTGGTCATCGGTGGTCTCGCGCTCTTCGCCGGTTCGGGAACCCTCATGACTGCTTCAACGGTCCACCAGCCGGTTTCGAACGTCGAGATCCTTGTCAGCGGGACTCCCCAGCGCAGGTATCTGCACGACGGGCGTTGGTACGTCGAGGCGTTCAAGGGGCGGGAATACGCCATCCGGCTTCGCAATCCCTATGGAGTCCGCGTGGCCGTGGCGTTATCGGTTGACGGTCTCAACACCATCGATGCGCGCCATACGACCGCGTCCGACGCACGCAAGTGGGTGCTCGGTCCTTACGAGACCGTCACTATCAGCGGATGGCAGACGAGCCGGACCGAGGCCCGCCGCTTCGAATTCACAACCGAGGAGCAGTCCTACGCGCAGGCGCTGGGACGCGGCGGCAATCTCGGCGTCATCGCCGCGGTGTTTTTCCGGGAGCGCGTGCAGACGACCAGGTCGGAGACCTCAAATGATGTTGTACCACCTGCCGCACAAGCGCCGGCTGCCGAGGGGAAGACGTGAGCCGGACGCGAGGGCGCGCAGCCGAGACTCGGAATACGCCGCGACCGGCATGGGCCGCCAGACCGACCACGCGGTGACGCAGGTGTGGCTCGACCTGGAAGACACACCGGCCCAGACCGTGAACATCCGCGACCAGTACCGGCAGCAGCTGGTGAAGCTCGGCATCGTGCCGCCAAGCGTGCCGGTCGACCCGCTGCAGCGCCGCGAGCAGGCGCGCGGGTTCGAGCCGGG
Organism: Vicinamibacterales bacterium; assembly: GCA_963821395.1. Classification (GTDB taxonomy): domain Bacteria; phylum Acidobacteriota; class Vicinamibacteria; order Vicinamibacterales; family JAMQPK01; genus JAMQPK01. The sequence goes on along the minus strand of CAWGDY010000036.1, from coordinate 2,203 downwards.
CTTCAGCCCGGAACCGCCGCGACGGTAAGAGGAAGCGGGCAGTCAGGGGCGGAACTAAAGTCCGCCCTACAGCCTCAACGGAGCGTTAAAATCACCTAGCGATCGGGAATCTGCAATCTAGAATCTCAGCAAGCTGAAAACTGATTCCCCCAGATTCCAGATTTTAGATTTTAGATTCAGATTTTTCCGTCCCGTCGTGGGAGGCTGCATGCGAGTGTCGCGCCCGGCGTTGGCGTTGCTTATCGGTGTCGTCCTGGTGGCCGGTACGCAAAAGGGCTCTGCGCAGGCGCCCCAGCCCGAGCCGCGCCCCTTCCAGACCGAAGTCAACTACGTGCGCGTCGACATATACCCGACGCTCAACGGCAAGCCGCTCGCCGGGCTGGCCGCTGAGGACGTCGAGCTGCTCGAAGACGGGGTGCCCCAGAAGATCGAGCAGTTCGAGCACATCTCCATCACGGGCCCTCGGCCCCAGACCACAAGACCTGACCCGTCATCGGTGAACGAGCAACGGCGCGCGGCTCAGGATCCGCGGGCTCGCGTGTTCGGACCGTTCCTCGATCCACGGCATGTGGATGTCCAGGGATTATTGAGAGTCAGGCGTCCGATGATCGACGCGTTGAATGCGCTCATCGGCGGCGACGATCTGATTGCGGTGATGACGCCAGACATGGCGGCGAGGGGCCTCACGTTTACGCGCCGTACCGGCAGCATCGAGCAGATGCTCACTCCACATTGGGGCCAGGAAAACTGGATAGGCACGAAGGATCCGGTCGAGGCGCGCTACGACGCCTGCTACGGACCGCCGATCATCGATGGCGAGTGGATGGCGCAGCAGATGATCTTGCGGCGACGCGAGGGGCTGGTCCTCGATGCCCTGGAAGACCTGGTCAAGTTCCTCCGTGGGCTTCGCGAGGAGCGAAAGGCGGTCATCACGATTTCCGATGGGTGGCCGTTATACGGACCCGATCCCAAACTCAGAAAACCTCTTTCTTACCCCGACCGACGATCCGAACTCGTTCGGACAGGTGCCGGTCCCTGTTCCTGTCCTGGGGACCCCGATCCGAAGACGGGACGGCCGACGACGAAGGATCCAAAGGGTTCGGGGGTGACGGTGTCCAGCGATGGCCGGAACGTAACAGAAGGGACCCTCGATCGGGCCTCGTGCGAGGTCGATCGCTATTCGCTGTCCGATATCAAGGATGACTCGCGGTTCACGAACATCATGCAGGCGGCGAACCGTTCGAACGTGTCGTTTTATCCCATTGGACCGAGTGGTTTCTCTGCTACGGCTTCGCCCCTTACTCCCAGACGGCAATCGCTCCAGACGATGGCGGACATGACCGACGGCCTGGCCGTTCTGGAGCCGTCGTTTCTCGATTCCGGTCTCCAGAGGATGGTCGACGATCTCAGTTCGTACTACCTCGCCGGCTACTATTCGGCGGCCAAGGCGGATGGCCGATTCCACAAGATCACCGTTCGCGTGAAGCGGCCGGGCGTGCAGGTTCGCGCGCGCGCCGGTTATCTTGCGGCATCGGCGGCCGAAGCCAATTCGCGCGTCGCGACAACCGTGTCGTCGCCCGATGCAGCGGAAGCGCAACTCGTGACGCGGGCGCTGAATCCCCTCGCAGGGCTCGGCCGCGAGCGGCCGCTCTATGTTCAGGCTGCCGTCGCCAGAAACTCCTCCGGTGCCGCGGTCGTAAAGGTTGTTGCCGAAGTTCCTCGCGGCAACGCGCGCGGCGACGACTGGAGTCAGGGCGGGCAGATCGACGCGACGCTGCGAACAGCTTCGGGTGAACTGGTGACGACGGAGCGCTTCTCGCTGACGGCGGGCACGTTTGTCGCCGAATTTCCATTCACGCCCGGCGCTCCGCTCGCGCCCGGCGAACTACGACGTCCAGCTGCGCGCAAAGGGTGTAGCGGTGCTCTCGCCGGCCATCGACACGGTCCGTCTGACCATCACGTCGGATTCGGCCGGCGGCGCCCTGTTCCTGCGCAGGGGGCCCGGCACTGGCAACCGGGACGTAGCAACAGCCGATGCCCGGTTTCGACGCGCCGAGCGGTTGATTCTGGAAACACCGACGACCGGATCGGCAAGTGGCGCGACCGGGCGTCTCCTCGACCGCACGGGTAGCCGTTGAACGTCCCCGTGACGGCCACCATTCGCGATGGCGCTGATGGATCGCGGTGGCGGCGCGTCGAAATT
>CAWGDY010000035.1:0-31212 GCA_963821395.1 Vicinamibacterales bacterium | reverse complement strand
TCCGATGTTGGCGCTCACGATATAGTCGGCCCGGGTCAATTCCGCGGGCCTTCGCGCGTGATGGTAGGGAAGGGAAAGGCGCAGCGCGCTCAGGCCGAAGCGGTTCAGCAGGCGGCAGAGGCCGATGTGCCCGTCGGGCTGGGCATTCCACTGCGGCAGCACGAGCACGGCACGCCGCGGGGATACGGGGCGCTGTTCGTAGGCCGGGTCTTGCAGTTTAGACCCGGCGCGACGTTGAGCCCCCGCGCGGAAATACAACGCGTGCACCGTGTTGTTTTCGCGATAGGGTGTGTGCATGGGGCTCGGGAACGACAACTCCCCCGTCGCGCCATCCACGCCGGGCCGGAGCGTGAAATCCGATGTGACGGGAATGTCGAAGAATTGCTGGCTGTTCCGAACGGCCTGTGAGGCCCAGTCGAGCAGGAGCTGTTCGGGCGAGGCCCCGGGTTGCGCACCATTGGGCTCGATCCAGTCGAGCCCCCACTCGAACGGCCGGACGACGCGATCCTTGCTGACGGCGTGCAGCCGCCGCTCCCATGTGTGAAACAACCCCGCGAGCACGATGTCTCTATAATATTTCAGGTACGAGATGCACTTCCTTCTACGCCTCCTGATTAACGCCGCGGCGCTCTGGGTGGCCATCCAGCTCGTCGGCGGAATCGATCACCGGGGCAGCGTGTGGTCGCTGCTGTTTGTCGCGCTCGTGTTCGGCGTGCTGAACGCGAGCGTACGACCGCTGTTTCTGCTCCTGTCGCTTCCGTTTGTCATCGTGACGCTGGGACTGTTCATCCTGATTATCAACGCGCTCATGCTGCGGCTGACGAGCTGGGTCTCGGGATTGCTCGGCCTGGGCTTTCACGTCGAGGGATTCTGGGCGGCGTTCCTCGGTGGCCTGATCGTGAGCGTGGTCAGTCTGATGCTCTCGATCTTTACGGGCGAGCGGAAGATGAGGGTGCACGTGGAGTCACATACGCCTCGCACCTAAGCGCCACGCCTGCCAGCTCGCCGGTCTGATTCCGCCGCCCGACCAGTTGCAGGCCGCAGGGCAGGCCTTCCGGCGTATCGCCGCAAGGAAGCGAAATCGCGGGGTGCCCCGTCAGGTTGAACAGCTGGGTCAGTCTCAGCGAGATCGGCCTGAGCGGTTCTTCCACCGATTCGATCGTCACCGTCGTCGCGCCAATCTTCTGCGCGGGTACTGGCACAGTGGGCAGCGCAAGCGCGTCGCAGCTCGAAAGCGCGGCATCGACGGCGGCGCGCATCGGCGCTCGATCGCCTTGCGCTTTCACGTACTCGTCGTGCGAGATCCTTCCACCCATCTTCAAACGATCGCGTATACCGCTGGAGAAAGCGTCAGGCGTCTTCGCGAGCGCTTCGGCGTAGTGGGCGAATGCTTCCACGAGGGCCACGTTGATGTAGGTCGTGGCGATGTCGGGCATGCGGCCAGGTTGAACCTCCGTGATGATGGCGCCGGCCTCCCTCAGACGGCTGACCGCTTCCTCGAATCGCGCGCGCACGGCGTTGTCCAGCTTGTCCAGGAAATAGCCGCCCAGCTTGCCAATGCGCAGACCCTGCACCGATTCAACGGAGACCGGAGGGGCCGGCGCGCCGATGAGCGCCGCGTAGATCGCCCACGCATCGCGCACAGTTGGGGCGATCGGGCCGACATGGTCGAGCGAAACAGACAATGGCACCACGCCCGTTGTCGGGATTTCGCCGAACGTCGGCTTGAGGCCGACGACCCCGCATGCGGCCGCGGGAATCCGAATCGATCCGCCAGTGTCGGTGCCAATCGACGCCCAGCACAGGCCGGCCGCCACGGCTGCCGCCGAGCCTCCGCTCGAGCCTCCTGGAGATCGGCTGGTGTCACGGGGGTTGTGAACGGGTCCGAATGCCGACTCGTCGCTGGTGGTCCCGAGCGCCAGCTCGTGCAGATTACATTTCCCGATGATGATGGCGCCGGCCTCCCGCAGCCGGGACACGACCAGCGCATCGGCATCAGCGACGTGTCCTTCGCGCGCCCGCGTCGCGGCCGTCGTCGGCGCACCCTTCACGTCGATGAGATCTTTGATGGAGATCGTGCGGCCATGCAGCGCGCGTCGCGGACGCCCCTGGCGCGCTTCGTCGTCGAGTGCCCGGGCCGCGGACATGGCCTCGGCCTCGAAGACGGTGATGAACGCGTTGAGCGTTGGATCGAGCGCCGAAATGCGTTCGAGCGCGTTACGGACTTCTTCTGCCGCCGAGCCTGTGGGCTTATTGCTCGCCGTCATTTGTTTTCAGAACTCCATGTGGTGCGAGCAGACGCTCGAGGATGTCGCGTGCAGAGAGATACGTTGCGTCGCAGACGATCAGATCGAATGGTCCGGCAAGCTTGTACAGCATCCGTCGGGGATCGCCACCAATGACGGTCACGCGTCCTGAAAGGCCACTCACCGACAGGAACCGGCGCGCCTCGTCGGCGCGCGCCGGATCGCCTTCCATGAGAATCAACGTGCCGTTAGCTGCAAGCGCCGCGGTGGGCGATGAGGGAGCATCGTTGACGGCGACCCCAATCGCGAGCACGCGCCTGGCTCCGCCGGTGACATTTTGGTACATGCGAGGCGATTGTACGCTGCCGCTCGATGCGTTGTAAGCTGTCACAAATCATGCGTCTGACGAAAATCATCGCCACGATTGGACCCGCAAGCCGAAGCGAAGATGTGATCGCCCAGATGATCGATGCCGGCGTTGATATCTGCCGGTTGAACTTTTCCCACGGCAACCACCAGAACCACGAGGAGACCTTTCGACGAATCCGCGAAGCCGCGGCGCGTGCAAAGAAGGTCGTGGCCATCCTTCAGGATCTGAGCGGGCCGAAGATCCGTACGGGCCGGCTGAAGGATGGGCGTCCGATCGACTTGAAGGACGGCGAGACGATTCGCATCGTGGCCGGCGACGGCGAAGGCGATGCAGAGCGCATCTACACCACCTATGCGGAGCTGGTCAAAAAGGCCAGGGCGGGCGGGCAACTGCTGCTGGATGACGGCAAGATCCAGCTGGCCATCGAAAAGGCCGACGGCCGGGAGATTCTGGCGCGTGTGATCGAAGGCGGCGTATTGGACGAGCACAAGGGCATCAACGCACCCGGAGTTCAGCTGTCAGGTGAAGCCTTGACCGCCAAGGATATCGACGATCTGAAGTTCGGTGCGAAGCTCGGCGTCGACATGGTGGCGTTGAGCTTCGTGCGCAGTGCCGACGACATGTGGCAGGCCCGTCAAATCCTCACGGAAGTGGGCGCGGCGTTCATCCCGCTCATTGCGAAGATCGAGCGGCCTGAGGCGCTCGATCACCTGGATGAAATCCTGAAAGTCTGCCAGGGCGTCATGGTTGCACGTGGCGACCTGGGACTCGAGATGCCGTTGGAAAAGGTGCCGACCTCGCAGAAGACGATCACGCGCAAGGCCCGCGCGTGTGGGATTCCGGTCATCGTGGCCACCCAGGTGCTGGAGTCGATGAGGGTCGAGCCGAGGCCGACGCGTGCGGAGGTCAGCGACGCCGCCAACGCCGTCGACGACGGCGTGGACGCCATCATGTTGTCGGGCGAGACGGCGGTGGGAATGTATCCCGTAAAGACCGTGGAGACGCTCGATGCCATCATTCGCGAGGCCGAGCGCATCGGTCAAAGCCATGAGGGCGTCACGACTTCTCCGCCACCGATTGTCGAAGTACCGCGCGCACCCCACGCACAGGCACTGTGCGAAGCGGCCGTCACCCTGGCGGAGCATTGCAACGCGTTCGCGATCGTCGCGATCACACGGCTGGGCAATGCCGCGCGCGTGCTGTCGGCGCTTCGTCCGCGGACGCTGATCTTTGCGTCAACCGAAAGCGAGGTCATCGCCAGGCATCTGACGATCTATCGGGGCGTCGTGCCGCTGACGACGGGCATTGGCAAGGACGTCGATACGACGGGCGTGCTGCTGAAAGAGGAGCTTCGCAGCCGGGGGCTCGTGCCGGCCGGTTCGAACGTCGTCTTCATCAGCGCGAACACGCGCCTCGAGCGCGCCGATCAGAATTTCGTCAACGTGCAGAGATTCGAGTGAAGGGTCAGCTTGCCTCCAAGTACTTCTTGAGCGACTGCAGCGCGCGTTCCCAGCCTGGCGCGATCACTTCGTAGTAACGCTTCCACCGATCGCCGTCCTCGGACGCCCGCTGTGTCACCTTGACGAGCGTGATCTGGGGATTGTGTGCGCGCTGCAGCTCGCACTGCACTTCGAGCGCCATCGGACCGATCGGGTTGCCGTCGGGCGGCAGCCAGAATGCATCGGCGACGAAGAACTCCCGTTCCGGTTTGTAGTCCATGACCGTCCCGTGCAGCGTACCTCCGAGGCGTCCGAGCATCTCGTCGGCGAACTCGGTCGGTTCCCATTCCAGCGCATATGCCCCGAGCACGCGTGGCACGGTGACCGATCGGGTGGTCTGCCACCACACGGCGAGCGCGCGCGGGTCGAAGAACGCCGACATGACGCGCGCGGGCGACGCAATGATGGAAATCGAGCTGGTGAACGATGGATTCATGACCCGCTTTGGCGCGCCCGCCTGATCTGATCGGCGTGCTTGTGGGCGTGCTCGGCGTAAATCTCGAGCCAGCGGTCCGACGCCATAGGTGCCGTGTTCGGGATGCGTACCGGTTTTCGCGAAGTCCGCGTCCGTCATGCGATCGAGCAGGTCGCCCGTCGAGCTGCGCGCCGCCTGGAAGGCGACGAGCGAGCTGGCGATCGGCCGATCGTAGTGGAGACGCCTGGCGAACTCCTTCTCATCGTACGCCCGAATGGCCGCGTTCTCTTCGGCGACGAGCAGACGCAGCCGGATAGCCGACGTCATCTCGCTGTCGGCCAGGTGGTGGACGATCTCGCGGGCACTCCATTTGTTCGGCGCCGGCCGCGCGTCCAGTTCGGTTTCGCTCGCACCGTCGAGCGCCGCCGCCACTTCGCGATACCCGTCTTTGTATCGGGCGATGAGCTCCGCGCGCCGGTCCGCATCCACGGGCCTCCTCTTGCCGGGTCTGAAGAGCAAGACCCGGCCTACACCATCATATGTAGGCGTCCTGTCTACCCCCCGATCAATACAACAAAAACGGCTGGCGCTCGGTGCGGAACCGTTCGTGGTTCTGAAGCCAGCTGTAGTACATCGTCCGCACCGGCAGCCCGGCCTCGATCTGCTGACGAAGCTGGCTCGAGCCGGCGAGGATGTCGAACGGCAGCTTCTCGTGCTCGTACTCGTACGGCGGCTGACGCCACTGAAACGCCGACGGATTCTGCATTCGAATCTCGACCAGCACGGCAACCGCGCTTTCGACGGCGCGAAACTCCTGACGATCGAGTACGTGAATCTGACAGCCGCCGCAGGCTTGCCTGGCGTGCTTCTGGAAGGTCGGTTCGAAGACCGCCGGCCTGAAATGCACGCCGGGCAGATCGTACGTCCGGAGTCTCTCCGCGAGCGCCTCGGCGTCGACCCACGGCGCGCCGATGAGCTCGAACGGCCGGGTTGTGCCGCGCCCCTCCGACACGTTCGTGCCCTCGAACAGCACGGTACCCGGATACACGACCGCGGATTCGATCGTGGGCACGTTGGGCGACGGCATCACCCATGGCAGCCCGGTTTCCTCGTAGTACATGCTGCGCCGCCAGCCTTCCATCGGAACCACCGTCAGGTCGGCGCCGATGCCACCGGTGTCGTTGAAGAACCGGGCGAGCTCGCCGATCGTCATGCCATGCCGCATCGGAATCGGGAACTGACCGACGAACGACTCGAATCCCTTGACCAGCATCGGGCCGGCGACCGTATCGCCCCCGATCGGGTTCGGGCGATCCGTGACGATGACCGGCACGCCATGTTTCCTGCCGGCGCGCAGACAGTTGGCCATCGTGTAGATGAACGTGTAGATGCGCGACCCGACATCCTGCAGATCGACGACCAGCACGTCGAGCCCTTTCAGCATCTCGGCCGTCGGTTCCCGCGTTTCACTGTAGAGCGAATAGACCGGCACGCCGCGAGACGGGTCGCTGGCGTGGGCCGTCTCGATCATGTTGTCCTGCACGTCCGCTCGAAATCCATGCTGGGGACCGAAGATCGCGGCCAGTCCGACCTCGGGCGCCTCCGCGAGCACCCGGACGATGTGCTGGAACGTCGCGTCGATCGAGGCGGGGTTCGAGACGATGCCCACCCGCTTGTTCTTCAGCATTCCAGATGCCAGCAGTTGCTCGGAGCCGAGCCGGACCCTCGTTGTTGTCGCCATCGTTGTCGTCATTATGTCTGCACCACCTGCCATCCGGATTTTTTCGCAATCACCACGACGAGCAGCGGAACGAGCGACGCCAGGAAAATCGCCAGCCATCGCGGGTCGAAATGGAACGATCCCGTGCGCATCGAGTTTTCGATCGTGTCGAGGACCAGGAACGCCGTGCCGATCGCGCAGAGCCCGTGCGATTCCTGGACGATCACCCTGCGCGTGTGAAACGGCACGTCTGACCTCTCGTATCGGCCGAAGGCCGGGATCATGGCGGGCACCTCGCTTGCCCACGCTCTGAAGCGGTCTCCGAAGGTGGTCTGGAGAAAGGCCTCTTCGCGCGCGGCAATCCGCTCGTGGTAGATGAAGCTCAGGAGCACCACGATGAGCGGCAGGTACCACGTGCCCGACAGGAGCGCGCATCCGAGCGCGACGAGCGTGTTGGCGACATACAGCGGGTGGCGGACGATCGAATACGCCCCGCGCGTCGACAGCGAATCGGCCGTGGGCCGTCGCGTACCGCGGGCGGAGGTGCCACGCGGCGCGGTGCCGATGACGAATGCCCGCGCGGCGAGCCCGGACAACGCGACCAGGAAAGAAAAGACCTCCCACGCGAACGTCGTCGGAGGGCGATCGTCCGCAACACTGAGCAGAAAGAGGGGAACGAGCACGAGGGGCATGTAGCTGCGCCAGCGGAACAGGGTGTCACCGGTGGTGGGCAGCTCTTCGGCAATGGGGCCGCGGGTGCGGCGCGCGTCAGTCATGCAGCGGCACACATTTTACAGGAACGATGTTTGCTCTCTAAGGACGCATGAGAATCGCGCATCGTTTAACTGTATCTCTGCCATACATGTTTGTTTTCACACTCCTGCTCCTTCCCTCGACGGCGGCTGCGCAGAAGGTATCGGAGCCCGACGCACGACAGACGCTGGCCGTGCAGGTGGCGCTTGATAGAGCGGGATTTTCGACCGGCGAAATCGATGGGAAGAGCGGTCCGAAAACGCGCCAGGCCCTGGCGGCGTATCAGAAGTTCACCGGGCTTCAGCCCACCGGCATTGCCAACGAAGAGACGCTCGCCTCGTTGAAGGTGTCGGGCGACGCCGTCGTGCGCTATACGATCTCGCCCGAGGACGTGGCGGGTCCGTTCATCGGCAGCCTGCCGGACGACATGATGGAACGCGCGAAGCTCGACGCCTTGTCGTATGCGTCCGCGCTCGAAGGCCTGGCCGAGAAATTCCACAGCAGCCAGACATTACTGCAGGCCCTGAATCCTGGAGCGAAGTGGACCGCGGCAGAGGAGATCTCGGTTCCCGGTGTCGAGCCGTTCGAACTGCCGTCGAAACCCGCGGCGGCGAGCGGTGTGAAGAGTACAGCGGGCTCGAAGCCGGCCGTTGTGGCGCAAGGTTCCGAGATTGTCATATCGGGCGCGGACAGGTCGCTCGTCGTGCGAGACGCCTCTGGCAAGATCCTCATGTACGCGCCGGTCACCATCGGCAGCGCGCGCGATCCGCTGCCGGTCGGCGAGTGGAAAGTTGTCGGCGTTTCGTGGAACCCGACGTTCAACTACAACCCCGATCTGTTCTGGGACGCCGATCCGTCGCATGCCAGGGCGAAGATTCCCGCCGGGCCGAACAACCCGGTGGGCGTGGTGTGGGTCGACATCAACAAGCAGCACTTCGGCCTGCACGGCACGCCCGAACCGTCGACCATCGGGCGCACCGAGTCGCACGGCTGCATTCGCCTGACGAACTGGGATGCGACCAGGCTTGGGCGGCTCGTCGGACCGGGGACCGAGGTCATCATCCAATGACGATCCGGCACAGGCGTCGGTCGGCTCATGCGGAAGCCATTGCGCCGTGGGTGACGCTCTCGGTCATTCTGCTCGTGTGGTGGGCCGGCGCGAAGACGCTGAATCTGGCATGGCCTGGCGCGGATTATTCTCCGCCGTTCAATGCGGGCGTCGATTCATCCGTGCGCAAATCGCCGCCGCTCGACAAAGACGTTCCCGACACTTCGGTGGCAGGAAGCCGATCGCGGCCCGTGATTTCGGCCGACACGAGAGTGCTGGGGTCCGACATGGACGAGTTGCGCGGACGATCGCTCGCCGTTCCCGTGCGCGGACTCGACGCGGACGATCTCGTGTCGAGCTTTCACGACGCGCGCGGCGGCAGCCGGCAGCACGAGGCGATCGACATCCTCGCGCCGCGCGGCACCGATGTGCTTGCCGTGGAAGACGGCACGGTCGCGAAGCTCTTCACGAGCAAGGCCGGCGGTTTGACGGTCTATCAGTTCGACCCGTCAAACAAGTACGTCTATTACTACGCGCATCTCGACCGCTATGCGCCGAACCTGAAGGAAGGCTTCGCCGTGCGGAAGGGAGATGTCCTGGGCGTGGTTGGGACAACGGGCAATGCGCCGGAGAACACGCCTCACCTGCACTTCGGGATTTCGAAGATGGATCCGGACAAGCGATGGTGGGGAGGGACCGCGCTCGACCCGTTTCTGGTCTGGCGCGATCCATCAGACGGGAACTGATCTCGCGATGTAACAGAAGATCAGAAGGTCAGAAGAATCTCTTTGAAAAGAATTCTCCTGGCCCTTCTAATCTCCTAGCCTCTTGTTATTTTCTCGTTGTTACTTCTCGGCGAAGCAGTAGAAATAGCCGTTGCCGCCGGTCGAGACGAGATTCGGATTGCTGCAGCCCTTGCTGCCGTGCGCCGAATTCCACGATGCGTTGCCGCCACCGGTGCGATCGAAGTGCCCCAGCTGCGCGCTGCCGGTCGAGTTGCTCGTCCAGTTGTTGCAGGTCTTGTCTTCGCCCGCCGGGAACGCACGGCCGGCCGAGGTCGAGCCGGTCAGAATGTCGTGCTGGTTCAGCGGCTTGCCATCGGGGCCCATGTCGCCCGCGCCGAGCACCGGCGTCTGCTTTTCGGTGAGCGCGGTGGTCTTCGAGAGGTTGCTGCCGAGCTGTGCGAGCTCGACTGTGTCGCCATGAAGGTGTGCGACGTCGCGCGCGACGATGCCGCCGCGTGAGTTCGCCCACGGCCCCTGGCCGATGCGATCCCTGGCGTTGACGGCGTTGGGACCCTGCGTGCTCAGGTACGCGCGCCAGACTCTGTCGCCAGCCCCTTCGCGGCCCGACGCCGCGGCGAGCTTCTGGCAGTGAGCGTCGGCACCCTGGAGCCCTCCGAGGTTTCCACCATCAAGCCCGACGCTGGTGACGAAGAAGCCCATCGGCTGAGGCGGTGCGCCGCCCTGGCGGCCTTGCTGCGCGGCGAGGATCGAGCCGGTCACGATAGCCGCGACGGCGGCAAGAACAAACATACTTCTCTTCATCGCGATCTCCTTTAGCTGTGGTAATGCTCGCGTGAATGTAACACAAGGGCCACGTCTTTTGGTCTACCATCGGCTACCAGTACGCAGTGTCCGGTGTTTGCCGGACCATGGAGGCGACATGACCGCTTCGCTTTCTCCAATCCACCGTTCCGATGAACACGAGGAGCCTGAGGGCGGTACGATGTCGTTCCTCGAGCATCTGGACGATCTTCGCAAACGTCTCATCCATTCCTGTGTGGCGCTGCTCGTCGGCATGGGGCTGGCGTTTGCGTTCATGGAACCGCTGGTCACCTTCGTGATGGCGCCCACACACCGGGCGCTGCCGCCCGGCACCGAGCTGATCTTCAGCAGGCCGACCGAAGGCATTTCCGTTTACCTGGACGTCGCGTTCATGGCGGGCCTCGTGCTTGCGGCGCCGATGATCATGTACCAGGTCTGGTTGTTCGTCGCGCCGGCGCTCTACGCGAACGAGAAGAAGTTCGTGATTCCGTTTGTCGCGCTCACGGCGGTTGGAACCGTTGGCGGCGCGGCGTTCAGCCATTACGTGCTGTTCCCTTCGATGATGAGCTTCTTCGCCACCTTCACGCTGGCCGGCATCAGGTTCGAGCCGCGGGTCGAGTACGTGTTCGAGCTGTACGTCAGGTCGCTGGTCGGCATGGTGCTGGTGTTTCAGATTCCCACGCTGTCGTTCTTCCTGGCGAAGATGCGCGTGGTGACGTCGCGGTTCCTCTGGCGCCACCTTCGCTACGCGATTCTCATCATCTTCATCGTCGCGGCGGTGCTGACGCCGTCGCCGGATCCCTGGAACATGACGATCTTCGCGATGCCGATGCTCGCGTTGTATCTGATCGGCATTGGCGTCGCGTGGCTGGCCGAACCCAAACGGCCGAGGTCGAATCATGCTGGTTTGCGGCTGGTCTTCGCTGCTGTCGTTCTCGATCAGGCGTGGAAGCGCCGGACATTGCAGCGGGCGCGATGATGGACATCACCTATCGGTCCCGGGCGGTACGCGCGCTCGTGCTGCTGCACGACGAGCACCTGCGGCGGTTTCTCCAGACGTGGAAGCGGGCGCATGCGCTGTCGGTGGCTTTGCCGGCCACCGACGATCCTGCGTACGCGTCGCTCGACACGCTGCTACGTCACGTGCTCGGCGCGGCGCGGGGCTACATGACGTGGATGTGCGAGATGTTGGAGCTGCCCGACCCGGGCATTCGCGTCCCGCCCGAGGCGCCGCGGCTGTCGGCCGACGCCGATGCGTTCATGGAACACGTGCTGGCGCAGTGGCGTGCGCCATTGAAGGATGTGTCCGACGAGGAGCTCGAGCGCCCCGAATATCTCTCGCGCTGGAAGACGCGCTACTGCATCGACGCCATGCTCGAGCACGCCGTCATGCATCCCGTCCGGCACGCGTTTCAACTTGAGGAGTTGATGAGACAGCCGACGGGTCGCAAGGAATGACTGGACGGGCGGAGACGGTTCGTCGTGTCCGGCTGCAGCGAGCAAATAGTACGTAGTGTCCGGCTTCAGCCGGACCGTGTGGAAGATGATTCAAGCTATAACGCGGGAGACGGATCTGTCTGCGACGCGGCCGGAACTGACCCGCCTTCGCGCTGTGCGCTTCGGCGCGGCGGGCCGCTGTACGAACACGGCCGCTTGCAGACAGATCCGTCTCCCGCATGGTGTGCTGAATCAGGAAATACGTAGTGTCCGGCTTCAGCCGGACCGCGGGTGGGCGCTGATTCCCTTTGCAACCGGAGAGCCCGGGGACTCTTCGACTCCCCGGACTCTTTCGACTCCAAAGACTCTTTCCGACTCTTAGGACTCCGCTTTCGGCTGCGGCACGATCCGGATGTACGGCTTCGGCGATTTCCAGCCCTGCGGATACACCTTCTTCGCATCGTCGTCCGACACCGAGCCGGCGATGATGACGTCGTCGCCCTGCTTCCAATTGACCGGCGTGGCCACCTTGTGCTTCGCCGTCAGCTGCAGCGAGTCGATGACGCGCAGCACTTCGTCGAAGTTCCGGCCCGTCGTCATCGGATAGGCGATGATGAGCTTGATCTTCTTGTCGGGACCGACGACGAACACGTTGCGAACAGTCTGGTTGTCGGCCGCGGTCCGGCCATCGCACGTACCCTCGAGTTCGTTCGGCAGCATGCCGTACGCCTTCGAGACTTCGAGCTTCGTGTCGCCGATCATCGGGTAGTTCGGCGCTTCGCCCTGGGTCTCCTTGATGTCGTTGGCCCAGCGCTTGTGGTTGTCGACCGGGTCGACGCTGAGGCCGATCACCTTCGTGCGGCGCTTGTCGAACTCGGGCTTGAGCTTCGCCATGTAGCCCAGCTCGGTCGTGCACACGGGCGTGAAGTCTTTCGGGTGGGAGAACATCACTGCCCATGAATCGCCGATCCACTCGTGGAAGCGAATGGGACCGTCGGTTGTGTCAGCCTGGAAGTCCGGAGCAATATCACCAATCCGCAAACTCATCGCACACCTCCTTTGATCGCTTATGAAACTAAGGAAGCTATCAGTATTTCGGGCAGTCCGACAAGTCCCATCTTGCGGGCCCCTGGCGTCACCCTATGCGGGGTGCCTGAAAGTTGCTCAGCATGCCCCTGATGTGAAGCCGGGGCACGACCTGGACGTCGTTGTGAAGAGCGCTATAGCCTACTTGACGCTGACTTTCACGTAGGCGTTCGTCCAGCAGCACACTTCGCCGTTACCGCCCTCGCCTGAGTAGTCGGTCGCGAGCAACTGGAGCGCGTACTCGCCGGGCGCGCTGAACGTCACCAACGTTGTCCCCTTTGCGCTGAAGGGCTCGTCGACCTTGCCGCCCTTCGAGACCTCGAGCTTCGGTTTCTCCGCATCGAATGTCACGGCGCCCGTTCCGCGGTACTTGGACCAGCGGAACTCCACCGGCAAGCGGCCGTCGCGAATGGGCGCGTTCGAGGCGCTCGAGTACTTCCCATCGTCGTCCACCCAGGCGGAAATCGCGAGCGGCGCCCCGACAGTTGCCGACAGTGTCGACGCCCTGCCGAGGAGCGCAACCGGGCCCTGCAGCGGTTCACCGTTTTCTGCGAGCCGCACGCTGGGCGGCTTGTTGCCCACGGCCACGTCGGCGAATGGGTTGACGTTGTAGTCGCGATGCAGGCGCAGCGGAATCTGCGTAGTCTGCCCGTTGACCGTCAGCGTCCAGGTGAGCTTCTGATCGGAGCCGAAGCTTTTCGGTACCGGGACGATGAAGACGCCCGTGCGGCGCGCAGGCTCAAAGTGCGTGGGCTGGCCCAGGTCGGGTCCGCCAGGTTCGATCCGGTTGCCTGGCCCGATCGGGATGTCCTGCGCCTGTTTCAGGTTGCGATTCAGGTAGCCGACGAGGAAGTTGTGGGAGCCGTCGGCGTTGTCGAACCAACCCTCGAAAGCTCCGGTGATGCTCGCGCCAAACTGCTTGGGTGGCTCATAGGGAAGCACGGGCGCCTGCTCTGCAGACACCCAGGCGCCGCCTCCGATCAACAGGACCACGCTGGCGGAAAGCCACGCCCGACGACACACCGACATCTTCCCTCCGCGCGGCTGCTACCGATTCTGCGTCGTGCGTTCTGCCTTCGCCTTGCGCTCAGCGAGAATCGCCTTGTATTCCTCGTCGGTGTAATACACGACGTTCATCCAGGCGTGGGCCATCTCGTCGACGGTGCGGTCCCCGTACCCCACCCACTGCTCGGGATCGGGGTTGCTCTTGTTGGCGATGGTGTTGTCGTACCACGCGCTCACCTGCATGATCGTGCCTTTGGGGAAGATCGGTGCCGCATGGTCTTCGTAGATGTAGTTGGTCATCCAGTTGAAGTTGAAGTTGCCGACATAGCTCACGATCTGCCGGCTGCCATCGGGCAGGATGGCCTCCACCTTCATCGCTTTCCCACGCAGGTGGAAGTGCGGCTGGAAGTTGGTGATCATCGTGTTTTCCTTGAGCGCCGTGAAGCCCTCGGTATACGCGATGGAGTTGGGCGGAATGTCAAGGAACTCCCGCTGGCGCAGGCCCGTGAACCCAACGAGATAGCTGCGCTTCTTCGGTTCCTGACCTTTGGGATAGAGCCAGAGGCCAATCTCCGACCCGCCGTTCACTTCCTCGCCGACGGCGTGCATGTGCTGGTCCCACGAGATCTTCTCGCCCGGTACGATCAACTTACCCGTGCCGTCGGCGAACTTGTCGTAGCCCTTGCCGATGGCCCACTCCATGAGCATCGGCCGGCGTGCCAGCAGATCCTCGCGGGACGACGGGAGCGAGGGGCCGTTCGACGTGCCGGTGTTCACCGCCTCCGCGTCATCGTTCAGCACCAGGTAGGCAATCGAGTGGTGCAGGATCCGCCGCGCCTTCAGGTTGGTCGGACGAATCTCGACCATCTTGACCCAGCGGGGCTCGGTGATCGGGATGTCGCTCATCGGGCGGTACCACACGTCCTGCCCCACGGCGGGCATGTTGTGCTCCGATGATCTGATCACGAGGTCCGGCGGGCCCAGTCCGTCTCGCACACCCTGCCACTCGTTGGTGGTATCCAGCGGCCTGGCGGGTGGCAGATCCTTCGGGTCGCCCTGCGGCGAGCCGCCATCGATCCAGCGGACGATCGTGTCGATCTGTTCGTCGCTGAGTGATATGTCGTTCTTGAATTTCTGTACACCGACCGATGGGTCGATGTGCCAGGGTGGCATCTGCCTGCGCGAGACGCGCTCCCTGATCGACCGCGCCCACGGCCTCGCCTGCTGATAGGTGATAAGGGACATCGGCGCGATGGACTCGGGCTGATGGCACGACTGGCACTTGGCCTGGAAGATTGGCGCGATGTCCTTCGAGAAGGTAGGCGTCGCGGCAGTGCCCTGCGCCCACGCGGGGGCGGCGCTCGCGGCGGCCACCACCACTCCGCCCGACAAAAGCCACGGATTCAGACGACCCATATTCTGTCTCCTCGGTCGTTGACGCGTGAAGGGCAGGCGTTCGCGCGCAGCGCAGACTGGCCGCCTGTCGCACAGCGATTATGACGTGCGTCGGCGCCGTGTCAAGCGGGCCGACGGGACAGTGGGCCGACGGGTCGGGATCTGGGATCCTACGCAGGAAGAACGTCTCGCGGCTGACCGGGCAAAGGGGATCTTGAAACCGATCTCCATCATCGGATCGCGCGGCGTTCGAGCGGCTCGGCGCTCGTTACCTGCGCTTTCGTTGAGCGTCGAGAATTGTCAGGGACTCCTTCACCCCCGACCTGGATTAGTCTCCCTTTCGGTGAGGCGACGGTCAGCGGCGATCGCCGTCCGTTGTCGGCGTCCTGCTTCTGTCCTATACTTGAAAGTCCTCAGGACGCGGAAGTGGCGGAACTGGCAGACGCACCAGCTTGAGGGGCTGGCGGTAGCAATACCATAGGAGTTCAAATCTCCTCTTCCGCACCAACCTTTTAGTTCAACGAGTTAGATACGTTTTTGATGGCGGGATTTGGGGCCTCTGATGGGGCCTTCGAATCGTGTTTGTGCGAGTCGTGTGCGAATCCGGCGGCGGCTTCCATTCGAGTCAACGCTTGCTCCAGACGGACGGGAGCACTCTGCAAGTAGCAGCTCGTCGTGGTGATGTTGGCGTGTCCGAGGAAAGCCTGCACGTCGTGCAGCGCGGCCCCGGCAATAGGAACACGACTCCTCCTACGTTCGCAGCTCGGCTATCCTGAATCCCATTACTTCGCGTCACCTTCACGTCGCTGGCAACGTGCTGAAGGGAACCACTGAATGGGGCGAACCGACTTTCTGCTGGAGTTGATCCGTACGCGGAACGCCGCCGCGATCGCATCGCTCGTCGCGCTCGTCATTGTCGGTCGCATCCTGGGGAACCGAAGGTCCACGTGGATCGTGGTATTGCTCGGTCTTCCGCCGTGACGCTCGGCTATGTCCTCAGCAGGCACAACAACTGAATCGAGCACCTAGCTTAGCCAGTCATCATTGAGCAAGCCTGGTTTCAGCTTGAGAGCTGAATTTCATCGCGCGAAAGGAGGTAACGATGGGATGAAACGCGAGTGGCCGGGACGTGTTTTAGCGAGGCTGGCACTGTGCAGCCAAGTCGTGTGCGAATAAAGTCGCGGTGGTGTGCGCTGGGCTTTTTGCTTTTAGAACTATCGCGGGCAATCACCTGTGGCGGGCCGCCAGCCCTCGACGTCGATGAAAATCTGATTTCCAACCGGTCCCGGTCGGCCGCCCGTCGGGTCCGGCCCTGGCGTGATCGTGCCGCCGCCGATGCCGACTCCAGTCGGATCTAGCTGGCCTTTCTTCATGATGCCGGTGATCGCGATCATCGATCCTTCGTGAGCTATGATCTCCGCCATCGTGTTCTTCGGTCCATTCATGCGTAAATGCATCCCTGGCGGAATGTAGGCGCTACCCGGTTCATCGGCAGTGCGGCGAGCCGCAGTGAAGATGTAACCCTTGGTGCAACCGGGAATCGTGACGCGCACGGAATTTTTCGGCACTGGTTTTCTTTCCTGTGCGGCCAGGGCCCCACTGAACACGATCGCAGCGACGATGAGAACGGCGGTAGTCTTCATAGGACCTCTGCGCTGATTGTGCGCCTTTTCGATCGCCCGAATCCAGTCCACGCGAACCTTCGGCGCACCAGCCTTCGTTAGGTTCCGAGGCGGACCTCAGTGCTCGCACCAATCTCAGCAGCCGACCGAGAAGACCCTCCTAACACGCGCCGTCCGCCGAGTGCCTGCATGCTCCAGACGGCTAGCGCCGTTGGCGTCGCATGATCATGCCGGCGCGTACCGTGCCGAGACGCCGACGTCAGCGTACTGCCCGCCGGTCCGAATACGATGAGTGACGCTCCTGGCGTATCCCGAAACGGAGTTCACCCTCAGGAGTATGAGAGACGGACTGTGGCGGCTATCCAGAGTCTGTACTTGCCACGCCAAGCCGGGCAGGACGAGAACGGGGACCTGCAACCGCTGCTCGCCCAAAGCTGGGAGCACTCCGCCGACTACCGTGAAGCGACGTATCACCTCCGAACGGACGTTCGCTGGTCTGATGGCGTGCCGGTCACGGCCGAAGACGTGAAGTTCACACTGGAACTCCTCAGCCATCCCGACGTTCCGCGCGATCTCGATGGCCTTGTCGGCAGGCAGGCGGCCAATGCGCCGCAACAGGCTGGCGAGGTCTTCGCCGTCCACGTACTCCATCGAGATGAACGCCGAGCCCTCGACCTCGCCGATGTCGTAGACGCGGCACACGTTGGGATGCGAGACCTGCCGCGCGATGCGCGCCTCGCCGTGGAACCGCTCGAGCAGGTCTGGTCTGCCGGCGGTCGCGTGCGGCAGGAATTTCAGCGCGACCTGCTGGTTCAGCGTGAGATCCGAAGCTCGATAGACCTCGCCCATTCCGCCGCGTCCTATGAGGTTGATCACCCGATAGCGATCCACGAGCAGCGAGCCCGGCAGAAACCGGCCGTGGTCGAACGACCCGCTCATGGGGGTGGGCAGCGAGGGCGATGGCGCGACAGTCATCGTCGCGGCGTCTTCGGGATTGAGCGGGGCCGCGCACTCCGGACAGAATCGTCCAGACTGCGGGAGCTCCGCGTGACAGGCCGCGCAGCGCATGGGGCGCCATTGTGGCAGAGTTTCTGGCCGGGTGTGAACGACCACGGCGCGTCTGCCGCGTCAACCCCAACAGCCTCGCGGGATTCGCTGTGAATTACATAACGCTTTGCGTTCTGGCGTGCTTGGCGTCGTAGAGCGCCGCGTCGGCCGCTTCGACCATCGACAGCACATCGACTGGCGGCGAGAACCGGGGATCGTAGGTGGAGATTCCGATCGAGGCAGTGACCGGGTACTTCTGCCGCCGCGCGTCGAGTGCGATCGCGAACCTCACGCGCGTGGCCAGCATTGCGGCTTCGGCGCTGTTGGTGTTGGGAGAAACAATCGCGAACTCGTCTCCGCCAAGACGGACCGCGTAGTCGGTCTTCCGCAGCGCGCGCGCGATCGCCCGGCCGGTGCCACGGAGCAACGCATCGCCCGCAAGATGGCCCCACCGATCGTTCACCTGCTTGAACTTGTCCAGATCGATCAGCAGCAGCGACAGGCTCTGTCCGTAGCGCGCCGAGCGCGACAGCTCTTCGTCGATCCGCTGCCGCAGCGCCCGTCTGTTATGGAGACCCGTCAGCGGATCGATCGTGGTCTCGGTCAGCAGCCGGTCGGTCTGAGAGCCCAGCGCCGCGCCGAGTCCGACGAAGAGCGCCATGACGACGATACCGAGGTAGAGATAGGTCGCGGGATCGCGCAGCACCTCCGCGCGCACGGCATCCAGGCTGAAACCCGCGGGGCTCAACCGAATCAGCAGCAGGCCCGCCGCGACGGCGAGCGCGGCAGACGCACCCATGATCGGATACGCCACCCGGCGCGGGACTTCCGTGTGCCACCAAGCTCGTCCCGCGTGTTCGATCGGGGTGCGAGTGGTCCCCAGCGCATCGTCATGTGCGCGCGCAAATTCGTGAAGGGCCTGCCCGTCGAGGAATCCGCTGTCTGCCGGCAGGCCGCTGACGAGAGTTGTCACGATCACGGCGTGAGCAATCGACGTGCCGTGTCACGCGTGTACGGCGCTGCGCGTGGGTTCGCATCGATGCGCCACTCAATGTCGTGGACAGGTGACGAAAATCCTGCAAGTTGGAGACTATTCCCCAATCTACCGGTGACGGGTCGCATGTCGCTTATCGACGCAATCTGAAGCGCGCGATCGTCTCGCGCCAGCGGCGCGCGAACGCACGGTCGAAATCCGCGCGCTCCATCGTGAAGGCATCGGTAAACGCGCGCTGGTGATCCCTGGTCGTCTTGAAACGCTCGAAGTAGCCGATGACGGCAGGCACGCCGCGCATCTCGATGAGCAGCTCCGCGGCGATGAAGGCTTGCGCGTACAACGGCGCCTGCGATCGCCGCTGCGCATCGACCCACTGCGGAAACGTCACGAGGTTGTCGAACGGCGCGGGAAGGAGCCCGAACGGCGCCCGGATCAGCGGCCTCAGGAGCTCGTCGCGCTGCGCATCGAAGGACGTGAGACCCAGCTCTGCCGTGACTCGATAGGACACCCATTCGGCGAACCCCTCCCGCAACCATTGCTCGGAGTTGCCGCGTGTGCCGCCGCCGAACCGGTATTGCAGCGAGTGGACGAGCTCGTGGGCGACAAGCGTGACGCGGTGGGTCCGATCGAATCTGTCGACGATGCCGGCATTCACGAGCACGGCCCTGGCCCCGCCGATCGCGGCAAACGCCGAAGCCGAGCGGGCCAGCTCGGGGGGATAGCCGACGTTCAACAGCTCCTCTTCGAAGCTATGGCGATCGCGAAGGAGCACGAGCTCCACGTCGACGCGCGGAAATCCGAGCGGTTGCTGCAGGACATCCAGAATGGCCGCGAGGGCGTCGTGATAGCCGTCCAGCTTTCGCTCGCCGGCGGCCGCAGCGGCCGATGGGGGGACAACCTCGACAGGCGTGCGGGTTTTCCCGCAGCCGGCCGCGAGAATCGCCATGACGATGACGCCCAGGCTGAACGGCGCGTGCATCGATCGAACAATAACATGATGTCAAACGTATTGGCCTGTGCTGAGACATAATCAGCCGGCCCTGGAAGGGGGCACATACTGGAGGCGGGATGAAGGGATTGAAGATCGTCGGATGGGTTCTCGCGGTGCTCGTGATTCTGTTGGCCATTGGCATTACCGCGACGATTGGGTGGAAGCCGTTCTTCGGCCCCAGCGCGCGTGCGCTCACCGACCGCCGCTTCGAATCGACGCCCGAACGTCTGGAGCGCGGGAAATATCTCACCGAGAACGTCACGCCGTGTTTCGGTTGTCACAGTCCGCGTGACTGGTCGAAGAACGAGTCGCCGGAAGCACAGGGCATGCACGGCGCCGGGATGCCGAACTTTCCGTTTGAGGGGCTGCCGGGCACTGTGCACGCGCCCAACATCACACCCGATAAGGAGACCGGCGCGGGCAACTGGACCGACGATCAGCTGGCGCGTGCCATTCGCGAGGGTATCGGCTTCGACGGCCGCGCGCTGTTCCCGATGATGCCTTACGAAAATTTCCGGCACCTTTCGGACGAGGATCTTGCGTCGATCATCGTGTACTTGCGAACCATTCCGCCGGTGAAACAGCAGGTTCCAAGGACAGAGTTGATCTTCCCCGTGAAGTACCTGATCAAGAATGCGCCCGCGCCGATCACGGAGCCGGTGCCGGAACCCAATCTGTCCACGGCTGAGAAGCGCGGCGAGTACCTGGTGACGCTCGCGGGGTGCCGCGACTGCCACACGTTGATGGAAAACGGACAGCGCCTGACTCAGCTCGATCTCGCTGGCGGCGACCTTCTGCGCGGGCCGTGGGGAGCGGTCACGAGCGCCAACATCACGCAGTCGCCGTCCGGGATCCCGTATTACGACGAAGCCCTCTTCCTCGAGGTCATGCGCACCGGAATCGTCAAGGCACGGCCGCTCAAGCAGACCATGCCGTGGTGGTACGTCCGCGGCATGACCGACGATGATCTGAAGGCCATGTTTGCGTATCTCAAGACCGTGCCCCAGATCCAGCACCGCGTAGACAACAGCAAGCCGCCGTCGATGTGCAAGGTCTGCGGTCGCGAGCACAACGGCGGCGACTTGAACTGACGCCTAGTACATGAACTGGCGTCCGGTTGTCTCTCCGGCGGCATACCACGCGCTGATGCGGCGAGGCTCCGATCGACTCGCTTCGCCCAACACGATTGCCGCTTCGAGGTTGTCCGAGCGTGGCCGAGTCACGGCACGCGTCAGCGCCAGCAAGTGCAGCGTCGACCGTGCCTTGTTCCTGACCAGCACGACGTCACCGCCGCCGTTCGGGTTGGCGATCTCGAAGACATAGTCGCCGGCCGGCAGAACGGTGCCGGGCAGTGTCACGGATGTGCGAAACGAAAAGTACGTGGCTCGATTGAAGGGCGACGCAGTGGCCGTCAGCGTGGCGGCCAGGATACCTGCGGCGGTCAAAATGCACGCGGTGGCGATCGTTCGTCGAAACATTGTCTGCCTCCTGTCGGGAGAACTACGGTCGAGGAGGGCGGGTTACCCTCTGCTGTAGATAACGCTCCGACAGCGAGATCCAAACAGGCTCACACAACGCCGCTGGCGCGGCTTACTGTTCCGGGGGATTCTGGAAGCTGACTCTCCGGGCCCAGACGCCGACGGCCGACTCGTTCTGATCGGACAAGAGCGGCAGCTCGGCAAGCTCGTTTCCGGTTGACGGCGCCGCAGAACTCACGGCGCTGAGACCGCCCACGCCGCGCAGCACTCCGACCGCCGAAGTCGACAGGGGCAGGCTGCTGACCGTTCGACCCAGCTCGGCACGAGGGAGGGAGGCCAGCAACTGCTCGAATTCAACGAGCCGCTGAGGCGTGATGTACAGAAAGAAGTGTTCCTGCCCGCCGGCGCTCGTCACTTCCCAGAAAAACTGTTGGCCGCCCTTGGTACCCGGCAATCGCATCATCTGAGTGTGGGAAATCGGATTCTCTGGTGAAAATCCGTCGAGGGGAAACAGCAGGAACGACTGACCGGCTTCATCGCGGGTGACGATGTAGACAAACACAGGCTGAGAGGTGTTGATGACGGCGAACAGTTTGTCGCCAGGTCGCACGCGGCTGCCTTGCGTAAGCCGCACCTCTGCTCCGTTTCTCGAAGCATAGAACGAGGCCGCGACATCGTAGGACGCGGTGGTCGGGTTGGAGGTGGTGCCGGGCGAGCTCCGCGCAATCGGCCGATCGACGCCGGCTTCGCGTGTCCCTCCGGCTTCGGGTCGCGATGCCATCCAGCGTTGAGACGCGCTGAATCCGACGACCAGTACGGCAACAGCCGCGGCAGCGACGGCAAACGGCTTCCACGGGCGCCACCTGTCCAAAGCCTTGGGTACATCCGGCTTGAACGTCACGCCCGTAGCCGAGGCGAGGGCGTTGCCAAATTCGCCAGCCGACCTGTAGCGTTCCGCTGGATTACGTGCGAGCGCTCGCTCGAGAACGTTGATAAAGACCGGTGAGAGGTCGGGCCGCACGTCTCTCAGCGGCTGCCGTGTGCCTGTCCGATGCGCCGATTCCAGATCGACACGCGTTTTACCCTTCACCGGGTAGTCGCCTGTAACCAGGTGATAGAGCAGCACGCCGAGGCTGTAGATGTCTGACTGCGCGGAAGGTTTCTCGTGCTGAAACAGCTCGGGCGCCAGATAGAGCGGCGTTCCCGCAAGGGTGTCTGCCGTTTCGGGTGCCTCTATGTCGCCGCCCGTTCCGAAGTCCATCAGGACGATACGGCCGCCTTCTTCGCGCAGCACGTTGTGAGCCTTGACGTCCCGATGGATGAGGCCCGCGCCGTGGACCGCGGCGAGCGCGTGGCAGAGGTCGATGCCGATGGGGATGGCTTCGCTCACGCCCATGGGACCTTGCATCGTGAGCTGCTGCTCCAGGGTGCGGCCGGGAATCAGCTCCATCCACAAACCGAAGTTCCCGTCGTGAGAATCCGCGCCAAACACCCGGACGACGTTCCGGTGGCGCAGGCGCGCCAGCAGTCGCGCCTCCTTGATGACACGTGACAGATCGAAGGCGGGGGAGACGCCCGAGGGCTTGATCACCTTCAGCGCCACTTCGCACGCAAGCCGCGTATCCCACGCGCGGTAGACGCTGCCGAACGACCCTGCCGCCAGCGCTTCTGAAATGCGGAGATGACCCCACAGTTGACCGACCTGCAGTTCGGCCGGGGCACCCGGCGCGCGTACGACGTCGGCCATTTTTGACAGCACCTGCAGCTCTCGCACGAGCGCGAGCTCCGAGTCATCGCGAGCGCTCTCTTCTGCGAGGCCCCAGTCAATTCGGGATCCTTCGGCGACGGCCGAGGCGAGGTCGTCCAGGTGCGATTGGTCAGCCACGGGCCATCTCCTCAGCCAGTCTCACGAGTGCGCGTCCCACGGCGACGCGCGCCGCAGAGGGCGTGGGCTTGTCAAAGAGCGCAGCGATCTCCTCGTTGGAGAAGTCGAGCTCGAACCGGGCCACGATCAATTCGCGCTCCTGCGGCTTCACGCGTTCCAGAGCGGCCTCGTAGCGGTCGAGCGCCTCTCGCCCAATCGCCAGCTCCATGGGCGAAGGATCGTCGGCGGCATGTTCGTCCTCCAGCTCTTCACCCGCAGGCTTGCGACGGGCACTCCGCACCTCGTCACGGACGCGGTTGACCATGATTTGGCGGAGAAACCCCTGAAAGGCGCCTTCATGGCGCGGATCGAACTTCTCGAGGGACACGAAGGCCCGGCACATGACTTCCTGCGCGAGGTCGTCGGTGTTCAGCAGGCTGCGGGAATTGCCGGGCAGGCGGCCATGCGCCCAGCGGCGGACCCGGGGCAGGTACCGCGCAAACAGCGCTTCACGTGCGAGGTGGTCGCCGGCCTTGGCGCGGAGGAGGAGCGCGAACGAAGCCTCAGCCGAACCAGTGGCGTCGTCGCCACGGGAATCCGGACGCGCCGCTTTGGTGTGGTCGGCCATGCTCGCCAGCGTTGGCAGAGATGGGCCGATTATAGCTCCAGGCCTGAGGATGACTTCCGCCGTTGCCGAGGGGGTGATAGGCATAACAGTTCGTTTGGAGTTGTCGCCTGTTGCAGGTATCAACGTCCGCCGCCCCACCTGCGTACAGTCACCCAGCCGTGTTCGCTTTTGGCGCCCGCGGCGTTATGCCCAGACGTCAGGGGGAAAATCCCGCAATCTGTTGCTGAGGCTCGGTTTCGCATTGAGCCAGGTGAGGACAAAGATGGCCTCGAGATTTCGGCACAAGTCTATTTCGGCACGGTGGAGCCGCCTCTACTTCCAGTCGCCCGCCGCCACGAACGCACCCCAATGGAAGGGATTTGTGCTCTGCCCTTTGGCGCGCCGTTCACGCAACCGCGCCAGGCTTGCCTGGTGAACCGCATCCGCGGTTGAGAGGCCCGCGCGAAATCGTCCGTCGTACAACGCGCGCATCCACGCGCGCGCAGCCTGATCCCCAACCGACCAGAGACTCATGACAACGGTGCGCGCACCAGCGACCTGAAACGCGCGGCGCAGGCCCAGGACGCCCTCCCCCGCTCTGATTTCTCCAACGCCCGTATCGCACCCGGAAAGCACCGCCCACTCGACCCCTTCAAGGTTGAGCGCTGCCACTTCCTCGGCCGTGAGGATGCCGTCTTCCTCGTGGTTACCGGCTTTGGCGCGACGGTTCGCGCCGGCGAACGCAAGGCCCGAAAGGTGCAGGGGGTTCTCGACAAAGGTCTGTACCGTGGTGAGGCCGCCGACGGCCCGGGTGCCGCTGGGCGCAATCGAGCAGGTGTCGCTGAGGAAAAAGCCGTGTGTGGCGACATGCAGAATCCGGTATCGGTGCGCCTGTTGCTTGAACATCACCTCGCTGGCATCGCGACCCATGAGGGACCGTACAGGTTCGGCGGCGGCGCCTGCGTTGGCACGAGTCGTCCAAAGGTCGGAGAGCTCCCGCACTTCCTGCAGAGTACCGGGAAGGGGCGGAAAAGTAATTGTAGAAAGCCCGCCGCAGATCTGCCCGGCTCCGCGGACGGCGACCTGCGTATTCGTCGGCTTCTGCAGAGTGGCCGGGTTTGAACCAGCATCAAGAGCCGTCTGATCATCAAAGGAGGCCCCGCCTACGGCAAGAAGGCCACGTTTGGCCGACTCGCCCGATGCCGGCACGATGTCGCGCTCGGCCGAAAGATAGTGGATCACCGGGCCCGTTTCGAGGAGGTACGACGTTGTCCCGACCGGAAGCGCGGCGAACGGTACCAGGCTCAGCGCGCCATCTGGCACGATGAAGAGGCGGACGACACCGTCGAGGTGGTTCGCAACCGGATCCCAAACCTGTTTTCTGAGCGCGGCACCGCTGACCCGCGACGATCTGACAGGCACAGGTGAATTCGTCGACCCGCCGCCCGCGGCTGCGATTCCGCGCCGCCACTCGGCGACAAGCCTCTCTATCGCACCGGCACCTCCGAGTGGAATCGCCGTAAGGGACGCGCCAGGGCGAACGACGAACGCAACATAAGAGGGAACCTCTTGCAGTGCCGGCCGAGTGCCAACGCTCGACCCTGGCCCGGCCACGGGCATTGGAAAGATCGTGCGGTCGTAGCGGACAAAGGAGACGAGCGCGCTATCCGGCGGAATGCCCGCAGCGACTTCCTGGAGTCCGATCCGTGCACGACTCCGCTCCGCCCGGAACTCGGCGCTTTGCTCGGCGAACGTCCGTTCGGCGGCCTCGCTCTCGTTCCGCGCCTCTTCAACGAGCTCGGCGTAGCGAGCCGCAGGAATCTCGCCCGGACCTCGCACGATCAGGTTGGCGAGCCGCTGCCGCGCCAGCGCGAATCGTTCGGCACTGAGGGCAGCTGGCGAATCCTGGCCGAGCCCAGCGCCTCGACGCGCCGCCATTTCGTCAAGCACCATGGCGCGACTCCTGATCGCGGCATCGAGGCCTCGCACCTCCGCGTCCGGGATTGAGCCGACAAGAGACAGGATGAGATCCAACCCCTTTGGGCGGTTCGCGGCATAGCTCAACGATTGTCGTTCGGGAAGGTGGGCAAGCGTCAGTCGCAGGTGGCTGCGAGAGACATCTTCTGCGCTCGCCGCAGCGTCCACCGCCGAACGCATGTCGCCTGACGCGGCTAGTGTCAACGCGAGACCGGCCTGCGCGTCCGCGAACGCTGGATGCGCAGGGCCAAAGACCTTCTCCCGAATCGCGAGAGCCCTCTCGAAGTATCGTCTCGCATCGACGACAGCCCCTCGTCTGAGTTCGAGCCGGGCAAACTGCGTGAGCGCCGTCGCGAAATCCGGTGCGTACGGCTCGTGCTGTTGTTCCCAGATGAGCACGGCATTCCGACCCTGCTCGTACGCGCGCGCATTCTGACCGAGTTGCTGCAGCGTCGCCGACAGCGCTTCGAGCGTTCGAGCGACGTCTCGATGCTCCGTCCCGACGATTCGCCGGCGAATGGCCAGCGCCCGCTCGAGAAGAGGCAGCGCTTCGGCAGGCCGGCCCTGCTCACGGTAAACGACCGCAAGATCGGTCAATCCGCGAGCCACATAGGGATGGTTCGCTCCGAGCGTTCGCTCCCAGATCGCGATGGCGCGGGCGTGCTCTCGCCGCGCGGCCTCGTAATCGCCGAGGTGCGCATCGACGATCGCCAGGTTGAGACGTGTCGTAGCGACGCCGTCGTGCCACGGTCCGAAGTGCGCCTCAAACGTTTCGCGAGCGCGCTCGAACCGCGCACGCGCAGCCGCATAGTCGCCAAGCTCGAAGTCCGCTCCCGCGACGCTATTGAGATAGGCGGCCGTCTCGTAGTGGCCCGGACCGAACTCGCGCTCCAGAATCCCCAGCGCACGAACGCTGAACTCACGCGACTGCGCGAGATCGCCAAGATTGGCCAATGTGCCCGCGAGATAACGTAGAGCACGTGCCACGGTCGGATGATCCCCACGGAGCGTACGCTCGGCGAGTCCCAGTGCGCGTTCGGAGGCAAGCCTGGACTCCTGCAGCCGGCCCTCGAACCAGAGCTGCTGTGCCTGCAGATTCAACGTCTGAACGTAGTCGGGGTGCTCGGGGTCGATGGCGCGCTGAATCTGGTCCGCCCGACGAATAGGATCTGCCGCCTTTTCGTACTCCCCTTTTCTCTGTCTGGCAAATCCGATGAGTTCCAGTGTCCTGGCCACGTCCGCGCTCGTGGGACCGACCACTGTCTCCTTCAGGCGAAGACTTCGGTCGAGTACGTCTAGAGCCCGGTCATGTTGACCTGCCGCGATCAGGGCTGAGGCCAGCCCGTCAAACGCGTGGGCGAGATGGACATTGGCCGATCCCCGGTTCTCGTGCAGTGCCATTGCCCGTTCGAAGAGCGCAATCGCGCGGTCGTACTTGCTCGCCGCGACCAACGTCTCTCCGAGGTTGACCAGGGATATGCCTAGCGCCTCATGGGAGGGACCCAGCAGGGCTTCTTTCGTTTCGAGCGTCTGCTCTGCCAGGATCAGCGTGCCTGGCACGCCGCCCCGGCCATTCAGGAGAAGCGCCCGGACCAGACGGTCGGCTGCCGTCGCCGCTTCGAGGGTGCCGTCGCCGAACTTCACGCGTGTGTCGTCGAGACTTGCGCGAGCGTTCGCCTCTTCGCTGTCGTATGTGCTGAGCGACTGGGACGCCTGGCTCGCCGCCGACGCCGTGACGGGCGGACGCGCGCCGAGAAACAGCGCGGCGATCGCTGCGAGCATCGCAATGCATGACGCCCCAACGCTCGTTGCGCGCATCACACCAGCCTAGCCTGAGATCATGATCTGTTTCACTTCCGCGGAGCCCGCAGTTCCATCGCTCCGATCACCAGCTGTTCGATTGTTTTCCTCGCGGCTGCATCGCCCTGGCCGCCGTTTGCAGGGGCGCCGGAGCGTCCACCGGACGGTGCCCCGGGCGGTGCCCCGCAGGCGCCAACGGGAGAGACGAACGCGACAACGAAAAACCCGCCGAGGCTGGTCGCCCTGCGGAAGAGATCCACGGGAGTGCCGCCAGGCATGTTCCGATCCATCAGGCTCTGGAGCTGCCTCGCCCGGTCGACCTCCTTCGTAACTTCAGCCGCCCGGTCGACCTCCTTCGTAACTTCAGCCGCCCGGTCAACCTCCTTCGTAACTTCAGCCGCCCGTTCGGCCTCCCTCGTTTTCGCGTATTCGATCTCCCTGGAGCGCCGCTCGGCTCGAATACGAGATTCCTCGAACATCTTGCTCTGCGCCTTGAACATCGCAAATGGGTCGGACATTTATCCCTCCTCAGGTGCTCAAGAGTTGTGCTTCTGCCAGCGAGTACACGAGCCGGCTCCAGCTGGTTTCCTGCGTGAACCGAAACTCCTCATATAGCTTTCGAACGGCCTCGAACTCACTGGTGAGTGCGACGTGGGGGGCGTAGAGGCTGATGCCGTTGAGCTTGGCGGTGTCCACGCCGTTTCTCCCATGCTCTACAACAAACGGTCGTCCTTCTCCGAGGAGGCTTTTGTCGACGACTTCACGAGGGGCCGCGATTAGGAAGTCCCCCACGGCCCGTGCTGCCTCTATCACCAGGCTGTCACCGCTTTCGCGCATCAGGTTGAGGCACAAGTCCGCAACGTCGACATAAGCTTTGTACGGCTTCGTCTGCGATCGGCGGAAGATCTGTGCGATCAGATCGCGGGTGTCCGGTCCCCGACTGATGGCAAGGTTCAGCGTCGTCGCAAGAACCTCTGTGAGCGCGAAGAGCTCGGGTGTCCGCTTGAGATCCAGCAGTGTCAATGACACGGAGCGCTCGGATGGCACGTACGACTCGCAGTATCTCCGCACGGCGTACGTCCCGAACTCCGCCGGGCCCATCAGCCGGCCGGCTGGAAATCGAAGTCGTTCAAGGACGCGATCGTACGGCCAGCCCGGAATCGGCACGCCCACTTCCGATCCCAGCAAATACTTCGCGAACGGGGCAAGCTGACACGCCATCTCGACGGTCGAGACGTCGCACGCATCGAAGCCGACAACATCCAGTGTTGGAGGATGCTGTCCATGGTATACCTCGCGCATCCGATTCTGGAGACGCCGAAGGACCGCGCTCAACTCGACGAAGTCGAGCGCATCTATGGTGCCGCGACGTGTGGGGGCATGACCGATCGCGAAATCGTACGCGTGGCCCCACAGGACGAGCAGCGAGTTGTCTGCTTCTGCATGTTCGTACCCCCTTTTCATGAGGGACGACTCGATGAACTGAGCGAGCGCCCAGCCTTCAGCTGTTTCGCGCTGCGACTCGGGCACGATCTCTTCGCTCACGCCCAGGTGGTAACGCACCGGCGGCACGCCATATGCGTGCACTTGGACGAAGATGTTCAGGGAGTCACAGGAGCCTACCGCCATCATCTCTTCGAGATCGCTGATGGCCGCTTCAACCAGAGGAGCGTTGCCCTCCTCGGTCTCGGTCCCCATGAACACCATCACAGTCCACTTCCGGGCACGCGCACTACCGAGGGAGCTCGAAATCATGGGGGTCATGGCGCCATCCTCACATTCTTCGCACCAGTGGACGCACACCCGGATGGGTTGAACTCGATTGACGAACGGCAACCAACGCCTTGGGTAACGAGCGGGACGGCGAGTCTAGCCCAACGACCTTCTCTCGTAAATACTTTTGCGCGCACTTAAACTTATGGGTAATAACGACGGCGAGCAGCATTTCGAACACGAGTCCGGGTTCGTGCTCGCACGAATCGCCATGCGCCGGAGCGGTCAGGGTTCACTTTCTGAATCGGTGCCGCGCGTGCCACAATCGCCGCCATGAAAAGAGCTTCACTCCTCATCCTCGTTGCGGGCATTACTGCCGGAGCGGTCACAAGCCTTGCGCAATCGCCCAACCCGTTCGGCATCCCTTCCGCCGACCAGCCGAATCCCGGGTCGGCCATTGATACCGTTCCCGGTTCGCGCGCACAGGGCTGGTTGTTCCAGGGACGCTCCGAGGTGCTCGCACGCAACGGCATTGTCGCGACGAGTGATCCGCTGGCGGCGCAGGCGGGCCTCGAGATACTGCAGCGGGGTGGCAACGCGATCGACGCGGCCGTTGCGACCGGCGCGGTGCTCGACGTCACCTCGCAGAACGACACCGGCATCGGCGGCGATCTCTTCGCGCTGGTGTGGTCGGCCCGCGACAAGAAGCTCTACGCGCTGAACTCCGGTGGCTGGGCCCCGGCCGCGTGGACGCCGCAGTTCTTCACCGGCAAGCTCGGCGTGAAAAGCGTGCCCGGGTCGGGCGTGAATTCGGCCACGGTACCCGGCGCGATCTCCGGCTACGACGCGCTGCTGAAGCGCTTCGGAACAATGACCTTCAAAGAGACGTTCGAGCGCGCGGCGAAGATCGCCGAAGAAGGCTGGGGACAGGCCGAGCGCCGCCACTCCGATTTGCGCGGTGCGACCAAAGCCCTTCTCGCCGATGCTGATTCGAGGCAGATCTTTCTCGAGGGCGATCGCGCGCCCGATTTGTACAGCATCATCCGCAACCCCGCGCTGGCGAAGGCGCTGCGCCTGGTGCAGAAGGACGGGCGCAACGCGTTCTATCGCGGCGACATCGCCGCGGCCATCGTCCGCAAAGTGCAGGCGGGCGGCGGGGTGATGACACGGAACGATCTCGAAGAGTTCCAGTCCGAGTGGGTCGAGCCGATCTCGACCAGCTATCACGGCTACAACGTGTCCGAGCTGCCGCCACCCGGGCAGGGATTTGCCGCCCTCGAGATGCTGAACATCCTGGAGGTGTGCGTACCGAAGCTCGGCATGAACCTCACGAAGCTCGGGCCCGCCGATCCGATGTACTGGCATTTAATGGTAGAAGCCAAGAAGCTGGCCTACTCGGATCTGCACGCCTATAACGGCGATCCGAAGTTCGCGTCCGTGCCGCTGAACGATCTGCTCTCGAAATCGTACGCCGCCACGTTGTGCGACAAGATCAATCCGAACGCCGCCTCGAAGCCTCGCGTGGGCGGCGGCCTCGACGGAGGGACGATCTATCTGACGACGGCCGATCGCTGGGGCAACATGGTGTCGCTGATTCACAGCGTGTTCAGCGTTTATGGCAGCCGCGCGAGCGTCGGCGAATTCGGGTTCGTGCTGCACAACCGCGGAAGCGCCTTTTCGCTCGAGCCGCGCAGCCCGAACGTCGTAGCCCCCCGGAAACGCCCGTTCCACACGATCATCGCCGGCTTCGTTACGAAGGACGGCCAGCCGCTGATGACCTTCGGCAACATGGGCGGCAGCGTGCAGCCGGAAACGCACGCGCAGCACATGGTGAATCTCATCGACCTGGGCATGAACGTCCAGATGACCACCGACGCCGCGCGCTTCACGCACAGCCAGAACTCAAACGTGCTGTCGCTCGAAGCGAATCTGTTCAATCGGTTGGGCGCCGCGTTGAAGGCCAAGGGGCACGAAGTGCGGGCGGTCACCGGCGGATCGGTCGGCGGCTACCAGGGGATTCTCTTCACCCGCGATCCGCGATTGCCGGAACCGAGCTTCGATCGCGCGGATGCGCCGGTGAACGGGGTGTATCGCGCCGGCTCGGACCATCGCAAGGACGGTCAGGCGGTGGGATGGTGAGGAGAGCGGGAATTGGCAGATTGGTAGATTGGTAGATTGAGAGATTGATTGAGGGATTGTTGGAGTGTCGGATTACTTGGTAGGGGGTGCCGGAGCGGGCGTTGATGGCGCCGGTGTTGACGGGGCCGGTGTGCTGGCGGCGGGCGAGGCCAGTGGCTTCGACGCGGGCGTGGCTGGCCGCACTGGGGCCGCCGTGCCGCTGACGACCGAGCTGCCACCGCGTTGCCCGATGATCGACAACGTCAGCGCGAGCACCATGAAGAGCACCGCCGCGACCGTCGTCGCCTTGGTCAGGACCGTCGCGCCCGAGCGCGCCCCGAACGCCGCCTGACTGCTGCTGCCGCCAAACGCGCTGGCGATATCACCGCCGCGGCCCTGCTGCAGAAGAATCACCAGCGAGAGCACCAGGCACACGAGAACGTAAAGACCTACGAGCAGGTAGTACATATAGTTATCAGT
>CAWGDY010000034.1:0-149347 GCA_963821395.1 Vicinamibacterales bacterium | reverse complement strand
GATCAGAAGGTCAAAAGATAAAATTTCTTCTGATCTTCTGGTCTTCTGTAAGAAAAGGGTCCGGCTAAAGCACGTCGAAGCGATCCAGATTCATCACCTTGTCCCACGCGGCGACGAAGTCGCGCACGAACTTCTCCTGCGCATCATCGCTCCCGTACACTTCCGCAAGTGCGCGGAGCTCCGAATTCGAACCGAAGACGAGATCGACGCGGCTGCCGGTCCACTTGACGTCGCTCTTCGTGCGGCCACGGCCCTCGAAGACCTCTGCCGCATCGGACGTCGGCAGCCACGCCGTGTCCATGTCGAGGAGGTTCACGAAGAAGTCGTTCGTCAAAACGCCGGGCTTTTTGGTGAACACGCCGAGGCCGTTTTGCCCGGAGGTCACATGCAGCACACGCAGGCCGCCGACGAGCACGGTCATCTCCGGCGCGCTCAGCGTCAGCCTGAACGCCCGCTCGATCAGCAGATGCTCGGCGGGCACATCGTGTCCTTTTCCCACATGGTTGCGGAATCCGTCGGCGTCCGGCTCGAGCACCGCGAACGATTCCACGTCGGTCTGCTCCTGCGACGCGTCGGTGCGTCCCGGCGTGAAGGGCACCTGCACGTTGTGGCCGCCATCCTTCGCGGCCTTCTCGACGGCCGCACACCCGCCCAGCACGATCACGTCAGCAAGCGACACCTTCTTCGTCCCGCCCTGCCCTGAGCGAGCGTCGCGAGTCGAAGGGCCCTGCCCTGAGCGAGCGTCGCGAGTCGAAGGGCGGCCTGGCGTCGTTGAATTCCTTCTGGATCGTTTCCAGCGCCTTGAGCACCTTCGCGAGCTCGGGCGGATTGTTGACCTCCCAGTCCTTCTGCGGCGCGAGGCGGATGCGTGCGCCGTTGGCGCCGCCGCGCTTGTCGGTGCCGCGGAACGACGAGGCTGACGCCCAGGCAGTCGAGACCAGCTGGGAGATGGACAGGCCCGATGCGAGGATCTTGCTCTTCAGCGCGGCGATGTCCTTCGCGTCGATCAGTTCGTGATTCACCGCGGGGACCGGGTCCTGCCACAACTGCGGCTCCCTGGGAACTTCCGGACCGAGATAGCGCGCGATGGGACCCATGTCGCGGTGCGTCAGCTTGAACCACGCCTTCGCGAAGGCGTCCGCGAACTCCTGAGGGCTCTTATGGAAGCGCCGCGAGATCTTCTCGTAGGCCGGATCGAACCGGAGTGCGAGGTCCGTCGTCAGCATCGATGGAGCGATCTTCTTCGATGGGTTGTGAGCGTCCGGGACCGTGCCTTTACCGGCATCGCCCTTCGGCTTCCACTGGTTCGCACCAGCCGGGCTCTTGGTCAGCTCCCACTCGTACTCGAAGAGGTGCTTGAAGAAGTCGTTACTCCACCTGGTCGGCGTCGTCGTCCAGGTGACCTCGATACCGCTCGTGATGGCGTGCGTTCCCCTGCCGGTTTCGTAGCTGCTCTTCCAGCCGAAACCCTGCTCTTCGAGGTTGCCGCCCTCGGGCTCGCGGCCGACGTGGGTCGCCGGGCCCGCACCGTGGGTCTTGCCGAACGTGTGGCCGCCGGCGATCAGCGCGACTGTCTCCTCGTCGTTCATCGCCATGCGGCGGAAGGTCTCGCGAATGTCCCTCGCGGCCGCGACCGGATCCGGCTTGCCGTTCGGTCCTTCAGGATTGACGTAGATGAGGCCCATCTGCACGGCGCCAAGAGGATTCGCCAGTTGCCGGTCGCCGCTGTAGCGCTCGTCGCCGAGCCACGTGGCCTCGGACCCCCAGTTGACGTGCTCGGGCTCCCAGCGATCCTCGCGCCCGCCCGCGAAGCCGAAGGTCTTGAACCCCATCGACTCGAGCGCGACGTTACCGGTCAAGACCATCAGGTCGGCCCACGAGATCTTCCGGCCGTACTTCTGTTTGATCGGCCAGAGCAGCCGGCGCGCCTTGTCGAGGTTCGCGTTGTCGGGCCAACTGCCGAGGGGCGCAAAGCGCAGCATGCCCGACCCCGCGCCGCCGCGGCCGTCGTGGATGCGGTAGGTGCCCGCACTGTGCCACGCCATGCGGATGAACAGCGGACCGTAGTGACCGAAATCCGCCGGCCACCAGTCCTGCGACTTCGTCATCACCGCCTCGATGTCCTTCTTCACGGCCTTGAGATCGAGCGTCTTGAACTCTTCGGCGTAGTTGAACGCCTCGCCCATCGGATCGCCCGCGGGGTGATTCGTGTGGAGGGCGCTCAAGTTCAATTGATTCGGCCACCAGTCGCGGTTTGCTCTGCCGTGGAGCGTTTTGGCCGAAAACGGGCATTTCTCTTCGTTTGCCATATTGACGTTTACCTCTGCTTTCTTCGTGTTCGTCGTGTTGTCTTCTGTTTGTGCCTGCCCGCCTTCGCTTTGGCGGAGGCGGGGGTTCGGGACTTCGCCAGACAATCCGGGCAGCGTCCCCAGTAAGCGACGTCGGCTTCTTCGATCTCGTAGCCCTTATCGTCGGCCGCCGAGAGACAGGGGGCGGAACCGACCGCACAGTCGACATCGACCACGCGGGCGCACACTCGACAGATCAAATGATGGTGGTTGTCGCCGACGCGATCTTCGAAGCGAGCCGGTGAGCCGGCGGGCTGAATGCGCCGGAGAAGGCCTTCGGCGACCAGGACTCCGAGGGCGTCGTACACAGACTGAAGCGAGATGGCGCCGATCTCGGCCCTGACGATCTCGGCCACCTCGTCGGCCGAGATGTGGGGCTGACCCGCGACCGCCCGCAAAACTCCCAATCGCTGGGCGGTGACCTGAATACCGCGTTCACGAAGCAGTTCTGCCGGGTCCATCGTCACGCCGATTAGTCTAGATCAGTTTTTTGGAGTGATTCAAATGTTTGATTACCTTCGGCTTTGCCGTGTGAGAAACGCAACCAGATCCTGAAATTCCTGCGCGGTGAGCCGGCTCTTGTAGTCGCGCGGCATCAGGCTCGTCTTTTCGTAGACGACATCCTTGAGCTTCGCCCTGTCGAGCAGGTGCAGGCGGCTGTCGTCAACGCCGAGCACCTGCAGCGACACGCTGTTTTCGTTTTTCACCACCCCGCGAATCACCTTCCCATCGGGGAGCGTCACGCGCACGACCTGATAGTTGTTGGGGACCTCCAGCTTGCGAGGAATCGCGCCTCCGTCGCCCTGCACGCGATAGCCGGAATTGGTGAGCGCGTCGACAATCGACGCGGTCTTCCGGGTGTCGGCGATGCTGCTGAGCTCGGGCCCGATGATGCCGCCCTTGCCACGAATCATGTGGCACGTGCCGCACTCCGCTTTGCCCCAGAAGATCGCTTCGCCCAGCGCGACATTTCCAGCCGTGGGCGCGTCGATCGCCGTGCCCCGCAGCGCCTGAATGTAGGCCGTCACCTTCCAGACGTCGTCATCGGAAAGATCCGGCGTTGGCGGCATGCCCGTCGCCGGAATCCCGTTCTTGATCGCCCCGAAGATCTCCCCCGGGCCTTGCAGCGCGAACCGCCTGCCTTCGAGTCCGAGCGCCGGCCCGATTTCGCCCGCGCTGCCGTCGAACCCGTGACACACGGTGCAGCGTGCGTTGAAGGTTTCCCGTCCCGATTGAATCGCCTCGGGTTGTCCCTGGAACGGATTCTTCGGTCCCGCCGGGGCGGCGCCGGCCCCGCGTCCCCGCTGCGCGGACAGCGACACAGCGGAGCACATCGAAACCGCGGCAACCAGCAAGAGGGTCCTAATCCCTAATCCCCAATCCCTAATCCCTGTCATGAATTTACTCCCTATCGTGCACTCGAATCGGGCAGCGCAAAGGCCATGACGGTGGCACCCGAAACGATCGCGACAAACTGCTGGCCGTTGACGCTGTAGGACACCGGCGCCGACGTGATGAGCGCACCCGTGTTGAAGTGCCAGACTGGCTTGCCGGTCCGCGCGTCGACTGCGGTGAAGAGTCCCCTGTGCTCACCGGCGAATACCAGGCCGCCGGCTGTCGACAGCACGCCAGGGCCGTAACGGAGAGAACCGATGTGCTGGTACTCCCAGACTTTCTTGCCGGTCGTCGCGTCGAGGGCGCGAAGATAGAACCGCCACTCTTCTCCCTCCTTCGGACTGCGAATGTAGCCACCGCCGGTTTCGCCCGGGCGATCGCTGACGCGGAAGTTGATGCTGCAGCCTTCCTGCGCGATGACGTAGAAGTAGCCGGTATCGGGGCTGTACGCGGGCGACGGCCAGTTGGTGGCGCCCATCGTCGACGGACACGTCCTGGCGCCAAGCACGGATGGTTCGGTACCGGGAGTCAGAATCGGACGTCCTTCGGGGCTCAAGCCGCTCGACCAGCTGAGCTGGCTCACGAACGGTGTGCCGTGGAGAAATCGTCCGTTGGTCCTGTCGAGCACGTAGTAGTAGCCGTTGCGATTGGCCTGCACCAGCAGCTTGCGCGGCTGCCCTCTGAAAGGCGCGTCAACCAGGACCGGCATCTCGAGCGCGTCCCAGTCGCGCACGTCGTGCGGAGTGAATTGGAAGTACCACTTCATCTTGCCGCTATCGACGTCGAGCGCGACGACGCAGTCGGTGAAGAGGTTGTCGCCTTCACGCACGTCACCCGCCCACTGCGAACCGGGCTGACCGGTTCCGTAGAAAATCGTATTCAATTCCGGATCGAAGCTCCCGCTCACCCACATCGGACCGCCGCCGAGCTTCCACGAATCGCCGGCCCACGTCTCGGCGCCCGGATCGGTGGACGA
Organism: Vicinamibacterales bacterium; assembly: GCA_963821395.1. Lineage (GTDB taxonomy): Bacteria > Acidobacteriota > Vicinamibacteria > Vicinamibacterales > JAMQPK01 > JAMQPK01. Next base: position 144,628 of record CAWGDY010000034.1, on the reverse strand, counting down.
CGTCGGCACCGCATTCCAGGTCCACAGATGTTTGCCGGTCTCCACGTCGTACGCCTGAAGAAACCCGAACGGCTGATTCCCCCCGACGATGATCTTGCCCTTCGCGACAAGGGGCGCCTGGCCGGCAAACCGATACCGCTCTCCGGCCGCCGCCACCTCCCACACCAGATTTCCGGTGCGCGAGTCGAGCGCCACGAGTTTCGAATCGGTCGTCGTCACGAACACCTTGTTGCCGTGGATGGCGGTGCCGCGCTGCGCGCCGGTGCTGACCGGCTCTCGTTGGTACTGCCAGATGAGGCTGCCGGTGCGGGCATCGATCGCGTCGACACGATTGAACTGCGCGACATACATGACCCCGTCGGCGACGATCGGCACGGCCTGGACGTGCTGCTGCCCTACGAGCTGAAACACCCATTTGGCCTGCAGGTTTCTCACGTTGTCGGCCGTGATCTGCTTCAGCAGCGAATGCCGGTGCGAGTTGTAGGTGCCCGAATAGCCCACCCAGTCGCTGGGATCCGGTTTGAGCAGTTCCTGATCGGTCACCTGAGCGGGAAGCCTGGCGCCGAGGATGATGAGCACGAGCGCGCACACCGCCGCGCTGAATCTTGCCGGGGAAGTGAGAACTTTCACGATTCGGCCTCCAGTGGCGTCGATGCGCGTTATTGCAGCGCCATCATATCGCGTGGAGGCCTACTCGACGTTCACCTCTGAAAAATTAATTATTTATTAGCGGGCAGCCTGGCGCCAAGGATGATGAGCACGAGCGCGCACACCGCCGCGCTGAATCCTGCCGGGGAAGTGAGAACTTTCACGATACGGCCTCCAGTGTGGTCGATGGGGTTGTTGCAGCGCCATCATATCGCGCCAATTGTCCGATGAAGTGAATAGCTGGAGTGCAGAGTGTGGGGATTGAAACGTTCGCCGCGGTTCGATTTCCGTGTACGAAGTGTCCGGCTTCAGCCGGACTTCATTGCAGGCGGGACCTACTCGACGCTCACCTCTGTCCAGCCGCATCGCAGCAGCGAGCCCTTGAACTCCTCCGAACGGTTGATGAGGCCGATGATGTCGGGATGCCGCTCGTGAATCAGATACGGCCGCGGGCCCTGGGGGTCGTCGTCTATCACGAGGTAGAGCGCGCCTGGAAATTCGAACACGAGACACCAGAGATCGGAGCGTCCGGCGCTCGAGAAGCGCCAGAGAATCAACCCCTTCGAGATCGGGTTCGGATACTCGCCGTCAGGAGCGCGAGGGCTCGTCTCCATGCGTACCGTGACTGGGAGCCTGAGACAAGGGCAAAGATAGTGCCCGCGTTTTCATTGACGTTTTTCATGCGCGCCGTCCGGATACCGCGCTGCCGCTGACATTTGTCTGCCGCAGGCCTGAATTCATGACAATGGCGCGTTCGTGCCAAGATAGCCCCGTCCCTGAACCCCAGCACGAGGAGGGCCGATGTTCACGTCCGGTCGAGCCACACGACGCCTCTCGTTTCTGGTTGTGGTCGGTTTACTCGGTGCGAACGGCTGGACGGCCGCGCCCGGCGCGGCGCAGGCACGCGCGGTGCTCGAGTCATCCGTGCTGAGAGTCGAGATCACCTCTGCACCCTATTCGTACGCCGTCATCGAGAAGAAGACCGGACAGATTCTCCTGAGACAGGCCGAGACCTCCTTCACGATCGGTGCTCCCCGTTCGATCAGCGCGGCCGTTGTCGGAAACAAATCAGCGAACGCGCTCGAGGCCACGCTCAGCTTCGCAGGATCGGCCGACACCGCGCGCGTCCGGTGGACCTTCACCGATCCCGCCGTGGTGCAGGTGCGGTTGAGCCACGACAAGGCGACCAGCATCACCGAGTCGTTCGTCGATCAAGGCGAGCGCAACTACGGCCTCTGGGAATATTCCTACTACGGCACCGGCGGCGCGCTCGACAACCGCGGCGCCGACAATCGCCCGCTGCTCGGACTCTCCGGGCCCGAGGTCGGCAGCGGCGATCCCAGCGGGCGTGCGCCGTTCTATCTGACGTCGCGGAAGTACGGCGTGTATGCCGACACGCTCGCGGCGGGCCGCGCCACGGTTGCGGTGAACAAGCGGACGAGCGTCACGTTCGACACCCCGGACCTGACCTATCACGTGATCTACGGGCCGACACCCGCCGACGTGCTCGCGCGTTACAACACGCTGGCGGGTGGATCGCTGATGCCGCCGCTGTGGGCGTTCGACCCGATCTGGTGGCGCGACGATCATCACGCCGACTTCGCCCCCAACGGCGTGTCCACCGCGCAGGATCTCGTGAAGAAGGATGCCGACAACCTTCAGCGTCTTCAACTGCCCGGGTCGGCGATGTGGCTCGATCGCCCGTACGGAAGCGGTGGTGGAGGTCTCGGCGGCTGGGGCAATTTCGATTTCGACTCCGGCCCCACGGGCTTTCCGAATCCCGAAGCGATGATCGCCGATCTGGCCGCACGCAACATGCACCTGCTCGGGTGGATCGCCAACCGCGCCAACAACTCGATGCTCACCGACCCTGCGCTGGCGCCGGCCATCTTCAGCGCCGCAAACGGATTCACCGGGGACTTCACGACGACGCCGGCGCTGGATCTTCGCCGGCCGGATGCCTTCTCCTATTTCAAGAACCATCTGCGCGACGGCCTGGTCAAGCGCGGCATGAGCGGCTTCAAGATCGACCGCGGCGAGCAGGGAGAAATGCCGGCCTCGCTGCAGAACGAGCTGGCTGTCCTCACGACGAAGGCGGCCTACGAGGCGACGTCGGACGTGCTCGGGACCGAAGGATTCACCTTTGGCAGAAACGTCTACGACCGCGCGCGCAAGTACGTCGGCGTCTGGAACGGCGATTCGGATTCAGACCTGGCCGGCATGTCCGATTCCCTCAAACAACTCCTGAGGCTTGGCGCGATCATGTACTCGATGGTCGGCTCGGATACAGGTGGATACGGCCGCAGCCCGAATGCGGAAACGTTCGCGAGATGGCTGGCGATGAGCGCGCACTCGCCGATGATGGAGATCCTGAACGGGCCGAACCGGACGCTCTGGTACAGCTACGACACCGGACCGAACGCCAACAAACAAATCGTTCCCATCACGCAGACGTTCGCACGCGAGCACCACGACCTGATTCCCTACATCCGCTCGCTCGTCTATGGCTCGACGCAAACGGGCATGCCCGCCATGCGCATGATGCCGCTGTCGTTCCCGGACGATCCTGCCGTCGCTGACATGTTCGACGAATTTCTGCTGGGCGATTCGCTCCTCGTCGCACCGGTGCTCAAGGCCGGCGCCACGAGCCGATCGGTGTACCTGCCCCGCGGCGTGTGGATCGACTACAACGACAAGAAGACCAGGCACACCGGTCCGGTCACCATCACCGCGAGCGCGCCGCTCGACGCGATTCCACGCTACGTGAAAGGCGGATCGATCGTCGCGCGCGGCGACATCCTGCAGTCGAACAACAACTGGACGCCCAACTGGGCACCTGCGCTGCGAGTCGAGTTCTACCCCGTCTCTGGCCTCCAGAGCCGCTTCGACTACTACACCGGCAAGGCGGTCGTGCCGATGACGGGCTCGATGACCGGCTCGGTGGTGAGCTGGCAGGCGGGCGACCTGGGGATCAACGGAGTCCTCGAAGTCACACGGCGTCGATCGCTACACGTCGGTGAGGCGCAACAATCAGGCGCTCGGCGCTGGAGAGTTTCAGTACGACGCCACGACCCAGGTGATGACCATCCCGCTACGCGGGGCCACGTCCGTGCAGATTCGCCGCTGACCCATCACCTTCGCATAAGATCCCCGCGTGGAAACCAACGCGATCAGCTACCGCGTCGCCGATTTTCTCAAGAAGCACCCGCCGTTTCACGCCATCGACGAAGCCGATCTCGTCGCGCTGGCCGACCGCGGCCGGGTGCGCTTTTACGAAGCCGAGGATTTCCTGCTGTGGCAGGGGGAACCGCATCGCGCGCACGTGTTCGTGATTCAGCAGGGCACCGTGTCGCTGTGGGATGAGGCGAACGGCCGCAGCGTGCTGCGCGACATCCTCGGCGGCGGCGACATGCTGGGCACCGAGCGGTTCAACGGCGCCAGGAACTGCGCGCACACGGCCAGGGCGTCGAGCGACGTCGTCATCTACACCTTCCCCGCCGAAGACTTCGCCGGCCTGCTCGAGAAGTATCCACATGCGATGCAGCACGTCGAAGCCAACGGAGGCGTCACGTCCGGCTACAACCCCGCAGGCGCGCGGCAGGAGCCTCATGAGCTGTTCCTTCACGACGTCGTGAAGCGGAAACCCCTCCAGACATGTTCCGCACATCAGAGCGTTCGAGAGACCGCACGTCAGCTTGCCGGGGGCGCCGATGCCGTTGCCGTCGTCGACGACGCGCTGCGCGCCCAGGCGATCGTCACATCACATGACCTGCTCGAATGGATCGCCAGAGGCGACGGCGATCTCGATCAGCCGATCTCGCGTGTGATGACGGCACCGCCGACGACCGTCCGCCCTGACGCCGCCGTCACCGACGGCGTGCTCGCGATGTCGGCGTCGAAGAACGGTGCTCTGGCCCTCACTGCTGATGGTGGCGCCGGCGGACGCGTGCACGCCATCGTGACGCCGCGCGATGTGACGGCGGTCTTCGGCGATCAACCGGTGTCGATCCTGCGCGACGTCGATCTCGCGAAGACGGTTGACGACCTTCGCGCGGTCAATCAGCGCGCACGCGCGTTCATCCGACACCACCTCACCGGCCCGGCTTCGGTGGACTGGCTCGTCCGGTTCGCTCACACGACTGATGTGAGCATCGTCAGACGGGTCATTGCGCTGGTTCCCGAGCGCGTGCCCGGAGCGTGCTGGTGCTTCAGCGGCGCCGCGGGCAGAGCCGAAGCGCTGACGCTGGCGTCGCTTCGTCCGGTGGTCATCCTCGAGGACGGCCAGGCGCGAGACCGCGCGATGGCCGCCTACACCGGCGTTGTCGGCGCGCTCGCGGAATGCGGCTACCTGCCGTCGCCGGAGATCGCATTCGATGCAGCGTTCCATGTCGCCAGCGTGTCGGAGTGGCGGTCGCGCTACGCCGGCTGGGTCCACGAGCCCATCCTTCAGGCGATGTACAAAGCCCGGCCTCTCTTCGACCTGCGTGCCGTCGATGGTCCTTCATCGCTTTGGCAGGTGCTGCAAGGAACCGTCGACGAGACCATCGACCATGGCTTTCTGCACGTGCTCGCCAACGACTGCCTCGCGAACCTTCCGCCCCTCACCTTTTTCCAGGACGCCGTCGTGGAGGACACCGGCGAGTTCGCGAACGTCTTCCGGCTCGACGAAAGCGTCCTCTCGCCGCTCGTCGACGTCGGACGCGTGTTCGGCATGGCCTGCGGCGCGGGGCTGGGTGTCTCGACGCTCGACCGTTTCGCCGCCGCGCGAACGCGATTTGCCGCCCATGAATCGATTTTCAGAGACGCGGCCGAGACGCTGCGCATGGTGTTGTGGCAGCAGGGTCGTGTGGGCATCGATGAAGGGACCGACGGGTCCGAGCTGCCGCCCACGCTTCTCAGCCGTCAGGACCGGCACCTGCTCAAAGGCAGCTTCCGATCGATTCTTCACCTCGTGCAATTCGCGGCAGACCCGGGATGGATCAAAGCCCTGTGACGACGCCGCCCTTCCTCGCGCGGTATCGACAGTCGTTGGAGTCGACGTGGACCGACGACACGCCGATCGAGGCGGTTCGTTTCGTCGTGCTCGATACGGAAACGACCGGACTCAACCCGCAGACCGACCGCATCGTGACGATTGGCGCGGTGGCCGTCCAGAACGGGGAAATCCTGCTGGACGATTCGTACTCGGCGCTGCTCGAGCTCGAGCGCAACACGGAAGCGGTGACTGTCCACGGTGTGACGCGAGACGAGAGCCGCGGCGGACTTGGAGAGGCCGAAGCGCTCGCCGGGTTCCTCGACTATCTTCGCGATGGCGTCATCGTGGGACACCACATCGGCCATGACGTCGCGACGTTCGACACCGGCTACGGGCGTCACTGGAACATGTCGCTGGCCAATCGCAACCTCGACACGATGGACCTGACGCTGCACCTCGAGCGGGATGGTGCGTTCGCGGGTCGCCCGCCGATTCGCCGGTTCACGCTCGACGCGTTGTGCGCGATGTTCGACATCATCCCGCACGATCGCCACACCGCCGCCGGCGACGCGTTCATCACCGCGCAGGTGTTCCTGCGCCTGTTGCGGCTCGCATCCAAGCATGGGCGCACGACGCTGGGGCGGATCTGTGAGTTGTTTCCGGTGGATGCGTAACGCGGCGTTGTTTCAACGCCGGGACGCCGAGTCGCCGGGCATCTACATAGATTTCGGTGGCGCAGGGCTTCAGCCCTGCCTTGTGTTACTTCCTTGTTGAGCGGGACTAGCTTCCTTGCGAGTGGCAGGTTCAACGAGAGCGGGCCAGTTCAGGACGACGGAAATCGGAGTTCGAATCTGGTCGATCAGCTCGGTACTCATGATAAATCGCTGACCGTCCGCGGTCACGTCGTACCAGAAACCGGTGTTGTTGGGGTCCGCGATATATGAGCAGTTGCCTCGCCATGCGGCAGGCGGATCCGTCTGGCGCGTTGGCAGCGACCGGACGAGTTTGGCAGGGCTAAAGCCCTGCGCCACCGTTTCTGCAGTGCGGAAATCTTGCGCGGCCGTTGCTGCAGGGCTGAAGCCCTGCGCTACCGCAATCTCGACCGCCTCGCAATCTCGACTCGCTACCGCAATCTCGACCCGCGCCACCGCAATCTCGACCCGCACCAAGAACCGAGAACCGCAGAACCGAGAACCCAGAACCGTAGTCGACTTGTGGAGTGGTGACTTACGGAAAGGTGACGACCAGTAACGAGAAGTCGTCGTCCAGGGGACCTGGCCTGGCTGCCTGCTTGACCGTTTCGTAGATCCGATCGGCTTCCCTGTTGGGTGCGATCGGCGCCTGGAGGAGCGGCAGAAAATCCTCGCGCGTCCACCGCTGGTCGTCGCCCGTCTCGATCTCGAAGACGCCGTCGCTGAAGAGATACAGCGTGCTCCCGTGCGGGATCGTCGTCCGCTGCACGGGGAACGTGGTGTCGCGCATCACGCCAATCATCAGCGCCGATTCCCCGAGCGGCTGCGCGGCCGCGCGATCGGCCGGGACGAGATACGCGGGATGGTGCCCCGCCGATCCGCACACGAGTGTGCGGTCGCCGGTGTGATACACGCCATACCACATCGTCAGAAACAGGCCGTGGTGGTCGTCCATCTGGAAGCGTGCGTTCAGGCTCGCGAGCACCCGGGCGGGATCGTTGAAGTCCACGTCGGGCAGCGCCCGCTGCCGCAGGACGTTCAGCACGCTGACCGAGTGCATGGCCGACCCGGCGCCATGACCCGACACGTCGACGAGGTAGAACACGAACGTCTCGGGGTTGAGCCAGTAATAGCCGAAGGCATCACCCCCGAGTTGCGTGGACGGCACGAATCGCCATTCGGCCAGCACGGGTCCCGTTTCGAGCCGCGCCGGCAGCAGCGACAGCACGTAGTTGCTGGCTCTCAGGAGATCGCGATCGAGCTCCTCCGCGCGTTCGGCATCGCGCCGGCTGCGCCGCTCGTAACGAAACACCTGGCTGCCGATCCGAATCACATGGCCCTGCCCCAACGTGACAGGCGTGCTGATGCGCTCGCCTTCCACGAATGTCCCGTTGGTCGATCGCAGGTCTTCGATCACCGCCTCGCCGGCGGCGAGGCACACGCGCGCGTGGCGCCGGGAGAGCTCGGCGTCCTGGAATACCAGCGTCTGCTGCGCATCCCGGCCGATGGTGATGGGCTCCGCGGTGATCTCAATGAGTTTTCCGGGCTCGGCGCCCTGGAGCACGACCAGGTAGTGGCCAATCGCGTCGGGCGCGAGCGTGAGGTCCGGCCTTCGGCCAGCCAACATGGTCTGTTCGAATTCGTTCTCCACGGAGTGTGACTAGCTTAGCAGGCTCCCGAGAAAACTCGAACCGAGATTCAGGCAATCGAACACATGAAGACCGAGACGGGACGCCATCTCGGCGCAGACCTCGGTGCCCCGCCGGCTGTTGCCGTGTGTGTCGAGTCTTGGCGAGTACACGGCGACGCCGAGCTGACGATTGACGACGGCCATCACGCCCGCCGGCGACACCGCTCTTCGCAGGGACTCCCACGCGGTAAGCCCACTGGCCCGAGTAGTCGTACATGCCGCAGGTCAACATGATCGACAGCATGTGCTTGACGCTGTGAATGTCGAAGACGCCCTCGTCGGTCAGCGGGTTGCGGCCCATGTTCGCGAGCGTGGCGCCCATGATCGCCAGATCGCGCGAGGTCACGAGGATCGAGCATTGCCTGAAGTACACATCGAGCGCGGCTTCGGCATCGGCGGGAACGAGGCCGAAATTCAGGAGGAGATGCGCAATCGCGCGGTTGCGGTGACCGGTCCGGCGCTCCGATTCGTACACCGCCTGATCGATGGAAAGCGGCCGTCCGGCCGCGGCGCTGAACCGCGCCAGAATCTCGTCGAAGGTCCGCGGCCCGAACCGCTCGTGCAGCAGCGCGGTCACGGTGATGGCGCCCGAGTTCACCATCGGATTGTGCGGACGATTGGTCCCGTTCTGGAGCTCGATCGAGTTGAACGCATCGCCGCTCGGCTCGACATCGACGTGCTGCCAGACCTTCTCGGGCCCGCATGCCTCGAGCGCCATCCCGAAGGTAAACGGCTTGGAGATCGACTGAATCGTGAACGGCTGGTCGTGGTCGCCCGCTTCGAAGACGCGTCCGTCCGCGGTCACGATGCTGACGCCGAAATGCGCGGGGTTGGCGTTTCCCAGCTCCGGGATGTAGGTCGCCACCTCGCCCTCGTCCAGCGACTTGTATTCGTCGTAAAGGTCTTCGACGAGCTCCTGGAGGCGGTGCGGCTGGCCTACCGCCGGATCGGGCTGAACGTGTGAGGGCATTGCGAGCTGGTCCAGCAAGAAATATTCCGGAGCTCGCGCCCGCGAAGGCGCGATTCAAAAGCAACAGGCCGACGAAGATGTTGTGCACACCTCCATTACCAACATTAATGTCGATATCTCGACTCGATCGCGGATGCTGGCGTCTTCGCCCCGGATCACCTAGAATCCGCGCGCATGCAACTCGAGGAACGTTCGACGGGCGACGTGGTCATCGTCAAAGTGAGCGGCGAGATCACGTTGAAGAAGAATCGCAACACGATGCTGCACGACAAGGTGCGCGGGCTGGTGCAGCAGGGCCACAAGACGAGTCCTGATCGATCTGGCCGACGTCTCGTACGTGGATAGCGCCGGATTGGGAGAGCTCGTCCAGGCCAGTTCGACCGCGAAGAATCTCGGCGGCTCCATCAAGTTGTTCAGCCCCACCAGCCGGCTTCGCGAGCTGATGGTCGTCACTCGACTGACGACCATCCTCGGCGTCTACGACGACGAAGCGCAGGCACTCGCGAGCTACGGCCCGCAGGGCAACTAGCGGACCTTCCAGAAATCGACAAAAAAGTCAGACATCAAAATAAATCCCACATGTCTGTCGATTGACCGATCTGTTGCCGTTTCGTTGTATCGATCGGATACGATTCTCAGAATTGCACAGTCATGGACTAGCACAGGCGAACACTAACGTTCGCTAAGGAACTCTTTAGCCCAGCTCGACCCACACAAAACGAGGAAAACCTTGGCGCTTATCCCCCTTCGCCGCGCTGTCCGATTTACGTCTGTGAGAAGTTTTACCGCGGCGCTCGCGTTTCTGCTGCTGATTGCCGCACAGACGGACCGCGGGTTCGCCGCCAGCCAACCCCTGAAGTTTTTCAAGAACTACTTCGTCACCGGCGACTACACGACGGCCGGCATCGGTCTGGACAAGACGGGAAGCGGCGGCCGCGTCAGCGGCGACGTCAACATCAGCGACCCGAATGTGCCGGATGGCGCCGAGGCGCTCGCGGCGTTTCTCTACTGGCAGGTCATATCCTCGACCGGTCCCGATGCCGGCGCGCTGGAGGCGAAGTTCAACGGTCAGATGCTGAGCACGCCAACCGGTCTGTCGACGCCGGCCGGGCCGCTTTCGGTCGTGGGAAACCCCGCTGGAACGCAGTCGTGTCCGCTCACCGGCGGCGGATCGGGCAATCGCGTGTATGCCTATCGCGCCGACGTCCTCCGCTTCCTCGATGTCGTTGACGGGCGGCATCGCATCAAAGGCGTGTACAAGGTCGAGCTGCCGGATGGCGGCGGCAACTCTCAGATGCCGAGAGCGATCGGCGCCAGCCTCGTCGTGATCTACCGCCATCCCAATCCGGCCTGGCCGCTCAGCGCGATCGTCATGTACGACGGCAACTACACGAAGCAGTCGTCGCAGACGATGACGCAGACCATTCAGGGGTTCTACGATCCGGCGGCGGTCACCGGAAAGATGACGCACATCACCGGCAGCGCCCAGTCGTCGCTGTCCGAGCGGCTGCGCGTGCCGGGAGGATACCTGGACAACGCGTTCCGCAGCGCGCAGGGCGCGTCGTGGGACAACCTCACGGTCCAGACGGCAACCCCGACCGGCGCGTCGTTTGTGACGTCGGTCGAACCGCGCGGCCTCGTTTCGGACTGCCTCACGTGGGGCGCCATCATCTACCGGACGCAGGTCAACGACGCCGACTACGACGGCCTGCTGAATTCGTGGGAGACGTCGACGTCCGTCAACCCGCTGTTCGATCCCAATGGCGAGTTGCTGCCGCCGCTTGCCGACATGGGCGCGCTGCCCAATCGTCCCGATGTCTTTGTCGAGATCGCGTACCTGAAGACAGATGTAGGACTGCCCTACGGCGGCGTGTCGAAGGACCCCCACACGCATCTGCCCACATACGAAGCGCTCAGGAAAGTGGGCCAGGCGTTCGCGGCGCAGGGAATCGCGCTGCACGTCGATGTTGGCGGCAACCATCCGGCCGCGCCGCCCAGCGACCCGGTGCACATCATCGACGCCGCGTACGCGCGGGGTGGCGAAGGGTTTGACGAAACCGTAACTGTTTCGGTTGGGTGTGAGCCCACCGTCGACCAACCGTGGGTGTGTCAGTTCAATGATTACCCGGGGACCATCGGGTGGAAGAGCGGCTTCAGACTCATCAGGGATATGCCGTTGTCGGCGACCGGCGAGGTCGTTCCGAATGATCCCACGGTGGAAGAGTGCGAGGCGGCCGAGCAGGACGGGAATCCCTTGACCGTGTGCGAGCGGGTGTTCGACAGCAACCGGAGAGACATGTTCCGCTTTGTGCTGTTTGCGCATGCGCTGGGCATACCCAAGAAGAGCTGCCTCGTCGACGAACCGGGCCCGAACTTCGGCTTTCCCGATTTCGATTGTGAGTACAGTGAGCCGCTCTTCCGGGTGCCGGTCACCAACACGGGCGTCGGCGATTTTCTGGGCGGCGATGCGATGGTGACGCTCGGCGGATTCAACGACACAATCGGGCGTCCGGTCGGAACCGAATACATGCAGGCCGCGACGCTGGCGCACGAGCTGGGGCACGGCATGGGATTGCGGCACGGTGCAGTCAAGCTGCCCGACGGAACGATCGTCGCCGAGCCGAACTGCAAGCCGAACTACCTGAGCGTGATGAACTACCTGTTCCAGTTGCGTGGGCTTCAGGATGACCTGGGCGTGGGGCACGTGGATTTTTCCGGAATCACACTGCCTTCGCTGAACGAGACCGCGCTGCCTGCCCTCGGACTGAATGCCGCCGTGCCGTATCGGACCGGTTGGTACGCGCCGAAATCCAACGTGAGATTTGGCACGGCTTCGACAAAACATTGCGACGGCTCGCCGCTGCATGCCGATCCCCTCGAGCCCGAAATGGTTTGGGTCGACAGCAAGACCGTTCTTGAAACAGGTGGGGCAATCGACTGGGACAAGGCACCGGGACAGATCGTGCCGCAGGACGTCAATTTCGATGGCGAGATCAATCATGCCGGCGGTGTGCTGAATGGCTTCAACGACTGGGAGAACCTCAGACTGAACCAGGTCGCCAGCCGGCGGAACGTCGGAGGGTGGTATTGGGTTCGGGATGTAAACGCCCCGTCCGAGTACTACGCGTACATAGGACCACTGTCCGTGGGTGTCACTGCCGGCGATCTCGGTAAAGCCGATCTGGGCAAGGCGGACCTCGGGAAGGCCGACCTCGGCAAGGCCGACCTGGGCCGCGGTGATCTGAACGCAGGGGACCTGGGCAAGGCGGACCTGGGGAAAGCGGACCTGGGGAAGGCCGATCTGGGCAAGGCCGATTTGGGTGCAGGGAACCTGGGTAAGGCCGATCTGGGCGCCGATTCCGGCGAAGGATTCGAGCTCACCGCGGACATCGCCGCGGCTGGAGGGTACCCTGCTCCGAGCGAAGTGAAGGCATTCGTGCTGGGGACGGACGGCGCGCCGGGAACCAACTCGTCGGTGCCTCCAGAGTACGGTCCGTGGGTGCCGGATCCTACAGATTGCGCGACGCTGGGGACGGCCCTCTGTCACAGGGTTCGTGTGGACTGGAAGGCGTCCACCGCGGGTTTCGCGAGCGGCGGCTATAAAGTCTTCCGAGCGATTGAAGGAAGCAGCGATCCGGCGGAAGAAATCTCGGAGCGTTTTGACTACGTCGAAAACCCGCTCCAACCTGGCGAGTTCTGGCTGATCGATTTGGACGAGCTTCCGGACGACGACCGGTTCACCTATTTCGTCACGGCGCGGTTCGATCACGACAACAATCCGCTGACGGATCTCATCGAGACTCCTGAGTCGAATCTTGCGACCATCACGGCCGTCAACGAAGTCCCTGTCGCCATCGCTCCGTCAGTCACGGACGCCTGGGAAGACATCCCGATCGGCATCGTGCTGACAGCAACCGATCCCGACACGACCGCGTTGACGTTCAGCATCGTGACCGGGCCGAGCCACGGCGGCCTGTCCGGCACCTTGCCCACGGTGACTTACGCGCCGAGCCTGAATTACAACGTGACCGATGGGCTGGAAAAATTCGACTTCAAGGTGCACGAGAGCTCGACCTGGCAGGATCTCGGCCGGGATTCCTTGCCGGCAACTGTGGACATTCCCGTCAGTCCTGTAAACGACGCGCCCAGCTTTGCGCTGAAGGCGAGCCCGAACCAGACGGTGGCTCAGCCGGCCGGTGCGAAGACCGTCACGGGCTTCGTCGCGAGCTTCAGCCCGGGGCCCGCGAATGAAAGCACGCAGACCGTCGCGGAGTACATCGTCACGAACAACAACACCGCGCTCTTCTCGGCGCAGCCGGCGATTGCGGTGAATGGCACGCTGACCTATACGCCGGCAGCAGGCGCTTCGGGCACGGCGACCGTTTCGGTGCAGGTGCGCGACAACGGCGGCGTTGATCCGCCTCATGGCGGTGTCGACACGAGCGGCATCCGGACGTTCACCATCACGATTACCAACGTGGTGTACACGTTCGTCAACATCGACAACCTGCCGCCGAAGTCCGGAGTGACATTCAAGCCGAACTCGAAAGGCACGCTCGTCCACTTCGAGTTCGCGCTCAAGAAGAACGGGAGCCTCTTCGACAGCAAACTTCTTCGGCCGAGGATCACGATCAAGGGACCGGCAGGGTCTCCATGGGCGACAGCAAAGGAATACACGCCGGGCTGCACCAACGCAACGGTGCTCGCGTGCTACAGCTTCCTGTACGAGACTTCGGAGGCAAGGCCTGGGATCTGCACTGGAAGCCCGTCAACGCTCCCGTGGGGACGTACTACGTCATCGTGTGGATTGACGAATCGGGTCAGCGGTTCCCGGCAACGGGAGACGGATACCCGGTGGTGTTCAAGAAATAGAAGTCGTTCGAAGAGTTCGGAAAGAGTTCGGAAAGGTTCGTGAGGTTCGTAAGGTTCGTGGAGTTCGCAAAAAAAGTTCGATAGGTTCGCGAGTTCGACGAGTTCGTTGGGTTCGCAAGGTCGCGCGTTCGCTGGTTCCCGAGGTCACGTTCGCGGTTTCGTGACGGAGCGACGCGCCACGCGGGCTGCGGGAACTTTACGAACGCACGAACTTTCCGAACCAACGAACCTGACGAACTCGCGAACCCGACGAACCATCGAACTTCTTGCGATCTGTTCGGGCTTTCGTGTTCAGTTTCCCGTTCGGCGGCGTATGTCGGCGGCGAGCGGGTCTTCCTTCGAGTTGCCGCGGATGGCGAGATACGTGCGGTACGATTCGGCGAAGCCGGCGGTCTTGAGTCCTTCGCGGACGCGCCCCTGGTAGTAATACGCCGGCGGCAGGTAGCCGTAGGTCGGCTCCTCGTCGAGGAACAAGGCCATCACTTCGCCGCGGCGGCCGATGCATCGGTCGAACTCCGAGTCGGCCTGTGGGAAGGCGCCGGCTTCCAGGTATGCGCGACCGAGATCGAAGTGCCCGATCCAGGTGTCGAGCATCGTATTGGCAGCCGTGAGAATCTTGATCGCCTCGCGCGCATCGCCCTGCTTCAATGCGATTTCACCTTCGATGATCCTGGCGTACGCCTGAGGCTCGACCGGAAACTCGGCGGCCAGCCCTTTGGCCAATGAGGCGGCGCGGTCTGTCTGTCCGGCTTCGAGCAGGATGCGTGCCGCGAGAAAACGAATCTTTTCGGCCTGGCTGGCTTTCAGCGCGTCTTCGACGGCAGTGATGGCCGCACGTGTGCGTCCGCTCTGAAGGCGCGCGTAGGCGACCGACGTGAGCTTCGCTGCCGCTCTGTCGGGCTCCTTCTCGTCCAGGTCGGCGCGCGCCCCCACTGCCAGAATCTTGTCCGCCTCCGAGAATCGGCCTTCGTAGAGGGCCAGGTCGCCGAGGCCCGACGCCATGTACGTGCCCCCTCCGTCGAGCTTGCCGATCTGCTGATACGTCTCGCGCGCCTGAGTCAACTGACCCTGTCCGACCTGCGCGAATGCAAGCGCACCCAGGCCGAACAGCCCGGGCTCGGCCAATGCGCGCGCCTCCTGCTCGGCGGCCTGGAAGTCTCCGGCGTAACTCAGGTACGTCGAGAGATTTTCCCGGTAAAGGGCGCGCCCCGGCAGAATCTTGACGACCTGCTTCATTTCGTCGATCGCGCGGCGGATATCCCGCAGATAGGTTGAACACAGCGCCAGGTTGTTTCGTGCCGCGGCGTCGGCCGCGTACCTGGCGATGAGATCGCCGTATTCCTTCACACACGCCTGGTAGTCGCTCGTCACCATGTAGTAGAGGCCGCGCGTGCGGTAGCGTTCGCGTTCGGTCATGCTGTCTACGTGGCTGATGGCTTGCTTGGCGTACTTCTCCGCATCCTGGAACCGGCCCAGATTCCTCGACGCGGCGACCATACCAGCGTACGCGAGGCCAAAGTTCGGGTCGCGAGCGACAGCTCTTGAGAATCCGTCGAGCGCGGCGTCGAACCTGCTGCGCGAGAGGTGTTCCATGGCGACGGTATATTCGCGGACCACGTCCAGCGACGTCGCCGACAGCGTTTCCATGGCGAAGCGTTTGGTGTCGTCAGACGTGTCATCTCCAAGCGCTTCGCGGACCAGCGTTGCAAGATCCGTGGTCACCGACAGGACCTGGTCTTTGCTGGAGGCCCGGTCCGAGGCGTCGGTGATCACGTTGCCGGTCACCGCCTGCGTGGCTTTGAGCGACACGTTGTAGCGGTTGCCCTGTCTGGAGACCGAGCCAGACAGCACGACACCCAGTCCCTGCTTGACGGCAATCTCGCGGGCAGACTGTTCGTTGAGATCCTCAGGCGGTTGCAGGCCAAGGCTTCGGCTGATTTCGTTGCGCCCGTACGCACTGATGAAGCCGGCGCTCTCGAGCGCGAGCTTCAACATGGGCTCGAGCGTGCGATCGAAGGCGGGATCGCCGGTGCCGTTCTGAAAATCCGCGATGACCACCGAAACGGGATCGTGCTGGACGGGAACAGCAGGACCACGCGCGAACCACCACGTGCCGGCGAGCAGCACGACGAACACGGCGACCGCGGCGGCCATGCCTTTCAGGCCGACGACGCGATGAATCGGCAGCGGGCGGCCGTCTTCGTCGAGGCGATCGAGCTCCGCCACGAGCTCGGCCGACGTCTGGAACCGCGCCGCCGGATCGGGCTCGCAGCAACGGGCGATGATGCGTTCGGTCGCTTCCGGAATCGACGCATCGATCGTCCGCACCTTCGGCGGTGCCTGCTCGATGCGGCGCTTCAGCTCGTCGGCAATGGTGCCTTCGAGGTGGCGCCGTCCGAGAAGCAGGTCTGAGAAGATCAGGCCGAGCGCGTAGATGTCGGCCCGCTGATCCACGGTTTCCCCTTTGGCCTGCTCGGGCGCCATGTACTCGACAGTGCCGAGAATCGTTCCCGCCATCGTGCTCTCGGTCGCGGCGGTAAACGCGTCCATCTGCGGCATGAGTGGCTGCGCGGCCGGCTGCGGAACCGGCGTCACGGTCGGTTGCGCGACACTGGCTGCGCCGGTCGATCGGGCGATGCCGAAATCCATGATGATCGCCTGATCGCCCACCAGCATGATGTTCGGCGGCTTGAGATCGCGATGCACGACGCCGGCTTCATGCGCGGCCACCAGGCCGGATGCCACATCACGGACAATCCGAAGAGCGGTGCGTACCGGGAGCTTGCCTTCCTTCTTCAGCACGGACGCGAGATCCGACCCCTTGAGATACGGCATCGTGATGTACTTGACGCCGTTGATTTCCCCGAGGTCGTGAATGCGGACGACGTTCTTGTGGGTGACCTGGCGCGCGAGGACCAGTTCCTGCTTGAACCGCCGCTCCATTTCGCGCGCGGCAGTCGAATCGCCCGACGTTTCCGGGCGAATCACTTTCAAGGCGACGTCCTGCCCCAGCTCGGTATCCCAGACGTGATAGACGGCGCCCATGCCGCCGACGCCCAGCACTCTGATTGGATGGTAGCGGGCGCCAAATGCCTCGCCGACGGCAAGCGGTCCGGTGTCGCGCCTGGGCGTAACCGTGAAAGGCGCCGCCGGTGGCGTCACGACGGTACGATCGTCATCGCCAACCGTGGACATCAACGTGACCGCGCTGTCAGCCGTCGGGCTGACTCGTGTGACGTCGTTGTCGGAGAATCCGATCGGAAGGGGCGTCTGGCAGGTCCCGCACCGCCCCCCGACGTCCGATTCAATGGCCCCGCAGAAAGGACAGGTCATGGAACAGCTGGCTGCTGGAATTA
Organism: Vicinamibacterales bacterium; assembly: GCA_963821395.1. Lineage (GTDB taxonomy): Bacteria > Acidobacteriota > Vicinamibacteria > Vicinamibacterales > JAMQPK01 > JAMQPK01. The sequence goes on along the minus strand of CAWGDY010000034.1, from coordinate 127,425 downwards.
TGAGCCAACTGTGTGTCGCGCGGGTGAATTGTTCTATTCGACCGCGTGGGCCGAGAGGTACGCGCTCACCGCTTCCTCGATGGTGGCGTAGAACGTCTCTTCCCCGAGCCGCGTGAACAGACCGAAGCGCTTCAGCTTGTCCTTGACCGGATCCTTCATCTCGGCAAAGCACAGCTCGACACCGGCCTCACGCAGCGCATCCTCGAGATCGCTGATAACGTCGGCGGCCGTGACGTCGATGCTCGTCACCGGCTCGGCGGCCACGACGAGCCAGCGAACCGGAGTCGGCGAGGCTGCCACGGCGTCGAGGACGCGCGCGTGAAACAACTCGGCATTGGCGAAGAAAAGCGGCGCATCCCAGCGGAACAGCACGAGCCCCGGAATCAGGCTCGCCTCTGGATAGCGCGTGATGTCGTGATAGCCCTTGATGTGGCCGACGCGTCCCAGTACGGCCGAGTGCGGACGCCACCCGTCCCACAAGAATTCGATGACGGCAATCACGATCGCGAACGCGATGCCGGGAATCGTGCCGAAGACGGCCACGCCCGCGAAGCAGGTCATCGACAGCCAGAACTCCCACTGCTGGATGCGATAGATACGCCGCAGGTCTGACACTTCGATCAGGCCGATGGCCGACGCGATGACAACGGCGGCCAGGGCGGTCTGCGGGAGATTGCGAAGCAGGTCGGGAGCCAGGACCAGGAGCAGCGCAATCGCCATCGCACCGACGACGCCCGTCAACTGAGTTCTGGCGCCGGCCGCCTCGGCGACCGGTGTGCGCGAAGAGCTGCTGCTGATCGGGAATCCCTGAAAGAACCCCGCCGCCAGGTTGGCGGCACCAAGCCCAATCAGCTCCTGGTTCGGGGCGACGGGCGCACGCAGACGTGCCGCGTACGATCGGGAGAGCACGCTCGTGTCGGCGAACGAAACGAGTGCCACCGCAAGTCCACCCGTCAGAATGGACACGATGTGATCCATGCCGATGCGCGGCAGCTCGGGCGCCGGCAGCCCCTGCGGCAGCGGCCCGAGCACGGAGATCCCGCGTGCCTCGAGATCGAACGCCGCGACGATCGCCGTCGCGACGACAACGCCAATCAGCATGCCCGGCACGCGCGGCCAGCGCTTGAGCGTCAGGATCAACACGAGCGTGAGGGCGCCGACGGCCAGCGCGGCGGTGTGTATTTCGCCGGCAGAGATGTTCGCGAGGATGTCGCGCACACGGCGCAGCGGCCCATCACCCGAGACGGAGAATCCGAGGAGCTTGGGAATCTGGCTCAGGATCACCGTGAGCGCGATCCCATTCATGTAGCCGTAGCGAATCGGCTTCGAGAGCAGCTCGGTGATGAAGCCCAGACGCGCCAGACCCGCCGCGACGCACGCGATACCAGAAACGATGGCCATCGCGGCGGCTGGAGCCAGGGCGCGCTGCGGATCGCCCCCAGACAACGGCAGCACGACGGCGAGAATCACGGCCGCGAGCGCCGAGTCCGGACCCAGCACCAGAATCCGGCTCGGACCGAAGATGGCGTACGCGAGAAGCGGGACGATCGTCGCGTAGAGCCCGTTGATGCCCGGCACGCCCGACGCCTCGGCGTACGCGATGCCGACCGGGACGAGCATGGTGGTCATCACGAGCCCGGCCACGATGTCGTGACGCAGCCACGACGATTCGTACCCCTTGAGAGTCTGCAGCCCTGGAAGCCAGCGCGTCCATCCAGTCTGATTCGCGGGTCTCGAGGGATTGGGGCTCACGGGCAGATTCCTCTAGAACGTCCAGAAGAACGTGAGGCGGGCGATCGAATCCCGGTCGCGTCCAGGGAAATTCACGGGATCGGGATCGCTGGCGTACTTCACCAGCTCGAGATTGGGGCTGAAACGCACCGCCGGATGCAGGTACACCTCACCGCCGAATATCCACATCGTGAACTTTGATTGCGGGCTCAAGAGCAGGTAGTCGATCTCGTCGGCGCCTGGCAGTCCAGTCTCGACACCGCCGCGATGGCCCGCAACGCCGTCGATGCGAAAAAACAGATCGGCCTTCTTCGGCCGCACATCCCACACGGCGAAACCGGACCAGATGCCGATCGTCTGATCGGGCGCATCGTTCTCGCCCGACCTGCGCGCCTGCCACAGATATTGACCACCCGCGCGCCCGGCCTTGCCGTGCACGCCCGCGATCGTCTGTGCGGTGTGACGATCTTCACCATCGGGCCGCGTGCCGAAGCTGTAGAAGCCCTCGAGCGCGACGCGAGGCCGTTCGTATCGGCCTTCGAGGCGCAGAATCTTGCCTTCCTGCGCTTCGGACCCGGTGCCGGATTCGTTGCCGAGCTGCACCGCGTAGGTCACGCCGGCGGCGACAGGACCACCGACCGCGACGCCGAAGTCACGCGACGAATCCAGGCGATACAAATCCGCCGGTGTCTTCTCGATGTGGCGGAGGCCCCAGAATTCATCGAGCCAGTCGAACGTCAGCGAAGGCTGGATGCCGAGCGTCACGTGATGGTCTCGAACATACTTCCACCGCAGCGAGGCGTCCTTGACGTACGGCACGAGATTGCTGTCCTCGAAATCGCCGTTGCTGTTCATCTCGAGCCGGAAGCGCGTGCTGAGTCTCTCGTTGAACGCGAGGTCGTAGGTGAAGTAGATGCGCCTGAACCACAACCCGTGCTGTCCCTCGACGGACGTGGGGTTGGTACTGCTCGCCTGATCCTGATGCCGTCTGTAATACCAGTAATAGTCCCCGAACATGAGACCGCTGATCTTCCCGGCAGGGAACTGGGACTTGGAGGATTCCTCCGGCGCGGGGAAGGACTCGCCCGGCAGCCCGTGCTTGAAGTTGTACAGGTTGACGGCATCCGCGCTGTCGAACACCACCGTTTCGCCGTTCGTGCCGTAACCGGGGCGCGTGATGACCGGCCCTGTCTCCACACCGCCGCTCTTCACGAACGCGTCATGTCTCGACGCGACGGCAAACACGTAAAGACGACCATCTTTTGCGACCTCGGTATAGAAGAAGGTCTGCGCGTTCGCGCACACGGAAAGCACCGGCCCCGCGACGAGCATTACGGCCAGCAGCATGCGTCGCATCGACCGTCATTCTGCCGCCGGGACTCGGAGACGGCAAGTTGGGGGTGGGGGAAGGCGGGTCGTTGTCAGTTCTCAGTTGTCAGTTCTCAGTCGTCAGTTTTCAGTGGGCTTCAGACTGAGGACTGACCACTGAGAACTGAAAACTGCCTTTCTAGTGCAGCACGACGTCGCGACCGGGAGAGCGCAGCGGTACGCGGGCGCGCACGGTCGTTCCCGCGCCCGGTCTCGATTCGACCGCCATGGCGCCGTTCACAAGGCGCAGCCTCTCGCGCATGCTCGTCATGCCCAGGCCGTGGCTGCCCATCGCCTCATCCAGATCGAAGCCGACGCCGCGATCGATGACCTCGAGCTGGATCTCGTCGCGGGTCCCGCGCAGCAGGACCTTGAAGTGCCCCACACGGGCATGTCTGACGGCGTTGGCCAGCGCCTCCTCGAGCACGCGGAGGAGGCAGAGTCCGACATCCTTCGGCAGGTCATCGGCAATGCCCGACGACTTGAACTCGATCTCCACGTGTTCCTGCTTGCAGACGTCCCGGCAGAAACCCTCGACCGCTACCGCGATGCCGAGATACTCCAGCTTGAACGAGTGCAACCGCTGAGAAATGGCCTGAATGTCCCGTCCCAATTCGACGGCGTGAGTGTTCAACGCCCGAAACCTGGTGCGCACGTCGTCGGACTGGCTGGGGCGAGGCAACACCTGGCTGAGTGTTTCCAGCTCGATGGTCAGGAGCGCCATGCGTTGAGCCAGGTCGTCGTGCAGCGCCCGGGCCAGCCCGATACGTTCCGATTCCTGGGATTCCATCAGCCTGCGGCTCAGACGCGAGAGCGCTTCCTTGGCCAGCTTCTCTTCCGTGACGTCGACACAGGAACCGATGTAGCCGGCGAATTCTCCGTCTGCCGACAATCGCGGCACACCGGTGTCGAGCAACCAGCGATAGACGCCATCGTGCCGTCGCAGTCTGTACTCCATCCTGAACGATCGGCGCCGGTCGAACGCCCGGGCGTACGTCATCACGCAGTGCTTCACGTCCTCAGGGTGCACACTCTCGGTCCAGCCGCTGCCCAGTTCCGTCTCCAGCGCTCCGCCGGTAAATTCGAGGTACGGGCGATTGACGTAGGTGCGGCGCCTGTCGGAATCCGATAGCCAGATGAACACGGGCGCCCCGTCGGCCATCAACTGAAACCGCGCTTCGGTCTCTCTTCGCGCTGCCTCGGCACGCGTGCGTTCGGTCACGTCTTCGGCGATGCCCAGCATGCGAACCGGCTCGCCGTCGGCGCCGTAGTAGAACCGCCCGTGCGCCGCGGCCCAGCGCACCGTTCCGTCCTGCCAGCGCACGCGGAACGTCGCGTTGTACATCGCGCGATCGCGCCTGGCGGCCGCCACGGCCTGCCCCACGCGCTCCCGATCGTCGGGATGGACACGCGCGTGGAAATCCTCGACCCTTCCCTCGTAGAGGTCGCCCGGGATGCCGAACATCGTCTTCAGATCGCCGAACCAGGTGTCGCGGCCGCTCTTGACGTCCCAGTCCCACGCGACGGCCTTGCCCGCCTCGAGGGCGAGACGAAGGCGCTGATGCGCGACTCGAATATCGCTCGACAGCCGGCGATTGATGATGCGCTCTCTCAGGGATAGGGCCGCCACAAGTCCGGCGGTGAGCATCAGGGCGATGGGGACAATGGCGTCCGGCACGGTGTGCGGCCGAGCATATTACATTCGTCCGTCAGCCGCACCCGGCATCTCGTCTAGATCGATTTCATGGCCCCGCCGTCCATATCGATGAGCGCGCCGTGAAGGTAGCGGCCTTCCGGTCCGACGATGAACGCCGAGAGGTTGGCGATATCGGCGGGTTCCCCGATGCGCGTCACCTGCTCTGCCGTGACGAATCGATGCTCGGCCGAGAGCAACCCGGTGCCGTCTCGTGATGCGAGATCGGCCAGCCGCTTTTTCAGGCGATCCGTTCGAATCGAGCCAGGATTGATGGCGTTCACCTGCACGCCATCGGCCACACCCATCGCGGCAAGCGCCTTCGTGAACGACAGCAGCGCGGCGTTGACCGATCCACCGATTGTGAACGCGGGACCGGGCGTGCGCCCGCCGATGCCCGCGATGTTCAGGATCGATCCTTTCGTCGCCTTCAGGTGGGGCCATGCGGCGCGAACCAGACGGACCGCTCCGAAATATTTCAGCGCGAACCCGTCGAGAAAGTCGTCGTCGGTGAGCGACAGAAAGTCGCCGCGCTTGGTGGCGCCCGCGTTGTTGACGACGATGTCGACTGTCTTGAACCTGTCCAGCGCGAAGGCCACCAGGAGCGCCGGAGCTTCCGGAGCGCGCAGATCGAGCGCAATCGCGTCGCCCTGTCCCCCACCGGAAGTAATCTCGCGAACAACGGACTGCAGCGTCTCGGCGTTACGCGCGCAGAGAACCGTCACGGCTCCCTGTGCGGCCAGCTTCAACGCGATCGCCCTTCCGATGCCACGGCTTGCGCCCGTCACGATTGCGACCTTCCCGTTCAGCGCGTGTCTGACAGCGTCGGTCATCAGCTCAGTGGCTCCCGTTTGGTCAATTGTAATGGGACGCGCTCGACGAGGACGACCGAGATGTCGTCCGAGAGCGGCGCCTCGTCACCGATCCAGCGTCGATGCGACTTGAGGATGGCGTCCAGAAGATCCGCCGACGCAGGCGTGGAAGTCAGCACCCGTGGAAGCTCTGCATCGCCGAAGAACTCGTCTCGCCCGGCGCCCCGTGCTTCCGTGAGACCGTCTGTATACATGAGGAGCCGATCGCCCCTCTGGAACACCGCCTCGGACGTTTCGTAGGCAGTGGTCGCCGAGAAGGTCAGGATCGTGCCTCCACGATCGAGCGATTCAATCCGGCCGTCGGCGCGTATCAACAGCGGCGGCGGATGCCCGGCCAGAGCATACAGGAGGGTTGACGATCCGGAATCGATCACAACGCCGCAGGCCGTGACGTACGCCTGGTCGAACTTTCCCGTCAGCGCGCGGTTGATGCCCGTCAAAATCTCCCCTGGCGTGTCGTAGCGGTCCGCTTCCGCAGCGACCGCGACTTTCACCATCGACGCGATGAGCGCTGCGGGGACTCCGTGCCCGGAGACGTCGGCCACGATCACCAGGACGCGGCCGTTCGCCCGCGGAAGAATCTCGTAGAAATCGCCGGCCACGGCGCTCATCGGCAGATACGCACCCGTGAAGCGCAATCCAGGCACGTCGGGCATGTTCCGCGGTAAGAGCGACTGCTGGATCGTTCGAGCCAGGTCAAGCTCTCGCGACAGCGCCGCGTAGTTCGACTCCTGTTCCCGGGCGCGCGTCAGAACGAACCACCCGAGCGTGGCGGAAAACACAAGGATGGCCAGAGGCTCTGCTTCGACAGGTCCGAAAAGCCCGCGATCGGTCACCGTTTCGTAGATGGCCGTGAATGCCGGCAAGGCGCCAGCCACCACGATCGCACGCACTTCCCGCGACCACCGTCGCTCTCTCGCAAACACCGCAAGATGCCCGAACCAGACCACGACCGCAATGATGACGAGCGCCGTGTTGAGGGCGATGGCGGCGTACGGACGACCCCAGACAAGCTCCGTGAGAATGGCACCAACGGCGCAGATGACGAGCAACTGCCAGGTGCGGTGGAGGATCGCGTACCTGCCCGGACCCACGAGCGACTCGACGAATAGCGTCGCGGGCACGAGAATCGTGTAGGTAATCGAGGCGACGATATGCGCAAAGGTCTTGTCCGTCCATGGAGTGACGGCTCGCACGAGTTCTGCGTCTGCAAGAAGACGCGCGCCATACATCGCGCAAAACACGGCGAACCATCCAGCCGTTCGATTGATGCGCGGGCGCGCACTCAGCGCCATCGCGCCTGCAGACGCGCCGATGGCAATGAACAGCGCACCGACGACCGGGGCAAGGAGATCGACGACGGTGACCTGCACGGCACATTCTGTGCCGCCTCGACGTTCCGGACCAAGAGTGTGTCCGATCGCTCGGGTCGCGGTGGTTTGGAAATCGGCGGGGCGGTAGAATGCCACGAGGGACCATGCGGCGGAGATTTGTGTCGCGCGCGCGATGGGTGATGTGCCTGTTAGTGGCCTGTCAGGCGTTCCTGCGCGCCGAACCCGTTGCCGTGCGTTTCCCCGAAGGTCTCGCCCACGGGTTCCTCGTCCTCAAGGGCCTCGACGGCAAGACCCTGGCCAGCGGCGATCTGATTCAGAACGTTCGCGGCGGGCGCGTCACCAGCCAGGTGATCTTCCGTTTCTCGGACGGTTCGCTGCATGACGAGACCACCGTATTCTCCCAGAACGACGTGCTTCGTCTTGTGAGCTATCACCTGGTGCAGCGTGGACCGTCATTCCGCTGGACGCTCGACATGACGATGAATACGGAGACCGGCCAGGTGGTGGTGCGCCACCGCGAGAAAGGCGACGAAGACGAAGTCGAGAACAGCAAGCTCGACCTGGCGCCCGATGTCGCCAACGGCATGGTCATCCCGGTGCTGAAGAACCTCGGCGCCAAAACGACTGCAGCCAGCGCATCGTTCGTGGCAGCTACTCCGGATCCTCGCCCGGTGAAGCTGGCGATCACCGATGCGGGAGCCGAGTCGTTTTCGATTGCAGGTTCCAGCCGCCGCGCCACACACTATGTCCTCAAGGCCGAGATCGGAGGCCTCGCCGGATTCCTGGCGCCGCTGGTCGGCAAGCAGCCGCCCGATACGCACATCTGGATTCTCGAGGGCCCCGCACCGGCGTTCGTGAAATCTGAAGGCCCTCTGTTTTACGGCGGGCCGATCTGGCGGATCGAGCTCACCAGCCCGGCCTGGCCGGACTCGAAGCGCTAGTATCTGCAAGGAGGCGCGAACGCGCATGAATATCCTCCTCCTCTCGATGCCCGATTCCTTCGAGCACATGCCATCGATGGTGGTGCGCATGCCCAACGGCGCGCTGTCGTCGATCGCCGGAAATCTCGACCCGCATCATCGAGTCGCGATCGCCGATCTGATCCTCGCGCAGTCCCGGGTCGTGTCCACCGTCGAGCGGTTGATGCGCGAGCACCAGCCCGATGTCGTCGGCATGTCCGTGATGACGTTTCAGCGGGCGACCGCCTTCAAGATTGCCCGGCTCGTCAAACACCTCAGCCCCGCGACACGGATTGTGGTGGGCGGGTACGATCCCAGCCTCGCGCCGGCGGCCTACGAATCGTGCGACGACGTGGATTTCCTGGTCCGCGGCGAAGGCGAACAGACATTTTGCGATCTACTGCGCGCACTGGAAGCCGGCGGGCCCCTGCCGTCAATCGCGGGGCTCTCGAGCCGCTGCATGGCGGGTCTTGGAAAGCAAGACCCGCCCTACTCGAGTCACGGCGAACGTAGGGCGGGTCTTGCACTTCAAGACCCGCCACTCACCGGCCGATGGGTTCACGGGCCGGAAAGGGCCATCACGAACCTGAAATCAGATCCGTTGCGGCTTCCCAACAGGGCGGCTCGAGTCCTCGAGGGCTACACGCTGCTCGGCCGCCAGGTGGATGTCGTGGAAACGTCGCGCGGCTGCACCTACGATTGCAGCTTCTGCTCCATCATCGAGATGCGCGGCCGCAACTTTCACGTCTATTCCATCGATCGCGTGCTCGCCGACATTACCGACGCCCGCAACCACGGTGCGCGGGCGATTTTCCTCGTCGACGACAACATCACGCTCGACATCCGGCGTTTCGAACTGTTGTGTCAGGCGATTATCGACGCCGGCCTGAACGACATCGAGTATTTCGTGCAGGCCATGACCTCGCCCCTGGCGCAGCACGGCGCGACGCTCGCGCCGCTCATGAAGCGGGCGGGGTTCCGGTACGTCTTCCTTGGCATCGAGAACATCCTCGAGAGCGATCTCGATTTTCTCAAGGCACGGGCGAAGAATGCGCGCCACGGGCTCGGGCAAGGCGGGAACGCCACCATCGAAGCCATCGATCATCTCCATCGTCACGGCCTCTTCGTCGTCGGCGGGCTCATCGTGGGCAACCCCGACGACACGCGCGAATCGATCGAGACGAATCTCGAGTTCGCCCGGCAGTACGTGGACTGGCCGTACATTCAGCACCCGACGCCCTATCCGCGCACGCCCATGACGCAGCAATTCCGCCAGGACCGCCTGATCGTCGACGAAGACATGTCGCACTACGATGGGACGACCGCCGTCGTTCGCACGAAACATGTGCCGGCGACCGAGGTGGAGTTCATGCGATGGCGCGCGGAACGGTGGATGAAGCTGAAGCACCTGCCCGCCGCATTCCTGCACAGCCCATCGTTCGTGCTGCGGCATTGGCCCGAGATGACCAGGTACGTTTTTGCCGGAACCACCCTGCGATCCATGATCGGGCTCGAGGCGCAGCGCAACGTCTTCGAACGGTTCCAACAGGCGCGGCGCCGCGAACGCGCGTACGTGGAGCTGCCGCCGGAAGCGCGGGCGCGTCCATTACCCGAAGCCGTCGCCTGATCGTGCCAGGTCACTTCCTGATGGAATCGCCGATTGGAACGCTGACGCTCGTGAAGAATGACGGCGTGCTCAGCGGCCTGTATATGGGCCATCCCGATCTGCGAACAGAGCAGCTCGGGGCACAGGCCAGCGCAGGGTTCGAAGACGTCGTCCACGAGTTGGAGGAATACTTCGCACGAAAGCGGACGGTCTTCACCGTTCCGATCGCGCCTGTGGGCACGACGTTTCAGCAGCGTGTGTGGAGCGAGCTCCAGACCATCCCCTACGGCGAGACCCGCAGCTACAGTCAGCTCGCGGATGCGATCGGCAAGCGATCGGCGATGCGGGCCGTGGGCGCAGCCAACGGCCGCAACCCGATCAGCATCATCGTGCCGTGCCACCGCGTCATCGGCAGCAATGGCACGCTCGTGGGCTACGGTGGCGGACTCGAACGCAAGCGGTTCCTGCTCGAGCTGGAACAAGCCACCGGGCCGCGCTCGTTGTGGTAGCGACTACTTCTTTTCGACCTTGACGATCAGCACAAAAAAATTCTTGCCCGGTTCGACGATCGTCTGGTGCGGCACGCCGGGCGGCATGACGAGCACGTCGCCGGCCGTCACCTTCTGAGACGTCCCTCCCACGTGCTTCGGCCCGCGGATCTCGCCGTTGCCGGTGTCTTTCGCATCCGGGATGCTGCCGCCGTACAGGATGGTGCCTTCCCCGCCCTGGACGATGAAGATATCCGTCCAGTTGTTGTGCTGTTCGCCCGCGCCGCTGCCATCGCGGCGAAGAATCTCGAACTTGTGGTTCCCCAGGTCCGACAGGATCTGCGACGCGCTCGTCGTCTTCTTGGCGGTCTGCTGGTCCTTCAGCGTGGGCGAATACCCGCTGAGCTTGGCCGCGGGCCAGTAGATCACCTCGGACTTGGACTGCGCGAACGCCGGCGTGGCGCAGAGCGCCACCAATAGAACAATCAGTCGCACGAGACCTCCTATGGCGTTGTTTGATTTGCCGATGCGGCGTGGATTGTAGTCCATGTATCGCTGGAGACGTCTTGATAAACTATATGGATTGAGCCTGGATCGCGTCGCCGCCATTATCCAGAACGTCGTCTCGTCCGTTGTCATGCCGTCCTTTCGGGCCCTGCGGCCTGAAGACATCTACTCCAAAGACACTCCCGGAGATCCTGATGATCTCGTCACGATTGTCGACAAGGCGGCCGAGCGTGCGCTCGTCGAGCAGTTGAGCGGCCTCGTGCCCGGCGCGGTCTTTGTCGGCGAAGAAGCCGTCGCGGAGAACCCCGAACTGCTGTCGGCGCTGTCTGCGGAATCCCCGGCGTGGCTGATCGATCCGATCGACGGCACGAAGAATTTCGCGCGCGGCAGCGCCGACTTCGGTGTGATGCTGGCGCTGGTTGAGCGCGGGACGACTCGCGCATCGTGGATCGCCGTCCCGGCAGCGCACCCATCCGGCTACCTCGTCATCGCCGAACGAGGCAAGGGCACGCGCATCGACGGCGCCAGCGTGCGAACGATGTACGAGAGGACCGACGTCCCCCGGGGCAGCGTTCACACGAGGATGATGCCCGCCGACGGCGCCAGAGAGGTCGAACGCAAGCTGAAGGGAAAATACGAGCCGCGCCTGTCGACGGGGGCGGCGGCCACGGAGTACTCGGCGATTCTTCGAGGCGAGAAGGAGTTCGTCATCTACTACCGGCTGCACCCGTGGGATCACGCGCCAGGTGCACTGGCCATCGTCGAGGCGGGCGGCGCCGCCGTGCATGTGAGCGGCAAGCCCTATACTGCCCTGTCGCCGAACGAGGTGACCATTCTGGCGGCTTCGCCGGAACTGGCCGAGACGATGCGCGGCTGGCTGACCTGAGGGATCATGTTTCCCTATCACGACGAAAACGAAACGCAGCGAACGCCGGTCGTCACGATGGCGCTCATCGGCCTCAACGTGCTGGTATGGATTGGCATTCAAGGTGCGGGTGCAGAGCAAACGGTAGCGGCGTCGGTCTGCAATCTTGGTCTGGTGCCGGCCGAGCTCACCGCCTCTCTACCGCCTGGCGTCGAATTTCCCATGGGCAACGGCCTCGTGTGCGTCACCGATCCCGGCCGCGAGCCGCTTCACGTCTTCACATCCATGTTCCTCCACGGCTCATGGATGCATCTGCTGGGTAACATGTGGTTCCTCTGGCTTTTCGGCAACAACATCGAAGACTCGACCACGAGGCCGCGGTTCCTGATCTTCTACCTGCTCTGCGGCGTCGGGGCGGCGCTCGCTCAGGTCTATGCGGATCCGCAATCAGCCGTGCCCATGGTCGGGGCATCGGGCGCCATCAGTGGCGTCATGGGCGCCTACCTGGTCCTCTTTCCGCGCGTGCGGGTGTTCACGCTCATCCCGTTGGGCTTCTACGCCACGACCGTGCCGCTTCCGGCGTGGGTCATGCTGATTTACTGGACGGTCCTGCAGGTACTTGGGGGCTTCGGCAGCACGTTGAGCGAGGAGGGCGGCGGCGTCGCCTTCTGGGCCCACATCGGTGGTTTCGTCGCTGGCGTCGTCTTGATCAAACTGTTCGAGCGGCGAGACAAGGTGGCGGCGCACACGTCGCAACACTGGCAGCCCCGTCGCGCCGGCTGGAACTGACGCGTGTCCGTTAACAGGAGAATAAGAGACTAGGAGGGCTAGGAGAATTTTTTTCGAAGAAAGTCTTTCTCCAAATCTCCTAACCTCCTGTTTTCGTATTCGTGACTAAGGCTTCCCGTGACAGTTGCCCGTCCCTGAATCCCTGATTGCCCCGCCATCCACAGACAGAAAGTCCCATCTGTACGACTGGGCTTCGAGCGTCAGTCGAAGCAGACCAAACGTCAGCACGATGGTCTCGCTGTTCGCCACTCGGCGGACCGGCTGCGTCATCGGTGCGCCGCCCGTGCCGACGATGAACTGCCGGAGCCCGAATCGCGGATCGGGCGCACCGTCCGGGTTCTGCGGCGCGAAGCGTTCGTAGAAATGCTCGTGGCCCGTGATCACGACGTCCGCGCCCGCCGCATAGAGCTCGCGCCAGAAATCAGAGACAACGGGCATCGGAGGGACGGTCCCATGCGGACCAGAGCTGAAGAGCGGATGGTGAAAGTAGGCGACCGTGCAGTCCGATGTCTGGGTCGCCAGCTCGCGCTTCAACCACTCGAGCTGCGTCATCCGTTCGGCGCCCTCGGTATTGCTGTTGAGGGAAAAGACGAGCCACGAGCCTTTGTGATAGCGGTAATAGCCCAGGCCGTTCGGACCTGCGTTCGACCCGAAGTACGCAAAGTAGGGCGCCGCGCCGGCCGAGCCGTACTCGTGGTTGCCAGGCGCCGGACGCGTCCGGGCCTTGTGCCGCCCCCAGACCGGATCGTAACAGGCGCGAAACTGCTCGGCCGTTCCCTCCGTGTAGGCGATGTCACCCGCAACGAAGACCGTGCCCGGCTGTGAATCGAGGAGACGTCCGGTTTCCATCGACCCACCTGCACCGCATACCGCGATGTCTCCGGCGCCGACGAGCACGGCGACGTCGTCGATGTCGGGCGCGGAGGGTGACGTAATCTCGGCGCCGCAGGCGGCGATGCCGATCGTCAAAGCGGCGAGATACCGCCTCATCGCGCTTTCGCGACCTCGCCCGCCACGAACCCCGGGCGCTGCTGTGCGAACGCGAGCAGGTGGCCGATAGCGCCTTCGTACTCCTCGTTGGAAAACGTCCGAGTCGTGTCCTGGCCGACCGCGTCGCGAATGAGCTGGTGCGTCCACCAGATTTCCGCTTCGAGCCAGCGATCCTGCGCCGCCGCGCGCGCACATTGGTCGAGCACGTCGAGAAACAGCCGCCGGAGGTCCGGGAACATCAACGCGCGCTGGAAGAGCGCGTTCTCGTCGACGCGCGCGAAGATCGGCGCTTCGATCTCCTGGAAGGTCGTGTCCCGGTCCCACGCGATCAACCGGTGCACGTTGGTCGCCACCGGACGGTAGAGGTAGAAGTTCGCCATGCCCGATCCCCCCAGGAACCCGTCGAACTCGGCGAGAAACGTTTCGATCGCGACATACGTGACGAGCTGGTTGAGATCGATGAACCACCCCACGCGCTCGCGCCAGACACCGTCCACCGGCTGATTCACCTCGCGAAAGAGCTCGCGGATGGGCGCATACAGCGTGTAGTCCCCCTCGAGGCGGTGCGTCGCGGCGGCGAAGCGCAGCTTGTAGGGCTCGTAGTCGTCGCCGAGATCCTCGCCGTAGAATCCGTTCTGGAACTTGTGCTCGAAGAGATATCCCAGCCCGTCGCCAAAGGCCTGCGCCAGAAACGCGGGGCCGATCACCTCGACCAGCGCGTACACGCCTTCGTAGGAGCCGTTGATGAACACACGGGCGAACGATTCGCGCGGCGCCGGCTGCCCCATTCGCTTGATGAACGCCATGCTCGTGCGCTCGCGAATCATCGACGGATCCTTCAACCCGTTGTCGAGCACCAGGGCGCTCATGCCGAGAAAGGTCTGCTGGGTGACGTAGCGGTCGAAATCGATTCTGAGGCCAGGCTTGATCGGGCTGCGGGTGGCGAGCCCGCGCACGCGCACGCCGATATTGCGCGCGCGGATGCCGCGCCACTCGAAATCCGCCGGGTAGTAGGTGTCCTCGAGGTAACGCTCGCGAAGCTGCGCGAGATCGCTCGAGTGGATGTACAGACGCACTTCCTGCAGCGTCCGGCTGTCGAACAGGTCGTCCGGAGTCTGCGCGTCCGCGAGGGACGCACCGACGAGCAACAGAGTCGCGATGAGCGGCAGAATCATGCGCATAGGTCACATCGTGAGCTGAAGTCTGAAGACGCGGCTCCAGAACGCGGCCCGATCCGGTGAGGGCCCAATCGACGGACGCTCGATGTCCTCACGGACGAGGTTCGCCTGAACCTTGATCCATTTGTTGAGCTGCCAGTTGACGCCGAGCGTGACGGCGCGATCGGTGTTGCCGGCAACCACGTCGGCGCGCGCGCTGGTTGACGGTTCGCCGGCAAGGCCGTTGCTGCCGAAGCGCAACGTCTCGTAGCGCGACGCCACTTCAACGACGCCGAAGCGGCTGCGTTTTCCCGTCAACGCGCGGGTCGCGCTCAGATACCAGCCCTGGGCCACGAGCGGCGACAAATCGCCGTTCTCGACGCTCTGGCCGCGCCGCTCGTCGCTGACCCTGATGTACTCGGATTGCAACGACCACCGCCCCGGGCGCCATCGCGCTTCCAGCCCGGTCCGCTGTCTTCGTCCCTGCACCCAGACATCCGAGTTGTAGAAGGACGCACCGAACACCGTGCGGGCGCGGACGGCGGGAAATCCCAGTGGCAGGTTCGCGAACGCGACCGCGCCACCGACCTGCAGGCTCTTGAACTTCGACGTGGGATCTCGAAATGGTTCCGCCGTGACGCGCAGCGCGATGGTCGGTCCGCCGAACACGCGTGCGCTCGCCGACGGCTGCGCGTTGTCGCCGTCGTGGCGGAAGATGCCCGTTTCGTAGGTCACGATGTTCTTGAGCACGCGGCCATGGACGCTGACGCCACGATCGCGTCCGGGCGCCAGCCGCGAGCTGATGCGCGCGCGATAGACGAAGTCGAGCTTCGTCGAGCTGGTGTTTTCCTCGAGGCCGAAGGGCACCTTGAAGATGCCCGCTTTCAGCTGGAGCGCCTTGAGCTGGCGGTAGTCGATGTACACGTCGCGCCACTCGTTCAGGCCGAGCTCGTACTCCACCTGGTAGTCGAGCGCCCGGCCCAGGCGCCCTTCGATGCCCACGCGGCGCCGCGCGATGTCGAGGGTAGAGTCGTCCTCCGCGATCAACGCTTCCGACCGCCGCACGTCTCCCTGGAACCTCGCGCGGAAATCCACGCGCAGCCAGTCTCCGGCCTTTACAGAAGGATATTGGGCGGCCGCGGGCGCCGCCGAGGCCAGGACGACCGCCAGGAGGAACATCGCTCGCACATAAGCATTAACGACGGAGTGTCAGTGTTCGAACTACACGGTGAACTGCGTTTACTCAACCATGGAAGACACACAGACGCCAAACGCAGACAACGGGATCAAAGACAACGGGATGAAGAAGAAGGAAAAGAAGGACAAGGTGCGCTCGGCCTGGATTTCGTTCACCGGCCGCATCGTGGCGCAACTGGTCGGCGCCATCGCAACCGTCGCGCTGGGCGTGATGGTGCTTCACCGATATAACGCGCTCGATTCCCGGCCACCGGCGGCTGCGCTTCCGTACGAGGCGAACGGTCTGCCGGTGGCCCTGCCGGACGCAGGGCGGCCGGCGGTGCACGTGATCGTCCTGTCGAAGGAAATGCTAGCCTTGGTCGATGCCGACGAACGATTTCGGCCAGCCGATCGGGGATGCTCTTCCCGGTTGGATCCCCCGGCCCCATCCGCCGCGCACCTCGATTCCGGGCCGATTCTGCCGCGTTGAACCCCTGGATCCGACGACACACGCAGGCGATCTGTACGACTGCCTCGGCGCTCCGGAACACCACGACGGTCGCTGGACGTACCTGCCGTACGGACCGTTCGAACATCGAGAGGGCTTCGAGCACTGGCTCGTCAAAACCGCGCTGAGCCAGGACCCGCTCTTCTTCACCATCGTCAACCCGGGTGGAAGGGCGATCGGGCTTGCCGCCTACATGCGGATCGATCGCGCGAACGGCGTCATCGAAATCGGGCACCTGAACTTCTCGCGGCAGTTGCAGCGAACGGCGGCGGCCACCGAAGCGATGTACCTGATGCTGCGGCGGGCATTCGACGAGCTCGGTTATCGCCGCTACGAGTGGAAATGCGACAGCCTGAACGCGCCCTCGCGCCAGGCGGCGTTGCGATTGGGTTTTACCTTCGAAGGATTGTTCCGGCAGGCCATCGTGTACAAGCAGCGCAGCCGCGACACGACGTGGTTTTCGATGACCGACGCTGAATGGCCGGCGCGCAGGGCCGCATTCGAAGCCTGGCTCGCGCCGGACAATTTCGACGCCGGGGGCACGCAGCGGCGCCCGCTTTCGGTGTTCATGAGGGGCGCGTCGATCAGTACGTCAGTGTCCGGCTTCAGCCGGACTCTGCGCGCTCTATTCCTTGACCTTCGTGAGCTCGGTCTGTTTCCGCAGGGTCAGCTTGTGTTCCCGGCCATCGTCGTCCTTCACGTAGACCGTTTTCTTTTCAATCGCGATGAGCACGGGCTGACCGATGAGCACATTGACGCGAGGGGTGTCGACCGTCGCGTCCTGGCGAAGCTCGAGACGATGCGTGCTCGTGTCGATCACGAACGTGCGCGTTTCGCGCGCCACGGTCGTGCGAGGCACGTGGCTGTTGGGGTCGCGCGGCTCGGCGCTGAAGACCATCTTCGGCCGCTCGACGGTGTAATCCTGCAACGTAGCCTTCACCCACTCCCGCTCGGCGGCAACGGCGATGCTGCCGATCGCGAACGCGCAACCGATGATGAGTGCCAGCCGTGTTCGCTTGGTCATGTTCTTATGGTACGTCCAAACGGCGGACTGAAACGGAGGGTTACCGGGGCTTTTCTTCCGTGCGAGGGGTGTCGTCCGACGTCGCCACGACCAGCGCGCCCCACTTCTGCCGGCGCAGGCCCTTCCCGGTCGTGCCCGTCACGGCGCGCCGCTCGTCCACGCTGCGCAGCTTCACACCGTCGTTCCGGAGTCGCGTGAAGTCCTCGTCCAGCATCAGGATGTAGCCGCCCTTGTTGCTGAGGAACTCCTTCACCTCGCCGGAATTCTGCAGCCGGCTGACGGGATGCTCGAGGTAATACCGCAGGCTGAAGCGCCATTTCTCGAGACGATACAGCCCGACACGTTCGTTGGCCGCAAGCTTCGGCCTGAGGCCGGCCGCCACGGCCGCGGTGGGACGGGTGCTTTCAAGAACAGGCAGACCGATGGCCGCAACGCATGCATAAATCACGAGCAGCGCCACGAGCAGGGACGTAAACAGCGTGGGCGACACGACACGCTGCCTGAAGGTCACGACGGCCAGCGCCGCCCCGCCCGCCGCGAGACTGATCGGAATGACGATGGCAGCGGCCGGAAGATCGAGCCCGAGGTCGAACAGCGTGTACGCGCCAACCGCGCTAAAGACGACCAGCACGAGACCCAGCGTGGCAACGGACCACCGCGCGAATACATTGTCGCGGGCCGCGGCGATATCGGGCCGCGACACGCTGACGCTTATCCAGGCCCGCGCGGCCAGGAGACAGCAGGCGGGCGCCGCGGGATAGACGTAGCGATCGACCTTGAACCGCGCCAGGCTGAAGAAGATGAACACCGTGGCCGCCCACGCCCAGAGCAGAAGTTCCTCCGGCGGAATCCGCACGCTCCGGCGCCAGCGGCGTACCGTATCAATCGCGCCGCCGATGACGAGAACGCTCCACGGGAAGAATCCGGCCAGGAACGTCGACACGTACAACGTATGGTTGAACGCACGATTGGAAAACGACGCCGGCTGCGTGATGTAGTACAGGTTGCCGGCCAGCACGTACTGGTGCACGAAGTGCCAGCCGAGCGTGTGGTACATCCACACGAACCACGGCAGCGACAGCGCCACAGAGATGACAGCCCCGGTGACCCAGCGCAGCGACAGCAGCGCGCGGCGGGACTCCGGTCCGCACGCCATCCCCACGAGGAAAAAGAGGCCGGCCAGGACGAGGGCAACCGGGCCTTTGGTCATCACAGCGAGGCTCA
This sequence comes from Vicinamibacterales bacterium, assembly GCA_963821395.1. Lineage (GTDB taxonomy): Bacteria > Acidobacteriota > Vicinamibacteria > Vicinamibacterales > JAMQPK01 > JAMQPK01. The sequence continues at coordinate 109,134 of CAWGDY010000034.1, read as the reverse complement.
GCAGCACGTACGCGACGTACTGAAGGCGCGGCCGGTCGCGCAGCGCCGATACGAGCGCGAACGCCACGGCCCCGAACAGACACGCCGTGAACACCATGTCGAAGACGCCGATGCTCGCGAGCATGAACGTCATCGGCACGGTGGCCAGCATGAGCCAGGCGCGCACGCCGATGCGATCGTCGAACAACTGCGCGCCGGTCCACCGCGTCATCCAGAAGAGCGCGAGCGCGGCGATCGCGCTCGGCAGACGCATCGCCGTTTCGGTTTCCCCGAGCACCGCAATCGCCAGCCCCTGCAGCCAGTGAAACAGGACGGGCTTGTCGATGTAGGGCAGGCCGTCGAGCAACGGCATCATCCAGTTGCCCGCGCGCAGCATCTCGCGCGTGAGCTGCGCGTAGTGCGCCTCATCCGGATCCATCAGCGCGGGTGCGCCGAGTTTCCAGAAGACGATGATCCAGCACACACTCGCCCATTTGGCAAAGCGGAGCCAATGGTGAGGACTCGCTAGTCGATTTTCCAGAGGGACCGTGTTATACCGTTCTGTCGTCGTTTGCGCAAGTAGAATAGGCCCTCATGAAAATTTTCAAGACCGTCAATCGTGTGCCCGGCGGCCTGATGGTCGTTCCGCTGTTCCTGGGTATGGTCCTCAACACGTTCTTTCCCGATCTCCTGAGGATTGGCGGGTTTACTCAGGCACTAACGGGAGTCGGCTACCCCACGGTCCTGGGGATGTACCTGTTCACCGTGGGCACAAAAATGACGTTTCGCGCAGCGCCGCGCATGCTGCTGCGCGGCGGCGGGATCCTGCTGGCCAAGGTGGGCACGGCCACGCTGTTTGCCCTCGCCATCGCCAACTACTTCGGCGGCAGCATTCTGGGGCTCAGCACCCTGGCCGTGATGGTCGCGATGAGCGATACCAACGGCGGGATGTTCCTCGCGCTGACCAGCGTGATGGGCAACAAGGAAGACTCGGGCACCTACGTAGTGCAGAGCGTCGAGACCGGACCGTTCCTCACCATGCTCATTTTCGTGGGCGCCGGGCTCGCCGTGATTCCGTGGCTCACCATGCTTTCGGTAATCGCCCCCATTCTCGCGGGCGCCATCCTCGGCAACCTGGACGACGACATCAAGGAGTTCTTCGGATCGCACGAGCCGATCATCGTGCCGTTCATGGCGTTCACGCTCGGACAGACCATCAACCTGAGGTCGGTGGTCACCGCAGGTCTCCCGGGCGTCATTCTCGGCGTTACGGTGGTCGTGGTCACCGGCTTCGTCTGCATCCTCGCAGACAAACTGCTGGGCGGCTCGGGCATCGCCGGCGCCGCGGCCTCCAGTACAGCCGGGAATTCCGCGGCCGTTCCCAAGGCAGTGGCCATGGCCGACAACACCTACCTGCCGGTCGCCGAAGCCGCCACGGTTCAGGTGGCCGCATCGGTGATCGTGACCGCGATTCTCACTCCCCTCCTCACCTCCTGGTGGTACAAGCGCGTGCTCGCACAGTCGCAACGCGACGCGATGCCGACGCGAGAGGCCGACGTCGCGTAGGATCGAGGGAAGCCGCAAGCGGCGCGCGTGCATAACCTTGATCTCATCCTGACGCTGGCCGGCGGGTTCACCGCCGCGCTCGTGCTCGGCTACCTCACGCAGCGGGCCGGCCTCTCGCCCATCGTCGGGCTACCTGCTGGCCGGCACGCTCGTGGGTCCGCACACGCCCGGCTTCGTGGCCAACGCGCGACATCGCCGAGCAGTTGGCCGAGGTCGGCGTCATCCTGCTGATGTTCGGCGTCGGCCTGCAGTTTCATATCGAAGAGCTGCTGGCGGTGCGGCGCGTCGCCATTCCGGGCGCGATCGCGCAAAGCGCCGTCGCCACCCTGCTCGGCGCCGTCATCGCGCGCTGGTTCGGATGGAGCTGGCCCGCGGGCATCGTCTTCGGCATGGCGCTGGCGGTCGCCAGCACGGTCGTGCTCATCCGCGTGCTGGCCGATCATCGCGAGCTTCATACGCCGACGGGACACATCGCCGTCGGCTGGCTCGTCGTCGAGGATCTGTTCACCGTGCTGGCGCTCGTGCTGCTGCCCGTCCTCTTTGCCGATGCCGGATCGGAGACGAGCGTCGTGGTGGCGCTGGCGGTGACCGCGCTGAAGGTCGCCGCGCTCGTCGGCTTCACGATCGTGGTCGGCACGCGGGTCATTCCCTTCGTGCTCGACCACATCGCCGACACCGGCTCGCGGGAGCTCTTCACGCTCACGGTCCTCACGCTCGCGCTTGGCATCGCCGTGGGATCGGCCGCACTCTTCGGCGTCTCGATGGCGCTCGGTGCGTTCCTGGCCGGGCTCGTCGTCGGCCGATCCGATTACAGCCTGCGCGCGGCGTCGGAAGCCCTGCCGATGCGCGATGCCTTTGCCGTGCTCTTTTTCGTGGCTGTCGGCATGCTGCTGCCACCCGGTTACCTTCTCGAAGCGCCCGGACTGATTCTGGCGACGCTCGCGGTGGTCATGATCGGCAAGCCGCTCATCGCGCTCGTCGTCGTGCGCATGCTCGGCTATCCCTTTCGGGTCGCACTGGCCATCTCGGTCGCGCTCGCGCAGATTGGCGAGTTCTCGTTCATCCTGTCGAGCATCGGCACGGACCTCGGTATCCTGCCGGTCGAAGCCACCAACACGCTCGTGGCCGCGTCGATCGTCTCGATTGTCCTCAATCCCGTGCTGTACCGGCTCGTTCCGCGTGTCGAGAAATGGGTGGCCGGCGCATCCGCGTTGGTCACGGATACTCAATCCGAGGGTCGTGGACGGCGGCGCCGCGGGTCCGGCGCGACCCACCGATCGGCGCGAGCGGGCGATCGTCGTCGGGTACGGGCCGACGGGGCGGACGGTCGTTCGCCTGCTTCGCGACAACGGCATCACTTCCACCGTTGTCGAGCTGAACATGGAAACCGTGCGGCATCTTCGGCTGCTGGGAATCGACGCCGTGTACGGAGACGTGACGCAGCGCGACACGCTCGAGGCGGCGGGGACCGGCGAGGCCGGCACGCTGATTCTGACGTCGGCAGGGATGGGAAGCGCGTCCGAGGTGATTCGCATGGCGCGCGAAATCAGTCCCGGGATTCATGTGCTCGCGCGCGCGCAGTATCTCCGCGACCTGCCGACGCTCGTCGCCGCCGGTGCCGACCGGGTGTTCACGGGCGAAGGCGAGGTCGCGCTCTCGTTGACCGAAAGCATCCTCGACCGGCTGGGCGCGACCGCCGAACAAATCGACCGCGAGCGCGATCGCGCGCATCGCGAGCTGTTCGACAAGGTACCGGCCGATGCTCCGTTGAACGTGTGACGCGATGAAATCCAATCTCCAGGCGCAAATCGACGACCTGTACGGACTGCCCCTCGACGAGTTCACGAAAACCCGCAACGCGCTCGCCAAGACGCTCGACGGGCGCGAAAGGCAGGCCGTCGCCTCGCTGGTCAAGCCTTCGCTCGCGATGTGGGTGATCAACCACCTCTACTGGCACAACAAGCCGACCTATCAGGCGCTCGTCGATGCCTCCGAGAAACTCCGGGCCGCGCATCGCGCCGCCTTGTCGGGACGCGCCACGGACACACGCAAAGCCGGCGAGCTCCACAAGACGACGCTGGAGAAAGCTTTCGCACAGTCGATCGGCGCCGCCGAGAAGAACGGCGTTCGGACGACGGACGCGGTGCGCGATACCGTCCGCCGTACACTGGCCGCACTGCCGACCGATGAAGCGCCAGGGCGGATCACGCGCGAGCCGCCGCCGGCAGGATTCAGTCTGCTCACCGGCATCAAGCCACGGACGAGTGAACCACAGGCGAAGCCCTCCGCTCGTCAAACCAGTGCCTCGCCCGTTGACATCAAGCGGCACAGGCTTGCCGAGAAGCAGGCAGAACGCGCGCGACAGCAGGCAGAAGCGAAAGCACGGCAGGCCGAAGAAAAGGCGCGCAGAGAGCAGGAGAAGCGTGCGCGCGAGATCGAAAAGGCAGAGCGGGCGCTCCGAGAGGCCGAGCGCAGGCTCGCCGAGCTGAAGCGTTAGAAAACGGATCCCGGAACCGTTTCCCGGGCGGCGGGACGGCGCGCCTGCCATGCTACTATCCAAACCTCAGGCCCATGTTGAACAGCGATTTCATCGGCGCGCTCGAGCGCATCGTCGGACCGGACGGACTCCTTCGTGATGCGAACGAGCTGCTGACATACGAGTCAGACGGGCTGGCGCGCCTGAGGGCCACACCGGGTTGTGTCGTGCTGCCCCACACCGTCGACGAAGTCCAGGCCATCGTGCGGCACTGCCACGCTCACGGCGTGCCGTTCATCGCGCGCGGACATGGCACGGGCTTGTCCGGTGGTGCGCTGCCTCGCCCGGACGGCGTCCTGATTGGATTGTCGCGGCTGAACCGCATCATCGAGATCGATATTCCCAATCAGAGGATTACCGTCGAGCCTGGCGTGATCAATCTCGAGGTGACGCGGAGCGTGGCGCCGAGCGGCTATTACTACGCACCCGACCCATCGAGCCAGCAGATTTGCTCGATCGGCGGCAACGTGGCCGAGAATTCCGGCGGCGCGCACTGTCTGAAGTACGGGTTCACCGTGCACCATGTGCTCGGCCTCGAGGCGGTGCTCCCGAGCGGCGAGATCGTGCACCTCGGCGGCGCGGCGCTCGATTCGCCCGGCCTCGATCTGGTGGGCGCGCTCGTCGGGTCGGAAGGCACGCTCGCGGTCGTGACCAAGGTCACCTTGCGCGTCGTGCGCGTGCCCGAGGCGGTGAAAACGATTCTGGCGGCATTCGAATCGACCGAGTCCGCCGGTGTCGCGGTCTCGGAAATCATTTCGGAAGGCATCATTCCGGCGGCGGTCGAGATGATGGACAGGCTGACGGTCGAAGCCGCCGAAGCCGCCGTGCACCCGAACTTCCCCAAGGCCGAAGCCGTGCTCATCGTCGAGCTCGACGGTGCGCAATCGGAGGTCGAAGGGTTATTCCAGATGGTCGAAGCCATCTGCCGGCGCACGGGTGGCACCGAGATACAAATCGCGCGCAACAACGAGGAGCGCGCGCGCATCTGGAAGGGACGCAAAGCCGCGTTTGCGGCGATGGGACGCGTGTCGCCCAATTACTACGTGCAGGATGGCGTGATTCCGCGCACGAAGCTGGGCGAGGTGCTCGGCCGGATCCGCGCGCTCGAAGAGCGATCGGGGCTGCGCATCGGCAACGTGTTCCATGCGGGCGACGGCAATCTGCACCCGCTGATCTGCTATGACGAGGCTGTTCCCGGCCAGGGCGAGCTTGCGGAGCAGGTCGCGTCGGAAATCCTGATGTACTGCATCGAAGCGGGCGGCTCGATTACCGGTGAGCACGGCGTCGGCGCCGACAAGTCGGCGTCGATGGCGAAGATGTTCTCGCCGGCCGACCTCGACACGATGCAGATGCTGCGCTGTGCGTTCGACCCCACGAGCATCTGCAATCCCGGCAAGGTCTTCCCCACGCCGCGTCTCTGCGGCGAAGTGCCCGGCCCGTATCGCCAGCATCCGGCGGAGAAGGCGGGTTTGGCGGAGAGGATGTGAATTCGCAGATTGGCAGATTGGTAGATTCGCAGATTGATTGTCAGATTGAACTCCGCGAACCTCGTAATCTGCGAATCTCGCAATCTACCAATCTGCGAATAGTGCGCCAGTTCATAAGCCTCCAGGTCCGCGCCCGGGACTCAGCACTCCCACTGGATCGAACTGCTGTTTGACAGATTTCATCAGCGTCAGGCCGTCGCCCAAAGGGCCCCACACATCGACGTGCGTCCGTAGCTCCGGAGGGCTCTTCACGACGACCGCGCTGCCCCGGCCAAGCGGCAGGGCATCGCGCAGCCCGTTGATGACGCGTTTCTGCAACTGGACGTCGCCGGTAATGCACAGCTGAAACACACCGGCGCCCGCACGTCCCACCGCGGCGTAGCCCCGCGGTCCGGCAAGCTGTTCGATGAGCGCGAGCGTCGCGGCCAGTTCGGTCGGCAGCACGCTGACCTTCAGCAAGGCGCAACGATCCTCCTCGGCAAACACGTCGTGGCTCGACCAGAACCGATCCTCTTCGGAACCCGGGACCGATCGCGCGTTGAATCCGCATTCGGCGATGAGCCGTGCCGCGGTCTGCGACTGCTGCTGCACCGAGGCTTCGATCGATTCGAACCGCAGAATCAGGCGCAGTGGGTGCGTGGCGAACTCGAGCGCGGTCGGGGTGAGATGGCTCATCAGCACCTTGCCGGTGAGCGTCGCGAGATCGCTCGGATCCTTCAGATCCACCACCAGCGTGCCAGATGCCGGCGTCTGTGGATAGAGCTTGAAGGTGGCCGTCACGATGACGCCGAGGCTGCCGAACGACCCGGTGAGCAGGCGCGGCAGATCGTAGCCCGCGACGTTCTTCACGACGATGCCGCCACCTTTGGCCAGCAGGCCGTCGGCTCTGACGAATTCAATCCCGATGATCAGATCGCGCGGAGCGCCGTAGCGGTGACGCCTCGGCCCGCTGTCGTTGGTGGCCACGAGGCCCCCGATCGTCGCGCGATCGGCGAATGGCGGATCGAGCGGAATCCACTGACGGTGCCGGGCGAGCGTGCGATTCACATCCCCGAGCGTCGCGCCGGCTTGAATCGTCGCCGTGAGATCGCCGTGGCGATGCGCGACGACGGCATTGAGCTTCGCGGTGGAGAGCAGCACATCAATCGTACGCGGCGCCGGTCCCCAGCCAAGCTTCGTGCCCGATCCCCGCGCCAGCACGGACAACTTCTCGCGAGAGGCCCACGCCAGAAGGCCTCCTACGGCATCGACGGACGCCGGCTCGACGACAATGCCAGGTACGACACCCTCGATGGCATCTGCGGGCGCGCCAGGGCGAACACCAGCGCTACCGACCAGAGTGACGGCGGTCTGCAGGAGTCTTTCAGGCATTGGTCCAGTCGATCGACGCGAATTGCGCGTAGCTGTTCGTGTTCACGGGTGGATTGTAGCCTGAAGGAAGAGAAGAATGCCCGCCGCCAGCGTGGCGGCGCCCACCACACGCGCCAGCGTTTCTCCGTACCGCCATTGCTTTTCCAGAAGGATGACGAGCGCGACGGCCGCCATCAGCGGCACGCTCATGATGCCGAGCACGAGCTGGATGACCATCAAACCCCAGCAGCAACCGGCGCAATACGCGCCGTGGTGCAAGCCGAATCGCCAGGAGTCTGAGGCGCCGCGAATCGGGTGTTGCGCAAAAAACTCCAGCGGCGAGCGGCAGTGGCGCAGGCAGACCTGCTTCCAGCTCGTCAGCTGAAACACGCCGGACGCTCCGAGCGCCAGCCCCGTCGCCGCGGGCACGAGGAGGCTGACGTTGATCGATCGCATGGCCGCCGATGCGATCGCCATGCCGATGACATACGCACCCGCACCGAACAGCACCCAGATCGAAAAGTATCCGGCGACGAGCAGCCACTGCGAGCCGTTGGCCTGGTCGCCACGGCCGACGCGCGAGGCCAGAAGCCCGCGGTGCAGAAGCACGGCCGGTAGCACCGACGGCAGCATCATGGCCACCATCATGACCGCCCACATCACGAGAAACATGGCGGCGTGCGCGGGCGCGGACTGGTTCCCCATGCTCATCCACGCCATCGACATCGACCACCCGCCGGGCATCGGCATCGTCGAAGACATGGTACGGGCGCTGTGAACGGTGAAGACCCAGGCACCGATTGTGACGAGTAAGGCCAGCAGGATCACCGGCAGGTTGGATAACCGCATCCGCCTTCGCGCCTATCTTCTCATCGCTACGGCGCGACAGGTCCGCCTTCGCGCCATCTTCGCACATCGCTTCCGCCTTCGCACGAAGTGCTACGGCGGACAAGACGGCGCGACAGGCCCAACACACCTAGGTGTGTCGCTGACCCTCACGGATCGACTGGTCGAGGACTTCGACGAGATGCATGATGCGCAGCGGCCGGCCGGCTGCGTCGAGCCCGGTGGCGATCTGCAGCAGACAGCCCGGGTTGCTCGAGACGATGGCCTCGGCGTCGGTTTTCAGAATGTTCCTGACCTTGCGATCGCGCAGCTCGGTCGCCGGCCCGGGCTCGAGCAGGTTGTAGATGCCGGCCGATCCGCAGCAGATTTCCGACTCGCCGATCTCGCGCACCTCCACGCCGGGAATGGCCTGGAGCAGTCGTCGCGGCTGCGCGCGCACGCCCTGTGCGTGCTGAAGATGGCAGGCGTCGTGATAGGCCGCTTTCAACCGGACGGTGCCTCGGGGCGCCCTCGGTTCGAGCTCGACCAGCACTTCCGAGATGTCGCGACACTTCGCGGCAAATGCCTTCGCGCGCGCGGCATACGCCGGATCGTTTCGGAGCAGGTGACCGTACCGCTTCATCGCAGATCCACACCCGGCCGCGTTGATCACGATGGTATCGACCTGGCTCGCATCGAACGCCTCGATCAGGCGTCTCGCGAACTCCATCGCGTCCTTCTCTTCGCCGGCGTGCTCCGCGAGCGCACCGCAGCACTGCTGGGTCTGGGGAATCACCACCTCGCAGCCCTCCGCGGCAAGAACGCGCGCCGTCGCGTCGTTCACGTTGCCGAAGAAGACGCGCTGCACGCAGCCCAGCAGAAGTCCGACGCGTCTGCGCTGGGTTCCCTGCGCCGGAATGCGAGCGGGAAGCGGGCTCGCACCGAACGTGATCGGAGGCAGCAACCGCTCCATCGCCTGAAGCCGCGCGGGAAGCAGGCCGAGCACGCCCGTCTTGTGAAGGAGCCGTTGAATACCCAGCTTCTGATAAAGGCCGAGCGGCCACGACAGGACCCGCAGACGCGAGGGGTGCGGGAACAACGCGAAGATGAGACTGCGAAACGCACGATCGCCGGCGCCCCGATTGGCTTCGCGCTCAACCTGGGGACGTGCGGCTTCGAGCAGCGAGTCGTACTGCACGCCAGACGGGCACGCCGTCACGCAGGCCATGCAGCCCAGACAGCTGTCGATGTGCCGGACGAAGCTGTCGCTGGCGATGTCGCGGCCATCGCGCCGCAATTTCATGAGATGAATGCGTCCGCGCGGCGAATCGGTCTCCTGTCCCCACAACAAGTACGTCGGGCAGGTCGGCAGGCAAAAACCACAGTGGACGCAATCGTCGAGAAGATCGCGGCCTGTTGTCTGAGGGGCAGTGGCGCTCACGAGGATGGAAGTATATTCCACCCCCGCGTCACGCTAGTGTCGCGTCTGTGAAGTTCGTTGTGCACCGAGGCCGGCGATGCACCCGGATGGCAAGGCGCGAAGAGTGAGAATACCGGGAGTATTTGAGCGATGAGCAACGCAGCCAGCCGGGATGCAGCGCCGGCCGAATGCCAACGAACTTCAGAGACGCGACACTAGGGAACGAGCGTGACGTTGAAGCTCGCGGTTTCTCCGGCGCGCACGTCGACATCGACCGCGAACGGTTGAAATCCGTTCTTTTCGACGCGCACATGGTGTGGCCCTTCGGAAACCTGGATCATCAGCCGCTCCCCCGGCTCGGGGCCTCTCTGCGATTCGCCGTCGACGAGGATCGTGGCATCGCCGGGCTGCACGCCCAGCGACAGCGTGCCGGAGCGCGACGTCTGGGTCGGTGGCGCGCCGGCCTGGGGCGGCATGCCTGGCGGCGGCATCATGCGGGGCACGGGCTGCGGCTCCGGTGCCTGGCCCGGTGCGAGGGTCGCGAGCGTGTATCGGATCGTGTGCGAGGACCCAGGGTTGTAGTACACGTTCTGCCGGAGCGTGCGATGCGCGGCGTGATAGATCACGATCTCGTGTGGTCCCGGCACAAGACGCAGGCGCTGGAATACGCCGTCGTAATCGTCCACGACTCCCGCGGCAAAGCCGTCAATGTAGACGAACGCCTCGCGCGGCGAGACCTGCAGCCGCAGCGCCACGGCGTGATCCGGGACGGGTCCGGGATATCCGATAATCGGGTACGGATACGGGTACCACTGCGCAAAGCCGGGATAATAAGGAGCGATGTGCCTGCCCTGATGGTCCTGGGCATGAGCCGACACCGCAGACAACGCGCAGATGGTGAGCGCGCCGTAGATCGCGACACGTGATCGATGACGCACGAATGCAAGCCTCCGGAGTGACACGCTGACGATCCTGCTTCGAGCAACGGCCGTACCATGTCAAACGTAGCGGAATTGCGGAGAAAACGCATGGATCGCGCGCGCAGGCGTCGCCTTCGCGCGACACCGTGTCAGCGGCCGGGGACGGCATGACCGCCGCGCTCGCCCTTACCGTGCTGCTCTTCGTGAGCACCGACTGCCCCGTCTCGAACCGGTACGCGCCCGAGATCGTCCGTCTCTACGAGCAGTTCACGCCGCAGGGCATTCGCTTCCGGCTGGTCTACCCGAATCCCCTCGATACGCCCGCGGCGATCGACACGCACATCCGCGCGTTTTCGGTTGCCGCCGGTTGGCGAACGCGACCCCGACCATCGGCTCGTCAAGCAGGCGGGCGCGACGATCACCCCCGAAGCGGCGGTGTTCGACAAGAACGGTCGCCTCGTCTATCTCGGGCGCATCGACAACCGCTTCGTCGAGCTTGGACGCGAGCGGCCGGCCGCCACCGAGCACGACCTGCGAAACGCCCTTTCCGCGCTTGTCGCCGGCAAGCCGATCGTGCCGCCACGAACGCAGGCCGTCGGCTGTTTCATCGCTGACATGAAACCCTGACGACGGGTTCCGGTTCCGGTTCCAATCCCGGTTCCGGGAACGTTCTGGTTCGGTCGGTTCGTGGAGTTCGTGGAGTTCGTGGAGTTCGTTCTGGGTTCGTGATCGGTTCGTAGGTTCGTGGGCCCGCACCACGGACCAGGAACCAGGAACGGCGAACCCAACCCGGAACGGGAACCGAACCCGGAAGGGGAACCGAACCGGGAACGGGAACCGAACCGGGAACAGGAACCGAACCGGGAACAGGAACCGAACCGGAACCCGAACCGGAACCCGAACGGAACCGGAACCGGCCCCCCTCTGTTCACCCCCACCCCTTCCAGCGTTATCCCCTACATGTGGGAACGAGACGCACTTCAACGAGCGCTGTTAGGCCAGCCGGCTTGCGGCGATCCGCTTCAGATCATCTTCGGCGCAGATCACCTCGACCGACGTCAGTTCGTTGTGGTGGCACGTGAGTCGAAGCGTCGCACCGCCGGCAAATGGCTCAGCCGGATGGCGCAATTCGCCCTGCACGCGAATCGACGCCGTGCGCAAACCTGAGGCATCGGGGTCGGACAACGACTCGACCGTCACCGTCGGGCGCTGCAGTGCATACTGCAGCGCCTTGGCGGCGGTCCGATACCCCGCCGCGCCGCGCGCGAGGAGGCGGATGAGCGGATCGTCAGCGGATCCGCCCAGGATGGATTCATACGACCGGCCGTTCAGCGAGAAGGTCGTGCGAGGTGTGAACAGATTCGCCGGCACGTCGAGGCTGCCTCGGTTGAAGGCAGCCACGAGCGCGTCGAGCGATTCAGTGATTTCCAATCAGTAAGCCGTCGACCCTGGCAGGGCTAAAGCCCTGCGCTACCGCATTCCCGCTTGCGCCTTCCGACTTGCCTTGCGCCTCCCGACTTTCGACCTGCGCCTTGCGACTAACTCGGCTTCTTCACCTCGACCGCCGAGGCCTGCTCGATGACCTGCACGATGGCCGAATGGTCGAGGTCGCCTTTGCCGTTGTTCATCAGATCGATGAGCATGTTCTGCACGGTACTGGTCAGCGGCAGCGACACCTTCAGCGACTCGGCCGCCAGGAGCGCGTTGCGCAGGTCCTTCTGATGGAGGCGGATGCGGAAGCCGGGCTTGAAGTTGCGCGAGTACACCATCGGCGCCTTCACGTTCAGCACGGTGCTGCCGGCCAGACCGGCCTTGACGGCATTGAACACGACTTCCGGATCGAGTCCCGCCTTGGTCGCCAGCGCCAGGGCTTCGCTCATCGCGGCAATGTTGACGGCGACCATGATCTGATTGGCCAGCTTCGTCACGTTGCCCGCACCCACCTTGCCCGTGAGCGTCACGGTCGCCCCCATCGTCCTCAGGATCGGCTCCATCTTGTCGAAGACCTCTTTCTTGCCCCCGACCATGATGGCCAGCGTGCCGTCGATCGCCTTGGGCTCCCCGCCGCTGACGGGCGCATCGAGAAAGTCGACGCCCTTGGCCTCGAGGGCCGCGCCCACCTTCTGCGCCACCATCGGGCTGATCGAGCTCATGTCGATCACCGTCGAGCCCTTCTTCACGCCTTCGAGGACGCCGTTGGGGCCCAGGACGGCCTGCTCCACCTCGGGCCCATCCGGCACCATCGTGATGACGATGTCGGTCTTACTGGCCACATCCTTCGGCGACGAACCCTTCTGCGCCCCGGCCGCGACGACGTCCTCCAGCCCCGCGGGCACGATGTCGTACGCGGTCACCTGGTGGCCGGCTTTCAACAGATTTTTCACCATGGGCCTGCCCATGATGCCGAGACCAATGAATCCGATTTTGCTGGACACGATGCAACTCCTTCGCGAATCCTGCGTTGAAAATGAGCGCCTATCCTAGCATCTTGGCGATCTGGCGCGGAAGTTGTCGCGAGGGATGACGCGAAGGAACGGTCGGGCAAGCTGCCGTCGGCAGCTTGCCCGATCTTCCCCGTGTGAGCGGCGTTGGTCGCTGATCTGAGAGAAGCGTTACGCTGGAAGGTATGAGTGCGTAAAGAGGTTCCGACGTAGCAGTACTAGTGCGGCTCTGGCGCGCGCCCGCGCCGTCACACGGGGAAGATCGGGGTGCCTTTTATTCACGCCAGATGGAATAGCAAGCGCCGTACCACGCAGCGCGACGAGGTCCCCGGTCGAGATGGCTGGATTTGTTGAGGTTTTCCGAGAGTCCGGTCTGACGCTGCCCGCGGCCGCGCGTGGCGTCCTACATTCCTGTGCAGGTGTCAGGTGAAGGCCACAACGGTGTCGATCGCCGGCGAGGCCTGAAGGCTATTGGCGGTCGCGCCGGGCGTACCGTAATCGACAGATTTGTCTGATGACAGCCCGGAACCGACGGTTTTTGGCCTATCGCAGAAAACTGAGGCCGAGGTAGACGAAATTGAAATTCGCGCCCGGGTTCGGCTTCACCCGCCCCGCGTTGGAAATGTGCTGAAACCGGTAGCCCACCAGCCAGGCGCGGCGGTGGTTCTGCGCGATGCGGACGCCAAAACCGGCCTCATCCCTGAAATTGAAGGTCGTCGTGCGGGCCGGCACGGGGTCGGTCGTAAACAGCAGGCTTCCGGTCACTTCGCCGAAAATCCGGACCCTCGACCCTATCGGCGGAAAGTTCCACCGCACGAACAGGGGCGAAACCGACCAGCCCCTGACGGGTTCCGGCTGACGCACCTGCACGAACGGCGTCACGTCCACCATCATCTCCAGGCTGCCGTGGCCAGGACCGCCCGCCATGACCCGGCCGATCGACAGGGACACCATGCTCAACTGGTGCTCGCTGTTCGCTTCGAACCAGGACACGGGAAGCGACGTGCCGCCGAGCACGGTGATTTCGACCGTGCCCTTCTGGAAGGGCATCGGGAGCTCCTCGGATTGCGCGACTGCCGGACGGGAAGCCGCGACGAGGAACAGAAATGCGAGGAAGAAACGAAGAATCAGCACGCAGGCGACCAGATTATCAGATTAGAATACGCGCGCCCATTTACCTGGAGGAGCGCGCATGGCCAAGAAACGCCGCAAGATGGCAAAAAAGAAGACGTCAAAGTCTCGCAAGCCCACGAGTAAGAAAGCGTCCAAGAAGAAAGCCGCAAAGCGTTCAGCCAAGCGTTCCGCCAAGCGTCCGGCCAAGCGCAGCGCGAAACGTGCGGCGCCGCGCCGCAGCGCGCCGCGTCGTGCTCCGGCCCCCGCACCCGCGGCAAGCGCGGACACGTCGATGGAACAAGTGCTTCCATTGGACGACGTTCAACTACCGTCATAGCTCTGTAACCGCTTCGCACCCGGTTCCGGGTTCCGGTTCCAGTTCCCAGTTCTGGTTCCGATTCCTGTTCGGTTCTGGAGCCAGAACTCGATTCCGGAACCGAACCCGGAACAGGAACCAGAACTCGGAACCGGAACCGGAACCAGAACAGGAACCGGAACAGGAACTCTGGAACCTCGAGGCCTCTGCGTCAGTATCGGCGCAGAGGCACGCCATCTTCAGTGAAGCGAGTCCCGAGCAGCAGGCGTACCACGTCGCCGTAGCTGCGAATGCCTGCCTCCACCCTGTTTGCCTTGAGATATCGATCGTAGACCGCGTAACCGGCGCGGTTGGCGATCGGAATCATCTGCGATCGGATGCGCTCGGAGATGGCGATGAGATCGGTGCGAGGTCCCGGCTCGAGCCGGCGTGACAGTTCCTCGCGGTCGGGTCGCGGCAGCGCGTTCATCACGGTGCCATAGAGCGACAGCCATCCGCTGTATTGCACCGGCGCGCTTCCGCGCATGCACACCAGCCACCCCACGAAGTTCGCTTCCGACTCGTCAGCGTACCCCGCCAGATGGCTCCACTCGTGCGCGACAGTTGACGCGCGCTCGAACGGCAGCATGCTCTGGTTGGCGAGCGTCTCGAGAAAGAACGGATCGGTCAGCCCTTCGATCGCCACGCGCGTGAAATAGAAATTGAAGAGCGTCCGTTTGGGATGCCCCGGTTCTGCCGTCCAGGTCATCGCCAGGTCGCGTTGAGCGGCCACGAACGCCGGCTGGAGGACGCGTCCGGTGTCGGCCAGCTCCGGCCATCCCGCGGCGTGCGCATCGCGGTAGAGCGCGTTCAGCGAGTCGATGTTGCGCGTGGCAAAGCTATACAGCGCGTCGCGGGTCACGCGCTCTTCGTTGAAATCAAGCTGCTCGCGAAGCGGCTGGCGCTGATAGTTCAATCCCCAGGCCGCAAGAAACCACAGATACAAGGCCGCGGCGATGGCTGCCGTGTCGAGCGCGAGCCCGCCGACGGTGGCCACCTTTCCGTTCCGGTGCCGCCATCCACGCAGGCGGATCGTCCACAACAGAAGGACGCCGACGGTGACGGACACGACGACGACAATCGAACAACGCGAACGGCGCGACGTTGCTGACCGAGGTGAGCCAGGGTTGAATCGCCGGATACAGGCCACGCGAATACACCGCTTCGACGCGGCCGCGCGGAAGCGGTGTCGCCGCCAGAACGGCCGCCACGAGAACGAGCCCGATTTTGAACGCGCGCCGCATGCCGTGGATGCTTTATGCTGACACGGAATGGAAAACGTCGTCGTCGACACCGCCTGTCCTCTCGACTGTCCTGATTCCTGCAGTCTCGCCGTCACCGTCAGCGAGGGACGCCTCGTCAGCATCGACGGCTCGATGCTCAACGCGCCGACGGGCGGATACATTTGCGCGAAGGTCAGGAAATTCGGCGACCGCGTGTACGGCGAGGCGCGGCTGCGCCATCCCGCCGTGCGCAGCGGCCCGAAAGGCCAGGCCCGTTTCTCTCGCGTGACCTGGGAAGAAGCCTTCGAGATGATCGTCGGTCGTCTGAATGAGGTACGGGAGAAGTGGGGCCCGGAAGCGATCCTGCCGTTTTCCTACGGCGGCTCGAACGGCTTGCTGACGCAGGACACGCTGGACGCGATTTTGTTCCGGCGCCTCGGCACGTCCCGTCTGGGGCGCACGGTGTGCGCGGCGCCGACGGGCACCGCGGCACAGGCGATGTACGGAAAGATGCCGTGCGTCACCTACGAGGACTACCCTGAAGCGCGCCTCATCATTCTCTGGGGCGTCAACCCTTCGACCTCGGGCATTCACCTGGTGCCGTACGTCCGGCAGGCGCAGAAGCAGGGCGCCCGGCTCATCGTCATCGATCCGCGTGCGACGCCGCTCGCGCGTCAGGCCGATCTCCACATCGCACCCAGACCGGGCACCGACGTCGCCATCGCGCTCTCGATGCATCGTTATCTGTTCGAGGAAGGGCTTGCCGACGCCGGGTTCATCGCGGCGCACACCAGGGGCGCCGAGCGTCTCCGCGGTCGAGCGGCGGCATGGACGATCGAGCGCGCGGCCGAAATATCGGGCGTCCCGGAGGCCGCGATCCACCAGCTGGCTCAGGACTACGCGAGCACGTCGCCTGCGCTCGTGCGCTGCGGCTGGGGACTCGAGCGCAATCGCAACGGCGGAAATGCGGCGATGGCGATTCTGGCGTTGCCGGCGGTGGCCGGCAAGTTCGGCGTGCGCGGCGGCGGTTACTCGATGAGCAATTCCAGCGCCTGGAATATCACCAAGCCCTGGCTGGGCCCCGAACCGGCCACGCGCATCGTGAACATGAACAAGCTCGGACGCGCGCTGACGGAACCCTCCGATCCGCCCATCAAGGCGATGTTCGTGTACAACGCCAACCCGGTCGCGACCCTGCCCGATCAGCAGCGCGTGCTCCAGGGCATGGCACGCGACGATCTCTTCACCGTCGTCTTCGATCAGGTGATGACCGACACGGCGGCATACGCCGACGTCATCCTGCCGGCCACCACATTTCTCGAAGCGTACGATTTCGCGAAAGGGTACGGGCCGCTGAGCCTGCAGCTCGTGAGGCCGGTCATCGACACCGTGGGCGAGTCGCGATCGAATCCCGAGGTCTTCGGCGAGCTCGCGAAACGCATGGACCTGCTCGAATCCGGTGAAACCGACAACGAGCTCGACATGCTGCTCGAGGTGTTCAAGGCGCTGCCGGGCGATGCCGGCACGCAGATCGGCGACACGGGCCAGGCCGTCCCCCCGTTTGGATTGCGCCCCGTTCAGTTCGTCGACGTCATGCCGAGGACGTTCGACGGCAAAGTCGATCTCTTCCCGGAGGCGCTCGAAGCGGAAGCGCCGACCGGGTTGTACACCTACCAGGACGATCCGTCTTCGGAACGGTTTCCGCTCGCGCTCATCTCGCCGGCGAGCGACAAAACCATCAGCTCGACGCTCGGCGAGCTGCCACGGCCCGGAGTCGCGGTCGTGATGAACCCGGCCGATGCCGCGTCGCGGGGCCTGAAACAGGACGATCCGATCAGAATGTTCAACGAGCTGGGCGAAGTGCAATGCGCGGTGAAAATAGACGACGCGATCCGGGAAGGCACCGTCTCGCTGCCGAAGGGGTTATGGCGGAAGAGCACCTGGAATCAGTCGACCGCCAACACGCTCGTCCCCGATTCGCTGACCGATCTCGGCGGCGGCGCGTGCTTCAACGACGCGCGCGTGCAAGTGGCGTTACTGGAAATGCTTCGTCTCAACGCAAAGACACAAAGGCGCAAGGAACTTCTTCGTAATCTCCCAATCTACCAATCTGCGAATCTACCAATGGTGCGTCAGGGGAATATGCCGAGTTCCTCGTAGACGATCGCCACCTTGTTGATCGCCAGGACGAACGCCGCCGTCCGCAGGTCTCCCATTTTCGGCTCGCGCCGCAGCGTGTCGCGGATTTCCTGGTAGGCCACGATCATCGTGTCTTCCAGCCCCGAATTGACGATGGCGAGCTCGTCGGTGACCTTGACGAACGATTCGCGCTCGGCGGTGCTGAATTTCCGGCCGGTGGCGGTCTCGATGGCTTGCAGCAGACGCAGTTCGGTGGCCGCCTGGCGGCGGCGATCGAGCCGGCCGAGCCGCACATGTGACAGGTTTTTCAGCCACTCGAAATACGAAACGGTGACGCCCCCGGCGTTCGCGTACACATCGGGGATGACCAGCATCCCTTTGGTCCTGAACACCTCGTCGGCTTCGGGCGTCGTCGGCCCGTTGGCGCCTTCGAGCACGATCTTGGCCTTGACGCGGGGCGCGTTCTCGGCGGTGAGGACGTTCTCGAGCGCCGCGGGCACCAGCACGTCGCATTCGAGCTCGAGCGCTTCGCGCGAATCGAGAATGTCGGTCGCGCCTGGAAACCCGAGAATCGATCCCGTCCGCTTGCGATAGCTGAAGACTTCCTCTTCGTTCAGGCCCTTCGGATTGTGGATGGCGCCTTCGCGTTCGGCGAGCGCCACGATAATCGCGCCCTGCTCGCGGCAGAACTTGGCGGTGTGATAGCCCACGTTGCCGAGGCCCTGCACGACGAGCCGCTTCCCTTCGAGACCGGTCGACAGGCCCAGCGTCCGCATGTCGTCGGCAGACCGGCACGCCTCGGCCAGCGCGTACATCAGGCCACGGCCCGTCGCTTCGCGCCGCCCGTGTATGCCGCCCTCCGACACCGCTTTGCCCGTCACGCAGGCCAGCGCCTCGAGCTCGCCGGTGTGCAGCTGCCCGTACGTGTCGGCGATCCAGGACATCTCGCGCTCACCCGTCCCGTAGTCGGGTGCCGGCACGTCGATGCCGGGACCGATGAAGCTCTTCCGATCGAGCTCGTGCGTGTATCGCCGCGTGATGCGCTCGAGCTGGTCGGCCGTGTAGCGTGAGGGATCGATCTGGACCGCACCCTTGGCGCCGCCGAACGGCACGTCGACGAGCGCGCACTTGTAGGTCATGAGCGCGGCGAGCGCCTTGACCTCGGATTCGTCGACGTTCGGGCTGTAGCGAATGCCTCCCTTGGTCGGCAGCTTGTGATGGCTGTGCTCGGCGCGCCACGCGTGCACGACCTCGACCGATCCGTCAGCATGCCGCACGGGAAAGGCAAACGAGTAGACGGAGTTGCAAATCCTGATCTGACTGAGCAGACCGGGGGCGTAGCTGCAGAACGTCGCGGCGTGGTCGAAATACGCGTTGACGTTGTCTTCGAAATTCCGCCGCCGCCTGCGCTCGACGAGCGTCGATGGCACGTTCATATAGACTCGATTATAGACACCCTAAGCCCTCGGCCCTGAGCCCTCAGCCCTCAGCCCTCAGCCCTCAGCCCTAAGCCCTCTGATAGGATTACCCCATGGCACGTACCGTGTTTTGCGCAAAACTGCAAAAGGACCTCCCCGCACTCGACGAAGTGCCGTGGCCAGGCGAGCTGGGCAAACGCATCTACGACAGCGTCTCGGCGCAGGCCTGGAAGATGTGGGAGGACCGCATGAAGATGATCCTCAATGAATATCGGCTGATGCCGTGGCAGAAAGAGGCGCAGCAGCTGATGGCCAAGCAGATGGAGGATTTCTTCTTTGGTGGAACGGACGTGCTGCCGCCCGAGTACAAACCAGAATAGGTGATGACCGTAGTGATTTTTTACACGTCGCCACTAGTACTGACCCCTATCGGAAAATCGTGAAGGCCTCTTAAAGAACGCAGAACCGTGAACGACTGCGCAGGCGTATACTGGGCGGTATCGTGCGCGTGACCGACCGTTTCTGCGCAGTGCCGATCGAGTTGTTACCCCAGACTCAGTCTTCACACTCCGCATACAACCCCTCTCCGCGTCCCGGCGATGCCATTCGGCGAAGCTCGCCAACGCTCGTTGTGTAACGGCCGAACCATGGGTCTCGCAAGCGATCGGTGCGGCCATCCGGCCGGCGCCGGGTATTTTCGTGTCCCGTCAGTCGGGACCAAGGAGTCAGTGTTATGGGTCGCAAGCTCTACGTGGGAAACCTTCCATATCAAACCGGGGAGACCGAGCTCACCGAGCTCTTCAGCCGGGCCGGCACCGTCGAGAGCGCGCGCATCATGCGCGACATGGCGACGGGCCGCGCGCGCGGGTTTGGTTTCGTCGAGATGGCCAGCGACGAAGAGGCCCAGCGTGCGATCTCGGAGCTGAACGAGTTCAAGATGGAAGGTCGACCGCTTGTCGTCAACGAGGCGCGGCCGAAGCCGATGGGTGGCGGGGGTGGTGGCGGCGGCTTCGAGCGCGGCAATCGCGGTGGCGGCGGCGGGGGCGGCGGCCGGCGTGAACCGAGGTGGTAGGAATGGGGTTCGTTAAGTTCGTTGGGTTCGTGGAGTTCGTAGGTTCGCAGGTTCGACAAGTTGGCCGAACCTCAGAACTTTACGAACTCCACGAACCGACGAACCGACGAACCAACGAACCTCACGAACTTCACGAACCTGACGAACCTGACGAACCGTCCGTGAATGCCTTTAGACAAGTACAAGCAGAAACGCAATTTTCAGAAAACCCCCGAGCCCGCGGGCTCGCTCGTGGCCTCCCGCAAGGCGGCCGACAAGAAAACCGGCCTGTTCTTCTGCGTCCAGAAACACCTCGCCAGCCATCTGCATTACGACTTCCGCCTCGAGCACAACGGTGTGCTGCTGTCGTGGGCGGTGCCGAAAGGTCCGTCGCTCGATCCCTCGATCAAGCGGCTCGCCATGCACGTCGAGGATCATCCGATTGAATACGGCGACTTCGAAGGGGTCATTCCCGAAGGCTACGGCGCGGGCATCGTCATGTTGTGGGATCGCGGTACCTGGAAGCCGGAGAGCGACGACATCGACGCCGCCCTCAAGAAGGGGGACCTCAAGTTCACGCTCGACGGCTACAAGCTGAAAGGCTCGTGGGTGCTCGTGCGCACGAAGGGTCCGTCCTACGGCGAGGGAAAAAGCTGGCTGCTCATCAAGCATCGCGACGACTGGGCCGGCCCGGTCGACATCGCCGAGTTTGCGCCGCTCAGCGTCAAGAGCGGCGGCGACTTCCACGAGATCCTCGCGTCGGATACACCAGCGATCTGGACATCGAACCGTCCCGCCAAAGGCGGCACAACCGGCAAGATGTTGGAGGACATCATCCGAAGGGCGGCGGTGCTGAGGAGAGAGAAAGTGGAAAGTGAAAAGGAAAAAGGAAAAAGGAAAAAGGAAGAAGAAAGAAAGGAAGAAGGAAAAAAGAAGAGGGAAAAAGCAACGCACGTAGCGCAAAGCGAGCTTCGAGAAACATCTCTGAATCCCTAATCCCTAATCCTTCTCAATCCTCTATTTTCCTGTGTCTATAGCAACCGATTCCCCAACGCCAGCCACACGGCCGTCGAGAGCCTTCTGCGTCCGTGGCGCGCGATCTCGTCCTGCCAGAAGTCGCCCTCGATCAACTCCGTCTCTTCCGGCAACGTGCCCAGTTGCAGCGGATGCTTCTCTTCGGCCGCATAGCGCGCCAGCACGTCGAGCGAGGGTACGGCGGCATTCTGGATGACCACATCGACCGGCCGGCCGATGGCGTCGGCGATTTGACGCACGGCATGGCCGGCGGTAAATCCGTTCATGCCGCTGCCTTCGGTCAGCAGGTTGGCCACGAGAATCACCGGCCCGTGCACCTGCTGCAGCGCGTCGCGCACGCCCTCGACGAGGAAGATCGGCATCAGGCTCGTATAGAAGCTGCCCGGCCCGATGATGACGGCGTCGAACTCGCGGATGGCCTCGTTGACGGACGGATGAATCTGGACCGCCGGCTCGAGCCAGATGCGCCGGACAAACTGCCCGCTGCTCTGACCGCGATCGACCTCCACCTCGCCGCGGGTCTGCGTCCCGTTGCTGTACTCGGCGCAGACGCTGGCGCGCTCGACGGTCACCGGCCAGACATTGCCGCTGCAGCCCAGCAGCGCGCGCAACCCGTCGACCGCCGACAGGAAGTCGCCGCTGTACCGCTCCATCATCGACAACAGCAGGTTGCCGCCGGTGTGACCGGCGAGCCGCGGGTCGATCGAGGGCACGCGTGACAGCAGCACGCGGCGGGCTTCGGCTTCGTTACGCGCAAGCGCCAGCGCACACTTGAGCACGTCGCCCGGCGGCAGCACACCCAGCTCGTCGCGCAGCTGCCCCGAGCTGCCGCCGCTGTCGAACATCGTCACAACCGCGTTCAGGCGCAGCCAGGGATTGTTCTTCAGACCGCCGAGCAGGCTGGGCAGACCGGTGCCACCGCCAAAGCACCCGACGTTCAGCTGCCGCATCTTCATCGAGAGAAGCATTCTAACCGTTTACCGTGCCTGCCGATCGGCAACTGACGACTGACGCCTGATAACTGATGACTGATAACCGATGACTGAACATACTAAATGCACTTATGAGCATCGACACGCTGGCCGCGCAGCTGAAGGACATCTTCGGCGAGCGGCTCAAGATGGTCGCGTCGTTCGGCGGTCATACCCACACCTGCGCGATCGTGCAGACTTTGACGCTCGACGACCTCGATCGCTGCGCCGAGCATGGATCGAAATGGAACAAGCTCGGACTGGAAGTGCCGCTGTTCATCGTCGAAGAGGAGCTGCCGCGCGCGCTCGATGTGTTTCCGCTCGAGCTGAGCGAGATCATCGCCACGCGCCGGGTGGTCGCCGGTACCGACGTGCTCGACCGACGTCATCATTCCAAAACAGGAACTGCGGCGCGCGTGCGAAGTGCAGGCACGCGGCCATGTCCTGCATCTGCGTGAGGGCTACATCGAGGCCGCCGGCGACCAGAAGGCCATCACAAGGCTCGTGGCGGCCGCGGTCGAGCCGTTTCGCGCGCTCGTCACCAACGTGGCCCGGCTCGAAGGGATTGCGCCGAAGGCGCTGGTCACCCAGCTGGCGCTCGAGAACTTCGAAAAGGGATTTCCCGACGCCCTCCGCGCCGCCGAGCGCATCGTCGAATACGTCGATCGGTGGAGCCATTGATGATGATTCTGACGCCAGGCCGATTGAGGGATTCGGGATTCGGGATATGTGCTGCAGCCGAACCCGCGCATCGCGGCTCGCGGCGTCGATGTCGCGTGCATCACGTTGACGGTGCTCGCACCTATCGCACTCATCGCATCTGTCTACGCGCAACGCCCGCCACCGGAGCTGACGCGCCCGGTGAACGATTTCGCGAACGTCATCGATGCTGACAGCGAAGCGGAAATCGAGCGGCGCATCCTGGCCCTGAAGCAAGCGAGCGGCGATGTCGTGGTCGTCGCCACGATCGACACGTTCGCGCCGTACGCCGACATTCGCGCATACGCGGTGAGGATGTTCGAGAACCGCGGGCGCGGCATCGGTGCCAAGGGCAAAGACAACGGCCTGCTCATCCTGCTTGCGGTCAAGGATCGCGACGTCTGGGTAGAAGTCGGCTACGACGTCGAGCAGTTCATCACCGACGGCTTCTCGGGCGAGGTGAGCCGCGACGACATGCGGCCGTACTTCGTGCGCGGGGAGTACGGCCCTGGCCTGCTGGCCGGCGCGACACGCATCATCGCGCGCATCGCGCAGGGACGCGGCGTGACGCTGACCGGCGTGCCGCAGCCGGCGAACCAGGTCATCCCGCGCGTGAGCCAGGTGAGCCCGTGGGTCGTTCTCGCCATCATCATCCTCATCATCGTGATCAGCAACAGCGGTGGCGGCGGCCGCCGATCGCGCATGCGGCGCGGACCGCCCTACTGGGGCGGCGGATCGTGGAGCGGCTGGAACAGCGGCGCCGGCCCGTTCGGCGGCGGCGGACGCATCGGCGGCGGCGGGTTCGGAGGCGGGTTTGGCGGATTCGGTGGAGGACGGAGCGGCGGTGGTGGAGGTGGAGCGAGTTGGTGAATCGTGAATTCGCAGATTGTGAGATTGGTAGATTGGCAGATTGATTGAAGATTGCTGACGGCAAGATTGCGGAACACCGGCGACTGTGACTTCGGTAGCGCAGGGCTTCAGCCCTGCCTGGCTTGCGCCTTGAATAGAGAGAAACACGACGTGCTTGTTGTCTGCGGCCCAGCGTGAGGTCTTCGGCGAGAAAGACCAGGCCCCATCCCGCCTCCGCCCAGCGGCGATTCGATGCGATATCGTCCCACCGCATCGCCGCGGTTCATTCGGCGGGATTATGACGGTAGAATCATGATATGGCAATGTTCACTCGACGCATCGCGCTCCTGTCAGTGCTGTGGCAGCGACGCTCCTGTCCGGCTGTTCCTACAACCGCTTCGTCTCCCAGGAAGAAGGGGTCAAGGCGCAGTGGGCGCAGGTGCAGAACCAGCTGCAGCGCCGCAACGATCTCATCCCGAACCTCGTCGAGACCGTGAAGGGCTACGCGTCACACGAACAGGAAGTGTTCCAGCAGATTGCCGAGTCGCGCTCGAAGCTGTCGGGCGCGCAGACGCCGGCCGACACGATCAATGCGGCCAATCAGCAGAGCGCCGCCCTGGCGCGGCTGCTCGTCATCGTCGAGAACTATCCCAACCTCAAGGCCAACGAGCAGTTCAACCGCCTGTCCGACGAACTGTCGGGCACCGAGAACCGCATCGCGGTCGAACGGATGCGCTACAACGAGCGCGTGCAGGAGTACAACACGAGCCGGCGCCAGTTTCCGGGCATCGTCACCGCCAAGGTCTTCAGTTTCAAGGATTATCCGCTGTTCGAAGCGCCGGAGTCGGCGCGGCAGGCCCCTAAGGTTAGCTTTTAGGGCATCGAGGGCATCGGCTGCCGCCAGCCGGTCTCGAGCAATTCGCGCTGCAGATCGAGCGAGCGCTTGATGAGATCGGTCGTGTCGTCGAACCGCTCCATGCGCTCGGACCCGTCGGGGTGGGTCACCACCATCTCGTAACCCGCGCCGTTGCCGTCCCGGCGGATTTCGCACCGCATGTGTTCGCCCTGGCGTTCAAAAATCCACATCATGTCATTCGTGTCTATCGGCAGTCTTCCGTAGGACTGCAGGGAGTTTGCGCACTTTCGTGCCTTGCCACGTGTCTGGGCGGTGGCGTAAATTGGAAATGACCATGAAGACCGAGGAAATCTTCCCCCTTCCGTGGGAGCAGGTGCTCTGGTCTTCCCGTCCGGACTTCCCCGCATCGCTCTCGCAGCCGCGCACGCGCTACGCGTTCACAGATTTTCGCATCGTCATCCGGCGTAAGAACCGTACGGTCAGCGAGCTTGCGCTCGAGGACATCGAGAGCGTCACCCTGTCGCAATCCTGGTGGCAACGTGCCCTGGGCACGAGCACCGTTCGGATTGCCTCGCGCCGCGACGACGAGGGGCTCGAACTCGCCAATATTCACCATGGGCCGGAGCTCGCCCTCATCCTTCAGCTGCGTGCGACCGAGCTCTTCGGGGACGACCGGCGGAACCTCGACGCCGATTTCTTTCGCCGGGCGCTCGGCCCTGGTGCGCCCTCGATTCTGCATCCCCATCGGGGACTGACGCTCGCCGCCGCCGTGTTGTGTGCGTCGCTCTTCGGCCTCGTCGGACTCGTCCGGCACACCACCCTGCCACCGGTCGTGTATGCCGCCGACGATCCGATCTTCCCGGATGGCCATCACCGGACCACCGAGGAAATCTCCGCCTTCATGGAGCACGACGTCATGCCGTTCGCGCGGCGCGTGCTCGCGCCGCTCGTCGGCGGAGCCGACAACGTGACGTGCGAGACGTGCCACGGCATCGACGCGCGCCAGAAAGACTGGCGGATGCCCGGCGTGCGGGCGCTTCCCGAACCCGAGCTCCGCCTCGCGGGCCTCGAGCGGGCGCGGTCGTGGCTCGACCCGCAGATGCGCAACGCCGTCTATGGATATCTCGCGGAGGAGAGCAACCAGTCGACCGCGGCCTACATGCGCCAGGTCGTGCTCCCCGGCATGGCGAAGCTGATGCACCGTCCCGCTTACGACTTCGCCCGATCGTACGGATACAACCGCTCGCGCGCGGCCGTCGGTTGTTATCACTGTCATCTGGTCGAGTAAAACGGGGTCGGGAGGGGTTTTGCGCGCGATGCCGACCCCGTTTTATCCGCGCGATATTGGGAAAACCCCTCCCGACCCCGATAGAATCGCCAGCGTTGCTCACGCACAAACTGGCGCTGGCCGCGGCTTGCGCGGCGTTCTGTCTGGTCGCGATCCTCAACTGCGGCGGCTACCGCTACGGCGTCGGCGATCAGGCGTTCTACGTGCCGGCGGTCGTCCAGCACCTCGATCCCCAGCTCTTCCCGCGCGACCGGGGCATCCTGCACGCGCAGGATCGGCTCATGCTCTACGACGATGCGATCGCGGCGATCGCGCGCGCCACCGGCACATCGGTTCCCGTGTTGTTCTTCATCGGTTACCTTGCCGGCCTCATCGTGCTCTTCGGCGCCATTGCCGCCATCGGAGGTGTGCTGTTCCGATCGTGGTGGACCGTCGTGCTCTTTGCCACGCTGATGACGCTGCGCCATCGCATCACGCAGACCGGAGCCAACTCGCTCGAGGCGTATTTCCAGCCGAGAATGCTCGCGTTCGCGCTGGGTGCGTCCGCGATCGCCGCCTACCTGCGCGGCAGAAACGCGGTGGCCGTCGCGCTGGTCGTGATCGCGTTTGCGATCCATCCCACGACGGCACTCTGGTTTGGCATCTGGATCGGCGTCGCGCTCTTCGTTTCGGATCGCCGGTGGCGCATACCCGTCGCCGCGGGCGTCGGTGCCGCCGCGATCGCCGCGGCGTGGGCCGTCACGCTCGGACCCTTGCGCGGCCACCTCATCACGATGGACCCGCAGTGGGCGTCGGCCATGGCGGGCAAGGACTACATCTTTCCCGCAGACTGGAACGCGTCGTTCTGGCTCGTCAACATGAGCTATCTGCCCGTCGCCGGCGTCATACATAACATGAGGCGCCGTCGCGGCGTCGCGCTGCCGCGCGAGGTCGGGTTGCTCGCCGGAGGTGCGGCGCTCCTGGTGCTGTTTCTGCTGGTGTGGCCGCTCATGGTCGCGGGGGTGGCGCTCGCGCTGCAAGTGCAGATTTCGCGCGTGTTCTGGATGCTCGACTTCCTCGCGGCCATCTACATTGCGTGGCTCCTGGCCGAGTCGGCCGAATCGCGGCTGGCTCGCCGCGTCATCGTGGTGGTGCTTCTGGCCGCGGCGGTCGCGCGCGGGGTCTACGTCTTCCGCGCCGAGCATGCCGGCAATGCGATCGTGCGCGTCGGACTTCCGCAGGACAACTGGCACGATGCCATGAAGTGGATCGCCCGCACACCCGCCGACACCTACGTGCTGGCCGATCCCGGCCACGCATGGAAGTACGGGACGAGCGTGCGCGTGGCGGGCGAGCGAGACGTCTATCTCGAAGAAGTCAAGGATCTGGCGCTGGCGTTATATTCACGAGAGGTCGCGATCGAATTGCTCCGGCGCATTCGAGACGTACACGGCTTCGACACGTTCACACCCGACCAGCTGCGACGTCTCGCCGCCGAATACGATCTCGACTACCTCGTGATCGATCGCGACGTCGACCTTCCGATGAGCTATCGCAACGGGCAGTTTCGCATCTATGAGCTCCGCTGATTTTTCGCCGCTCCCGCGCTGGAAGGGCGGGCACTGGATGACGTTGTACGCGTGGGGCAACCCGCGCACGTTTCCCGCGCTGCCGCCCCCCACACCTCGTCTGTTCGATGTGGCGCCGGGCACACGCGTGCTCGCACACTGTCACTGGCAGCCGAAACCGTGGGAGCACCCGACACTGATCGCGCTGCACGGCCTCGAGAGCTCGAGCGACGCGCACTACGTGCGCGGACTGGCCGACAAGGCCTTCGCCGCCGGCTTCAACGCCGTTCGCCTCAACCAGCGTAACTGCGGCGGCACGGAGCGTCTGTCGGACGGTCTGTATCATTCCGGCCTGACCGGCGATCCGCTCGCCGTCATGCGCGAGCTCGTCGAGGTCGACGGGCTTCCGGCCTTTGCGATCGCCGGCTATTCGCTGGGCGGCAACCTGACGCTGAAGCTGGCCGGCGACTTCGGCGCGAACCCGCCGCGCGAACTGCGCGCCGTCTGCGCCGTCTCGCCGACCATGGATCTCGCGGTGTGCGTGGATGCGCTCGAGGAACGGCAAAACGCCATCTACCAGTGGCACTTCGTGAGGAACCTCAAGCGGCGCATGCGGCGCAAGGCCAGGGCGTGGCCGGGCAAGTGGTCGTTGGACGCCTTGCCCGGCATCACATCGATTCGTGCCTTCGACGACGCGTACACAGCGCCGTTTCACGGCTTCCGCGATGCCGCCGACTACTACCACCGCGCGAGTGCCATGCGCGTCGTCGACAGGATCAACGTGCCGGCGCTCATCATCACGGCCGCGGACGATCCCTTTGTTCCGCCCGGACCTTTCAAGGAGCGCGCCGTCATCGGCAACCCGCACGTCACGGTACGGCTCACGGCACATGGCGGGCATTGCGGATTTGTCGAAGAGGCGCGGAATGGGTACGACGGGTATTGGGCGGAGCGGGAGATCGTGGACTTTCTGACGCACCACACTTAAAAACTAGGGATTGGGGATTAGGGATTGGGGATTAGCAGTCTCAAGTCGCAAGTCGAAAGTCGACAGTCTCAAGTCGAAGTCGCACCTTGTGTGCACATGCGCTGGCGCGCTTTACACCCATTTAGCGACAACAGAGGGCGGGACTCGGTCGGTAAACGCAGCGGCGTTTATCGGGAGTTATCTCTATCGAGCGGCTTCGCCTCTGTTATCGAGGTCCAGACTTCCCCGCCATCGTGAAGGTGCGCGTCAGCCATTTGGCCAGAGAGTAAGCGGGCTACCCTGAAACGTCGAGCAGAGAGGCGCGTTCGAGATTTTCTCCCGGCGTTGGCACGATCCACTGAGGTCTTGAGGTAGACCCTCATGTTGTGATTGATAGGCTTGTTGAACTCCTCTCCGCCCCTGGTAATGTCGCGACCGTTGTTCAGCTCCCCGCCCCTTGGCGCGTTGTGTATTCGTCGCTACGGGCTCGATCATGGGTGATGACCGAGCTCAATCAGCGGCTGGGTCGCCCCTCAACGCCTCGTTCCGGAATCCTTCTTTACCCGAGCCGCGCGCGTGTCGTTGCACGACGGCGACGGCGCGGTTCACACGATGCGCGGTCAGCACTGCGACTGGTGTCCCTGGTCCCCGACACACGGCCGATCCCGGCTGCGTCAGTCCTGGTCGCTCGTGTCTCCGCGCGACACGAAGAACTGGCGGCGTCGTGGGAGAGAACTCGTTGTAGAAGGCAGCTGGCGTGAACTCGTGAACCTGCTGACGCGCGGTCGCTCTGGCCGGCCCCCCAGCTTGTTGGCATCCTGCAACGAAAGCGAACAGCGCCAACAACGGCAGTGTGGTCAGCGACCACTTCAATCGGTTGCCTCCTCTGATGAGACTCGTGGCGTTCGGCAATCCGTTACCCAGAACATCGCTCACGCCCTGCCAGTGCGAAGCAATCCCCTCAGAACGCTAGTGACAGGCGAAGCTTACGCCATCAGTAATGCTTAGTCGCCTAGCGTTACCTGTCCGCCCGAAGGCACACATCGGATTGCGCTACGTCGAACTGTGGGACGACCGGTTCGCCTTGCGACTTCTGACTGCCGACTTGTGACTTGCGACTGACCCAATCCCTAATCCCCAATCCCTAATCCCCACTCCCCAGTCCCAGATGTTTCATCAGCTGTCGGGCGAACTCCGGCCCGAGGCCCTGCTCTTCGTGCTTGAAGTACACGTAGATTTCCCTGCAGCGATCGCCGAGCGCGCCAATCCTCCGTGCCCACTCCTTGATGTCATCCGCCTGGTAGCCTTCATCGCGAAGGCGGAAATAGCCGAAGTCGGCGGTCACCTCGAGCGGCGTTTCCAGCTTCTCGCTGTCGGCCACGCACAGCGCCCGGCCCCGGTCTCGCAGGCGGCCGAACACCTCTTCGTCGAACCACGACGGATGGCGAAACTCGAAGGCCGCCGGCGCTTTCGGCGGCAGGGTGTCGATGAACGCGTCGAGCCGTGCGAGATCTTTCTTCAGTGACGGCGGCAGCTGGAACAGGAGCGCGGCGAGTTGATCGCCGAGCGTGCCGGCGACGTGGCAGAACTCGGCAGTCAGCTTCTCGCAGTTGACCAGCTTCGCGTCGTGCGTAATCCGCCGGGGAGCCTTCAGCGTGAATCTGAACGCGGGCGGTACCTGCCTGGTCCACCCCGCGAGCAGCTTCTCCGTGGGCATCCGGTAGAACGTGTAGTTGATCTCGACGGTGGGAAACCGCGCCGCGTAGTAAGGGAGCATCTTCGCGGCCGCAAGATCGGCCGGGTAAAAGCTCCCCTTCCATTCAGGATAGTTGTAGCCGGAAGTGCCGACGCAGGATCATCGGAATTGGCAGATTGGCTAAGAGCTCGCAGGACTCAGCGGATATGTCCGAGGCGTGAGTGAGCGACTCTACCAATCTGCCACTCTGCCAATCTGCCAATGATGCCCTGATGTCTTTACCAGCGAGGTTCCCGACGCCCGCCGCCGGAGCCGCCGTAATCGTCGCCGCCGCGGCCGCCGCCGCCGCCGCCACGATTGTAGCCGCCGCCACTGCCGCCGAACGGCCGTCCGCCGCCCGCCGGTTTTGGCTGCGCCTCGTTGACCACGATGGCGCGCCCGTCCATCTGGTGCTGATGTAGCTTCTCAATCGCTTTCTGTGCCGCTTCGTCCGTCGTCATTTCGACGAAGCCGAATCCGCGCGCCCGGCCGGTGGCCATGTCCCGCATGACGCGGGCGCTTGCCACGTCGCCGACCGTGCTGAACAGCGACATTAAATCTTCATCGGTGGCTTTGTAGGGGAGATTGCCGACATACAGCCTGCGACCCATGGTCTGTCCGCTCCTCGGTCCGGCGGGCTTGCTTCACCACTGCGGCGGGTCTCGCCGAAGCCCGATGGAAGCGCAAACCGGACACTACCGGTTGGTAAG
Source organism: Vicinamibacterales bacterium (assembly GCA_963821395.1). Taxonomy (GTDB): domain Bacteria; phylum Acidobacteriota; class Vicinamibacteria; order Vicinamibacterales; family JAMQPK01; genus JAMQPK01. Next base: position 78,654 of record CAWGDY010000034.1, on the reverse strand, counting down.
ATGGTTGGAACTGCATCTATCTGGAAGGCGTGAAAATAGACCGGTTCCGAAGGGGCTGTCAACCTTAAATCAAGCAGGGCCGGGTCGCCGGCGCCCTTACTTCAGCGTCGCGGCGAAGTCGGCGCCCGCCTGGGCGACGATACCGTCTTTGTCTGACGGCATTCCGCTGACACCAATCGCACCGTAGATCTGCCCGTCGACGAACAGCGGCAGCCCGCCCTCCACGGGCACGGCGCCCGGCAGAAATGCCATGTGCGGCTTGTCGCCGGTCACCATGTCCTGGAACAGCTTGGTCGAGCGCTTGAAGCGGAGGGCCGCCAGCGCCTTCTCCTGCGCGACGTGGATGCTGCCCACCTGGGTCCCGTCCATCGTCACGAGATAAATCAGGTTGCCGCCATCGTCGACGATGGCGACGCAGTTGGTAAAGTTCAGCTCGCGGGCTTTGGCCTCGGCCGCATTGCCGATGGCCTTAGCCGCGTCGAGATTCAGCGATTTTTTTGTGCTGAGCTGTGCCATGCATCCCTCTGAGCGCCCCTCGCCCCTTGGCCCGTGACCCGTGCCTTTCGCAGGTGGCGCGCTCCGCAGCGCGATCATGTTAATGGCGTGTTCCGTGGCCTGAATCGCCGCCGCGAGCTGATCGCTGTGCACGCCGCGGGTCTTCATGCCCCCTTCCCACTTGATGGTGGTCTCCACCAGGGCGTCGGTCTTGCCGCCCGGTGGGATTCTAACCTCATAATCGAGCAGCTTCGGCAGCTCGAAGCCCAGCTGCTTCTCGATGCTTTTCAGGGCCTGCATGAAGGCGTCGTAGCCGCCGTCGCCGAATCCGGTCGCGTGCAGCTCGCGGTCGCGGTAGCGCACGAGCAGCGTCGCGGTCGGCCGCAGTCCGCGATTCGTGACAACCGAGTAGTCCTTCACCTCGAAGACGCGCAGCTCGCGGGTCTGCAGCACTTCTGAAATCAGGAACGGCAGATCGGCCTGCGTGACGCTCTTCTTCTGATCCCCCAGCTCGACGATGCGCGCCAGAAGCTGCTGCTTCTGCTCGGCCGACAGCGCGATGTTCAGCCGCTCGAGGTTGAAGTCGAGGCTCGCCTTCCCCATCAGCTTGCCCATCGCGTAGGTGCGGTGCTGGCCAAAGCGCGCGGGCGTGAGCCGGCTCTCGTAGAGATTGCCCTTCATGTCGCCGTCGGCGTGAATCCCCGCGGTCTGCGTGAACACGTTCTCCCCGACGATGGGCTTGTTCGCCGGCACGCGGCGGCCCGAGAACACTTCGACGAGCTTGCTGACTTCGGACAACGATCGCTCGTCGACCGCCGTTCTGATGCCCGCATGATCGCGCAGCGCGACGACAACCTCGTCGAGCGTCACGTTGCCGGCGCGCTCGCCCATCCCGTTGACGGTGACGTGCACGCCGTGGGCGCCCGCGAGTGGCCGCCTCGAGCGTGTTGGCGGTGCCCAGCCCGTAGTCGTTGTGGCCGTGGAAGTCGAAATGGGGCCCGGGAAACCGGCGGATGATCTGGCTCACGAAATCGCGCACCTGCGCCGGGCGCAGCAGCCCGAGCGTATCGGGCAGCATGATGCGGCGCACGGGCATGTGGGTGAGCGCGTCGATGTGCTCGACCACGTAGTCGGGAGAGTGCAGCATGCCGCCCGACCAGTCCTCGAGATAGACGTTGAACGTGATGCCGTTCTTCGCGCCGTACTCGATCGTCCTGCGGATGTCGTCGAGATGCTGCTCGTGCGTCTTCTTCAACTGCTCGCGGCAGTGATGCAGCGAGCCCTTCGTCAGAAGATTGATCACGCGGGCGCCCACCGATTTCGCCCAGTCGACCGATCGGTTGCCATCGACGAATCCGAGAATCTCGACGCGGCTCGCGAGACCCTTCGACTCGGCGTAATCGATAATCGCCTTCACCGCACGCCGTTCGCCTTCGCTGACGCGCGCCGAGGCCACCTCGATGCGATCGACCTTGACCGACTCGAGCAGCCGCTGCGCGATGGTGCGCTTCTCTTCGGGCATCATCGAGATGCCTTCGGCCTGCTCGCCATCGCGAAGCGTCGTATCCATGATCTCGATACGACGAGTTTTCCCTTTGCTCATGTCTTCCGGGAAAGCATAGCATTAACGTATGAAATCCCGGGGTTTTCGCGCCGCCGCGCTGCTCGTCCTGGCGGCCGCGTGCACGAGCGCCAAGACGTACGAAATGCGCGGCCAGATTCTCGGCGTGAACCGCGACAAGATGGAGATTCTCGTCAAACACGAGGACATCAAGGGCCTCATGCCGGCGATGACGATGCCGTGGAAAGTGCGGACGGCGAACATGCTCGACACCCTCGAGGCCGGCGACCTGATCACGAGCGAAATCGAAGTCGACGGCAGTCAGGCCGTCGTCACGAAAATCACGAAGACGGGCACCGCGAAACCGGATGTGCCGCCACCGGCACCAACGGCGCCGGGCGCGAAATACCTGATGCCCGGCGACGAAGTGCCCAACCAGGTCTTCGTCGACGAGGAGGGACGCGAGCGCGACTTCAATACCATTCGCGCCAGCCGGCCCATCGCGATCACCTTTATCTACACGAAGTGTCCGATTCCGACCTTCTGCCCCGCGATGGATCGCCAGTTCGCCGAAGCGCAGGCGCTCATCAAGGAGAAAGGTCTCACGGGCAAAGCCGCGCTGCTGTCGGTGAGCTTCGACCCGAAGAACGACACGCCCGCGGTGTTGAAGGCGCATGCGCAGAAACTCCGATCCGATCCACGAGTGTGGAATTTCGTCACCGGCGAGCGCGAGGCGATCGATCGGTTTGCCACGAACATGCTCGTCACGCTCGTGAGAGGCCAGGCGGCGAACCCGGAAGAGATCGGCCACACATTGCGGACGACCGTGGTGGGTCGCGACGGCAGAATCGTCAAGAGCTACGCTGGAGCCGATTGGACAGCCACGGATCTCGTCACCGAACTGGAACGCCTGCTCTGACGCCCTTCAGCGTCGAAGGGCCGAGGCGCGCTGACATCACGCGCCGAGCGTCGGCTCGTCGCCAGGCTGCGGACGCCGCTGGCCGTCCAGCGCTACCTCAACGCGCTCCCCTACAACACGGAGCCGCCACCCGGTCGCGCGACGCTGCGCAGCTTCCGCGGCGTCGTCCGTCATCGGACGGCGCATTGCCTCGAGGCGGCGCTGTTTGCGGCAACGGTGCTCGAGCAGCACGGGTATCCGCCGCTCGTCATCAGCTTCGAATCGATCGACGAGCTCGACCACGTGATTTTCGTGTACCAACATCGTCCATCGTCCATCGTCCATCGTCCATCGTCGGCGCCCCAGACGATGGACGATCGCCGATCGATGATCGACGATGTTTGCTGGGGCTCCGTCGCGCGGTCGCGCGACCCGGGGCTGCACGGACGCAAGCCGGTCTTCGCGACGCCGCGGGCGCTGGCCGCCAGCTACCTCGACGAGTACGTCGACCTCACCGGACGCATCACGGCCTTCGCGCTGGTCGATCTTCGCGTGATGGGTGCCTACGACTGGCGCCTGTCCGGAAGGAACGTGTGGAAAGTGGAGCGGATGCTGCTCGACACCAGGCACCAGCCGCTCGGGATGCCGGACGCACGATTCCGCGAGTTCCGGCGGCGATATCGCGAATTCAAGGAGCGACATCCCAATCGGAAGCCGCTCTTCTATGAAGGTCGCCACGCGTGGACGCCGATACCTAAACACTTCCTGGCGCGTTAGGTGCCTTTGCTCAGGCCTGTCTCGCCGTAGCGATGTGCGCAGACGGCGCGAAGGCGGATGCGCGCGAAGGCGGGCCAGAGTATGATGGTCCCGTGGCTGCGAAAGATACGGCTCGACTTCAATCCGAGCGCGAGATGCTCTGTCCCTGCTGCGGCGCCACGCTCGTCATCGATCTGAATCTCGGACGCGTCGTTGCCCACAAGGAACCGGCATCCGGGCTCAACATCGAGCTCTCGGACGCGCAACGGATCCTCGCCGACGAGAAGGCGCGCCGCGAAGCGGCGTTCGAACAATCGTTCAACACCGAGCGCACGAAGGGTGATGCGCTCTCCAGACGATTCGAGGAAGCGCTGAAACAGGCCAAGGAAGAACCGATTACGAAGCCCACGCGCGACTTCGACCTGGATTGATGCGCGCGCCGGTCCATCATAAGACTCTCAGAATCGTCACCTACAACATCCATCGGTGCCGCGGCATGGACGGGCGGACCGTGCCCGACCGCACCATCCAGGTGCTGGCCAGCCTGAACGCCGACGTCATCGCGCTGCAGGAAGTGATCGGTGCGGGCCCGAACGACTCGGGACACGCCGAGGAAATCGGCGCGGCGCTGGGGATGGGCTGGGTGATGGCCTCGGTGCGCCACCTGCGCGGCCATCAATTCGGCAACATGATCCTCTCGCACTATCCCATCCGGCAGCACGTGCAGTACGACCTGTCGTGGCGCACCTGCGAGCCGCGCTGCTGCCAGCGCGCCGATATCCTCATCGACGACCGGACGCTGCACCTCTTCAACGTGCACCTCGGCACCGCCTATCGCGAGCGCAAGGATCAGGCAGGCCGGCTCGCCACCATCGTGCACGATGGCCGCGTGCATCCGCCGAAAATCCTTCTGGGCGATTTCAACGAGTGGAGCGGCGGCCTCGCCACCGTGGAGCTCACCAGACGGCTCGAGGCGATCGACCTCAGGACGCACCTGCGCCGGCGGCGGACCTACCCCGGTCTCTTACCTCTGCTGCACCTCGATCACATCTACTACGAAGGGCTGGTCGACATTGCAGGCGTCGAAATTCCGCGAACGCGCAAATCGCTGATGGCCTCGGACCATCTGCCGTTTCTTGCGGAGCTGCGCGTGGGGTTTGAGTAGGCCTGAAGATCTAAAAACTAAAACTGAAGATCTAAAGATCAGAAGTTGACTGATACTGATCTTCCAGATTCAAGTTTCTTCTGACCTTCTGATCTTCTGTTCAGATTCGAGCGACTCAGGTCTCTTCTTCGAAATCCTCGTGCTCCGCGGGGCTGATGCGCGTGGACGGACGCAGCGCTTCCCGGTAGTCGTAGATCGGAAGATCGCGGACGTGGAGACGAATCTGGCAGCCCGGGGCCTTGTCGGACACGACGACGGTGTACGGACTTCCATCGAGGCCATCGCGAAACGCGACGCGGCAGCCACAGGCGAGGCGGGCATGTGTGAAGCCTTTTGCCATCTGCCTCTGAGCTTACTACAAGAGCGATTTGATCTGCTGCTCGAAATGTTCTTTAACGGACAAACCGATGTGTGTCTTACAGATCCTTCCATCGCGGCCGATCACGAACGTTTTTGGCAGGCCCCACGCCGCGTTGTAGCCGCGCGGCCCCTTGATATCGTCTCGGCCGTCGCCGACGAGCAGCGGGTAGTTCACCTTGAACTTTTCACCAAACGGCGCGAGCGCCGCCGCGGGGTCGTCCACCGACACGCCCACGACGATTAGGCCTTTCGGCCCATATTTCTGCTGGAACTCGACGAACCAGGGAATCTCGACCTTGCAGGGCGGACACCACGTCGCCCAGAAATCGAGCAGGATCACTTTCCCCTTGAGCGAGGCGAGATTGAAGTCCTTGCCGCTGGAATCCTTGAGCACGAAGTTCAGGTTGGCGGCCTTCGGATTTGCGTCGCACGCCGGCGACTGCGCGGCCTCCACCTTCGCGCCTAACGGCGCTACGGTGGACAAGTCCACCGTCCTGAGCTCATCGACGTGCTCGAGCGGCACGGCGAGCAACAGGAACGCCAACGCGGCCATCACACCCACGACTCGAAGCACGCCAGTCGCCATCAGTCTTCTAATCCCTAATCCCTAATCCCCAATCCCTAATCCCTATGTTCTTTACAGCGACTTCTCCATCACCCCTGCCAGCCTCTCGAGCTCTTCCCTGGACTCCCTGCCGACCAGCACGTAGGTGACATTTCGCTTCGACCAGATGACCGCATCGTGCCCGAAGACGTCCGTCGACGCGCGCTCGCGGTTGACATCGGGAATCACGTACAGCGAGAGCGGCTTGCCGCCCAGCCGGTACAGGGCGTGGGCCACGCCCCCTTCCCCACAATAGCATCGGCGAAGACCCACGAGCTGAAGCCCCTCCACCGCGGCGCGAGGCAAGTGGACTTCGCGCCCGTAGTTGCGCGCGTACGATTCTTCGCCCGCGGCGGCGTCGAGGGGCGTCTCCGAACTGCCGAAGGTGAAGCACGACACGTGATCGAGCGTCAGTTGCGCCGCGAGCACCGTGGGAGAAAGACCCGTGAGGCTGTACAACAAAACGCCGCCCAGGACCAACGTGAGGGCGGCGACCATGGAGAGCGATGCAAGAGTGGATCGAGTGATACCAAATGGAAGGGTTCCGGTGTGCGCCGCGGCGCGACAGCGCGCCCGCAACGCTTCCGGGGCCGCCGGTCGACACAGCTTCTCGCGCACGGTGTCGCGCACGACGGTCTGGAGAGCCGTCTGATGCCGGCACTTCGGGCAGGCCTTCAGGTGCGCATCGACGGCCGCCCGCTCGTCGGCGGAGGCCTCGCCATCGACATAGGCGGCAAACAGCGGATCGATTTCCCGGCAACTAGGCATTGAGGCTGCCTTTAGGACGAGACTTTCCGGTCCGCCGGTTCAACATGTTTTGGCACCATTTTGTCATAGAGCATACGACGGCCGCGCGAGATCCGGGACATGACCGTTCCTACCGGAATCCCTAACATTTCTGCAATCTCCGCGTAGGGGAATTCCTCGACATCGCGCAGCCAGACCGCCTCGCGGAACGCTTCCGGCAGCGAATCGAGGGCCGCCTGCAGCTCGGGTTCCATGGCCCCGCGCAGCAGGCTTTCCTCAGGCGTATCGGCCGGGTCGGCGGGCGCGGCCAGATCGACGCGATCGCTGTCGACGTCAACCGGGTCGCGCCCGATGTCGCGCCGCCGGTTGCGGTAGGTGTTGTGGAGAATCGTGAACAGCCAGGCTTTGAGGTTCGTCCCGGGACGGAACTGCTTTCGAGACTTGAACGCCTTGACGTAGGTGTCCTGCACGAGGTCCTGGGCATCGGCCTCGTTGCGCGTCAGGCGGAGCGCGGTGCCATACAGGCTGTCGAGATGTGTCAGCGCGTCGGTTTCGAAGGCGGACGGCATTCTGAACGAGACCTTGCCGCAGTATAGCGAGCTTCGGAGATTGTCCTCCGAACCGGTCGACGCGCTGTGTCCAAATCAGGCCGAAAAGCGTAAATGGCCGAAGAGGCTGTGGCGGTTTTCGAACGAATTCGAACGCGCTCTGTGGTATGGCTCTTGCTCCTGCGGCCTCGTTGCGATAGCTGTGTAATCACAGTAAGATCGCGTGAATCTCACGGTGGCACCCCACTAATTTCGCGAGGTAATCCTATGCGCACCCGCGCCCCCCGCAGGGCTTTCATCTGGTTGCTGGCCGCAGGCTTCGTGCTGGCCGCTGCAGGTGAGTCGCACGCGCAACGCCTGTCGCCCGATCTGATGTGCTCCTGGGCGCAGATCTACGCGCAGGGCAATTCCACCGTCAACGCGCAGGACAGCGGAAGCACCACCGTCAACAAGCAGTCCCAGTTCGCGCCGTACTACGGCAAGAACCAGATTCACTACGACCAGTTCGAGTGGCACACGTACAAGACGGACCACTTCGAAATCTACTTCTATCCCGAGAACGAGCAGCACCTGGCGCGGGTCGCGAGCTACGCGGAAAGCGCCTACCAGCAGGTCAGCTCCGACCTGCGGCACGACCTCGCCCAGCGCGTGCCGCTCATCATCTTCAAGACCCACAGCGAGTTCGAGCAGCAGAACATCGCGCCCGGCGCCTCGACCGAAGGCGTGCTGGCCTTCGCCGAAGGCGAGCGCCATCGCATGGTCCTGCCGATCGATCTCCCGTCAGACCTGCTCTACGGGCTGATCGTGCACGAGCTGACGCACGTGTTCCAGTACGACATCATCCCGACCTCGCTCATCCGCCGCAACATGCCGCTGTGGGTACACGAGGGCGGCGCCGAGTACGAGCGTGGCATCTGGGATCCGCTCGACCTCATGACGGTGCGCGACGCCGCCGTCGCCGACATCATCCCGCGCATGAGCGAGATGGAGGGCTACGGCGAGTTCAACAACCCGCGCCTCGTGTACAACCTCGGCCACGCGCTCTACGAGTTCATCGAAGCGCGCTGGGGCAAGGACGGCGTGCGGCAGTTCCTCTTCTCGCTGCGGCGCAGCGCCATCGGCGGGGGCTCGAGCCCCTACGAAGACGCCTTTCAGATCAGCTCGCGCGAATTCGACCAGCAGTTCGAAAAGTATCTGAAGGATCGGTTCAAGGCGTTCCGCGACAAAGAGCGGCCGGCCGACTACGGACAGGATCTGTCTCCGGATCCGGAGCGCTCGCAGTATACGGGCGCGATTTCGATAGAGCCGTCCCCGTCCGGCGATCTCATCGCGATGACGACCGGCAACCGCAAGGATCAGGAGCTCGACATCATTCTCGTGTCGGCCAAAGACGGTGCGGTCGTGCGCAACCTCACGCCCGGCTTCGACATGGACCGCGGATTCGAGTACCTCGCGTACCCGAGCCTCAGCAACATGGTCGGGTGGATGTCGTGGTCGCCCGTGGGCGATCGCCTCGCCTACTTCGTCCGTCAGGAAAAATACAAGACGCTCATCGTGCAGAACGTGCTCACGGGCAAGATCGAGCAGCGTCTCAACCTGGCGAGCGTCGACAATCCCGAGTCGCCCAACATCTCGCCCGACGGCCGCTCGGTGATCTTCGGCGGCCTTCGCAACGCGATTGGCGACATCTTCAAGCTCGATGTCACGAGCGGCGATGTCACGAACCTCACCAACGACGAGTTCGGCGATTACGGCCCGGTCTACTCGCCCGACGGCCGCTTCATCGTCTATATCGCGCGCATCAGCGGGTCGCAGAAGCTCTTCCGCCTGGATGTCGACACAGGGGCCAAGACGCAGCTCACCTTCGGCACGCAGGACGAGGCCGCGGCCAAGTTTCTGAACACCGACACGATCATCTTCTCTTCGACGGCCACCGACCCGACGACGCCGCTGTCGCCGGAAATCGCGCGTAACGGGAACATCTTCAACCTGTGGACGCTGAGCCTCAAGACCGGCGAGCTGCGGCAGTACACCGACGCGCTCGGCGGCGTGCTCTCGCCCGTGGTCCTGTCGAAAGACGGCGCCAATCCGCGCCTGGCGTTTGTCGACTACTACAAAGGCAGCTACAGCCTGCACACCTTCGATCTGAAGGAGCCGCTGCACACGGCCGCGTCGGCCGACTTCGGGAGCCCCGGGCCGATTACCGACTTCCAGCCGCCGCTGCAGCACACCCTCGTCGCCGAGAACGTGTCGAAGAAGGGCCGTTTCGACAAGATGTTCCTCGACGGACGCCCGCCGGTGAACGTCGGCGTCACGAGCGGCGGCGACATCTTCGGCGGATCGATGGTGTCGTTCACCGACGTTCTGGGCGATCAGCAGTTCAGCATGTACGCCTCGTCGGTGCAGCAGTACAAGACGCTGTCGTTCTCGTACGTCAACCTGTCGCGGCGCATGCAGTTCGCGCTGCAGGGCTACTCGCAGACGCAGTTCTTCTACGGGCAGCTGGCGAGCTACTTCTACGATCCGGCGCTGGCGCCGTACATCAGGCGCGAAGACGCGCTCGCCACGCAGACGGTGCGCGGCGGATCGGCGTTCGGCATCTACCCGTTCAGCATGTATCGCCGCGTCGAGTTCTCGGGCGGGCTCGTCAACTACAACGAGGAATTCGCCGACCCGCTGCTTCAGGACGAAGCCGATCGGTATCAGCAAGAAGAGTTCGGGACCAGGCTCTTCAACAGCGGCATGATGGTGCCGCTGGGCGTCTCGTTCGTCCAGGAGACGACCGTGTTCCGCGAATACGGACCGCTCTCGGGCAGCACGATGCGGCTGTCGTTCGAAACCGCGCCGAAGATCGGCAACACGCTGTCGCGCCAGACCATCGACGCCGACGCGCGCTACTACGCGCGAATCGGCGCCAACGGCGTGTTCGCGCTGCGTGCCGTGGGCTTCAAGAGCTTTGGCGATTCGCCGGGCTACATGTTCTTCGGCGGCAACTCCGAGATGCGCGGCTACGACTACCGGCAGTTCGTCGGTCACAAGGCGTTCTACGGGAACGCCGAGCTGCGCTACCCGCTGATTAACGCCATGGCCACACCGATCGGCGTGCTGGGAGGCATCCGCGGCGTGTTCTTCTTCAACATCGGCGGGGCGGGCCTCGATGGCCAGACGTTCAAACCGTGGGAGAGCGGGACGAAGACGTTCCCTGCCCGACACGACCGCCGGTGGCATCGTCATCAGGCCTGCGCAGAGGATCGACGGCTTCCGCCTGATCGACGCCCGCGCGTCGTACGGCATCGGGCTCGAAACGTTCGCGCTGGGCTTCCCGGTGCATTTCGACTGGTCGTACCGGACGATGTTCAACGAAGACTACGAGCGGTACATCCTGGGCGCCGCCGCTCAGGAGGAATTCCGCAAGGTCAAGTTCGCCGTCTGGATCGGCTACGACTTCTGAACCTGGAATCTGAAATGCTAGAATCTAGAATCTAGAATCTGGAAGATTTCAGATTCTAGGTTTTAGCATTCTGCGATTCTAGATCTGCATGACATGCCCGCCTGCTCCCGTATCATCGAACTTCTCTCCGACTACATCGAAGGGCGTCTCCCCGCCGATGTCCGGCGCGACCTCGAGCAGCACCTCAACGGGTGCTCCGAGTGCACGGCGTTCGTAGGGTACGTTCCAGTCGACCATCACGCTTCTGCAGTCGCTCAATGACGACGACCTCCCCGAGGAACTGCGGCTGAAGCTGAAGGCGTTTCTCGACGCCCGCACGACCAACTGATCGCATCCCGACAACGATGCCCGCCGCTCCCAAACCTCCGTCGGAATCGGCCACCGAAATGGTGCAGGTGGTGCTGCCGAACGATGCCAACCCGATGGGGTTCATGCTCGGCGGCGCCGTGATGCACCTCATCGACATCGCGGGGGCGATTACGGCGTTCCGCCACGCGAGGGCGCTGGTGGTCACCGCGGCCGTCGACAGCCTCGAATTTCTGAATCCGATCAAAGTCGGCGACTTCATCGTGCTGAAGGGGCGCGTGACGGCAACGTTCAGAACGTCGCTGGAGGTCGAAGTGCTCGTCTACGCAGAACAGGCGCTGACGGGACGCCGGCAGATGACGAGCCGCGCGTATCTGACCTTCGTCACGCTCGAACGCGACGGCAAGCGCGAGGAAGTGCCGCCGCTCCTGGTGAGCACGGATGAAGAGAAGGCGCAGCACGCCGCCGCTGAGACGCGGCGCAAAGAACATCTCGCACGGCGGATCAGTAGTCAAACAAGAGATTAGGAGACTAGGAGAATTCTTTTTGATCAGAATTCCCCTGCCTCTGTTCTCTTAGTCTCTTACTCTCTTGTTATTGTTTCTAGTTCGCGCGTTTGGCGTCGCGCGCCTGAAGCTGCACGATGCTCTTGTCGAGGTTGATCGCCACCCGGTAGCGGCTCAGGAACTTGTAGCCGACAATCCCGCCAAGCCTGAAGCCCAGCAGCACGCTCGGCGCGCGCAGGTTGAGCACCACCACCGACAGGTTGTGATATTCGATCTTGTTGAAATTCAGGTTCACGCCGGGCATCAGGAACGCATCGCGATCCCACCCTGACGCGCCGTAGACCTTGAGCGGGATGTTTCGCATCTCGCCGCGCTCGAGGCCGCTGGCCGTGTCGGTGCTGATCGAGATCACCTGCCCGCCCGTGTCGAGGATGAAGCTGGCCGGCCCGCCCTGGACGTGGCCCGGCACCATGGCCAGCCGATGCATGCGCAGCGGCAGCTCGACGTCGGCCGTTTCGGCCGGCAGCTGCGCGCCCATGGTGAGCTGGTTGCGATCGTAGTCGATGATGACCGACATGCCGAGGGCCAGCGGCGAGAAGCTTTCCATCTCGCGCGTCGGCAGACCATGCAGCGGCGGATTCTTGATGATGGACGGCACGTTCTGGATCTTCAGCGAACCGCCGATCTCCAGCTCGTCGAGGCGGGTCAGCTCCAGCTCGCGCACGCCCAGATCGCCTACGCCGGCGCTCAGGATGTTGACGATGGGACGGACGCCCATGCGCGCCGCGGTCTCACGCGAGATGACCGTCTGCTCCGACCCGGTGTCGAGCACGAAGTCCATCTGCGGTCCTTTGTTCACCTTCGCCTTCACGATGATCTTTTCGTTGATGACGCGGAACGGGACGGTGTGCAGCTTGCCCGCGGTCGCAGGATCGATGTACATCGGCGACCGCGCGCCGAATGCCTTCAGAAAGCGCACTTCGGCCCGCGCCCACGCCGCCTTCGCGCTGCGGTCCTTGTTGGGCAGCAGGTTGATGTAGCTCCCGTAGGCGTTGGCCGCCTCTTCGTAGCGCTTCATGCGCTCGTACACCGACCCGACCGTGTGGTGGAATTCGGCGTCGCGCGGATCTTTGGTGAGGGCCGACTGGGCCGTGTCGAGCGCCTCGTTCAGCCGGTTGCGCGCGGCCAGACTGCGCGCGAGGCCGTGCAGCGCCCGGCCGTGATCTTTCTGAAGGGAAAGCACGTCCTGGAATGTCTTCTCGGATTCTTCGAACAGCCCGACGGCCCACAGCGCATCGCCGTAGTTGGCGATAGCATCGGGGTTTCTGGGAAACGCGCGGGAAAGGATCTGCCCGTCGGCATACGCATGGGAAAAGTCGCCCAGGCGCAGGGCGGTCTTGACCGCGCCAATCAGCGACTCGCGCTTGATTCGAGGATCGTCGGTCGACTTGACCTGCTCGTAGGCGTTGAAGGATTCGACATAGCGGCCGTCGTTGAAGAGCAACCTCGCCAGCTGCAGCTGCACCTCGGCAGCTTCGGGCGAAATGGCCGCGGCGGAGGGTGAAAGCGCAACAACCGCCGCCAGGGCGGCAGCCAAGGGAACCAGCCTGAGGACTGAGTACATAGCCCCTCTCGGGTTGACCTGAGTCGATTTACCTTGGATTGTAGGGGTCGGCGGGCGGGCGGGCAAGCTGATTCGGGCCCGGGTGTATCCGCGATCTTGGATTACTCGGAACCAGAACGGGAACCGGACCAGGAACTCTGGAACCTACACGCGCTAACGCGCGGTGTACACGCGCGTTAGCGCGTGTACTGTTCGATGGGAACCCCGTCGTACATCTCGTCGATGCGGAGGATCTGGGTCTCGCGGCTGTAGGTACCCAATTCGTAATCCTCGCTCATGATGAGCGCCTTGATGGGCTTGGTGGGGCACACTTCCGAGCAGAGGCCGCAGAAGCTGCACCGCGACAGGTTGAAGTCGAAGTAGTCGAGGATCTTGATCTTCTGCCCGGGCTCGCGGTGTCCGCCAAGCGCGATGAGGTCGTCGGGACAGGCCTTGGCGCACTGATCGCACACGATGCAGGTCTGCGCGCCCGATTCGGGCTCCACCTGCAGGCGAAGCACGCCACGGAACCGCGGGGCAACCGGCCGCCGCTCGGCCGGATACTGGAACGTGAAGGCCGGCTGGGGTGTGTACTTCAACGTGAGCCACAGCCCCTTCAGCAGGTCGACGAGAAAAATCGTCCGCAGCAGCTTGGTCATGAGCGCTCGCCGACGAGAATCGGCTCCGATGTGCCGGCCATGATGACGCGCTCCTTGCGGAGCACGGTGTTCTCCTTGCGAATCTTGTCCTGGAGGCGCATCAGCCCGTACAGCAGCGCCTCGGGCCTCGGCGGACAGCCCGAGACGTAGACGTCGACGGGCACGATCTTGTCGACGCCCTGCAGCACGCTGTAGGTCGGGAAGGGGCCTCCGGCGTTCGAGCAGCTGCCCATCGAAATGACCCATTTCGGTTCGGGCATCTGGTCGTACAGCCGGCGGAGCACCGGCGCCATTTTCTTGGTGACGGTGCCGGCCACAATCAGCAGATCGGACTGCCGCGGCGAGGCGCGGAACACCTCGGCGCCAAAGCGCGCGATGTCGAACCGCGAGGCCGACGCGGCCATCATCTCGATCGCGCAGCAGGCCAGCCCGAACCCCATCGGCCACAACGAGTTCTGGCGTGCCCAATTGAGCACTTTGTCGACGTTGGTGGTGATGAAATTGTCTTCGAACTTGTGGTCGATCAGTCCCATTAGTTCGTATTCTAACGTTGATAGTACTTTGCGTTCAAATGGATGAAATTGGCCCATTTCCTGGGCGTTTCATCGAGCGAGTAGATGGCCTCGACCGGGCACGCCGGCACGCACGCGCCGCAGTCGATGCACTCGTCGGGGTGGATGTAGAGCATTTCGGCGGCCGCGAACTCGGGCTCGTCCTTGCGTGGATGGATACAGTCGACCGGACACACGTCGACACAGGCCGTGTCCTTGGTTCCAACGCAGGGCTCTGTGATGATGTACGCCATGATGCAAAGTACGCAGGGCCCAGCTTCAGCTGGACCGTGGCGATTATAGTATGGGCATCGACATGAAAATTGCCGTGGCCGCGGCGTTGGCGTTCAGCCTCGCAACGCCTGCGCGCGCGCAGGACTTCCTCTCGGGTCCCGTGTCGCTTGCGAACGGCGTCGTGACGCTCGGATCGGATATCGCCGTCTCAGCCACGCCGCAGGATGACACCGACGGCGCGTGGTTCAACTACACAGACTACGAGCACAACGCGCTGCGCCTGTTCAGGATAGGCGTGACGGCCGACGTGCGCGTCACGAGCCGCGTCTCGGTGCTCACGGAGATCCGCAGCGAGAACGGCGACGGCGTGAAGCCGTACGCGCTGTATCTGCGCGTGCGGCCGTGGCGCGATCGGCCGATCGACATTCAGGCGGGACGGATTCCGCCGACCTTCGGCGCGTTTGCGCGGCGCGATTACGGCGCCGGCAATCCGTTGATCGGGTACCCGCTTGCCTATCAGTACCTGACGACCGTGCGGCCCGATGCGCTGCCGGCGTCGAACGAAGACGTCATCCGCATGCGCGCGCGCGGCTGGCGGCCGAGCTATCCGCTCGGTTCGCTCAACATCGCGCCAGGCATGCCGCTGATTACCGCGTTTCGATGGGACACCGGCGTGCAGGTGCGCGTCGGCCCGGAGTCGCTGAACGCGGCCGTCGCGGTGACCACCGGCACGGCGTCCGATCCACGCACGCGCGACAACAACGGGGGCAAACAGATCATCGGACGCGCCGAGTGGAGGCCCAATGCGGGGCTCATACTGGGCGGATCGGCGGCACGAGGCCCCTATGTCTCTGACGAGGCGCTGGCCACGGTCACGTTTCCCGCCGGCGATGTGCGATCGATCCAGCAGGCGCTGGGCCTGGACGTGGAGCTCTCGCGCGATCACTGGCTCGTGCGAGGCGAGCTGATCTGGAATCAATGGCAGGTGCCAACCCTGGCGCACAGTCTCGATGCGACCAGCGGTTTCGTGGAAGGCAGCTACAAAGTGTCGCCGGGTTTTTTCGTGGCGAGCCGCTTCGACAGGCTCAACTTCGGCGCGCTGCCGTCTTCGCTCAACAGTCCGACGTGGGATGCGCCCGTCACGCGGCTCGAGACGGGTGCCGGCTACTACATCCGCCGCAACTTTCTCGCCAAGCTCGCGTACCAGCACAACTGGCGTGACGGTGGGCTCATCCGCAGCAAGGGCCTCGTGGCGCTGCAGCTGCATTTCTGGCTGTGAGGAAGAACTTCGTGTGGTGGCGGCGGGCAGGGGCAGGGCTAAAGCCCTGCGCTACCGATTTGCCGTTGCGGCAGGGCTAGCCTGCGCGCATCGCTGTGCCATCTCGGTGGCACAGGGCTTTAGCCCTGTCCTGTCGGCGCAAACACCGATGGGCATCATCCGGGGCCGTGTCGAGGTACCCCGCACGACGCACGTCGAACGACGGCCCAACGTCAACGATCTCGGCATGCATCCGGGCCAGGACCCGCAGGACCTGCGGCGGCCGGTGGTCTATCTCGAATCGGCGCCGGCGCTCGCGTTTCCCGACAGCGAGCCGCAGCGTGCGACGATGGATCAGCGCAACGAGACCTTCGTGCCCCACGTGCTGGCGATCACCATCGGCACCACCGTGGATTTTCCCAACAGTGACAACACCTACCACAACGTGTTCTCGCTGCGCGGTCCGCGGCCGTTCGATCTCGGCCGCTACGCGGCGGGCCGATCGAAATCGGTCCGGTTCGATCGCCCCGGCATCGTGCGTGTGTTCTGCGAAATTCACTCGCACATGAGCGCGTTCATTCTCGTCTTCAACCATCGCTTCTTCGCGGTCGCCGCGGCCGACGGCCGCTACCAGATTGGCCGCGTCCCTCCCGGCCGGTACAACCTGGTCGCCTGGAACGAGGGCTCGATACGCGAGTCGCGCCCCATCGTCATTCCAGATGAGGGCGGGCCGGTCGAAGCAGACTTCACCTTGCGGTAGCCACGCGTGAAGCTCCTGGGATCGCTCACCAATCGCATCTTTCTGGCCAGCGCCGCGCTGGCGGTGGTCTCGATTGCCGCCGCGGTGTACTTCGTCAGCCGTACCACCACGCGACAGGCCGAGGCCGAGCTGCAGCGGGGGCTCATCGAAGCGGGCGCGCTGGTCGATCAACAGTGCGCCACCTTTCTGCAGGCGCTCACCGTCATGGCCAGGCTCGTCGCCGACGACCCGCGGCTGAAGGCGGCCGTCGATACAGGCGACCCGCCAACGGTCCAGCCATTCGCGCGCGCCTACCAGGAGCAGCTTCGCGCTCCTCTGCGCGCACCGCTGATCGTGCTGACCGGCAAGAATGGAAGCGTGCTGGCCGAAGCCGGCGACGTCGACATCACCGAAGGCGCGATGGGCGCGCTGCCGGAAATCCAGCAGGCCCTTGCCGGACGCGAGGCCAGCGGCTTCTGGCCCTACGCCGATGGCGTGCTCCAGGTGATGACGGTCCCGATCAAGATCGGCCTCGACCGGCCCGAAATCATGGGCGCGCTCACCGTGGGGTCGCGCCTCGACAACGAGCTCGCCGAGACGTTCAAGCGCGCCACGGAAAGCGACATCGTGTTTGCCGTCGACGGTCAGATCAGGGCGTCGACGCTGCCTGCGGGCGACCGCCTTCGTCTGGCGTCCCTGCTGAAGACCTCGGATGTGCAGACCATCTCGCTCGAAAACGGCGAGTACGTGGCATTGAGGCGCCCGCTGGGTCCTGCCGCCGCCGCGATGACGGGCGAGACGGCACCAAGCGTGCTGTTGCTCCGATCGCGCAGCGAGCGGCTGCAGTTCCTGAACGCCATCAACACCGGCCTCGGCGTGGTGGGCATGCTCGCCGTGCTGGCCGCGACGATTCTCAGCTACGCCGTCGCGCGCACGATTACCAGACCGCTCGCGACGATTACCAACGTCATGCGCGAGATGTCGGCCACGGGCGATCTCACGCGGAAAATCTCGCTGAGGCACGCCGCCAGTTTCGATGACGAGGACGCGAAGCTGCTCGCCACGACCTTCAACACGCTCACCGATTCGATCGCACGGTTTCAGCGCGAGGCCGCGCAGCGCGAGCGTTTGTCGGCGCTGGGCCGGCTCTCGACGGTCATCGCGCACGAGATTCGGAATCCCTTGATGATCATCAAGGCCTCGCTCCGCACGCTCGGCAACGAGCACGTGAGCCGCGGTGAGATCAAGCAGGCGCTGACCGACGTCGACGAAGAAGTCGCCCGCCTGAACCGCATCGTGAACGACGTGCTCGACTTCGCGCGTCCCATCCGTTTCGACTACGCGCCGGCCGATGTCAACGCGTTGTGTGCCGACGTCGAGCAGGCCACCCGCGGCGTCGACCAGAGCATGAGCGTCGTGATGAACACGGATCCGGCCCTCGGCCCCATCGTGACCGACGCCGAGCGCCTGCGCACCGCGCTCGTGAACATTCTGTCCAATGCGCGCCACGCCGTCGCAGCCAGACGGTCCGATGTCTCAGGGGCAGACGCCACTTCGGTGGCGCCTGCCCTTTCGCCTCCCGACATCGAGATCGAAACCACCGCCATGCGCAATGCCGTGCGCCTGGCCGTCCGCGACCGCGGCATCGGCGTGAAAGCCGAAGACATGCCCCGCGTGTTCGATCCGTACTTCACGACGAAGCGGACCGGATCGGGGCTCGGCCTGGCGATCGCCAAGAACATCATCGAGGGAATGGGGGGCACCATCGTGCTCGAGAACCGCGCCGGCACCGGCGCAGAGATCCGCATCGAACTGCCTGCCCACCGAAGCGCAGCGCGCGAAGGTGGGCCGTCGCGCGAGGGTTCACATGGCGCCTAGAGGCGGCACGCTTCTCCTGGTCGACGACGAGCAGAAAATCCGCCGCACGCTGGGACAGGCCCTGAAATCCGAGGGGCACGACGTGCTCGAGGCCGGCAGCGTGCGCGAAGCGCAGCGCACGCTGAGCGAACGCAACGTCGACGTGCTCATCGTCGACAACATGATGCCCGACGCCACGGGCCTCGATCTGATTCGAGAGCTGGTCGCGGCCACGCCCGAAACCGATCGTCCCCAGATCCTCATGATGACGGCGCACGCCACGATCGAAAGCGCCATCGAGGCGATGAAGCTGGGGGCACTCGACTACCTGCAGAAACCATTCGAGGTCGAAGAGCTGCTCGTGGTCGTCAGGCGCGCCCTCGAGCACCAGCGGCTGAGCTCGCACCAGCGCTATCTGCTGAACGAGCGCGACGAGGAATTCAACCATTACGGCATCGTCGGACGCAGCCGGGTGATGGAAGACGTGATCCGCAAGGCCGAGCTGGTGGCCGAGACCAAGAGCACCGTCCTCGTCACCGGCGAAACGGGCACCGGCAAAGAGCTCGTGGCCCGCGCGATTCACGCGCGCAGCGCGCAGCGGAACATGCCGCTCATCAAGGTGAACTGCGCCGCCATCCCGGAAACGCTGCTCGAATCGGAGCTGTTCGGCCACGTCCGGGGAGCGTTCACCGGCGCCGCCACGAACAAGAAGGGCAAGTTCGCGCTCGCCGACGGCGGCACCATCCTGCTCGACGAGATTGGCACGATGAGCCCGGTGCTGCAGTCGAAGCTCCTGCGCGTGCTTCAGGAGCGCGAGTTCGAGCCGCTGGGATCGGAGCGCAGCCAGCAGGTGGACGTCCGCGTGATTGCCGCCACCAACCGGGATCTGCGGCAGATGGTGATGGACGGCACGTTCCAGGAGGATCTGTTCTACCGGCTCAACGTCATCCCCATCGAAATGCCGCCGTTGAGGAACCGGCGCGAAGACATCCCGGTGCTGACCGAGCACTTCGTCCGCAAGCACCAGCAGCGGACCGGCAAGCGCGTCGACCGTGTCGACGAAGGCGTGCACGAGAAGCTTGCGGCCTATGAATGGCCGGGCAACGTGCGCGAGCTCGAGAACACCATCGAGCGCGCCGTCGTCCTGTCGACCGATGGCGTGATTACCGCCGCGCTGATTTCCGTGCTCGGCCTGGCCACCGGACCATCGAGCGCCCTGCCGTCACTCAAGCTGCGGACCAACATCGAGTGGATCGAACAGGAAACGATCCGCCGCGCCCTCGAGAGCGCGAGCGGCGTGAAGAAGGACGCCGCCGATCTGATGGGCATCAGCCAGCGCGCGCTGAGTTATTACCTCGCGAAATACAAGTTCCAGTAAAGCGTAACGGGTTACGGCCGCCGTAATCCATCGATCTGGAACTCGTGTAAACCCGAGAAAATTTCCTCGGTCCCTGCGGCACCACCCTTGCCTTTCCGGAGAGCATGAAGAAATTGCTCCTGCTCTCCATTGCGTTATCGATCCTCGTGTTGTGGGCGATCGGGTGCGCTCAAGGCGGCTCTTCCAGCGGCGGCGGTGGAAACGCGGGCGGAGGCAATCCGAATCCGGTGGGCGCGTCAGGCGGCGGATCGGGTGCGGTGGGTGCGACGATCAACCTCAGCGCGAACGGCGTGGACAACACTCAGCCGTCAGTCGCGCTCGGAGAGCGGCTGCGCGTGACCAACAACGACACGCGCGCGCATCAGTTCATGACAACCCCGCACAACGTGCATACGGACTGTCCGGCGCTGAATGCGATCGGCTCGCTTGCGCCGGGCCAGAGCGGCACGTCGGATCCGTTGACGACCGCGCGCGGATGTGGATTTCACGATCACATGAACCCCGACGATGCCAAGTTCCGCGGTCAGGTCCTGGTCGGCCTGGGTTCAAACGATCCGCCGCCTCCGGACCCCACCTACTTGCGGTAGGCTCTAGCGGATGCAGCGGCGCGACAGTTTTTCCTTAAGCTAGAGTGCTCGTTTGCGGGGCGGTTCTGGCAGCCCGTCCTTCTTGTGCCGGCATCAGCGACGGCGCAGGATGCGGGGGCCCAGCCCCAACCTGCGCCTGCACCGCCCGACCCTCGCGACGTCGCCGATCGCCGGCCCAACTTCGTCGAGCCGGACTTCACGCTGGTCAACCTGCCCACGACGCTGCGGCTGCCGCGCTACAAGAGCGCGTTCCGCATCACGCACCGGTTTGCGCGGACGCTGAACGACGATTTCGGAAGAGTCGCAAGCGATCTCTTCGGCCTCGACAACGGCGCGCTGATCGGGCTCGAGTACCGGTTCGGCGTCATGCGGGGATTGCAGGCAGGGATTTACCGCACGAGCGGGAAAACGATTCAGTTCTTCGGGCAGTACGACGTCATGCGTCAGAGCGCGTCGGTCCCGTTCACGCTGAACGCCGTCGCCAGCATCGAAGGCCTGAACAACTTCCACCGCGGCAACGTGGTGGACGAAGAGGACAATGCCTACGCGACCGCGCTCAGCCCTCTTCTGTCACGGACGATGGGCAATTACGCGGCGTTCTACCTGCAGCCGTCGTACATCTTTCATTCCAATACCTACAGCACGGCCGGGTGCATGGAGCACATCGAGCACGGGCACGACATCCCCGGGTGCGCCGACCTGGCAACGGGCATCGAGTCGAACACGCTGCTGGTGGGGCTGAGCACGCGGCTTCGCGTGCGCCCGAGCGTGTACCTGGTGGGATCGTGGACGCCCCGCGCGAGCGGCTTCCGGCCTGGCGTCTCGTTGAAGACGTTCGGCATCGAGAAGCGGCTGCGCGGGCACGTCTTTCAGCTGAATGTGTCGAACGGACTCGGCACGACGGTGGCCGAGATGGCCCGAGGCGCGTCGAACGACCACGACTGGTTCCTCGGCTTCAATATCTCGAGGAAGTTCTACTAGTCGGCAGTCGTCAGTCGGCAGTTGGCAGTCTTCAGTCGGCAGTCCCAGTGCTTCAGACAACTTGTCCCATGTCGACTGACGACTGACGATTGTCTATCGACTGCGACTGACTGACTGCCGACTGCCGACTGACGACTACTAGTTCTGCTTCACCAACTGTCCCCGAATCGCACCACCGCCGTTCACCGTCGTGTGCACGTTGAAGTAGTTGCCCGCCGGGTTGTTGAAGATGCCCTGCGCAACCTGCGCTGCCGGCACCGTGGCCGACGTGCTCGGCAGCCCGGTCTTGATAATGGTCGACTGGCCGGTCGCCACGGCGGTGTCGGTCGCCGTCAACGGCAGGCCGACAACCACGCCGGTGTTCGTTCCTGCCGGCGCGTTGTGGATATGGGCGCCCGTCAGCGTGGTGTTCGCCGGGAAGCCGGTGATGTTCACGGTGAAGTCGTAGCTCGCCCCGGTGATGTTTTGCGCCGAGTCGCGGGTCACGGTCATCGTCAACTGCATCGTGCCGCTGGCGCCGGCATCCGCGTTGGTCACCGGCGGCACTTCGTTCGCCGGCAGCAGGATGGCGGTGAACTTCGCCACGTTCGGATCCGACGGGCTGGTCGGTGAATCATCGCAGGAGATTCCAAAGACGAGCACAAGGGCGAGCATCGCAACACGCTTCATGGGTAGCCTCCCGAAAAAGAGTCCGAAATCTTGACGTCCGAAGAGTCTCTGAGTCTGAGAAGTCCAGGAGTCCGGAGAGTCCAGTCCAGAGTCCGACGTCCGTGTCCCGGAGTTCAGGGAGTCAGACTCGTGCAATCACCGGACCATTTCGGAGTTGCTGATTCTATTGCAATCGACGGCGGTCCACCTTACTGATTTCGTAAATCCTTACGCAGGTGACTCCGAAGGGGTGTGGGCACCTTCGGAGAATCGTGGGATCGAGAGAGTCCGGGGGGTCGTGGAGTCCGGGCAGTCGGTCAGAGTCCCGAGAGTCCATCGGAGTCAGGGAGTCCCGTGAGTCGGAGAGTCTGGGAGTCGTTCGCGGCATGGAACGTGCCCTGGGCGTTCGAATGAAAGCGAACAAACTCGAGGATTTGCTCGTGTATCAGAGGGCGCGAGGGCGGGGTACGCGCGCGGGAGGTGCCGCTCGGCACCATGACGCCCGAAGAAATCAGCCTCTGGACACAGCGCCATCGACAAGAAGTCGCAAAACGGTTCCGGGATCCGTCTTCTTTGGTACCTGGGCGAAAACGGATCCCGGAACCGATGTACCTGCCTAGAACCCCAGGCGCAGCGAGACGCGGGCCGAGCGCGGCAGCGCGGGATGGAGGTGGAATGTCGTCGATCCCCCAGCCGGCTCGCCGGGAAGCCGCGACGTATAGAAGTAATCGATGTCGCTGACCTCGGCATCGAACAGATTGAAGATATCGACCACAACGGTTGCGTTGCGGCCCAGGCGAAGACCCGCCTGCCCGTTCACGAGCGTGGTGTCGTCGGAACGCACGCTGTCGTCTTCGACGAGCGAGCGTCCGCCGAAATGGCGCACGCGCAACCCGCCGAACGCGCGCTTCCCGTTGTCGACGGCCGCACCGAACGAAATGACCGATTCGACGGATCCTGGAATGTGGTCACCCTCCGGATCGTCATCGGTGAAGCGTCCACGCGAGATCGCGACGTCGGCGTCGAGGCTGACCCAGGGGTGCGGGCGGGCATACGTCGCCCATTCCACGCCAAGCCGCCGGCTGGGCCGCGAAGCCTCGGTCGTTCCGGCGTCGCCGACAAAGAGGAGCTCGGACTCGATGCCCAGCCACCAGGCGGCCAGGGTCGTCTGCACCTTCGGAATCCGGACAGTGCGGACGCCGAACTCCGCGCCCCTGGCGCGAACGAGCGGCGTGGTGGGCTCTACCGGCTCTCCCGTGCCCGGATCGCGCGTCGTCGTGGAGCCGCGCGCGTCGTTGCTGTGGAACCCGAACCCGGCGTTCGTGTAGAACTCCGTCCCGCTCCAGGGACCGAACACGATCGAGGCCTTCGGGCTGATAAGACCGCTCGACTCCGTGCCGGAGTTCAGTGGATTGTCGCCATCGACGTCGAAATTGAACACATCGCCGCGCACGCCAACCGTCGTTCGAACGACGGAGCTCCACTGATACTCGTTCTGCGCGAACAGCCCAACCGAGGTCTGCCCCACGCGGTCTGCGCGGGTGGTCGACAGCCGCTGTCTGCCCTTGTTGTGAAACAGCGCGACCGTGCCGATGCGATCGGACCGCACCTGCGCGCCAAACAGATTCTCGGCCGTGCGTCCGCCCCATTCGGTGAGACGCCGATGAGTCACGCGGCCGCCAAAGATGTTCCGGCGATCTTCCTGCTCGAACTGATCGGCGTTGCCCGCATCATCGAGGAAGTAGGTGAAGTTCGAATACAGGTTCAGCGCGTAGTTCACGAAATAGGCGTTGGCGCGCGTCGACGTATCGCCCGACGCCCACTGCGCATCGGTCGACAGGCTGTAACGATGCGTCTCGCCGCCGTTGGTCGGATCGATGTGCCCGAACCGCGAGATGAGACCCTGATCGATCGCGCGCTGAGGCACCTGATCGGTGGCATTCCACTCTCCGTGATACAGCAGGCCCGTCACGGAAAATCCCGCCGTCGCGGTCCCCTCGCTGTAACGCACCACTCCGTTGACCTTCTGAAAGTCGTCCTTCAGCGTCCACGGGCCGTCGTTATGGTTCAGCTCGAGGGCCGCCAGCACGTGTCCATCCCCGACTCGCGGCGACACGGCGCCGAGCACCCGTGCCCATCCCTGACCGCCGCCGCTGGCTTCGACAATCGGCCGCTCGAGAAAATTCACGTAGTTCACGTTCACGGCGCCGGCAGCGGAAAAATCCCCCTCCTCCGCGTAGTACGGGCCCTTCTTGAACTGCACGCCGCTCACGAGCTCGGGAATCAGAAAGTTCGCATCGGTATAGCCGTGGCCGTGCGCGTGCGTCGGCATGTTGACCGGAACGCCCGCGATCGTCGTGGCAAAGTCGGTCCCGTGATCGAGGTTGAATCCGCGCAGGTAGTACTGGTTGGCCTTGCCCTCGCCGCTGTGCTGGCTGATGACGAGCCCGGGCACGGTCTCGAGCACCTCTCCCGCACGCATGATCGGGCGCTCGAGGATCTGCCGCGCGCTGATCGCACCTTCGCTGGCGGCGCCGGCAATGCCCACGAGGCTGGCGGCGGGATCGTTCACGTCGGCAAGATTCATGAAGCTCCGCCAGCCGGTCACCGTCACGTCCGCACTGAGCGTGAGCTGGAGCACGACATCGACCGTCAGCGACTGTCCGGCGCTGAGGTGAATGCCACGCCGCGTGTGTTGCGCGAAGTTGATGAGGTTGAACGTCAGGTCGTAGTCGCCGGCGGCAGAGCAACGAAGTCGTACCGTCCGGTGGCATTCGCGATAACCGTCACCGGCGAAGCGCCTGGCCTCGCCAGCGTGACGGTGACGCCCGGAAGCCGGCCTCCCGTCGTGTCGACGACGTTGCCGGACAGCGTGGCACGGTCCTGCGCGAACCCGGCAGTCCCCAGAATGACGAGCATCACCACGACCGCGCCGGCCCGTTTCACATCCATCCCAGGAGAATTGGAGCGCCCCACGCGCCGGGAATAATCATAAAGCCGCGTAAGCGACTACGTATCGGTGGGTCCCGCGGATTTCCCGCATCATCAGAATTTCACCCTGAAGCCGAGCTGGACAGCGCGCGGATCGCCCACAGCCGTCACCTGACCGTAGGTCGGCGATGGATTGTCCGGGTACGATCCCGGGCCGAAATTCGTGTTCCGGGTGATCACGTTCTTCCGATTGGTCAGGTTGAACGCCTCGACGAGACCGGCGACCCGGACCCTGCCGGCGACGTGAAACTCGCGCGAAACCCTGAGCCCGAGCGTGAAGAAGTCGCTCCCGATACCGGCATTGCGCTCGATGAACTCGCCATCGACGATGGGCCGGCCCGCCGTGGCCTGAATCGTGGTGACGCCCGACGTGATGTTGAACGGCGGCGCCGAGTACGCCTGCAGGGCACCGCTCAGCTCGACGGCCCAGGGCAGCATCGCCACGCCGTTGACCACCAGCCGATGCCGTTGATCGTCGTCCGAACGTCCCCAATCCTTGGATAGATCGGTCGGGTCGATCGGCGAGCTGAAGAAGAACTCACCGACGTTGTTCATCGACTTCGACAACGTGTAGGAGACCCGGTAGTGTCCCCGCGACGTCAGCCGCTGCACGAAGGAGACGTGCATCGAGTGGTAGTTCGATTCGGCCTCGGAGGAGTACTGGCTGTTGTTGGCGTAGTTCGGATTCGGCCGGCAGCCGTTGTTCGTGCCCGCCGCCACGCACGTCGGCACGTTCTGGTTGATCGAGATGATGAGGCCGTCGCCGCGGGTGTACTGGTAGCCGAGGCTCACCGTGCCGGTGTTGCCGATCTGATGCTCGACTTCGACGCCGGCCTGCGTGGAACGCGCATTCTGTATCTCACGATCCATCGTCGTCAGGTTGAAAAGCGTCACCGAGGGCACGGGGGCAGGCAGGATGTTCGGAAAGACCGGTGCCCCCGCCTGGGTCGGCGAAAGGCTGATGCCGATCTGATGCAACTGGTTCAGATCGGTCGTATTGCCCGCCGAGAGGATGGCGTTCGCGATCGCGCGAAGGGGAACGCGATCGTAGAACAGCCCGGCACTGCCGCGCACGACGGTTCTCCTCGATGCGGTCGGCGTCCAGGCGAAACCCACTCGCGGGGACACGTTGTTGGTGTCCGTGTTGATGGTTTCGAGGAACTGCAAATCGTACCGGAGCCCCGCGTTCACCGTCAGTGACGGCTGCACTTTCCACTCGTCCTGCACGTACACGCCGACATTCGGATTGGTTTGCTCCACAACCGATTCTCCGAATGTCTGCGAGAACCCGGCATTGTTGTAGGTGCCGGCCAGGAAGTTCGCCAGCGACGAAAACGTGTAGGCGCCCCGAACCGATCTGGGATACGTGATCGTGTCGTCGTTGTAAATAAAGTCCACGCCGGTGCGAAGCGCATGTGCGCCGGCCTGGTGAGAAAGGTTGCTGACCGCCTGGAACAGGCTGTTGAGCCGTCGCTGAGGGCTTCCCGACTGCGTTCCGAAGGACGCGATACCCGCAATGCTGACGGCGGGTCCGATCGGATCGGTCGGAAGCGCCTTCAGATTGCCCCTGGCGAACTGCACGCGGGTCTCGTTGACGGTCCGGTTGGAGAGCGTGAGGGTATTGCTGAACGCGATCGACTGATCGAGGTTGTCGAGGCCCGCCGAGGCGCTCGGTGCATTCAGCGCGCCCGCGCCGCGCGAGTTCTCCGAGAGCACGTCATAGAGCGAGTACCGCACGGTGAGCTGGTCGCGATTGCTGATCTGGTGATCGAGCTTGGCGAGAAGGTGTGTCATGTCGACCGGATTCGGATAGATGCCCGTTTCGACGGGCGAACCCGGGTAGCCGACGGCAGCCAACCTCGCATTGACCACCGCAATACTGGCCGGCAGGATGGTCGTGAGGCCGGTCTGGTCGAGGCGACGCTGCTCGATGTTCGCGAAGTAGAACGTCCGGTTGCGGGCAAGGGGGCCGCCCATGCTCGCGCCGTACTGCTGCTGGTTCATCGGCAGCTTCGTACCCGATAGCGCGTTCTTCGCGTTCATGCTGTCGTCGCGGAAGTACCCGTAGACGTCGCCCTGCGCGGTGTTGGTGCCGCTTTTGGTCACGACGCTGATGTACCCGCCGAGCGCACGTCCCAGCTCGGCCTGCCCTCCCGACGTGACGACCTGAAACTGCTCGACGGCATCGACGCCGTAGGGAATGCCGCTCAGCCCGGCGGCATCGTCGTTGGCCGACAGGCCGTCGACGATGAAGCTGTTCGAGAAATTCCGCTGGCTGCCGATCGAGATGCCCTGTCCGGGCACCGCGGAGGTTTCCGCGAAGAGCTGCGTGCTGCCGGTGTTGGTTGGCGACACCCCGGGCACGAGCAGCGCGAGATCCAGGAAGTTCCGCCCGTTCATCGGCATCGCCCGGACTTCCTCGACTGGAACGGTGCCGGCAATCTGGCTGCGCGCCGACTCGAGCACGGCCACGTTGCTGGTGACGTCGACGCTCGTTTCGAGCCCGGCGAGCCCGAGCCGAAGAGGAAGCTCGAACGCCGATCCGACCGTCACGTTGACCGTCTGCGTCGCATCCGTGAAGCCCGCGAGATGCACCACGACGTCGTAGCGCCCCACGCGCAGGTAGGGAAAGCGGAACCGTCCTTCCTGGTCCGTCAATGTGTCGCGCGTCAAGTTCGTCTCGGACTGCCTGACCGTGACGCTGGCGCCAGGCACGACAGCGCCTTGCGGATCGGTTACCCGACCGCTGATAGTGCCGTAGTTGATCGTCTCCTGTGCCGCGAGCGCGCGCG
Source organism: Vicinamibacterales bacterium (assembly GCA_963821395.1). GTDB lineage: Bacteria > Acidobacteriota > Vicinamibacteria > Vicinamibacterales > JAMQPK01 > JAMQPK01. The sequence continues at coordinate 50,979 of CAWGDY010000034.1, read as the reverse complement.
TCATGACGCACACGCAAATCGCGAACAGGAAGACACGGCCCATAAACCTCATGGGTCATCCCCCGTCTCTCTGAAGCCGTTGACACGACGCAAGGTCCGGCTAAAGCCGGACACGACGTACAAGAATCGGTTACGTACCGAAGGCGTGCCAGAGGCTACGCGCGAGGCGGGGGCGAGAGCGGAACGGGCGCGAGCGAGATCGCCGACGGTGAAATCGCCGGTGCGGCCTCGTCTGCACCAGCCGGCAACGGCATGTCCATCACGTCAGGCAGCACGCCAACCGTGCCGAAGAACGCGGTGAATCCCGTATCGGTTTGCGAGCATCCAATCGTTGGACAATCGCAATCGTGCTTGCCGTGATTCTCGGCGTGAAGCGGACACGCGGGCTTGTCGTGGAGCGGGCAATCCGCCATGCCCGCGTGCTCTGCGGCTGCGCCGTGATCGCACGACAACGCCGTCGACACGGCGGCCATCGCCACGCGCATGCCAGCGAGAGCAATCGCGGCAAGCATGCGTGCGCGATGGCGGATGTGCCGCATAATCAATCAGTATGGTCCTCCTGCATGTCTGACCCTGTCAAGCTGACGCGATCCATTTTCTTGGCGGCGGCAGTTCTCATTTCGACACATGCGCAGGCCCAGCCGTCGGATGACGGCTGGCGCTGGAACGTCAGCGGAAACGTCTTTGCCGGCCTCAACTATCAGCACCGCAAGTTCGACGATATCCAGACCTTCGAGTCACAGAACTGGGCGATGGGCATGGGCGAACGACCCCTGGGCCGCGGACGCGTGACCGTCCATTCGATGGTCTCGTTCGAACCGTTCACGTTGAAGGAGATCGGCTCGCCTCAGGTGTTCCAGACGGGGGAAACCTACAAAGGCATTCCGCTCATCAACTACCAGCACCCTCACGATCTGTTCTCCACGTTGACCGTCGCCTATACGCAGCCGGTCGGCTCGTGGACGCTCACGACTTCGGGCGCCGCCGTTGGCATGCCCGCGCTTGGACCGCCGCCGTTCATGCATCGGCCGTCGGCTGCCGAGAACCCGCAGGCGCCGCTCGCGCATCATCACCTCGACTCGCTTCACATCACGCCTGGCGTGCTGACCGTTGGGCTGTCGCGGCAGGGAATGGGAATCGAGACGTCGTGGTTTCAGGGCCGCGAGCCTGACGAAGATCGGATGGACATCGACTGGGGCGCGCTCGATTCGTGGTCGATGCGCGGCTCGTGGATGCGCGGACCGTGGAGCGCGCAGGTGTCGGGCGCGCACGTGAACGAACCGGAGCCCCGCAACCCTGGCGATATGGTGCGCCTCATGGCGTCGATCGCGCACACGCGCACGGGAGCGATCTCCACCGCCGTGATGGCGGCGTGGGGCCAGACGCGCGAGAGCCATGGCGTCTCGAACGGCTTCCTCGTCGAGAGCAACATCTCGTGGCTCGAGCGGAACTACCTGTACTCGCGGATCGAGCTGGTTGAAAAGGAATTGCCCCACACGCACGGCGGCGTCTTCCAGCCAGCGCACCAGCCGATGAACATCGGGGCGTTCACGGTCGGCTACACGCGCGATCTGCTGACGGGAGGGTTCGGGCAAATCGGGATCGGCGGCGACGCCACGATGTACTACGTGCCGCACGAGCTGCAGGAAACCTACGGCGCGCCGCTCTCATTCCACACATTTCTGCGCTACCGCTTCGGCACGCCGTCACACGCCGACGTCGAGCACCATCATCATTGAAGACGGGGCCGGGAGGCGGTTTCCCTGAGACGTCCCGCGGGAAACCCCTCCCGACCCCGTTTACTTGCGCGGGGCGCCGGCGAGCCAGGCGTCCAGCCGCTGCGACTGAACGCGTGTGCACTCGGCGACGGGCTCAAGACCCATCCATGGGCCGGATCGGTCCCGAGCGTCACGTCGACCGGTCGCGCGACGTCGTGCCTCTCGATCGTGAACGTGACCTTCGTCCCGGGCGGTAATCGCGCGATCCGCTCGATCAACTGATCCGGCTGCAGCGTCTCGCCGTTGATGGCCACGATCGCGTCGAGCAGCGACAGGCCCGCGACGGCCGCCGGCGAACCACGGCGGATGCCCGAGATGACCGTTTTCTGATCGTCCGTTGTCGTCGTCACGCCCAGCCACGCGCGAGGCGCAGAGGCCGGAGGCGTGATGCGCAAACCGAACCACTCGATCGCCGGCGCATAGTCGAGCTCGGCCGTCGTTTCCAGCACACGCGCGAGCCAGTCGCGCATCTCCCGCGCATGCGCGGGCCCCACGATCTCGGCGGCCACGTCGCGCACGTCCTCGCGTCGATATCCTTTCTCCCCTGAGAACCGCTTCAGCATCAGCCGCATGAAATCGTCGAGCGAACGAACCCCGGCCGTGTGCTGCCTGATGTTCGCGTCGAGCAGGAATCCCAGCACCGCTCCCTTCACGTAATAACTGATCGACGTGTTCGGCGTGTTCTCGTTCGCGCGGTAGTAGTTGATCCACGCGTCGTAGGAGGCCATCTCGACGGGCTGCTCGAGGCGCCCCGGGGTCATCTGCAGGCTGCGAATCTGTGCCGAGAGCGCTCCCAGAAACTCGTTTTTCGTCACGACGCCGGCGCGCGCCAGCATGAGATCGGCGTAATAGTCGGTGATGCCTTCGACGAGCCAGAGAGACTTGGTGTACACCTCGTTCTCGTAGTCGAACGGTCCCAGCTCGACGGGCCGCAGGCGCTTGCCGCTCCACGCGTGAAAATATTCATGGCTCGCCAGGCTGAGCCACTGCAGATACTCGCCCCGCGTGTCCGCATCGAGCGGCGTGTTCATCATCGTCGAGTTCCGGTGCTCGAGGCCGTTTCGTGCCGATCCGATGATGTTGAAGAAGTAGTACCGCTCGAACGGCAGACTGCCCCAGAACCGCGCGATGGCGTCGGCCACCACGGCGAGATCGCGCACGGCCTGAGGGCCGTTCCACACGCCGCGCTCCCGGAAGTTGACGAGGTAGTGCGGCTTGCCCTGGATGCTGAATTCGTAAACCGACGGCGACCCGGCGACGATCGGCGAGTCGACGAGCATGTCGTAGTCGGCGGCCACGTAGCTGTCGCTCGCCCGTTCCGGGCGTCATGCCCGAGAAACTTCCCTTCCAGGCGCGCGGCAACACGAGGCGGACTTCGTGCGCGCGGTGCGATGGCGATTCGACGAGCGTGATGAATGTCGACGCTCCGTTGATCACCGCCAGCTCGTCGTCCACCCAGTTGGTGCGGACGCTCATCTCGTGCGCGTACACGCGATAGCGCACCCAGACTGTCTTTGCCCCGCCGGTCGCGATCCGCCATCGGTTCTTGCGCGTCTTCTCCACCGGAAGCGGCGCGCGCGCCTCGTTGGCCGCCGTCAACGCCTCGACATGTCGTTCGTACTCGCGCACGAGGTACGACCCCGGCGTCCACACGGCCATCATCAAATCGATGTCCGGGCGACCCTCGGTGGGATACGACGCCTCAACGTCGATGTAGTGAGTATGAGGAGCAGCAAACGAGACGGTGTACCGGATGGGCTCGCGGGTCTGGGCGTGCGGCCGGGTGACACGAGAAGCGATCACGAAGAGCACGCAAGAACGGAACCACACAAGAACACGAAGAAAAAAATCCTTTGTGATCTTGTTGGCTGCCTCTCTTTGTGCCCTTCGTGATCCTGTCTTTCATCGAACGATCTCCCCCGCACGCAACTCAATCACCTCGATGCCTGCCGGACCACAGTGACGCCGCAATTCATCGGGCGTCCCGGTCAACTCAGGGAACGTCCCATAATGTATCGGCACCACGGCCTTCACACCCAGCCACTCCGCGGCGAGCGCCGCATCTTCCGGCCCCATCGTGAAGCGATCGCCAATCGGCAGAAATGCGACATGCGGCGTATGGCGGTCGCGGATGAGACGCATATCGCCGAAGAGGGCCGTATCGCCGGCGAAATACACCGCCGTATCATCTTCAAACCGCACGACGAACCCGGTGGCGGGACCGAGATAGGCGCCGTCGGGCGCGCTGCTGCTGTGGACGGCCGGCACCATCGCAATCTGAAGGCCCGAGAGCTGCTGACGGCCGCCGATGTTCATCGGGCGCAGATGCTTCACACCCTGGCGCTCGAGCCACGCGGCCAGCTCGGGAGACGCGACGACGGTTGCGCCGGTCTCGCGGGCCACGGCCACCGCATCGGCGCAGTGATCGGCGTGCCCGTGGGTCACGAGCACGAGATCGATCGCACCAACGCGCTTCGCGGCGGCCGGACACGACGGGTTGTCGGTGAGGAACGGATCGACCAGCACGCGCACGCCCTTCGGAGACGTGACGAGGATCGTGGCGTGCCCGAGCCAGGTGACCTTCAGACGTCCCAACGCGGCGCGTGACGCGGGAGAGTGGGGCTCGGCCGCGGGCAATCGCATTGCAGGGAATTATCTAATGGAAATGGCTACAGGAGTTACTCGCAGCGAAGCGCAGTCAGCGGATCCACCTTCGTCGCACGGCGCGCGGGCACGTAGCACGCCACCACTGTCACCACGACGAGCAGAGAACTGACGCCCACGAACGTGAGGGGGTCCGTGCTGCTGACGCCGTAGAGCAGAGTCTCGAGGAGACGCGTCATCGCAAACGACATCGTCAAGCCGAGGCTTATCCCCATGGCCGCAAGCCGGCCTCCCTGGCCGAGCACGCCCCGCCGGATACGCGAGGGTTCGGCGCCAAGCGCCAGCCGGATCCCGATTTCGTTCGTCCTGGTCGCAACGGTATACGCGGCCAACCCGTGAATCCCGATCGCCGCCAGCAGTGCCGCCAGTCCTCCGAAGAGCACAAGGATCAACGTGCGAACACTGGACGACGCGTACGAGCGTTGCAGCAGGACGCTCATGGGCTCTATGGCAAGCACGGGAACGCCGGGACCAATCGCGGCGACGGCCTTCCGCAGCTCGGGCGCCACCGTCCTGGGCTCGCGCGACGTGCGCACCACGAAGCTCGTGATCCAGAACGGCCGTTGCGCGTACAGCATGTACAGCAGCGCCGGCGGTGGCGTCACGAGCGATGTCTGGGCCGTATCACCGACGATGCCGACGATCTCGACCCAGACACCCTTTGGCGGGTCCACATGGATCCGATGTCCGATCATGTCTCGGTCCCCGAAGAAGCGCTTCATGAACGTCTGGTTGACGACCGCAACGCGCAGCGACTCGCGCCGGTCGGTCGCGACGAATTCGCGGCCACGCACGATGGAAATCTGCATCGCCTTGAAAAAGCCATCGCTCGCAAAGGCAACGTCGGTCATGAGCGGAGCCGAGTCCGCTGGCGGGCGACCGCCGATTTCGAACGGCATCGCGACGGGCGCCCCCAGGAACGGAACGCTCACGCCCAGGGCCGCGGCGTCGATGCCCGGCAACGCCCGCACGCGGTCGAGCAGTTCCGAGTTGAACGCAAGCCAGCGTTCCGGAGTGCGGTAGTCGGACTGCGGCAGGTTGATCGTGGCCGTCATCAGGTGCTCGGCATTGAAGCCCGAATTGGCGCCGTGAAGATTTGCGAGACTCCGGACGAGCAGGCCGGCGCTGACGAGCATCACGAGGGCAAGGGCCACCTGCAGCACGACGAGCCCGTTCTGGGAGCGCGCGTGCCGGCGATCGGACGTTGACCTGCGGCCTGCACCGATCGTCTGGGCGCTCGATGCGAGGCCGTTCGATCCCAACACCGGCAACAACCCGAACACGACGCCCGCCGTGCCCGACAGTACGAACGTGAAGCCGAGCACCCAGCGATCGATGCCCACCTGGCGAACCTGTGGAAGCGCGTCGCCAATCGGGATGCTCAGCAACCGAAGTCCGCCATATCCGACGAGAAGCCCCGCTGCGCCGCCGATGAGCGCCAGCAGCAGGTTTTCGACGAGGAACTGGCGCACCAGTCGCGCCCTGGCCGCACCAAGCGCCGACCGTACGGCAAGTTCGCGCGTACGACCAATCGTTCTCGCGAGTTGCAGGCTCGCCACGTTCGTACACGCCATCAACAGAAGCACGCCGACGGCCGCCAGCAGGAGCACAATCGACGACTTCGTGTCGCCGAGGACGTGCTCCTGCAGTCCCGCGACGCGTACGACCTGCTCGCGCAAGACGGCCGGATGCTCATCTCGCAGCCGCCGGACGATCGTCTCCATCTCCGCCTGAGCGTCGGCTCGGCCGAAGCCTGTCCGGAGCCGTCCGATGACCATGAGAAACGGCGCCATCCGCACTTCGAGGAGCTGCTGGAACGGCTGAAACTGATGCAGAGGCATCCAGATCTGCGGCGCAGGCGTCATGTGGGGAAAGCGAAACGACGCCGGCATCACGCCGACGACGGTGTACCCTGCGCCGTCGAGCACGAGCGTTTGTCCGACGATATCGGCCTGGCCGCCGAGTCTTTCGCGCCAGAAGAGCTCGCTCAGGACGACCACCCGTCCCGACATCGACCTGGCGTCGTCTGACACCAGGGTGCGCCCGAGCATCGGCGACGCGCCAAGCAGCGAAAAGAGTTCCGGTGTGACGGCGGAAGTGACCGGCGCCTCGGCCTCACCACGTCCCGTCAGTGTGGAGCCCGCAACGACATAGGCGGCCATCGCTTCCATTGACCGGCTCTGACTCTGCCAGTCGCGAAATGTCGGATACGAGATGGGCTCTGCCGTTGACGGGCCGCCCTTCTGTGACGGGATGACGGCCACGAGGCGCTGGGGCTCGGGATACGGCAGCGGCTGCAGCCAGATGGCATGGGCGACGGAAAACACCGCCGTGTTCGCGCCGATACCGAGCGCGAGGGTCGCGATCGTGACGAGGGCAAATCCGGGGCTGCGGCGCAGCATGCGCAGCGCATAACGGGCATCGCGCATGACGCTTTCGAGTGCGGTTTCCCATCCTGCGTCACGGACGCGATCCTTCACGGCCTCGATGCTGCCCATTTCCGCGCGCGCCGCACGGACGGCGTCGGCGCGGCTCATCCCGGTGGCGACCTTCCCGTCGGCTGCCGCGTTCAGATACTCGCGGAGCTCCTCGTCGAGATCCCCTTCCCTCCGCCGTTTCGAGACGAGCGCCGCCACACCTGCGGCAATGCGCCTGACCAGTGCCTTCACAACTCACCTGGCGAGGCTTTGAGGATTCGCGCGATCGCCGACGTCTGCGCCTCCCAGTCGCGCGCTTCCCGCCGGAGCTGCGCGCGGCCCTCTGGGGTCAGCGAGTAGTACTTCGCCCGGCGGTTGTTCTCGGTGACGCGCCATTCGCCGCCAATCAGCCCGTCGCGCTCGAGTCGCCGGAGCGCCGGAAAGAGCGAGCCGGCGTTCACCTGGAAGACGCCTCTGCTGATCTGTTCGAGGCGGACGCCGATGCCGTAGCCGTGCATCGGCTCGAGCGCAAGCGTCTTGAGCACGAGCATGTGCAGGGTCCCCTGCACCAACTCTCGTTGTGGATGGGACGGACTCATCGGGCGCTCCTCTAGATAAACTAGAGCATGAGCATACCCTTCTCATCTAGATTGTCAAGAGGAGTCCTCAGATCCAAGAGAATTTCTCCTAATCTCCTGATCTCCTGTGTGTTCTTGCTCAAGGGCGGTCGCGTTCAGCGTGCGGCGCCGCGTGAGGCGTCGTGATCCGTTATGATCGACGTGACGTGTCCAGAGTCATTCCCCTCACGCCAGTCACACCGCGCGTCCCGAAGCCCGAATGGCTGAAGGTGAGGGCGCCCGGTTCGCCTTCCTATCTCAGGCTGAAGGGCCTGATGCGCGATCTGAACCTGCACACCGTGTGCGAAGAAGCGCAATGCCCGAACATCGGCGAGTGCTGGACGCACGGCACGGCGACCTTCATGATCCTCGGCGATGTCTGCACGCGTGCGTGCGGGTACTGCGCGGTCGGACACGGGCGTCCGCAACCGGTCGATCCGGCCGAGCCGGCGAGGGTCGGCGAAGCGGTCGCCACACTCGATCTCGCGCACGTCGTCGTCACGTCGGTGGATCGCGATGACGTGAAAGATGGGGGCGCGTCGATCTTCGCCGACACCATCCGCGAGATCCGGAAGAGGCAGCCCGCGGCCAGCATCGAGGTGCTGATTCCCGACTTCCAGGGCCAGGCCGACGCGCTGCATGCGGTGCTCGATGCGGGCCCGGACATCCTGAACCACAACACCGAAACCGTTCCGCGCCTCTATCGCCTTGCACGATCGGGAGGCCGCTACGATCGCACGCTCGAGCTGCTCGATCGGTCGCGCCAATACGCGCCGCATATCGCGACCAAGTCGGGCATCATGGTCGGCCTCGGCGAAGAGTGGGACGAGATTCTCGCGACGCTCGGCGATCTGCGCAAGGCCGGCTGCGCGATTCTCACCATCGGCCAGTACCTCCGGCCGTCGCAGGCGCATCTCCCGATGACGCGCTACTACCATCCCGACGAGTTCCGTCAGTTGAAGGACATCGCGCTCGAGATGGGGTTCGCACACGTCGAGTCCGGGCCGCTCGTGCGCAGCTCGTATCACGCGCATGAACAGGCGGACGCTTTCAAGAGGGCTCAGGGCTGAGGGCTGAGGGCTTAGGCTGAAGGGCTTCTGTAAGAAAGAGTGTCTCTCCGGAAGGTTCATCAGGACATCGTCGGCTGCAATAAGTGCGCGCGGTTGCGGACGTATTGCCAGGAAATCGCGCGCGTCAAACGGGCGGCGTTTCGCAGTGATACGTACTGGGCGAAACCCGTACCTGGATTTGGCGATCCGAACGCGCGCGTGCTGATTCTCGGACTGGCGCCCGCCGCACACGGCGCAAATCGTACAGGCCGCGTGTTTACGGGTGATGGCGGAGGCGGTTCCGGCGATTTTCTGATGACGGCGATGCACCGGCATGGATTTGCGAGCATTCCGACGTCGCAGTCCATCAGCGACGGCCTCACGCTGCACGATGCGTACATCGCGGCGGCCGTGAGATGCGCGCCGCCCGACAACAAGCCGACTCCAGAGGAAATTCACGCGTGCCGTCCGCACCTGCACGCAGAGCTCGACTATCTGCCGAACGTGCGCGTGGTCGTCGCGCTCGGCAAGATTGCGTTCGACGTGTGGTGGCGGGTGATGCACGAGAAAGGCGTCGTCGTGAAGCCGCGCCCCGTCTTCGGCCACGGCGTAATCTGCAGGGTGCCAGGCTCGCCGATCGTGATCGGGTCCTACCATCCAAGCAGGCAGAACACGAATACAGGCAAGCTCAACGCAAAGATGATGGCGGATGTCTTCAAGAAAGCCGCCAGATTGCGGACCCTAAGCCCTAATCCCTAATCCCTCAGCCCTTCTTGGGCTTGTAGACATGCGCGCTTTCCCCGTAGAACACATCCGCGGCTTCCATCACCGTTTCCGAGAGTGTCGGATGCGGGTGAATCGTCAGCTTCAGGTCTGACGCGCGCGCGCCCATTTCGATCGCCAGCGTCCCTTCGGAAATCAGCTCGCCCGCGCCGACGCCCGCGATGCCGACGCCGAGAATCCGCTCGGTTTCCGGATCGATGACGAGCTTCGTCAATCCATCGGGCCGGTCGAGCGTCGTCGCGCGGCCCGATGCCGCCCACGGGTACTTGGCAATCTCGACGGGGATGTTCTGCTTCTTCGCGTCGGTCTCGGTCAGCCCGGTCCAGGCCAGCTCGGGATCGGTGAAGACCACGGCGGGAATGGCGCGGGGCTCGAAGACCACGTCCTTGCCGTGAATCACTTCGACCGCCACGCGCGCCTCGTGCGAGGCCTTGTGCGCGAGCATCGGATCGCCCGCCACATCGCCGATGGCGAAAATCGTCGGCTCGGCCGTCCGCCGCTGCGCATCGACTTCGATGAAACCACGCTGGTTCACCTTCACCTTCGTCTTGTCGAGGCCGGGAATCGCCGAGTTCGGCCGCCGCCCGACGGACACCAGCACGCGATCGAAGATCTGCGCGCCACCCGGCGCGTTCTTTCCTTCGAACGTGACGCTCAGACCCTTCTTGTCATCCTTCACGCCGGTCACTTTCGTCTCGAGCCAGATCGCCTCGGCGTAAGTCGCCATGCGCTTGGCGACGACGGCCGCGAGATCGCGATCGGCCCCGGGCAGCAAGCCATCGGTCATCTCGACCACGGTGACCTTCGATCCGAGCGCCGCGTACACCGTCCCGAGCTCGAGGCCGATGTATCCCCCGCCCACGACGAGGAGCCGGCCCGGAACATCGGGCAGATCGAGCGCCGTCGTCGAGTCGAGGACTTTCGGGCTGTCGATCGACACGTTCGGCACCGTCGTCGGGCGCGATCCGGTCGCGATGATGATGTAGTCGGCTTCGACCTTCTGCTGCCCGCCCGAGGTCTCGACGCTCACCGTCCGCGCATCGACCAGCGAGGCGCGTCCCTGGATGAAGGTCACCTTGCGCGATTTCGCGAGCAGTCCCAATCCTCCGGTCTGCTTCTTGACGACGGTGTCTTTCCAGGCGCGAAGCTTGGCGATGTCAATCGACGGCTTGCCGAACGACACGCCGAACGCGTCCGAGTGCCGGGCCTCGTCGATGACCCTGGCCGCGTGCAGCAATGCCTTCGACGGGATACAGCCGCGGAACGTGCAGACGCCTCCGGGATTCGGATCGGCGTCGACGAGCGTGACCTGCATGCCGGCGTCGGCGGCATGAAACGCCGCGACGTATCCGCCAGGACCGGCACCGATGACTGTGAGGCGTGTGCTCATGATGTAGCTGGCTTAGCTGGATAAGGGCTAAGGGCTTAGGGGAGGAGTAGCCGCAGAGGGTGCGTTCCGCTCATCCCCTAGCCCTACAGCCCTCAGCCCTCAGCCCTACCTAGTCAGGCGTCTAGCCAGATCAAGGCCGGCTGTTCGATCGCCTCGACGATCCAGCGCAGGATGCGCACGCCGTCGGCACCGTCGATCACGCGATGGTCGTACGACAGGGTCAGCGGCATCATGAAGCGCGGCGCGAACTCTCCCTCGATGTAGACCGGCTCCATGCGCGCCCGCGCCACGCCGAGGATCGCCACCTCCGGCCAGTTCACAATCGGCGTGAACGCTCCACCGCCCAGGCTGCCCAGATTGGAAATCGTGATCGAGGCGCCCTGCATGTCGTCGAGCGAGAGCTTGCGGTTCCGCGCTTTCTCGGCCGCGGCGGCAATCTCGTCGGCGATCTGGAAGAGGTCTTTCTGATCGACGTCGCGAACGACCGGCACCAGCAGGCCGCGATCGGTGTCGACGGCGACGCCAATGTGCGCGTACTGCTTGTAGACGATCTCGTCGCTCTGCATGTCGACCGACGAGTTCATCTGCGGGAATTTCTTCAGCGCGGCCGCCAGCGTCTTCATCAGGAACGCGGTGATGGTGACGGGCGCGCGCCCCTCGGCTTCGGCTTTCTTCGACAGCCGTTTGCGCAGCGCCTCGACGCCGGTGATGTCGGCGCGATCGTGCTGGAAGACGTGCGGGATGGTGTTCCACGCGTGCGTCAGATGGTGCGCGGTCGTGCGTCGCACGCCGCTCATCGGCTTGCGTTCGATCGCGCCCCACTTGCTGAAATCGGGCAAGGCCACTGCCGCGCCGGCCACCGCCCTTCCGGTGCCGGGCGTCGCGCCAGACAACAGCCGGCGGGCGAACGCCGTCACGTCGTCCATCGAGATGCGGCCACCAGCCCCGGAACCCTGGATGTCGGCGATGTTGACGCCAAGCTCGCGCGCGAGCCGGCGCGCGGATGGTGCCGCGGGAATGGAAGCCGGATCGGCCGCCGCCTTCGGCGCCGCGGCGGGTGCTGGTGCCGGCGCGGGCTGAGCCGGTTTGGACGGCTTCATCTCGACGACGTCGGCTTTGCGCTTCGGCGCCTCTGCCCTGGGTTCCGCCTTCGCCTCAGGTTCTCAGGTTCCGGCTTTGGCTCTGCCTTGGTCGTCGCCCGCGTCGTTTCTGCTTGGGCACGCCGAAGCCGGCACTCCGTTACCTGACGGCGAAGGTGCCTCGTCGACGGTGAAAATCGTCTGACCGACCTTCACCTTCTCGCCCGGCTTCACCTTGATCTCTTTGACGACCCCGTCCGCCGACGAAGGAACTTCGATCGTGGCCTTGTCGGTCTCGAGCTCGAGAACGGGCTGATCCTTCTTGATCGCATCGCCCGGTTTCACCATGACGCGGAGCACATCTCCGCCTTCAATGTTCTCGCCCAGCTCGGGCAACTTCATGTCTGTTGACATAATCGCAGGTTCGTCAGGTTCGTTCGCGGGTTCGTTGAGTTCGTCAGGTTCGTGGGGTTCGTCGGTTCGTCAGTCGCGGCGCGTTCCGAGCCAATCCCTAATCCCTAATCCCCAATCACTGGGGTTTACGACACCGCAGGGTTCTTTTTTTCGGGATCGATTCCGAGGTCCTTGATCGCTTTGTCGACCAGCTTGGCATCGATCTGCTTGTCGCGTGCCAGCGCCGACAGGGCGCCAACGGCCACAAACCGCGCGTCCACTTCGAAGAAGTCGCGCAGCGCCCGGCGTCCTTCGCTGCGCCCGAATCCATCGGTGCCCAGCGAGACAATCGGGCGCGACACCCAGCGATCGATCGCGTTGGGCAGCACCTTCAGATAGTCCGACGCCGCGACGATGACGCCTTCGGTCTTGTCGAGGCATTCGGCGACATACGGCACCCGCGCTTTCTGCGAGGGGTGCAGCATGTTCCATCGATCGCAGGCGTTGCCGTCGCGGTACAGCTCGCCGTAGCTCGTCACGCTCCAGACATCGGCGGCCACACCGAACTGCTCGAGCAGAGCCGCGGCCTTGATGACCTCGGGGAGAATCGCGCCGCTGCCCAGGAGCTGCGCCTTCAGCTTTGCCGCGGTGTTCTTCGCCGTGCTGTAGCGATACAGCCCCTTCAGGATGCCGGCTTTTACCTCGACACCTTCGGGCATCGGCGGCATGGGGTACTGCTCGTTCATCACCGTCAGGTAGTAGAAGATGCTCTCCTGATCGACGTACATCCGCTTGATGCCGTCCTCGATGATGGCCGCCAGCTCGTAGGCGAACGCCGGATCGTAGGAAAGACAGTTGGGCACCGGCAACGACAGCACGTGCGTCTGCCCGTCCTGGTGCTGCAGCCCTTCGCCGGCCAGCGTTGTTCGTCCCGCCGTGCCGCCAAGCAGGAAGCCACGGCTGCGCGAGTCGGCGGCGGCCCAGATCAGGTCGCCCACGCGCTGGAATCCGAACATTGAATAATAAATAAAGAACGGAATCGTGTTGACGCCGTGCGTCGAGTACGCCGTGCCGGCGGCAATGAACGACGCCAGCGAGCCCGCCTCGTTGATGCCTTCCTCGAGGATCTGTCCGTCCGTCGACTCCTTGTAATAAAGGAGCGTGTCCATGTCGACCGGCTCGTACAGCTGTCCCACGTGCGAGTAGATGCCGACCTGGCGGAAGAGGGCTTCCATCCCGAACGTTCGCGCCTCGTCGGGCACGATCGGCACCACGATCTTGCCGAGGTCGGGGTCGCGCAGCAGCTTCGACAACAGACGCACGAACACCATCGTCGTCGAGGCGGGACGCCCGTCGGTGCCCTTGGCGAACTCTTCGAAGAGCTCCGGGTTGGGCGGCGCCGCGAGCGGCGTTGTTTTCGAATTGCGGAACGGCAGCGCGCCGCCGAGCGCCTTGCGGCGCTCCTTCAAATAGGTGACTTCCGGGCTCTTCTCGTCGGGACGATAGTACGGCGCCTCGCCGAGCTTCTCTTCGGCAACGGGAATACTGAAGCGCTCGCGCACCGCGCGCAGCTCGTCTTCGGAGAGCTTCTTCTGCTGATGGGTGATGTTCTTGCCTTCGGCCGCGTCGCCGAGACCGTACCCCTTGATGGTGCGAATCAGCAGGACGGTCGGCTGCCCTTTGTGCTCGACGGCCGCTTTGTAGGCGTTGTAGACCTTGACGGGATCGTGTCCGCCCAGCTTCAGCTTCTTCAGATCGTCGTCTGAAAGGTGCTTCACCATCTCCAGCAACTGGGGGTACTTGCCCCAGAAGTGCTTGCGGAGATACTCGCCGGACTCGACCGTATATTTCTGGTACTCGCCGTCGACGACCTCGCCCATGCGCTTGGCGAGCAGTCCGTCTTTGTCTTTCGCGAGCAGCGGATCCCAGTCCTTGCCCCACAGCACCTTGATGACGTTCCAGCCCGCGCCGCGGAAGACGGCCTCGAGCTCCTGGATGATCTGGCCGTTGCCGCGGACCGGTCCGTCGAGCCGCTGCAGGTTGCAGTTGACGACAAAGATCAGGTTGTCGATCTTCTCGCGCGCCGGCAGCGTGATGGCGCCGAGCGATTCGGGCTCGTCGGTCTCGCCGTCGCCGAGAAACGCCCACACCTTCGAGTCCGACGGAGACTTCAGGCCGCGATCTTCGAGGTAGCGGATGAACCGCGCCTGGTAGATCGCCATGATCGGGCCGAGGCCCATCGAGACGGTGGGATACTCCCAGAAATCGGGCATCAACCACGGATGCGGATACGACGACAGCCCGCCGCCCGGAGCGAGCTCGCGGCGGAAGTTGTCGAGCTGCTTTTCGGTGAGACGGCCTTCGAGGAACGCGCGCGCATACATGCCTGGCGCCGCGTGCCCCTGGTAGTAGACGACGTCGCGGTCGCCCGCGTTACCCGACCGGAAAAAGTGATTGAACCCGACTTCGTACAGCGTGGCGGCCGACGCGAAGGTCGAGATGTGCCCGCCGATGCCGGGCTCGTGCTTGTTCGCGCGCAGCACCATGGCGATCGCGTTCCAGCGAATCAGGCTCTTGATGCGGCGCTCGATTTCCTGGCTGCCGGGGAACGGCACTTCCTGCTCGGACGACAGCGTGTTGACGTACGGCGTGTTGGCGCTGAACGGAAGCCTGATGCCGCGGCGGCGGGCATGTTCGCTGAGCTGCTGCAGCAACTGTCCCGCCCGCGAGGGCCCGCTCGATTGCAGCACGTAGTCGAGTGAGTCGAACCACTCGCTGGTTTCGATGGACTCGAGATCGGCGAGGTTACCGGCGGCGATGTTCCTCATCAGTTAACGCGGTCCTTCAATCTTGATGGCCTTGAGGGCGCCGAGATCCGAAGACAGCTCGGTCGTTCCGGCCGGATACTTGTTGAGCTTCAACACATAGGCCGCGACGTCGCTCGTCTGCTTCTCCGTCAAGGTACCGGGCGAGTCGGCGGGCATCGTCGAGTGCACGCGATCGAAGAAATCCGCCATGGTGAGATTCGTCCAGTTGCCGATGAACTCGAGGCCCACGAGCGCCGGTCCGGCCTCGCCGCCGGTCAAGTCGGGTCCGTGGCAGCTCGTGCACATTTTGGCCGCGACGGCTTCGCCGCGTTTCGCCTGCTCCTCGGTGTACACACCCGCCCACACGCTACCGCCGGCCGCGTCCTGCGCCCGGACGCGTGCGGTCGACATGAGGACAGTGCCCGCGACGAGCACGAACAGGGCAGCCGCCGCCCCGACAATCTGCGTCCAATTTCTGCTTGCAGCTCTCATGGTGCCTCACTGGTAACAACAGAGAAGGTCATTATACAATTTTCATTGTTACCACATGAAAATGCCGCCCGTCCGGCTGCAACCGGACACTTGGTACTCACGCGTTCTTGTCGCGGCGTTTCTTGCCCTCATTCTGTACGCGCCGCTCGGCGCGCACGATATTCCCGACGAGATTGTCGTACAGAGCTATCTCAAACCGCAGCAAACGACGCTCCAGGTGCTGCTGCGCGTGCCGCTGCTCGCGATTGCCGATGCCAGCCTTCCCAAAGACGGAACGGGCTACCTGGCCATGACGTACCTGGATCCGGCGCTGCGCGAGGCCGCGAACCAGCTGGCCAACGGCATCGTGCTGCTCGAAGGCGACGAGCGGCTGACGCGCTATGAGCTGGTGAACGCACGCATCTCGCTGGCATCGGACCGATCGTTCGATACCTACGATGGGGCGATGGGGCGGGTGCGTGGAGCGAAGCTGCCCGACACGACGCAGATTTACTACAACCAGGGCTTCCTCGATCTCGAGTTGAACTTTCCGATTCAATCCCAGGACTCGTCCTTCTCGATGCGCGTCCTGTTCGGACGGGGACTGGCGAATCGCACGGCCACCTACATCAACTTCATCCGCCCCGACGGCGCCGTTCGCGCGTTCCGGATTCACGACGAGACGCCGCTGGTCCGGCTCGATCCACAAGTCCATCAGGCGGCCTGGGTCTTTCTCTCGGCCGGCTTCTACCGGTTCCTCGACGGCCTCGACCACTTGCTGTTCGTCATCGTGCTGGCGCTTCCGTACCGGCGTGCGCGCGATCTCGTGAAGCCCTTCGTCGCGTTTGCGATCGCGCACTCGATCACGCTCATGTTCGCGGCGTTCGGCCTCGCGCCCATGGGCACGTGGTTCGCGCCGACGATTGGCGCGCTCATCGCGCTGTCGCTCGTGTACGTCGCCATCGAGAACGGGGTCGGGAGGGGTTTTCCCTTCCGTGCAGAGGAAAACCCCTCCCGACCCCGTTTTCAGTACCGCTGGATCGTGGCGCTCGTGTTCGGGCTCTTCCACGGGCTCGGTTTCGCGGTCGCGCTCCAGGAAACCCTGCAGTTCGCCGGGTCGCATCACCTCGCGGCGCTCGCCGCCTACAACGTCGGGCTCGAGCTGGGGACGCTGATCATCCTGGCGATCGTCGTGCCGGCGGCCAATCTCCTGTTTACACAGGTGGTACCCGAGCGCGCCGGCATCATCGTCTCGTCGGTCCTCATCGGCCACGTCGGCTGGCACTGGATGACCGAGCGGTTCACAACCGCGCAGCTCTCGGGTTGGCCGTTGATGGATTTGCCGTTCCTGCTCACGCTCGTCCGCTGGCTGCTTGCGTTGACCGTCGTCGGTGGAGCCGTGTGGTTCCTTTCGGGCTTGCTGAAGCGAAAACCGGAACCGCTCCGAAGTGCCCGAGAAATCCATCGTCGATAGTCGCCCCTCGAGCGTAGCTCGGGGGCTGAGCAGTCAGGTAGGAATGCCCGACATGTTAAACAAACTGATCTTCTGTACGGCGACATTCGTCGCGCTCGCATCGTTCGCGCCGGCGCCGGCGCACGCCCAGCGCGGTCCGGCGGGCGCGGTGGACCAGGTGCGCGCGGCGGAGACCGCGTTCGCCAAATCGATGGCCGACCGCAACGCCACCGCCTTTGCGTCGCTCATCGGCGACGAAGCGGTGTTCTTCGGGGGGAAGGCGGTCCAGCACGGAAAGCCGGAAGTGGTTGCCGCCTGGAAGCGGTTCTTCGACGGTCCGGCCGCGCCGTTTTCATGGGCGCCTGCCGAGGTGGAAGTGCTCGCGTCGGGCACGCTCGGCATGACGAGCGGGCCCGTCTACGATCCGAGCGGACAGCGCATCGGCACGTTCAATTCCATCTGGCAGAAGCAGAAGGACGGCTCGTGGAGGATCATCTTCGACAAGGGCTGCCCGCCGTGTGAGTGTGGGACGAAATGAGTCGAAAGGCGCTGGTCGGAAGTCGTAAGGCGCAAGTCCGGTCGGAAGGCGAAAGTCGATTCCGACAAACCTTGCCGCGCGCCCTTGAGACTTTGGACTCGACTTTCGCCCTACGACTTCCGACTTTCGCCTTGCGACTGGCTTCTAACCCAGTCCCGGACCGTCTCCACCGCAACGTCAGGCCGGTCGGAAATAATCCCGTCCACACCCCAATCCAGCAGGCGCCGGATGTCGGCGGGCTCGTCCACCGTCCACACCTGCACCGCGAGCCCGGCCTTGTGCGCGAGCCGCACGAAGCGCGGCGAGACGACGCGCGTGCGGCCGCTCGTTTCGGGCACCTGAAAGGCCTGATACCTCACCCAGCCGGGTGAAAGTCCTATCCACGAGCCATACAACGCCATCCGGACTTCGAAGCGCGCCCCGCTGGTGGCAATCTCCGGCGCCAGCGCGCGCGCCGCGCGCAATGCCCCCAGGCTGAACGACCCGAGGCAGACGCGCCCCGCGGCTCCGGCGCGGCGGATCTCCTGCACGACGGCACGGGCCAGCTCCGGCCGCCGTTCCTTCAACTCGATGATGACCGCGGTCGTGGGATAACGCGCGAAGACCTCGCCAAGCGTGGGCACGTCGAGCGCGGCCAGCTCGGCGGCGGTGCGGTCCGACACGAGGCCGGTGGCACGCGTCGTGCGGTCGAGGCGATCGTCGTGATGGACGACCACCGCACCGTCGCGCGAGAGATGCACGTCGAGCTCGAAACCGTCGGCGCCGGCCGCGAGCCCGCGGTCGAACGCCGTTATCGTGTTCTCCGGGCCGATCTTGCTGCCGCCGCGGTGCGCAAAGACGAGGGGCCGCGACGACCGGATCGCCGGATGCACCGCGCGATTCTAGCTGGGATAGAATCGGGCATGGCCACTATTTCGACCATCAAGACGCTCGGCGCGCTGCGCCGCGCTCGCGAGGCCTCTCCCGAGGCGTTTGTGCGGCGGTCGGTCAAGAACGAAGTCCGCGACAACCTCATCAACAAACTGAAGACCGGCGAACCGCTGTTCCCCGGCATCATCGGCTACGACGAAACGGTCATTCCACAGCTGGTCAACGCGATTCTGTCGCGTCACAACTTCATTCTGCTCGGGCTGCGCGGCCAGGCGAAGAGCCGCATCTTGCGCGCGCTGGTCTCGCTGCTCGACGAGCACCTGCCGGTGGTCGCCGGCTGCGAGATCCACGACGACCCGCTGGCGCCGATCTGCTCGGCGTGCCGGATGCGCATCGCGGCCGAAGGAGACGACACGACGATTGCATGGCTGCCGCGCGACGATCGGTACGTCGAGAAGCTCGCCACGCCGGACGTGACCATCGCCGACATGGTCGGCGACATCGATCCGATCAAGGCGGCGCGCAGCGGGCTGCAGTTGTCCGACGAGCTGACGATTCACTACGGGCTGCTGCCGCGGGCCAACCGCGGCATCTTCGGCATCAACGAGCTGCCCGACCTCGCGGGCAAGATTCAGGTCGGTCTCTTCAACATCCTTCAGGAAGGCGACATCCAGATTAAGGGCTATCCGATCCGTCTGCCGCTCGACCTGCTGATGGTGTTCACCGCCAACCCCGAGGATTACACGGCGCGCGGCAAGATCATCACGCCGCTGAAAGACCGCATCGGCTCCGAGATCCGCACGCACTACCCGTCGACGCGGCGGCATGCGATGGACATCACGGCACAGGAAGCGTGGCTCGATCGCGCCAGGGACGGCAAGAACATCGACGTCCCGGGCTACGTGCGTGAAGTCGTCGAGGAGATTGCGTTTCAGGCGCGCGCCGATCGCAAGATCGACCGCCGGTCGGGCGTCAGCCAGCGGCTGGCCATCACGTGCCTCGAAAACGTCCTGTCCAACGCCGAGCGCCGCGCGCTGACCAACGATGAGTCGCCGATTGTGGCGCGCGTCACCGACGTGTACGCCGCGTTGCCGTCGATTACCGGCAAGTTCGAAATGGAATACGAGGGCGAGCTCAAGGGCGCCGACAACGTCGCCCGCGACCTCATCCGCGCGTCGGTGGCCAGCGTGTTCGGCGAGCGGTTCGACAACGCCGATGTCCGCCGCGTCATCGAGTGGTTCGACCTGGGCGGGTCGCTGCAGTCGGCCGACACCTCTCCGGCGAAGGATCTGCTCGCGCAGGCCCGGGGAGTGCAGGGCCTCGTCGAGCTGGCGCAGCAGCACCTCGATCTCGATCCGAAAGCGCCCGAGCCGGTGCTGGCGTCGGCGGTCGATTTCGTCCTCGAGGGTCTGTACGCGCAGAAGAAGATCAGCCGCAGCGAGGATCGCGGGTACCACGCCGCCGAGCAGCCCCAGCGGCGCCCGACGACACGTACCGCCGAGCGCGATATCGAAGAAGGGTTCCAGGTGCCGGGAGGGAAGAAGAAGTACTACAACTAGATGGCAGATGGCAGATGGCGAATGGCAGATGGCAGATGGCGAATGGCGAATGGCGAATGGCAGATGGCGAATGGCAGGGTTCTGAGTTCTGCCATCTGCCATTTGCCATCTGCCCTGACAGGATTTCATGAAGTATCAGGTACTCCAAATACACCGGCGATCCGCTGGACGATCTCGATCTCGACGATCTGATCGAGAAACTGTCGGATTTGCTCCTGTCGAGCGGCTTCCAGTCGCCGTACGGCGGCATGTACGGCGAGTCCGAAGACGACCGCACGATGCAGGCCCTGCACGACGCCATCATGGACGCGCTCTTCAACGGCGGCGTGCTGCCGGAGGAAGCGCTCGAGCGATTGCTGGGCGACCCGGCCGACGCCGACCAGGCCGATGCGCGATCGAAGCTGGAAAAACTCATCCAGGACATCATCGATCGCATGATGCAGGAAGGGTTCATCTCGCCGGCGCCCGATCTGGAGGCCGATCGCGCCGAGCGCCAGTCGCGCGGCACGGGCGGCGGCTTCGGTCCCGACGCGCCGCCAACGCGCTTCGAGGTGACCGACAAGAGCCTCGATTTCCTCGGCTACCGCGCGCTGCGCGATCTGCTGGGCTCGCTCGGCAAGAGCAGCCTCGGACGGCACGATACGCGCGACAACGCGACCGGCATCGAGACGATCGCCGCGCCCAAACCGTACGAGTTCGGAGACGCCCTGAACCTCGATCCGAGCAGCACCGTGCTCAATGCGGTGCTCCGGTCCCGCCGGGAGGCGGAAACGGTTCCGGGATCCGTTTTCGACGGTTCCGGGCGAAAACGGATCCCGGAACCGTTTTCGATCGACATCCGTACGAAGATCTGATGGTGGCGCAGGGCGAGTATCAGTCGTCGTGCGCGACGGTGCTGATGCTCGACTGCAGCCACAGCATGATCCTGTACGGCGAGGATCGCTTCACGCCCGCCAAGCGGGTCGCGCTGGCGCTCGCCAATCTCATCCGGCTTCAGTATCCCGGCGATGCGCTGAACGTCATCCTGTTTCACGACTCGGCCGAGGAGATTCCGCTGCGCGAGCTGGGCCGTGTGCGGGTGGGGCCGTACTACACGAACACGCGCGAAGGCCTGCGCCTGGCGCGGCGCATCCTCGACCGGCAGCGGAAGGACATGCGCCAGATCGTCATGATTACCGACGGCAAACCGTCGGCGCTGACGCAGCCCGACGGACGCATCTACAAGAACGCCTTCGGGCTCGACCCCTTCATCGTCTCGGAGACCATCGCCGAGGTCGCGGCGTGCCGCAAGAGCGGCATCATGATCAATACGTTCATGCTGGCGCGCGACTACGAGCTGGTGGCCTTCGTGCGACGCGTCGCCGAGATCTGCCGCGGGAAGGCGTATTTCACGACGCCGTATACGCTCGGGCAGTACGTGCTGATGGATTACATGGACAAGAAGACTAGGACCATACACTGAATTGGTAGATTCGCAGATTCGTAGATTCGCAGATTGTTTTCAGATTTTAGATTTTAGATTCAGATTCCAGTTTCCGTTATCGAATGCTGCCAGCCGAGATTCCGATTTTCCCCTTGCCGAACGTCGTGCTCTTCCCGAGCGCGCTGCTGCCGCTCCACATCTTCGAGCCCCGATATCGCGCCATGGTCACCGACGCGCTCGATGGCGAGCGCCTGATTGGCATGGTGATGCTGCGGCCCGGCTGGGAGCCGCGCTACGAGCAGACACCCGATGTCTATCCGGTTGGCTGCGCCGCGTTCATCACGCACGCCGATCGGCTGCCCGACGGGCGCTACAACATCATGCTGCGCGGTCTCCAGAAATTCAGGATTGCCAGCGAACGCCTGGCTCGTGAAGGAGACGAACGCTATCGCATCGCCCGTGTCGACTCGATCAAGGAAGTCAAGACGGGCGCGACGATCGCCATCCAGGAAGCGCGGCACCGGCTCGAACGGCTGATCGCGCGCAAGCTGCACAAGAACGACCACGACTTCATTCCGAAAGACGTGCCCGACGCCGATCTCGTCCACGCCATCGCGCAGCATCTCGACCCGCTCGAAAAGCAGGCCCTGCTCGAGTGCAACAGCCTGCTCGAGCGATGCGAGGCGCTCGTCGAGCTGCTCGAAATGCGCATGCTGCCGACACCCGGCGGCAAGTCGCGGCTGCACTAGGAAGAGGCTTCAGTGTTCAGGTTCTAGTTTTCAGTTTCGAGTTCCGAGTCGCGCAGCGCTTGAGCCCTGCCCTTACGCGGACCGGCGGAGAGATCCGACCGCCAGCGTCAGAAAGAAAATCAGGCTCAAGGCAAGCACCACGGCGCCGCCGGTCGGTACGAGCAGGCGCGTGGAAATCAGCAGCCCTCCCGCGCCGGCGACGAACGCGACGAGCACGCTCCAGAGCAGGTACGATCGCGTGCCCGTCGCCACGTTCCTCGCCGCGGCAGCGGGCACGACGACCAGCGCCTCGACGAGCAGCGCGCCAATCACCTTCAGGCTCACCAGGATCGCAATCGTCAGCACGATGGCAAAGCCGTATTCGAGGTACGCGGAATTGATGCCGCGGACCGTCGCGAGCGGCGTGCTGAGGCTGTCGAGCAGCAGATCGTTGTAGTGGCGGAACAGCAGAACCGCGAGACCGATCGCGGCGATCACCAGCAGCACGAGGTCGGCGTCGGTCACCGTCAGCAGGCTGCCGAAGAGAATGGCCTCGACCTGGTGAACGTTGAACTGACGCGTCACGGCCACGAGCAGGCACAGGCCAAGACCCAGCGTCAGCGCCAGAAAGACGCCGATCAGCGTGTCGGGCGGCAGCTTCGATCGCCGCTTCGCGTACACCATCGCCAGCGTCGACAGCAGGCAGAAGCCGAACATCCCGCCGTAGGGGGCGTTCAGCGGTTCGCCGAGCAGCAGCCCGACGCAGACCCCGGTGATGGCCGCCTGTCCGAGCGCGGCGCTGAAAAACGCCATCCGGCGCGCGACGACGAGATGGCTGATGCCGCCGAGCAGCGGCGCGAGCAGGATGACGCTGATGAACCCGCGAACGAGGAAGGGATAGTCGAAGAGATCGCTCATAGTTCGTGGGTTCGTGGGTTCGTGGGTTCGTCGGTTCGTGGGGTTCGTGAGGTTCGTGCCAGCACCGTGACGCGATCGGCGATGCGGCGCACTTGCTCTGAATCGTGCGACACCATCAGGACCGTCATCTCGCCCTTCAACGACACCAGCGTGTCGTCGAGCCATCGGGCGGCGTCGGCGTCGAGACCACCGCCGGGTTCGTCGAGAATGAGCAGCTCTGGAAGCGGATCGAGCGCATTGGCGAGCAGCACGCGCCGCAGCTCTCCTCCTGACAGCACCGACAGCGTCCGCGTCTCGATCCCGCCAAGACCCACGCGCTCCAGGAGCAGCGAGATGCGCTTGCGCGTCGCGCTCGTCACGCCCAGACACACCGGGAAATCCTGGCGCGACAGCGCGAGAAAGTCGGTCACGGTCACCGGCAGCGTGCGATCGATCTGGAACTGCTGTGGGACGTACGCCATGCGGCCGCGGCCCGTCCAGTGCGCCACGATGCGCCCGTCGAACGGTATGAGGCCGAGAACGGCCGACAGCAGGGTCGTCTTGCCGGCGCCATTCGGTCCGACGATGGCGTGCAGCGTGCCCCGCTCGACGGTCAGTGAGAAATCGGTGAGGAGCGCCTCGCGCGCGGGACGCAGCGTGAGGCCGGAAATCTCGAGCAGCGTGTCTTTGGACAATCTCCTGGTCTCTTGTTATTTCACGAGCGCGCGGATCATCGTCTCGGCGTTCGTCTGCATCTCCCGCTCGAACTTGTCCGCGGTGAAGGGCCCCGAGGCGATGTGGCTGATGATGTACACGTTCACGCCGGCCTCGTCGCGCAGCACCTTCAGGAGCGGTTCGGGAAACGTCGCCTCGCTGAAGACGACCGCGATCTTCTCCCGCTTGAGCAGCGCCACCATGTCGCGCAGCTCGCCCGCCGACGGGGTCAATCCGTGCGAGGGCTGCACGACGCCGCCCACCTCGAGCCCGAACTCCTGCAGCAGGTAGCCGTATCCGTCGTGCACCGTCACCACGCGCGTGATCTTCGCCTCGGCGAGCTGAGAAGCGGCCTTCGCCTTGATCAGGCGCAGGCGGCGTGCGTACTCGGCTGCGTTCTGCTGAAGCGCCGCGGCATCCTGGGGGCGCAGCCTGGCCAGGGCGCGCTGGATGAAGTAGGTCTGCTGGATGGCATTCGAGAAAGAAATGAAGGTATGCGAGTTGACGGCGGTGCTACCCCCGGCCTGCCCTGAGCCAGGTCGAAGGGCGCGAATCATCGGCGTCTCGGCGTTCACCCGGATCACCGTGACGCGCGTGTTGCCCGACGCTTTCAGCATCGGAAAGATGAAATCGTCGTGGCCGATGCCGTTGACGATGAGCACGTCCAGATCGGCCATCCGCTTGATGTCCTGCGGCCGCGGCTGATAGTCGCCGGCATCGATGTCACCCGGGAGAAGGGCGCGCACTTCGTAACCGGGCAGGTTGCCGACGACGTTGGCGGTCCAGGAATAGTAAGGATGAAGGGTGACGCCGATTCGTAAAGGCGCACGCGGTGCTGCGGCCTGTGCGTGTAGAGCGGCTGAATCTAGAATCTGAAAACTAGAAACTAGAATCTGAAAACATGAAAGCACGCAGAACGCGCACAAAAGACTTCCAGATTCTAGATTCTAGATTCAAGTTTCTATTGAGCATTCGAGCCCACGAGCCAGTTCGTCCAGCCATCGTTCTGCGGCAGCCGCAGCGCGGCGAATCCGCTGCGGCGCCTGGCTTCCGGCGTATTCCAGATCGACACGTGCAGCGTCGTGCCGTCGGGCAGCCGGTGATGCGTTTCGTCGTTCGGCGCCGGATCCGCCGGCGCGCCGGGCTCGGGCTCGAGGATGACGAGCACCCACGCGGGGGCCGACGACTCCGACGGCACGCCGAGATAGTTGGTCGCCCAGTCCTGTCGCACCGAGGTCCACTTGTACTCGATCTTCCGCGTCGGATCCGGCGCGAACGGTGGAATCCCCTCGCCTTCGAGCGTCGTCACGTCGGGCCAGCGGCCGGTCTCGGCGCGGATACGCTCGGCCTCGAGCAACCCCTCCTGCAACTCGCGAAAGATCCGCTGTTCGGCCGGGGCGGCATCGCGAATCAGCTGCTGATACGGCAGCAGCCCGGCGTCCAATTGGCGAGTGGTGTTGTCCGTTCCGAATGAAGGGCGGAAGATGTACGCGGCCACGACCATCACGATTGCGGCGGCCGCTTTCAGGACGTTGACGGTCTCGGCGCGAACCGACGGCGGATGAATCTCAAGCGTGCGCATGCTTCCCGCGCCGATCGGCCCGCTCGGCAATGACGCTCACGATCTTCTCCCCATGGAACCGGCCGTTCTCGATGAAGATGTTCGACGTGTCCCGGCCGCAGATGGCGCCGCCCGCCAGGAAAATGCCGGGCACGTTGGTTTCGAACGTCTCCGGGTTGAACTCCGGCGACATCGTCTCGCGGTGCAGCCGGATGCCCGCCCGGCGGTAGAGATCGCAGTCGGGGTGATAGCCCGTCAGCAGGAAGACGGCGTCGGCTGGAATCTCTTCTCTCGATCCATCGCGCTCGACAATCACCTGCGTCGGCTGAATCTCCACGACGCTCGTATTGAAGAGCCCTCTGACCGATCCTTCCTTGATGCGATTCTCGATGTCGGGACGCACCCAGTACTTGATGCTCGGCTTCAACTGCGGATGCCGGTGCACGAGCGTGACGTTCGCGCCCGATCGAAACAGCTCGAGCGCGGTCTCTGCCGCCGAGTTGCCGCCGCCGACAATGACGACGTGCTTGCGGTAGAAGCCGTGCGATTCGGTGTAGTAGTGCGAGACGTGCGGCAGGTTTTCGCCGGGCACGCCGATGACGTTCGGATGATCGAAGTATCCGATCGCGAAGATGACGTTGCGGCTGTGGCGGATGTGCCGCACGCCTTTCTCCGAGCGGGTCTCGACGTCGAACACGTCGCCCGAGCCCGGCGCGCTTCACGTCGACGACCTGCTCGCCAAAATCGATCGGCAGCTCGTAGGTGTCGACCACCCGCCGGTAGTACCGCAGCGCCTCGATGCGCGTCGGTTTTTCAAAGGGCGAGACGAGCGGCAGCCCGCCAATCTCGAGCAGTTCCGGCGTGGTGAAGAACACCATGTTGACCGGGAACTTGTAGATGGAATTGACGAGGACGCCCTTCTCGATAATCGAGTAATTGAGGCCGACGCGCTTGGCGGCGATGCCGGCGGCGAGTCCGGCCGGGCCCGCCCCCACGATCGTGATGTCTCGAACCTGCATTTCCGTGTAGTTTAGCCCGCCCATGAGGCCTGTTTGATTAGGGCGACCCCCAAATCCGTAATCGCCGGCCGTGCCAATCGGGATGCGCCTGTGCCAACTCAGGTCGTCCAGCGCCCGTACACGGCAAAAACGCCTGTAAGTTGCTGAACTACCGATATTATTGGCTGATCTTGGGTCCCGATTTCGTCCCCCGTTATCGGTAGCGCTCGACTTACAGTCGAGCCGTCTGATCCAAAGGAGCTTACTGAATGCATTCGCCAATCAAGTATCTGGAGAAGGGGCTGGCCGTTGCCGCCAACGGCGCGTGGTCGGTGTTCAACACCGTCAACCGCATCAACCCCGGTCCATCGTTCATCCCGAAGTGGTCCGACAAGCCGCTGCTGAAGTCATGGCAGAAGACCAAGCCGCCGCTGGGCTGGCCCCGCAAGACCGACTCGCTCTGCCCGGTCTGCGTGCGTGAAGCCCGCCAGGCGATTCTCGACGGCAAGCAGGACGTCTCCATCCTCCTGAACGAGAAGGTCGGCGAGATTCCCGCGACGATTCTCGAGCGCGACGGCAAGATCCTGATGGTCAAGGATTGCCCCACGCACGGGCATTTCGAAGACGTCATGGCCATGGACACCGAGTTCTTCAAGCATCTCGAGCAGGTGTTCCCGGGCCGCGACATCGCCGCGCACAACGACGAGAAGCTGCACAACCACGGCAGCAGCACGATCAAGCACGGCCGCGGCTCGGTGCTGACGGTCGACCTGACCAATCGCTGCAACATGATGTGCGACCCCTGCTTCATGGACGCCAACCAGGTGGGCTTCGTCCACGAGCTGAGCTGGGAAGACATCAAGCAGGTGCTCGACAACGCCATCACCATCAAGCCGCGCCGGCAGATGTCGGTGCAGTTCTCGGGTGGCGAACCGACGATGTCGCCGTACTTCCTCGACGCGGTGCGCTACGCGCGCGAGGTCGGCTACAACTCGGTGCAGGCGGCCACCAACGGCATCGAGTTCGCCAAGAGCCCGGAGTTCGCGAAGGCGGCCGCTGAAGCCGGCCTCCGTTACGCGTATCTGCAGTTCGACGGCATCGGCAACGCCGCCAACTCGCATCGCCGTGTCGGCAACCTGTTCGACGTCAAGCTGCAGGCGATCGAGAACCTGTGGAACAACGGCGTCGACATCGTGCCGGTCGTGACGATCGTCAACGGCGTCAACAACGAGCAGGTGGGGCGCATCATCGAGTTCGCGCTCGACAACCCGCGCAAGATCAACTTCCTGTCGTTCCAGCCCGTGTCGTTCACGGGCCGAGACGAGGAAGTGACGCCCGAGCGCCGCGCGGCGCAGCGCTACACGCTGTCGCACCTGGCGCACGACGTGAAGAACCAGACGGGCCTCGGCGAGCCGGTGCGCGACTGGTTCCCCATCTCGTTCATGGGCACCTTCACCGACTGGGCCGACACGGTTCACGGACCGGACACGCAGTGGGGCAACCTCACGTGCGGCTGCCATCCGAACTGCGGCGTCGGCATGGCGGTGATGATCGACAAGCAGACGAAGGAAGCGGTCCCGGTGACGGCCTTCCTGAACGCCGAGCAGCTCGCGAAAGACATCGCACAGGTGAACGACGCCGGCCGCGGCCGGTTCCTCTCGGTCACGGGCATGGCGCTCGCGCTGATGCGGAACTACAACCCGTTCAAGGCGCCGACGCACTTCAAGCTGATCGACCTGATGAAGAAGTTCGACAAGACCTTCGGGGCGACCGGCAAGAACTACGGCAAGGTCGGCAAGGACCGCACGTCGGCCGACATCGACATGCGGCGCCAGGATCGCTGGAACTTCCTGTTCATCGCGGGCATGTGGTTCCAGGACCTGTTCAACTACGACTTCCGCCGCACCGAGATGTGCATCATCCCGTATGCCACGCAGCAGGGCGAAATCTCCTTCTGCGCCTACAACACCGGCATCGGCTGGCGCAACATCATCGAGAAGATGCACATGACGGCCACGCTCACGAAGTGGTACGAAGAGCACGGGCGTCACGAAATCTTCGCGGGCAACAAGTCGGTGCCGCTGCCGACGACGCGGCCACGCGCTGAAGCTGAACGCCGAAGCCGTCGCGGCCGGCGAGCAGCAGGATCTGGTGCTGGCCGGTGTGGCCCGCAACGCGCGCGAAGAGCAAGATCGCGGCGCGCGCCGCCACCAGCGCGAAGTCGCTCGAGGACAAGCTGAAGGAAGACGCCAAGCACCGGCAGATGGCCGACCTCTACCGCCAGCACGTGCTGAAAGAGGCGCCCAAGCCGCCGGTCATTCAGATTCAAGGGCTGAAAGGCTCGCGGGAGAAGTCGCTGGCGTAGAAAGAAAGTAGAAAGTGAAAAGTAGAAAGTAAAAAGTAAAAAGGGCGGGTCTTGTTCTCCAGGACCCGCCCTTCTTATTTCCAGTCTCCCAATCTGCGAATCTGCCAGTCTGCGAATGAAGGTTTACGGCTTTATGACCTTCACCACGTAATAGCTGACCTGCCCCGACACTTCCTTGAACCAGTGCGGCATGCCGGCCGGGACAACGACCACGTCCCCCTTCACGAGCTTCTGCGTCGTGCCGCCCGTGATGTCGGTGCCCAGCCACTGGCCCGGTCTCGAGTTCTTGCCGCCGACCATCTTCCCGCCGTAGACGAACGTCGCCGTCCCATCCGTGATGTAGAGCACGTCCATTTCGTGCTCGTGCACCTCGACCTGCCCGGGCTTGTCGCGGTGGGACCCGGAAACCAGGACGTCGGACGCCGTGACGAGCCCGCCCCCTTTGGCGAGCGCCGCCGCCACTTTGTCGTGATCGACGTAGACGCCCTGCGTCACAGGGGTCGGTTTGGCCGCCGCCGGGGCCTGCGCCGAAAGGACGGTCGCGGCCACAAAAACCATCATGAGTCCAAGTACGCTCTTCATGTCGCCTCCCTCGGTGCACATCCTATCGCATCGCCTGAACTACTAGGTGGGAACCGCTGAATTCTGTAAAATTGCAGGGACTCAACATCATGCTGCGACGCTACATTTTCGCCTTCCTGCTCGCATTCGCCTGCCTTGCCGGCGGTCCCACGATAACGGCGGCCCCTCCGGCCGACCCGGATGTGGAACGCCAGTTCGCCGAAACGGTTCAGCCGTTCCTCAACAGCTATTGCACGAGCTGTCATGGCGGGGCGAAGCCGGCCGCGCAGTTCGATTTGCGCCAGTACTCGTCGGCCGAATCGGTCGTCCAGGATTTTTCCAGGTGGGATCGCGTGCGCGACAAGCTCGCCGCCGGACAGATGCCGCCGAAACAGGCGAAGCAGCCCGACGATCGCGCGCGCCAGCAGGTGGTGAACTGGATCGATGCGACGTGGAAGAGCGAAGCGCGCAGAAATGACGGCGACCCCGGGGTGGTGCTCGCCCGCCGCCTGAGCAACGCGGAATACGACTACACCATCCATGATCTGACCGGTATCGACATTCGTCCCGCGCGTGAATTCCCTGTCGATCCCGCCAACCAGGCCGGGTTTGACAACTCCGGCGAGTCCTTGACGATGTCGTCGGCCCTGCTCACGAAATATCTGCAGGCCGCGCGCAAGGTCGCCGATCACATGTATCTCACGCCCGAGGGGTTCGAGTTTGCCCCGCACCCGATGCTGGTCGAAACCGACCGCGAGAAGTACTGCATCCAGCAGATCGTGGCCTTCTACGACCGGCAGACGACCGACTTCGCGGACTACTTCCGCGCGGCCTGGGTCTACAAGCACCGGTCCGCGCTCGGGAAGCCTCGCGCCACGCTCGCCGACATCGCGGCGTACACGCATGTCAGCGCCAAATATCTCGCGACGGTCTGGGATGCGCTGGAGAAGAAGGAAGAGATCGGTCCCATGGCCAAGCTCCAGGCCATGTGGAACGCGCTGCCCGTTCCGAAAGGCAATCAACCCGACCTCGCGCGCGACGGCTCGATCGAGATGCGCGAGTTCGTCGTGCGGATGCGCAACGACACCACGCTGAAGTTTGCGAGCCCCGTCGTCAAGGGATTGACCGTCGCGACCCAGCCGTTGATGAACTGGAAAAACCGGATGTACGCGACGCACCGCCGCGATTTCGACCGCGCCGCGCTGCGGGTCGAGGGCGAGCCGCCGCCGGTCGAGGTCAAGATGCCCGACGCGAAGCTCGGGCTCATCGGAGGCGGGCTCAACGGCGAAGATCTGAACGCGCTGCGCGCGCTGGCTCAACAGTATCAATCGCGCATGGCCAACCCCGAGCTCGCCGTTCCGGCGGGACAGCGCGCACGATACGAAGCGGCCTTCGCGAAATTCGCGTCGGTCTTCCCCGACACGTTCTACGTTCGCGAGCGGGGCCGTTTCTATCCCGACGACACGGAAGACAAGGGCCGGCTGCTGAGCGCGGGCTTCCATAACGTGATGGGATACTTCCGCGACGACACGCCGCTCAGCGAGCTCGTGCTGGACGACAAGGGCCAGAAGGAGCTGGAGGCGCTCTGGCTCGAATTCGAGTTCATCGCCGATTTCACGGCGCGCACCTACACCGAGTTCTTCTTCAATCAGAGCGGCGAGGTGATGGGCAACGGCCGCGAGTCCGGCAGCTATCGTCCAGAGGACAAGGCGATCACCGACGAAACGGTCATCCTGGATTTCAAGAAGGTCTACCTGGCGAAAGCCGAGGCCGAGCCCGGCAACAGCCCGGTGGCCATGGACGCGATCAGCGATCACTTCGATCTCGTCAACGCGACCATTCGCGGCATCGAAAAGAAGCGGCTCGACTCGCAGCCGCGTCAGCTCGACGCGTTCTTCGCGTTCGCGGCACGCGCGTATCGGCGGCCGCTCACGGAGGCCGAGCGCACCGACCTCGTGGCGTTCTACCGTTCGCTCCGTGAAAAAAACAACCTGTCGCACGAAGAGGCCGTCCGCGATCTCATCGTCAACGTGCTGATGTCGCCCCATTTCTCGTATCGCGTGATGGCGGGCAAGGCCGAGCGCGGCACCGTCCCCTCGGCCCCGTTGTCCGACTTCGCGCTGGCCAACCGGTTGAGCTACTTCCTGTGGTCGTCGATGCCGGACGAAGCGCTCAGGGCGCGCGCGGCCGCCGGCGATCTGCGGAAGGAATCCGTGCTCGTCGCCGAGGTCCGCCGGATGCTGAAGGACGAGCGCGCCAGCCGGCTGGCGACGGAGTTCGGCGGCAACTGGCTCGATTTCCGGCGATTTGAAGAGCACAACGCGGTCGATCGCGAGCGCTTCCCGCAGTTCACGAACGACCTGCGCGAGGCGATGTTCGAAGAGCCGGTGCGGTTCATCAGCGACGTCATCCGCAACGACCGCTCGGTGCTCGACATGCTCTACGGCAACTACACGTTCGCCAACCCGGTTCTGGCGCAGCACTACGGCATGCCGCCGGTGAAGGGCGACAACGACGACTGGGTTCGCATCGACAACGCGCGCGAGTACCAGCGCGGCGGTCTGCTGCCGATGGCGGCGTTTCTGACGCAGAACGCACCGGGCCTTCGCACGAGCCCCGTCAAGAGAGGCTACTGGGTCGCGCGCCGCGTGCTCGGCGAAGTGATTCCGCCACCGCCGCCGGTCGTGCCGGAGCTGCCCAAGGACGAGGCGCTGATGGATCTGCCCGTGCGCGACACGCTGGTGAAACATCGCGAGAATCCAGCGTGCTCGAGCTGCCACGCGAGGTTCGACAGCTTCGGCCTGACCTTCGAAGGCTACGGGCCGGTGGGCGAAACCCGATCGAAAGACCTCGCGGGCCGCGCGGTCGACAGCAATGCGGCGTTCCCGGGAGGAAGCCAGGGAAGCGGCCTGGCGGGGCTGCAGTCGTATATCCACGCCAACCGCGAAAAGGACTTTCTGGATAACCTCTGCCGTAAAATGCTTGTATACGCGCTGGGCCGGTCCCTGATGCTGTCGGACGAGCCGCTCGTCCAGCGGATGAACGCGAAACTGGCGGCTGGTGGATATCGGATGGGAACGCTGGTCGAAACGATCGTGACCAGCCCTCAGTTCTTGAAAACGAGAAACAAGAGATCAGGAGATTAGGAGAAATTCTTTTCGAAAACCAAAACTCCTAATCTCCTAATCTCTTGTTTGTATTTCCGACAGAAAGGCTGACGAGATGAAGTTGACCCGTCGTACGGTCCTCCGCGGAGCGGGCGTCACCATGGCGCTGCCATGGCTCGAATCGCTGTCCGCGTTCGCCGCCACGCCTTCGAACGCGTTCCCGAAGCGCTTCGCCGTGCTGTTCATGGGCAACGGCGTCAACGAGAACCACTGGGGCGCCGTGGGATCGGGCGCCGAGATGACGCTGGCCCAGAGCCTGTCGCCGCTCGAGCCGTTGAAGCACAAGGTGAACGTCATCAACGGGCTCTTCAACAAGAACTCGACCGGCCAGGGCATCCACCCCGCCCAGACCGGCAGCCTGCTCTCGGGCGCGCCGATTCAGCGCGGACCGGTCATCCACGCCGGGATTACCGTCGATCAGATGATCGCCAACCACGTCGGCCAGGAAACGCTCCAGCCCAGCATCGTGCTGGCGTGCGAGCAGCCGATGACCGGCTACCACGAGACCAACTTCTCGATGGCGTACAGCTCGCACATCTCGTGGCAGAACGCCGACTCGCCCGTGCCCAACGAGGTGTACCCCGCGCTGGCGTTCGACACGCTGTTCGAGAATCGCGGCAGCCTTCGCAATCTGAGCATCCTGGATCGCGTCAGGGAAAGCGCGGCGTCGCTGAGCCGCCAGGTCAGCACGACCGATCAGCACAAGCTCGACGAGTTCATGACGAGCGTGCGCGAGGTCGAGAAGCGCGTCGACGGCATGCGGAAGAGCCAGGAACAGGCCGAGGACCTCGCGAAGCTGAAGAACCGTCCGGTCTTCACGATGGAGCGTCCGGCGAACGGCCTGCCGGAGGATTTCCGCGAGCACACGCGCATGATGTGCGACATCATCGCGCTCGCCTTCCAGACCGACAAGACGCGCGTCGCGTCGCTGCTGCTCGCCCGCGACCTCTCGGCGCTCTACTACCCGTTCCTCGACGTCCGGAACGGGCATCACGCCGCGTCACACGACAACCTGTCCGACGCGTACGAGCGCATCGCGCGGTTCCATTTGAGCCAGATGGCGTATCTCGCGACGAAGCTGGATGCGATGCCCGAGGGGGACGGCACGGTCCTCGACAACAGCTGCCTGATGTTCCTCTCGAACCTGTGGAACGGCAGCAAGCACGTCAGCACCCAGCTGCCGGTCGTGCTCGCGGGCGGTCTGGGCGGCACGCTCGAAACCGGCCGGTCGCTCGACTACCTGAACGCCGGCGACGAGAACCGCAAGATGTGCAGCCTGTTCCTCGGCATCATGGATCGCATGGGGGTCAAGCTGGACAGCTTCGGCGACGCGAACACGCGCCTCGCGGGACTGTAGTAGACATTAGAATCTAAAATCTAGAAGCTAAAATCTGGAATCTTCGAGCTGATTTCCGAGTTCTGAGATTCTAGTTTCTAGATTCTAGTTTTTAGATTCTGCGTAATAGGTCTCCAAGCACCGTTCCATTACCCACGACGCGCGCGCGCCGGTTTCGGCGGGCGACTCGCATCGGCCTCGCCCCAGCAGCTCGTCGACGATCGTCTGCACGAGCGGCTGGTGCACGTGCGGCGGGTTGCGGAATCGATACCGGTTCTGGCTTCCGTTCCGCGTCACGACCACGTCTTCGTCGCCCAGCACCGCGGTCGACATCTCTCCCTGTGAACCAGTCAGCACAATCGAATCCCCGGCTTCGG
This sequence comes from Vicinamibacterales bacterium, assembly GCA_963821395.1. Taxonomy (GTDB): domain Bacteria; phylum Acidobacteriota; class Vicinamibacteria; order Vicinamibacterales; family JAMQPK01; genus JAMQPK01. Next base: position 16,984 of record CAWGDY010000034.1, on the reverse strand, counting down.
GCGCGTTGAAGTTCCAGATGCCCGTGCCGACGACCTTGTCGCCGATCTGAAACGACGCGGCCGTCACGTCTTCGACCGAATAGGTCCCGCCGGTGTTGATCGCGAAGCCGGCCGCCCTGGTGATCGGCCCGGCAAGAAAGTCGATGAGGTCGAAGAGGTGCGACCCGAGATCGAGAAACAACCCGGCGCCCGCGATGTCGCCGTCGAGCCGCCAGGCTTTCGCCGCTTCTCCGGTCGCGAGCTGAGTGGTGACGCGGACGTGAATCGAGGTCAGGTCGCCGATGGCGCGATCGCGCACGAGCTCGCGCATCTTGAGAAATCGGGGCAGCGCACGCCGGTAGTAGGCGACCCACAAGGGCACCTGCCTCGCACCGAACGCCTCGATCATCCGAACGCATTCGCCGTAGTTGGTCGCCATCGGCTTCTCGACCAGGCACGGCTTGCCGGCGGCCGCCGTCTTCAAGGCGAGCTGGCAATGGCTCGAGGGATGTGTCGCGATGTACACGGCATCGACGTCGGGATCGCCGATGAGATCGTCCGCGGTCCGGTGGACGCGCGGCACGTTGTGGCGGCGGGCGTAATCCTCGGCCTTCGCCAGATCGCGGCGCGTGACGGCGAGGAGCTCCGACCCGTCAGCCTTCTGAAACGCGGGACCGCTCTTCTTCTCGGTGACGTCGCCGCACCCGACGATGCCCCATCGAACGACATTCATGGATGAATAATATGCGGCGGAGTGGGCGACAGAAACCCCTCCATCCTCGCAATCTCCGCATCCAGCTCCCGCGAAAACCCCCGGTCGCGCGGCCGCCCGTTGACGAACCCGACATCCACTTCCAATTTTCTTGAACTCGCACCTAACGCACCCCTCGCATCTATCGCACCCAACGCACCTACCGCACCCCTCGCACCCAGATTGGTCCAGCCGACGAATCGATCGCCCCACAACATCGGCATCGCGTAATACCCACGCACGCGCTTCTTGACGGGCGTGTAGGCCTCGAACCGGTACACCCATCCCCAGAAGCGCTCGAACCGCGCGCGGTCCCAGACGACCGGGTCGAACGGGGCGAGAAACCGGACCGTTCGCGGCACGTCATCCCGGGCCTCCACGCCGGCGGGCCAGGCGTACGAGTGACCGTCGATCGTGCCCTTCCGCAGCGCGCCCGACTGCACGAGTTCAGCGATGACCTTGCGTGGCTCCCCGAGGTTGTTGAAGCGGGCCGCGATGGCCTGCAAGCCCTTGAGCGACGCGGGCGCGAAGATACTGGCCAGATCCATCACCAGCCCTCTCAAGCGTTCGTGAGCGGCAGCGGTCTCCGACGCCAGAGAGACGGGTTTGTAAACCCGGATCCCCCGTTCGCGGCGCGCGATGCGCACCAGCCCGCGATAGTGAAGCTGCTCGAGGGCCTGAGTGGTCGCCTTGGAATAGCCGCCCCAGGCATTGACGACACGCCTGCGGCCGAGATGCGCCTCGAGGTCCGCCGGATGCACCTCTCCAGACGCCCGCACGACGTCGAGCACCTTCTGTTCGAACCGGCTCATGCGCGAGCGGGCGCGCGGGTGCAGCAGGTTCCACACCCGCCGCGCGACAAATCCGTACGCGTACAGGTAGTCCTCTTCGATGTCGAGCGACGCGTAGTGACGCTCGAGATCGCCGGCGCGGTATCCGTCGACCCGGTGCCGGAGAATCAGGTCCTGCGCGCGCGCCGGAGAACGAATCGGATCGGCCTGCACGAAGCCGAGACGATCGATGGCGCCCTGCAGTGTCGTCGGTTGGAAGAGTGAATGGCCGATCGCGATGCGCCGCGCGCCGGCTAGGGTGAGATGGGATTCCATTTACACGTCGTGCTCCAGATGCCCATGTCGAGCGAGACCGCGACGCAGAGGCGCAAAGACGCAGAGATCGTTTTCAACGTTCTGATCTCCGCGACTCTGCGGCTCTGCGTCATCGTTGTTGTCCGCGACGTAAGGGCCACAAGTACTCTGTGTCGATCCGCGTACCTGAATCGTATCGCAAACGATCTTTCGGATCGTAGATGCGAACCGATCGATCAATCTCGTACTTCGGCGGCCAGTCGAGCTTGCCGATCGCGCTGTGGCTCGCAAACCGGTTGCGGAAACCCGGCTCTTCCCACGATTCGAGCAGGATGAACGGCGTGCGCCCGTGCGCCTCGAGCCACGCGAGCGCGCGATCGAGCCAGGCGGGGTCGAGCCCTTCCCACGTCAGCGCGTCTTTCCGTCCGTGGAACCGCACGGCGCCGCTGTCCCAGACGGCAAGCACGACGGCATTCGCGGGCAGCGTATCGCGCACGACAATGCCCGCGCTTCGATAGCGTTGTTCGAGGAATTTCAGATTGAACGCAAGCCGATCGCCGGCCGTGCGCACTGAGAAGACGGCGATGCCGATCGTCACGGCCGCCACGACGGCGGTCCGGCCGAACGCCGGGGCGAATTCGAGCAACCGGACCGTCACGGCGGATGCGAGCACCAGCATCAGGGCGATGGCCGGCAGCAGAAACCGCAGGTACGTCCACTCGTCAAACGGCGTATAGATGAAATAGACGAGGCAGGTGGCCAGAATCAGGCCCACGGCAAGCCAGGCTGCGCGACGCTCGCCGGGGGGCAGCACGAACGGCGCGGCGAACGCAAGCAGCGGGAACGGCGTGTGGGTCTCGACGAGCCACGACAGATAACGCGGCGCGTTCACGGCGAGCGCGGCAAATCCGAACAGCTGACCGAGTTGTCCGTACCCCGTTCGAAATGGGCTGCCGTAGAGCTGGCCGTTCAGCCAAAGCACCACGAGCCCGAACGGGACAACCGCCACCAGAAACCGACTGAGCCTGGGGATTAGGGATTGGGGATTGGGGATTAGGTCAGCGACGCGTGTCGCGCTGCGATCGTCGACCACGAAGACGAGCAGCAATGGCCAGCGAGCGGGAGAAGATTTGGACGGACGAGCAGCGCGAGGCCGCAACAGAGCCCGCAATCGTCCAGCGACGCGAGAGGAGCGCGACGAATGTTCCCATCCAGAGTGCGGCCGTCGTCACGTCGTTCATCGGCTGCACCACCTGGTAGAGCATCGGCGGGCTCGCCGCCACCAGCACCGCCGCCATGGCGCCCGCAAGCGGGCCGGCGAGACGGCGCCCCGCAAGAAACGTCAGCCAGACGAGCAGCGCACCCGCAATCGGCGTGACGATGAAGATGGCATCGGGACCAGCGGCCATCGCGAGCGGCGCGAGCAGCAATGAGAATCCGGGCGCGCAGACGGGCGCCGACGCCTCTGGCCGCGTTTCTGAAACGACGAAGCCACCGGGCGTGAATGTTTTGGGGGCATCAGGCCAGGGCACCTGGGTGACGAGATCGCTCGCCGGCTGCAGCGTGCCGGCGGCAAATGCGTCGGCCATCAGCGCGTAGCACGACGAATCGGATCCACCAGCAGCATACGTACCGTAGTGAAGCCCGACAGCCGCGACGGCTATGGAACAGAGCGCGGCGATGAAGTGGCGATCCGATCATGCGGTTCTGGGTTCTAGGTGCTGGGTTCTAGGTTCGGGTTCTGGGTTCTGGTTCTCTTCTTACAGAAGACCAGAAGATCAGAAGAAACCTTGATCTGTTGACCTTCTGATCTTCTGATCTTCTGTTTCATGGTCAGTCATCGGGCGCGGACCGATGCAACACTGAGGTCCTCTGTCACCCGAACCCGGAACTCGAATCTAGAACCCAGAACCGGAACCTCAGAACCAAGAACCCCGAACCTAGAACCGCTGAAATCTGTATTTCAGGAGCACCGCAATCGCATGCACCCCATCGCGCCAGCCGATCTTCTTGCCGCTCGCGCGGCTGCGAGGATCGAACGTGACCGGCCGCTCGACGATGCGGCGCCGCTGGCGCAGCAGCTTCGCGGTGATCTCGGGCTCGATGTCGAAACGGTTCGATTCGAGCTGGAGGCCGCGTGCGACGGGCGCCGCCATGATTTTGTAGCAGGTTTCCATGTCGGTCAGGCGGCCGCCGAAGAGCACGTTGGTCAGCCAGGTGAGCGAGTGATTGGCGGCAATCGACAGCCACGGCCCCGACGGACGCCCGGCGAGAAAGCGGGAACCATACACGACCTCGGCCTCGCCATCCAGGATCGGCTGGACGAGGTCGGCCAGCTGCACGGGATCGAGCTCGAGGTCGGCGTCCTGAATCGCCACAACCGTGCCACGCGCGCGGGCGAGCCCGATGCGAATCGCGCTCCCCTTTCCGCCGTTCGCGGCCGCATGCACGATCGAGAGAACGCCATCGACCGGCGCGATGCCGTCGAGCACGTGTCGCGTACCGTCGGTGGATCCATCGTTGACGACGATGATTTCTCGGGGCGCGGGCAGGGGAATCTGCAGCAGCCGATCGATGACCTGGCCGACGGTGCCCGCTTCATTGAAGACAGGAACGATGATGGTGATCAGCGCTGGCGCCTGACGACTGGCTCGCATTGGAAGATTCGCAGATTGGCAGATTGGCAGATTCAACTCGCACTCGCAGCCAATCTCAATCGCAATCTCCACCAATCTACACAATCTGCCCATCTACCAATCGCCAATGAGTGTCACGCACCGTCTGCGTCGTGCAGGAGCCGGCGCCGGGATGTACTCGACCGTTACGTCGCTGACGATGGCGATCGGCCGCCCGCTCGCCGTGTAGGTGGCCGGCTGGCCGTCGGCGCGCACCACGGTGAGCTTTTCGCCGAGGATGGTCACTTCCGCCAACTCCGCCGGGAGCTCGAGCGAGATCGCTTCGCTGCCGACCGGCGCCACGGCCTTGACGCCGCCCGGACCCGCACCGCCGGTGATGCGTTCCAGGAGGTCGGCGGCCGTACGAAACTCGGTGGCCACCGCCGCACGGCTCACGAGCGTGTTATCCAGCGTCAGCACACCGATGCCGGCGGCATACGAGGCGAATCCGCGCTTCAGCCGCACTTCTTCTTCAGAGTAGGTGTGGCGGTTGTGAAGGTTGAATCTGAGCGTGACGGGTCCCCGGTGAGGAGGCAGCTTGATGAGGATGCCCTCCTTCGGATCGCGGCCGGTCAGCACGTCGCAATACTCGTGCTGGGTTTTGACGCCGGCCCCGAGCGGGGACGGGCATGTCATCTCGGCAGGCGCGACCGTGGGTTTTCGCGGTGGCGCGCGGTTTTCGGGTCGTCGGTTTCGCCCCGGGCTTCGTCTGCGCGCTGGCCGGAACGGAGTAGCGGCGGCGGCAAAGCGCGACCATGATCAATCGCCAGCCTCAGCGACCATCGACCATGGCCCCAAGCCCTCGTCCATGGCCCATGCCGTTAATCATCGACACACGCCGTCATCGGCTCCGGAGCCATGCGAATCGCCGTGCGAAGCTTGATGAGCTCGAGAAACTCCATGCGTGTTCGCGCATTGTCCCGGAACGCGCCGAGCATCGAGCTGGTGACGCAGAACGAATTCTGTTTCTCCACGCCGCGCATCGACATGCACAGGTGCGTCGCCTCCATCACCACCGCCACGCCGAGCGGGTTGATCTTCTCGCGAATCGTGTCGGCAATCTGGCTCGACAACCGCTCCTGAATCTGCAGGCGGCGGCTGAAGATGTCGACGAGCCTCGGAATCTTGCTGAGGCCGATGACCTTCGTGCGCGGGATGTAGGCGACGTGGCACTTCCCGAAGAACGGCAGCAGGTGGTGCTCGCACAGGCTGTAGAAATCGATGTCCTTCACGATCACCATCTCGCTGTAGTCGACGGTGAACAGGGCGTCGTTGAGCACTTCGTCGACGTCCATGTTGTAGCCGCTCGTGAGGAACCTCAGGGCCTTGTCGACGCGCTTCGGGGTATTGAGCAGCCCCTCGCGGGTGGGATCTTCCCCCAGCTCGGCGAGCAGCTGCCGGATGAGCTCCTGCATTACACAGAATTGTACAGGCTGACGCCGGGTCTACAAAGCAAGACCCGGTCTACCTACGCGGGGCTACAAAGCGGGGGGATCGGGGCGTCAGGTTCGTCGGGTTCGTCAGTTCGTCGGTTCGTGCGGTTCGGGAGTTCGCGCGCGCCGATCCGGCGGCTCCAGAACCTCACGAACCCGCGAACCCCACGAACTTCACGAACCCAGAACCCCGAACCGGTGTCTTCTAGAATCTCAAACCCACCGCAAATCTGAAGAGGCGTGGAGACGTGTAGGCGAACCGGTTCAGGGGCTGACCCAGGTTCGTGGCGCGCCAGTGCGTACCCTCGACCGGGGTCGTCGTGTACGGATTGAACTGCGGCTGGATGACCTGCACGCCCATGCCGATGGTCGAGAGGTCGGAAATGCCGCCGTTGCGGAAGACGTTCTCGCCGCACGCGCACATCTGGAACTGATTGAAGACGTTCAGGACCTCGCCGTGGAAGAACAGCTCGGGCCGCACGTCGCCCATCCGTCCCAGATGGTAGCCATAGTTCACCGAGAAATCCGTGCGCGCGGTGCCCTCTGTCTGGAATGGGTTGCGCCCGAGCACGTAGTACTCGATCCCGGTCGGCGGATTCTGGTAGCCCGGGTTGGCCATGAACGCCGACGGGTTGATGGCCGCGATCGCCGGATACGGCACGCCGGACGCGAACTGCTGCAACAGCGCGAACGACATCGTGCCCTTGGACTCGGCCACCGGCAGCGTATAGGTGGCCCACATGCGCGCGCGATGGCGCTGGTCGATCATCAGGTCGCCCGTCGGATAATTCCAGGACGCGATGCGATATTCGGGATAGTTCCCGGACGTGCCGCCGCTGGGTCCTGACGCAATCTCGCCTTCCACGTCTCCCCAGGCGCGCGACAAGGTGTAGTTGCCACCAATCGAGACGCGCGACCCGAAGTCGTAGGTCGCCTGCGTCGAGAGGCCCGCGTACTGGCGCTCGGTGCGGTTGGTGTTTTCGATGACGCTCAGGTCGAAAGTACCGCCAACGCCGTCGGTCACCTTCCCGGTCTGCAGGTCGGTGCGCAGCGCGTAGAAATTCCGGAAATCACGATAAATCATGTCCGCACGTACCGGTACCGCGCCCGAGCGATCGCGCCACACCGCCGGAGTATTCGTATGAATACGGCGAGCTGAGCGGATCCTGAATCTGCATGTTCACACCCGGCAGCGATGCAGCGGCGGGAGTACGAGTGGATCCTCCGTGGCTTTCGTGCCAGGCGAAGACGGCCTTAATCGCGTCTTCGGTACTGGTCAGCGACCCGGTCGGCGCGTTGGGATCGGTATTGATGGCCGGCCCCGTGTAGATCCATCGCTTCGTGGACGCATTGCCGCCCTTGGCCGTCGATGCGGCGACGTTGCTCGTCAGGGCCATGGTGTAGCGCGCAAAGCCGCCGCTCAAGGCCCAGCGTCCATCGCCTTGCGGATCCCAGACGGCCGACAGGCGCGGACTGAATGACAGATCGTCGCCGACCGTGTCGCCGTCGCCATTGGCGGCGGCGTTCTTGTCGAGGCGCACGCCGACGTTCAGGGTCATCTTGTCGTTGACGCGCCAGTTGTCGTTGATGAAGAGCGAATGCATCCGCAGGTTCGAGCCTTCGCTGAGCTTGTCGATCGGGTTGTAGTCGAGCGTCGTCGTCGCGTTCGGGACGAGCACCGGAAAGATCTGATCGTTCCGGATGATCGCGTTGGTCGTGCGGATGCGGTAGTCGCTGCCCGATGCGTGCGTGTTCGCGTAGATGTTGTCGTTGAAGTAGTCGTACCCGAACGCCATGTGATGCGTGCCGGTCGTGCTGTTCGACACGAAGTACGAGCCCTTCAGCACGAAGTTCTGGTTGTCGCGCTGCTCGTCGCCGTCGCCGCACACCGAGCCCGAACAGAACGTCGGGCTCCAGAAGCGCAGGTTGCGCGACAGATCGATGAGGAGCGTGCCGTTGATCGGGTCGGTGGCCGTCGCCCCGACGTCGGTGAACGTCAACTGGCGCGACGAGTACTGCGCCGACATCGAAAAGTTCGAGTTGATCACCCCCGTGTATTGCACCGACACGAGGCTCTGCGGCTGCCCCTGCCTGGCCAGACTGCGGAGGTCTGCGACGTTGAAGCCGGAGTTGTTCTGGTCGAGCAGCTGATTCAGCTTCAGATAGGTGCCCTGCAGCGACTGCCCGCTCTTCGGCGTGTAGGTCAGCTTGCCTTCGTAGCGCTGCTCGTCGTTGACGAAGTTATACGGAATGTTGGTGCCAACCGTCGTCCGCTTCGACTGCTGCTCCTGCGACCGCATGGCCGCGAAGAACCACAACCGATCCGTCTGAACCGGGCCGCCGAAGGTGGCTTCGTACACCGGCACCGTGACGTCGAGCTTCAAGTCCGAGGGTTTCCGCGACGGATTGTTGATGAGATCCGTCGACTCGAACGGCGTAAACGACCGCCAGCTGTCGTTGCCGAACGTCGTCCGGAACGATCCCCCGAATCGGTTGCCGCCCGATTTGGTCACCGCGGTCGCGACGCCGCCGGCAAATCGCCCGTATTCGGCGGAAATCCCGGCGCTGGCGACCGTCACTTCCTGGAGCGAGTCCTCGATGTACGGCGTCATCGGCAGCCCGCGCAGGTTCTCGTTGATGACGGCGCCGTTGAGCATGTAGAGGTTTTCGTACGATTGCGACCCGTTGATCGTGTACGCCCCGCGCGGACCGGTGGGATGCACCGCGGGCGCCATCAACAGCACGGCGTCAACCGTGCGGTTGGACGGCAGGTCGGCCATCAGCTGCTGCTTGAAGTTCGTCGCCACCTGCGCGGTTTCGACAAACGGCTGGGCCTGTCCCACGACGTCGACCTGGACGCTGACTCCCTGGGGCGACATCGTCACGTCGAGCGTCGCGTGCTGGGTGCCCGCCACGTTCAGCGTGCGCTGCAGCGTTTGAAATCCCTCGAGGACAAAAGAAATCGTGTAGGTGCCTGGCGGGAGCAGCGCGACGAGATAGTCGCCGTTCGCCGACGTCACCGCGACGCGCGATCCGGGCGCGCTCGGCGTTGACACTTCTACGAGCACACCGGGCAATGGTTGTCCGTCGCTCGACACCACCCGGCCTGAGATATTGCCGGCTGGGGCTTGTGCCCATGCCGCGGGCACACACATGAGTAACGCCGCCGCGAGCACGAACGCCGTCAATCGAGGATATGCCATACCTACGTTTTTATCGGATTTTCCGCCGATCCCTGTAGAAGGACAACCCTTAAGTGTTCATAGCTTTGCGGGTATTTGGCCTGTCAGAGAAACACCTACTTCATTATTTTGGATAACTGCGACCAAAAAATTGAATCTGCATGCAATTTGATCGAGATGCCTCGCTGAATTGTTAGCAAATTGTTATATTAAGGGGTTGCCAGACTTGGCATCTTTCTGGTTAGGAGTTTTGTCTTGGGACGTTAATAACGACGTCCGAGGCCATTTTCAAGGAGAGGCTATGAATACGAGACGACGCGAACGGGGCGAGGCAGCGCCATGGCTGCTGTGCATCCTGTTGTCGCTCGGGATGCTTCTGGGACCTGCCCAAAGCGTGCAGGCGCAGGAGCGCACCACGGGAACCGTACAAGTGAAATCACCGACGCCAGCGGAGGCGTCCGCCGGGTGTCTCGGTCGCCTTTACGAACCAGACCAGCGTGTAACGAAGCGCGACAGACGGTGGGGGCCATTACCAGGCGTCCTCACCGGGAACCTACACGATCGGTTTCGAGTTGAGCGGTTTCGCACGACAGGAACACCCCCAACGTGGAACGTGCAGTTCGGCCGTACTCTACGACTTGACGCGTCGCTGAAGGTCGGCAACATGTCAGAAGCCGTGCAGGTGACGGCGGAGACCGCGCCGCTCGTCGATACGCGCAGCACCATCATCGCGCACAACGTCACGGCCGAAGAGATCGATCGGATGCCGAAAGGCCGCAGCTTCCAGTCGGTCGCGATGACCGCACCGTCGGTGAACTCGGGCGACATCGAAGGCGGCTTCCAGGTGAACGGCGCCAGCGGCTCCGAAAACCCGTTCACCGTCGACGGCGTTTCCACCAACAGTCTGCTCGCCGGCCAGTCGCGCCAGAACACCGTGTTCGAGTACCTGCAGGAAGTGCAGGTCAAGACCGTCGGCATCCCGGCGGAGTTCGGCGGCGCGCTCGGCGGCGTCATCAGCGCGGTGACCAAGTCGGGCGGCAACCGTCTTCCGGGCGAGGGCCACTACTACTTCTCCGGCAGCGCCCTCAGCGCCTGGCCCGTGAAGCGGCTCGTCCTGTCGCCGGTCGACGACAGGACCGTTCAACGGTGCAGGATGACGAGCAGAGCGACAACCGGAACGAGATCGGCGGCTCCCTCGGCGGCCCGATCGTCCGCGACCGGCTGTTCTTCTTCGGATCGCTCTCGCCGCGGTTCAACACGAGAACGAACGATACCTGTTCTCCAGCGGCACCGAACCAGGCGCGATCACGCGCGACCAGACGATCATGAGCGTTTACGGCAAGGTCAGCTACGCCAGCCGCCGGGTCAACGCTTACTTCGGCGCGCTGTTCACGCCGACCTCGTCACGGGCACGCTGCCGGCGTACAACGGCACGGGCCCGCAGTTCCTCTCGAGCTCGAAAGCCTGCAACGACGTCAACCTCACGCGGGGCTTCGAGACCGCCCAGCGGAACTTCACCGGCAACGCGGATATCAACTGTCGAACAGTGCGACGTTCCTCAGCGTGAAGGTCGGGCACTTCTACGACAATTACACGGACACGGGCGTTCCGCTGACGACGCCGTGGTACTGCGAATCCCCGTGCGTAGCCGGAAACCCGTCGTGTCCGCCCAGTGCCTGGGACCGCGGCTGACTCAGAACACTCCGCAGTTCAGCTCACCGATTTCGACACGACCAAGCAGACGTACATCCAGGCGGACTACAACGCGTCGTTCGCCGCCGGCGGCTTCCACACGTTGAAGGTGGGCGGCGGCATCCGCCATAACCCGAACGACGTCGACCAGCGATATCCCGGCGGCCGCGTCCCGGTCTTCTGGGATCCCGGCCGTACGAGCGCCGTGCCGGGCGTCGCAGCGAGCCGCGGCGCGTACGGCTACTACACCGTTGACGACCTCGGCACGTTCGGCGCGGCGGCCGCCAACATCACCCACTTCTACGCGCAGGATCAGTGGAGCGTCGGCAACCTGACGCTGAATCTCGGCGTGCGCCTCGAAGACGAGAAAATTCCTGCGTTCAGAGACCGGGACGTCGCGATCGAATTCGGGTGCGGCGAGAAGATCGCGCCACGGCTCGGAGCGGCGTACGAACTGTCTCGGCGACGGTCGCGCGAAGCTCTTCGGCAGCTGCGGCCGGTACTTCGACTGGACGAAGTACGAGCTGGCGCGCGGCACCTTCGGCGGCGACATCTGGAAGACGTATTACCGCACGCTCGACGACCCGACGTCATTCCACAGCTCAACCTTGACAACATGCCGGGCCGCGACCTGTGGGGCAACGCCGCGGGCTATCAGGATTATCGCATCCCGAGCTTCGGCACCGACAGCTCGATCCGAACATGAAGCCGATGAGCCAGGACAGCTACAGCGCAGGCCGTCGAGTCCCAGCTCGAGCCGACCATGGTGTCTGTCCGTCAACTACATCCACAACAAGCTGGTCCGCACGATCGAGGACATCGGTCGGCTCGTCGGCTGGCAGCGAGGTCTACCTCTACGGCAACCCTGGCGAAGGACATCGCCGAGCAGGCGTTTCGTCTCGACCGGCGACGCAGCCCGTTCGACGTGCCGAAGCCGAAACGGCAGTACGACGCGCTCCAGGTGTCGCTGAACCGCCGGTTCTCGGACAACTGGTTCCTCGGTGGCAGCTACGTCCTGAGCCGTCTCTACGGCAACTACGCGGGCCTCGCGAGCTCCGACGAAATCCGCACCCCGGCTTCGGCTCGTTCGCGGTCGATCAGCAGCAGGGTGCTCAGTCGTTCCGGCCCGGCGGTAACGCGAATCGCGCATTCGATCTCGACGAGATGATGTGGGACTCACACGGAAACCTCGATCCTACGGGTCGTCTGGCGACGGATCGCCCGCACGTCTTCAAGCTGTACGGCGCGTATCTGACGTCGTTCGGGACGCAGATCGGCGTCAATCGTACGCCGGCAGCGGCACGCCGCTCACGACCGACGTCAGAACGATCAACGCGACGCAGGTCTTCGTCGAAGGCCGCGGCGATCTGGGCCGCACGCCGGTGCTGGCGACCACCGACCTGCTGCTCTCGCACGAGTTCAGGGTGGGTAACAGCAACAACCTTCGGTTGGAGTTCAACGTGCTCAACCTGTTCAACCAGAAGACGGCGCGGCACCGTTCAATCTGCTGAACCGCAACCGCTCCGCCGCGGCCATCAACCTGGCCAACCAGGATCTGAGGCAGCCCGTACAGACTACCAGGCGATGATCGACGGCAACGCCCGACGGCCGGAACGGGAACGCCAACGAACCACGGACCGGCATGCCCGACCTGTGGAGCGACGGCACGACCGCTCACTTCATGGTGAAGTACCTGTTCTAGCTAGCCCGCCGTAGCGCGGCGCCGAAGCGGGTTCGTTCGGCGGGGGGAGCACGCGCTCCCCCTTTTTTTGCCCTTGCCCACCGGCGGAATTCGCCGTCGGAGCTTCCCGGCGAAAGCGTTTGTACTGCGCGCGATGCGACCGGCCATCGTCTCAGCTTGGCTGGCGCCAGCGTGAAGGAGCGCACCAGGTTGGAAGAAACGGCGTCGTCACCGCTGCAACAGTGCGTTCACGCGCTCGTTCGTGACGCGCTGACTCAACCCCGCCGTGGGTGGACAGCGACAGGGCTGCGGCGCTATCGCCGGCCAACTGACTGACCAGACAGACAACGTGTTGCCCGGCGTACTGGTGATCATCAGGAGCCGGCCGGACCGCTCTCACCCTGCACCGACGAACGGGAGGTTTCATCTGCTCTCGAACCGGGCTCTATGTCGTTCGGTTCGAGATGAGCGGATTCCTGCCTCTGGAACCCAAACGTTGACGCATTACTTGGACCACAGTGACAATCAACAGGACGTTGAAACTCGCGGCGTCACCGAGGCCGGCAGGTGAGCCGAGACACGCCGCTCATCGACACGCGCAGCACGATCATCGCGCACAACGTGACGGCCGAACAAATCGACCGGCTGCCCAAGGGTCGCAGCTTCCAGTCGATCGCGCTCACCGCACCGTCGGTCAACTCGGGCGACATCGAAGGCGGCTTCCAGGTGAACGGCGCCAGCGGCGCCGAGAACGCCTTCACGGTTGACGGCGTCGTCACCAACAGCGTGATCAACGGTTCGTCGCGTCAGAACACGGTGTTCGAATACATCCAGGAAGTCCAGGTCAAGACGACCGGCATCCCGGCTGAGTTCGGCGGCGCGCTCGGCGGCGTCATCAGCGCGGTCACCAAGTCGGGCGGCAACATCTTCACCGGCGAGACGCACTACTACCTCGACGGCAGCCCGTTGAGCGCAGGGCCGGTCAACCGGCTGGTGCTGAGCCCCATCGACGACAAGACCGTTCAGTACTGGCAGGACGAGAAGCAGTCGGACGTTCGCCAGGAGTTCGGCGGATCGATCGGCGGCCCCATCGTGCGCGACAGACTGTTCTTCTTCGGATCGTTCTCGCCCCGCATCGCCCAGCGCACGAACACCTACAAGTTCTCGAATGGCACCGAGGAAGGCGATATCGAGCGGACGAGCAGGTTCATCCAGGCGTTCGGCAAGGTCAGCATGGGCAGCCGTCGCGTGAACGCGTACGTGTCGACGCTATTGACCCCTGCCTACGTGAGGGGCACGCTTCCGGCCTACAACGGCTTCGGCGCGGACTTCCTCGCCAGCTCCAAAGCGGCGAACGACGTCAATAAAGAACGCGGCTGGGAGCAGATGCAGGCGAACGTGAACGGCAACGTCGAGGTCGTGATTTCCAACGGCGTATTTGCCACCTTCCGCGGCGGGTATTTCCGCGATCGGTTCTCCGATACGGGCATTCCACAGACGACCAGCTACACCTATCAAACGGCAACCTCAGCCTGCGTCGGCTGCGCCATCCCGGCGAATCTTCAGGGTTCAGTCAGCACGCAGAATACCCCGCGCGCCAGGATCACTGGTTTCGATACGACCAAGCGCGCATTGTTCAACGCCGACTACAACCAGACCTTCCAGAGTGCCGGCTGGCACACGCTGAAGGGCGGATTCGGATACCAGCACACGATCAATGACGTCAACTCGCTCTATCCCGACGGCTACGTCGACATCTTCTGGGGCAGCTCGAACCTGCTCAGCCTGCCCGGTCAGGTGCAGCTTCCCACCGACAGGGGTGCGTACGGTTACTACGCCGTCAACAATAGCGGCACCTACGGCAAAGCCGGCGCGGACATCCTTTCGCTCTACATTCAGGATCAGTGGCAGATTGCCGATCGCCTGACGTTGAACATCGGCGTCCGGACGGAAAACGAAAACGTGCCCGCGTACCGGACAGAGGTTCAGGAACACGTCTTCGAATTCGGGTGGGGTGAGAAGCTTGCGCCACGCCTCGGATTCAGCTACGACGTCACGGGCACTGGCCGCGCGAAGACCTACGCCAGCTACGGGCGTTACTACGACTGGACGAAGTACGAGATGCCACGCGGCTTGTTCGGCGGCGACATCTGGTGCATCAAGTACCGCGCGATCGACAATCCCGAACGATCCGATCACCGCAACCTTCGCCAACGCACCGGGGCGCGATCTTTGGAGAGGCGGCGGCGACTGCCGCGATCGCCGCGTCCCCAGCTTCGACACGGTCGACGACAACGCCAAGCCGATGTCGCAGGACAGCTACAGCGCGGGCTTCGACTTCGAAGTGAACCCCCGCACGGTGGCGACGTTCCACTACGTGCACAACAACCTGAACCGGACGATCGAAGACCTCGGCGCGCTCGTCAACGGCAACGAGGTGTACCTCCTCGGCAACCCCGGCGAGGGCACGACGGCGATCATGCCCGCGTCGGCGGCGCCGCTGACGGGTGGCGGTTCGTTCCCGATGCCCAAAGCCGAAGCGGCAGTACGACGCCGTCGAGATGGGCATCAGCCGCCGGTTCGCGAACAACTGGTTCGGCAGCGCCAACCTGACGATCAGCCGGCTGTATGGCAACTACGCCGGTCTGGCGAGCTCGGACGAAATCCGCACGCCGACCACCGGCGTCAGCTCGGCCACCGCGCAGCAGCAGGCGGGCTCGATCTTCCGTGAGGGCGGCAACGTCAACCGCGGCTGGGACCTCGACGACGCCATGTTCGATTCGCATGGCAACCTCGACGTGCTCGGCCGTCTGGCGACGGATCGCCCGGTGGTCGCCAAGTTCTACGGCGCCTACAACATCTTCCAGAACACGCAAATCGGCGCGTTCGTCTACATGGGCAGCGGCACGCCGATGTCGACCTACGTCAACTCGGTGAACCAGACGGAGATCTTCGTCGAAGGCCGCGGCGACATGGGCCGGACGCCGATGTACAACAAGACCGACCTCCTCGTCTCGCACGAGATGACGATGGCGGGCAACAAGCGGCTGCGGTTCGAGCTGAACATGCTCAACCTCTTCAACCAGAAGACGGCGCGGCACGTGTTCAACTACCTGAACCGCGGCGCCGGCGCGCCACGCGCGTCGTCGGCCATCAACCTGGTCAACGTCGATCTGTTCAAGGGCTACGACTACAACGCCATGATCAGAGCGACCTCGGACGGCGCGAACGCGCTCGATCCGCGCTACGGCATGGACGACCTGTTCGAAGCCGGCACGCAGGGTCAGTTCTCGGTGAAGTTCCTGTTCTAGATCGGAGAGTTCGTAGAGTTCGTAGGTTCGTTAAGTTCGTAGGTTCGTTGGGTTCGGTCGTAGGGCGGGTTTTGCAGTTCGAAACCCGCCCTGCGGCCAAGCCCCAAACACTCTGGTTACATTCGTGCAGTCTGGGGGAGCATTTTGCTCCCCCTGTTTTTTGTACGCACCCTTTTGGCTCCAAAACGAATGACATTTCGCGCAAACGCCTGAAGAACAGGCCCTTTTCCTGTGCTGTTTCGAAACCCCGGCTTTGGCGTGGTTCTTGTATTAGATGGTGGGCAGACGGGAGGCGAGACCATGATGACCACCATCGAGACGAGACCGACCGACACTGCGAGGGGTACTTCGCAGCAGGTTGTCGTGGTCAGCAAGCAGTCTCAACTGAACGGATTGCTCGAGACGGTTCTCGACGCAGGCCAGTACGACGTCGTGTTCGTCGAATCGACCGAACGCGCGTACAGCCATATCAAACGTCTAACGCCGCGTCTCATCATCGTCTGCCTGGATATCGACGATATGGACGGCTTCCAGGTGTTGTCGATGTTGAAGCTCGATGCCGATACGAAGGATATCCCTGTGGTCACGTGCACCGTGACAACCGAGGAAGAAGTGGAGCGCAGCGAATCGGTGGAGATGCCCGACGACGTGTTCAACCAGCCGGTCCCGCTGCGGCTCAATTAGTTGTCAGTCGGCGGTTAGCAGTTTTCAGTTCTCAGTTCTCAGTTTTTCAGTCGGCGTCCTGGGGCGAGGAGCGTATGGCTTCCGCCCCTTTTTCATCTCAATTCGAGTGCCGGTATGAGCCTGTACACTAACGGCAAAGTCTGGTACCGTACCCGGGCGTGACCGCGCCCCCCCCTGAAAAGCGCGACCGGGAACGAGTTGAGATTCTCGGGGAGCTCCATGGCGAGGTCATGGTGTTCCAACCCCTGTCGATCAAGGAGATCAGCCAGGGTGGCTGCCTGGTCGAGACCGCCTTTCCCCTCCACCTCAATTCCCTTCACGACATCAGGCTGACGCTGGGCGGGCGATCCGTCGTGCTGAAGGGCCGCGTGGCGCATTGCCGCATCAGCGACGTGGACCAGGAGATCGTGCACTACCGATCGGGCATCGAGTTCATCGAGCCTTCCGACCGCATCCACGCGGTGATCGTGGAATTCATCGAAGCCATTAAAGCAGGCAGGAAACTGGTCTG
>CAWGDY010000033.1:0-30379 GCA_963821395.1 Vicinamibacterales bacterium | reverse complement strand
GCTGTCGCTCTCGCTTCGCTGAAGTTCACGCGTATAGCCCTGCGCCACACGCCACACGCACATGCAGGTCCTGGCTTCTCTCAAATGCTTCGACGGGAGAGTAGGTCGCTGCCGGGAGTATTCAGTGAAAAGCCCGACGGGAGAAATCGCGTCGGGCTTTTTGTTTTTAGTGACAGCAGCTCGGGTCTCCCATAGAGTTTCGGCTCTGCGATACGTGAAGCCCACGTCCGGCACCCGGTTGGAGAAATAGGGGGTGGATATGGCTCTCAGACGAACGTTGACGATCTCTGCCACGCTGGTTGCGCTGTGCTGGGGAGCGATCGCGGCCCAGGAACCGGCTCCCGCCGGGCGAGGCCGGGGCGGACGAGGCGGCCCGCCACAGTATTACTGGGTGCAGAAGACCAAGGGCGGTGTGTACGTACCGCCGAACAAACCGCTCACCCGCCTCGCGGATCTCAAGAAGAAACACGCCGGCCAGGCAAACTGGAAAGAGATGGCCGTCAGGGACAAGGAACTTCAGGCCGAATACAATTCGGCCGCGCCGGGAAGCAAAATCTCGACGAGGTTCCACGCGGGGTTCTCGAACATCATGGTGGTGTTCGAGGGAGAGATGCGCTGGGACATCGAGAACCAGCCTTCGTTTGTCGCGACTCGCGGCTCCATCGTCAACATCCCGCCGATGACGATGTACTCCTATGAAGTCATAGGAAGCAGACCGGCGATCTGGATCGATGTCAACCCGACGCATGTCGACACCGTCTATCAGAACGAGCCGCCGCGCATCGCCGGCGCGGTGCCCACGAAAATCTCATTCAATCGTCAGCCCGCGCGATACATCGAACCGAATGTGGCCCACTGGAATCTGTTCGAATCCGCCAAGGCTCATCCCGAAGCGCCAGGCGGCGTGCGCGTGCGGACCGAACACTTCTACGCCAACGCCAACTACGGTTTTGCCGATCCCAACGATCCGCTGAATCCCAATCGGGGCAATCCGAACGCCCGCGGGCGTGGCGCCGCTCCACCGGCAGGTCCGTTCAATCCCAAGGTGCCGTTCGGCCACCTCCATGCGGATTCGGCCGAGTGGTGGATGGTGATGGTCGGCCAGATATCCGGCAAGTTCGAAACCGGTGAGGTGATCGGCAGCGAGGGCGACATCCTTTATGCGCCACCGTACACGTGGCACCAGATGGCCAACCACGGTCCTGGTCCTTCGTGCCGGCTGACGTGGGGCGCCTACGACCCGGTCAATTTCAACTACGTGCCGTCGGAATAGCGCCGTGACACTCCAGTCGCCGTAGGAGGTCATGATGCGGAGCAAACCGCGCGAATCACTCGGGTCCGAATGCCCGAGAAATAGTCAGCTGTCAGCGGGCACTTCAAGTAGCATCTGTGATATCCCGGCAGTCGTGCGTTCGTCATCCCAGGCCTCTAGTTGTGTCGATGCGAGGAGGAGCCATGAGGACAACGTTGGTGAGAATTCTGGTGGTTGCAGCGCTGTGCGCAGCCATTGCGGGGCTGCGCGCCGATCAGGCCCCGCCGCAGCAGGGGCCGCCCCAACCAGCTCGTCAAGGCGGCGGCGGACGCGGCGGACCTCCACAGGGCGGCGCGGGCCCCATCAAAGTGATGTTCGTTACCAAAGGTCACGCCTACGATCGCGAAGGACTGGCGCTGATGCTCGACGCGCTTGGCAAAGACATCAGCTGGTCGCACGTGGAGCACCCGGCGGCCACCACGTTCTTCGATCCGAAGAACGCCGAGTTGTTCGACGTGTTCGTGTTCTTCGACGCCCCCGGGCGGCAACGGATCACAAAGCCCGACGGGACACAGGGGTTTGAAGATCCCGGACCGGCCGCCAAGAAGAACCTCCAGGCACTGATGCAGGCCGGCACGAAAGGCATGGTGTTTCTCCACCACTCCCTCGCCGCGTGGAATCACACGTGGCCGGAATACACCGAGATGATTGGCGGCGCGTGCGATTGGGGCAGCCCGGTCACCTTCAAAGGCAAGGAATACCCGAACTCCGGTGCGCAGGGAGGCGTCAAGCAGCGGATCACCGTGGTCGACAAGGCCCATCCGATCACGCAGGGAATTGGAGAGGGATTCGACATCACCGACGAAACGTATCTCTGTCCGTACGCCCCCGAGACCGTTCACCCGTTGCTGACGAGCGACTTCAAGGCCGTGGATGCCAATTTCCCCAATCGCTACGCGGGCGGCTGGAGACATCCCGAGGTCGCGGGCAGCGATCTCGCCGGCTGGGTGAAGGTCTCCGGCAGAACGCCGATCGCGTATTTGCAGAACGGTCACGATAGAACGGCGTGGGAGAACCCCGCCTACCAGACGCTGGTGCTGAACGCGATCAAGTGGGCTTCATCGAAGGAAGCCAGGGCGTGGGCGGTGGCCAACGCGAAAACCGGCACGCCGGCCGCGTGGCGTCCGGGCGGGACCAACTAGACGATACTCACACTCACTGACCGGCTTCAGAGCCAGAAGCCCGGTGCGGCCGCTGTCGCACCGGGCTTTCCTCTTGCACCATGAACATCACCTCGCTGCAGTCGCACATTCTCCAGGAAGAGACGCGCTATCCCGGCGCGACCGGTGATTTCAGCTGGATCCTCTCGGCGATTTCGCTGGCCGGCAAAGCGATTGCGGCCAAGGTTCGCTGCGCGCGCATCGAGGACGTGCTCGGCGACGATGGTGAGTCCAACGTCCACGGCGAGACCCAGCAGAAGCTGGATGTCATTGCCAACCACATCCTGATGACGTGCCTGGGCAGCCGCCCGACGATCGCCGTCGTCGCGTCTGAAGAAGACAACGAGCCGACGATCCTCAAGCGCGGCGTCGATGGCGGGAAGTACTGCGTCGTCTTCGATCCGCTCGACGGCTCATCGAATCTGGACGTCTGCGTCAGCGTCGGCACCATCTTCTCCATCCTCAAGAACGATCCGACGATTCCCGGCGCCGTCGAGACGCTGTGCCAGCGCGGCTCGAGTCAGGTGGCCGCCGGCTACATCCTGTACGGTTCGTCTACCGTGTTCGTGCTGACGACCGGCCATGGGGTGGACATGTTCGTGCTCGACCCCTCGATTGGATCGTTCGTGCTCGTGGCCAGCGGCGTGCGCATTCCCGACGCCGGCAAGATCTACTCGGTGAACGAGGCGAATCGGCAGACGTTCCCGGCCGGCATCCAGCGGTACCTGGATTGGGCGCACGGCGACGGGTATCCAGCCGCTACATCGGGTCGATGGTCGCCGACGTGCACCGGACGCTGGTCAAGGGGGGCGTCTTTCTGTATCCGCCCACGCGACAGAATCCGAAGGGGAAGCTGCGGCTCATGTACGAGGCGAACCCGATGGCGATGATCGTCGAGCAGGCCGGTGGCGTGGCGGTGGCGCCCGCCGTGGCCGAGGGGGAACCGCCGACGCGCATTCTCGACATCCTGCCGGAAGGTATCCATCAGCGCACGAGCGTCGTGTTGGGATCGCCTCGCGAAGTGGAACACGTCCTTCGGCATCTCTGATACATTCCGAGACACCCGCGAAATGTTTTGACGAATCCCGTCGATTTTCGTAAAACACTCCCTTCCGCCGCACCCGCCGTCTAGGCCGATCAGAGGAGGAGACATGCGTACCACACTCTCTGTCATCGTCGCCGTCGTGATCCTTTCAGCCTCACCATCCTTTGCACAGAACTTCGGCCAAATCACCGGCATCGTGGCCGACACGACGGGAGGCGTCCTGGTTGGCGCGACCGTGACGGTGACGAATACACAGACCGGAGCCACGGCCACGCAGCAGGCCAACAGCGCGGGCGTGTACGTCTTTCCGAACCTGCTTCCCGGCATCTACAACGTCAAGGTCGAGATGGACGGCTTCGTCGGTGCCACACGCAGTCGCGTCGAGATGCAGATCCAGCAGACGATCCGCATGGACTTCCGTCTGGAGCTCGGCACGCTCAGCGAAACGGTCGAGGCGGTGGCCTCGTCGCCCATGATCAGCACGGAAGACCTGACGATCGGCACGGTCATCGAGAACCGCCGCATTGTCGAGCTGCCGCTCAACGGCCGCAATTTCCTCAAGATGGTGGAGCTCACGCCGAACGTTTCGGCGAGCTTCTCCGGCTCGGGATCGTCGGGGCCGCGCCAGGGCGGCGACCGGTCGACCCAGCAACTGTCGATTGGCGGCGGGCGGCGCGAATGGAACTACTTCACGCTGGACGGCATCAACAACACGGACGTGAACTTCAACTCGTACATTTTCCTGCCGTCGATCGATGCGCTGCAGGAATTCAAGGTGCAGACCGGCGTGTATTCGGCGGAGCTCGGCCGCGAGCTCGGCCAGGTGAGCGTGACGACGAAGGCGGGCACGAACGTCTTTCACGGCTCGGTGTTCGAGTTCGTCCGGAACGACGCGTTCGACGCGCTCCCGTATGCGTTTGCCGGGGCCGTGTCGAAATCGAGTCCGTTCAAATGGAATCAGTTCGGGTTCACACTGGGTGGTCCGGTCCAGCTCGGGCCGATGTTCAACGGCACGGACAAGTTGTTTTTCATGACCAACTACGAGGGATTCCGCCTCCGCAACCAGCGCGAGACGCCGTTCAGCGTGCCGTCGGTTGCCATGCGGAACGGCGATTTCTCCCAGATCAGCACCGCGTTGAGAGATCCCGTCAGGAACGCGCCATTTCCGGGGAACATCATCCCGAAAGATCGCATCGACCCGATCTCGCAGGCGCTGCTCGATTACTACCCGGCGCCCAACCAGCCAGGGACGAGTCTGGTGAACAACTACCTGTCGGTGAACCAGAACGAAACCAACAAGAACCAGTTCACCACGCGTGTCGATTGGGTGGAGAACCAGAAATCGACGTGGTACGGCCGGTACAGCTGGACGGACGAAGGCATTTTCACCGGAGGCATTCGCCTCAACGGCTCGACTGTCGACACGAGCGCTCATCAGGTGGTTGTCGACAACGCGCGCGTGCTGACCAACACGCTCGTCAACGAGGTGCGCGTCGGCTACAACAACTTCTTCAATCACGCCGGCGGAGAGCTCAACAACGTCTACGATCCCATCAGCCAGATAGGCCTCAAGCTTCCGACGCCCATTCCTGAGGATGCCTGGGGAACGCCGAGCATCGGCATCGCCGGATTCTCGGGGTTCGGCGACAATTCCGAGTCGCCGTTCGTCAATCGCAACGCCAACATTCAAATCATCGACAACCTCTCGTGGACGCGCGGCAGGCACTTTCTGAAGTTCGGCGGGGAGGTGCGCTTCGACAACTACGACCAGGATGGCAATCAGTTCGCCAGAGGCTCGGCGGGGTTCGCCAACAACGTCGCCACTGGCAACGCGTTCGCAGACTACCTGCTCGGGTATCTCAACACCTGGTCCTACGCGTCGGGACTCGCTGTCGCCAGGCTGCACGCAACGAGCCAGGCGTATTACATCGCCGACACGTGGAAGATCAGGCCGAGCGTAACCGTCAATCTCGGGTTGCGCTACGAGTTCATTCCGCCGTGGACCGACTCTACGCAAAGGCAGATAGTGGCTGACATACCGCTGAATACTCAGCAGCCGCAGGTGCCCGATAAGTCTCTCCATCCGGTGCTCGTCCGCGCAGGCACCGGTGATTTCTATCAGGACGCCGCCATCAGGTATTCGCCAGACATTCAGGTGACGCGCGACGGGCGCTTCGGCGACCGCCCGATCAAGGCCGACTACACGAATTTTGCGCCGCGGCTGGGCGTGGCGTGGAGTCCGACGGAAAAGTGGGCCTTTCGTGCAGGTATGGGACGGTTCTTCGTGCAGGACATCGGCAACATCGTCTTCGACAAGAACCGGAACCTGAACGGCCGGCTGACCGTGCAATCGACTTCCACCAACCTGATTTCCACCTGGAAGGACCCGTTCAATTTCGGCGGAACCAATCCGTGCAACACACCTGCAGGCATCGTGTGCGTTGTGAGACCGCTGGTGCTGACCGACCAGATCGATCGGAAAACGCCGTCCGTCGATCAGTATGAAGCGATTGTCGAACGGCAGCTCAGCGACAACACGGCGCTCGAGGTCAGCTACCTCGCGACGGAGGGACACGATTTGCAGCGGTGGATCAATCTCGCAAACCAGCCGGTGCCCGGCACCTCGACTCCCGCCGAACGTTCGCCGTTTCCGGAGTTCGGCCTGTTCCAGGGCGCGGCCAATGTCGGCTACTCAGAGTACAACTCGCTCGGCGTAAAGCTGACACGTCGTTACTCCGACGGTCTGACGGTGCTGGGCGCCTATACGTTCTCGAAATCGACAGACAATGGCAGCGGCATCCGAACGCTGGGTACCGACCCCTTGAATCCGCAGAACTCCTACTGCCTGTCGTGCGAGGACGGGCCGTCGGTATTCGATCAACGCCACCGCTTCGTGACGTCAATCGTCTACGACTTGCCGTTTGGGCCGGATCGCCGATACCTCAGCGACGGGGGAGCCGTGGGACAGGTGGTTGGCGGATGGAAGGTCACGTCTGTCGTCACGCTCGCCTCGGGATTTCCGTTGACCGTCTCGGCAGGTGAGGACACGGCGAATATCGGGAACTGCTGCCGGCCGAATCGCGACTTCACCGTGAGCACGAAGTCGGACGATCCGACCATCGATCGGTGGTTCAATACGGCGGCCTATTCGAGGGCGCCGAACGGCACGTTCGGTACCGCCGGCCGCAGCGAGGTGATTGGGCCCGGCATCATGAACTGGGACTTTTCGCTGTTGCGGGAGTTTCATTTCTCCGATGGGCGGCCGTATCTGGAGTTCCGATTCGAGGCGTTCAATTTCCTGAACAATCCCAACTGGGCCGAGCCCAACACGACGCTCTCGAGCGTGGCGTTCGGCAGAATCAGCGCGACGCGAACGGACATGCGGCAATTGCAGTTCGGGTTGAAATTCGTCTTTTGAGGATCCCGGGCAGGTCCTACAAGAAAAGGGCCCCGAAAATCGGGGCCAGACGGGTTATGGTTTAGAATCCGGCTATTCCAGACAACCGACACGGTCCAGACGGCACGAAGCGGGCGCCGGAGGTGACCCAGCTTCTCCTTGCGTGGCGAAATGGGGATCCGGCGGCGTTGGAAGAGCTGACGCCTTTGGTCTATGAGGAGCTGAGACGCCTCGCCCGGCACTATATGGGGAACGAGCGCGTGGGTCATACGCTGCAGGCGACGGCGCTCGTCAACGAGGCTTATCTCAAGCTCGTCGACATTCACAAAGTCCAGTGGCAGAACCGCGCGCACTTTTTCGCGATGTCGGCGCGGCTGATGCGCCGAATCCTCGTCGATGCCGCGCGCTCCCGGAAATACCAGAAGCGGGGCGCGGGCGCACAAAGGGTGTCGTTGGATGAAGGCCTGTTGGTCGTCGAGCCTGGCCGCGACCTCGTTGCGCTCGATGATGCGCTGGAGGCGCTGGCGCAGGTTGATGAGCGCAAGAGCAAAGTAGTCGAGATGCGTTTCTTTGGCGGGCTGAGCGTGGAGGAGACGGCCGAAGCGTTGGGCGTGTCGGTCGATACCGTCATGCGCGACTGGAAACTCGCCAAGGTGTGGCTGCTGCGGGAACTGAAAGCAAGTGAGAAGTAGCAGGCCCCAGTTCTGTTTGGAACAGTGGCTGCAAATCGTTCCGCGTAAAGTCGCCGAGGCCGTCGATGAGAAGTGAACGTTGGCAGCAGATCTCGCAGCTCTACGACCGAGCGCGGGCGGTGGAGGGACGCGAGCGGGCTGAGTTTCTGCGCAACGCCTGTGCCGGCGACTCCGCGCTGCAACGGGAAGTCGAGTCGCTGCTCGCACAAGAAGGCGCAGCGGAGAATTTCCTGAAGCATCCACCGCGGTTAGAGGGCGAGGACGCGGTGCTCGATCTCATCGGTCAGCAGATCGGCCCTCACACGATCACGGCGCTGCTGGGCGCCGGCGGGATGGGCGAGGTCTATCGCGCGCGCGACACGAAGCTGGGCCGCGATGTCGCCATCAAGGTGCTGCCGGCGAGGTTCACCGCGGACCGCGACCGGCTGGCGCGCTTCGAGCGCGAAGCCCGCATGCTGGCGACGCTGAACCATCCGCACATCGGTGCGATCTACGGGTTCGAGAATGAAGGCTCGGTGTGCTGCGCTCGTGCTGGAGCTCGTGGAAGGGCCGACGCTCGCCGATCGGCTGGCGAAAGGGCCGCTGCCGCCCACAGAGGCACTGACCATCGCGCGCCAGATTGCCGAGGCGCTGGAAGCCGCGCACGAGAAGGGGATCATCCATCGCGATCTGAAACCGGCCAATATCAAAACGACGCCTGACGGCTCGGTGAAAGTGCTCGACTTCGGGTTGGGCAAAGCGGTCGCGGGCGATGTGGCCGCAGATCGTTCGCAATCGCCGCCGACGGTGACGATCGGCGATACGCGCGAGGGCCTGGTTGTCGGTACCGCCGCGTACATGAGCCCCGAGCAGGCCCGTGGTAATCCGGTCGACAAGCGCACGGACATCTGGGCGTTCGGGTGTGTCCTCTACGAAATGCTCACGGGCCGCGCGCCGTTCGCCGGCGACACCATCTCGGACACGATCGCCGGGATTCTCGACGCCGAGCCGGACTGGACTGCGCTGCCGCACCTGGCCCCAGTCCCGATCCGCACGCTGCTGCGGCGCTGCCTGGAAAAAGATCGCAGGCGACGGCTCGCCGACATCGGCGATGCGCGACTCGAAATCGACGATGCGTCCAGCATCCCGCACGCCGATGCCGCCGCCCCCGCGTCCACCTCGCGGACGCATGAACGGGTCACGTGGGCATCCGCCCTGATTCTTGTTGGATTGACTGGCGCAGCAGCCGTGGGATGGGCCACCCGATCAGTCTCGGTCCCTCCGGAGACGACCCGCACGCTCGTGAGCGTAGCGCCCACCGTTGAGTTATCAGGCGCAAGTCCGCTGGAACAACGGGTTGGCGCGCGCCCAGACCGGACGGCAGTCGCCCTCTCGCCCGACGGTAAGACGCTCGTGTTCGGCGCAATCTGGGGTGGCGCTCCGCAACTATACGCCCGCGCGATGGACCAACTCAGCGCGACGCCGATACCGGGCACGATTGGTGGGATCAGTCCGTTTTTTTCGCCCGACGGGCAATGGGTCGGCTTCGCGGCAGGGGGCGAGCTCAGGAAGGTTCCTCTCAGTGGCGGACCAGCAGTGCCGCTGTGCAAGTCGGCTGCGCTGTTCGGGGCTAGCTGGGGCAGCGACGGTAACATTGTGTTCGCCACCGCTCGGAACGGCGGCTTGTTGCGGGTGTCGGCCGAGGGAGGGACACCGGAGATACTCACGACCCTTCAGCCGGACGAGTACAGTCATCGGTTGCCCCACATCCTGCCCGGCGCACGTGCGGTGATCTTCACGATCTCGAAGGGCGCGAATCGTTGGGACGACACACAAATCGTCGTGCGGTCCCTTGTCACGGGCCAGCAGACCGTGCTCATCGAGGGCGGCGCGGATGGACGCTACGTGTCGACGGGACACCTGGTCTACGTCCGTTTGGGAACTCTCATGGCCGCTCCCTTCGATCCAGTTCGACTCGTGCTCACAGGGGGCCCGACCGGCCTCATCAACGGCGTCATGCAGTCCGCGAACTTTGGCTTCAGCGACATGAGTAACACGTTGGCCGCCCAGTTCGCGGTGTCCGATACAGGGGCGCTCATCTACGTGACTGGTGGCGTCTTGCCTGCGGCTCAACTCTCGCTGGCGTGGGTGGATCGGCAGGGAACGGCCCATGCGCTGCTGGCGCCGCCGCGCGCGTATCGCATACCACGACTGTCGCCCGATGGCCGGCACGTGGCTGCCCACACAGATGGCAGTATCCGTCAGGTGTGGAGCTACGACATCGCACGCGGCGCGCTCAGCGCGGTCACCGTTGACGGGCGCAGCTCGTACGGCATTTTTGCGCCAGACCAGAAGCGGATCGCTTTTCGTTCCGGCGCGGCGGGCGGTGAAGACAACTTGTACTGGAAGGCCGCCGACGGGAGCGGGTTCGCGGAACGCCTCACCACGAGTGCGCGCAGCCAGACGCCCGCCTCATGGTCGCCCGACGGAACGACGCTCGCCTTTGTCGAAGAGGGAGATTCCCCGGGTCAGACTCAGATCTTTCAGTTCGATATCTGGGTACTGGCGATCGGCGATCGCAAGGCTCGCGCGCTCATTCAGACGGCCGCGAACGAGACCTCGCCCGAGTTTTCCCCGGACGGCCGCTGGTTGGCGTACGTTTCGAACCAATCTGGACGCGCTGAGGTCTACGTCCAGCCCTATCCGGGTCCGGGAGAGCGTCATCTGATTTCAACGAACGGCGGTGGGCAACCTGCGTGGAGCGGGAATGGTCGGGAATTGTTCTATGTGCAACCACCGGAGTCCAGCAGCCGGCCGATGAACCTCATGGCCGTCAGCATCAGGACAATCCCCACATTCGTGGCGGGCGCGCCTGAAACCCTGTTCGAAAGCCTTGATCTCGCGAGCGCCTGGGGAAGAAATTATGACGTCGCCCCCAATGGACAGCGGTTCTTGATGACGCTGAACAAGGAAGAGCTGACAAATCAGGCCCCGCCCCAGATGATTTTCGTGCAGAACTGGTTTAATGAGCTGAAGCGCCTCGTGCCGACGAAGTAGGGCAAGAACCTGTCATCCGGTCCCAAGTGCCATGACGAGGCATTGCCGATCGCGAAGCAGATCGTCAAGGCCGCTGGCGCTCGACGACGCCGCATTGCAGCGCGGAGTGGAGTCGCTGCTCGCGCACGAAGGCGGCGCCGAGAGTGAGACGGTGCTAGTTGCTCCGCGCGCGACGGAACGTTTTCATTTCAGCGTACACGGCATCACCGGCCTTGACGGCCGCGGCAGTCTCGAAGGCGCCGCTGGTTCCCATCGACCCTTCGCGCAGGTAGAACACAAACATCGTTGCGCTGCTGGTGACCCGAGTTGTACCCAACACTTCGATCGTGTGCCTCAGTTCGTGGCCGATCGATGCCATCAAGTCGCAGTCGGCTTTGCGGTCGTCGATTTTCACCCACAGATATCGATGAGCGCCGGCGATCGTGACGTCCATGAAACACGCTCGCATGCCTCGACCGCACGTGCCATGCTCGACGTAGACGACACTGTCGCTGGCATTGATGGTCTCGACCATCCCGCGAAAGGTCGCTGACTGCTCGGCCGCCTGAACGATCAAGGCCCTGATGGCGGGACTGCTGGACCGCACATGTGAGCTGTCTGTTGAGGCCGTCTCGCCGGCCGCTTCTGCCATCCGCGCAGCCCCTGCCAACCCCGCCATGAGCACTGCGCTCACCAGCAGATACCGAGTGGCCTTGGTCATGTCCCGTTCCCCCTCGGTCAGTAAGGCGGGAACGGGCCGCGAGAACTCGCAGCGTGGGCGAAACCTTGTTGCTGTTTAGAATCAGCTATTTACGGACAGGTGCTGGAAGATGTGCCCAAACGCGGGACGTTCGGTTTGGACCAGGTACAGCGGATCGTTCCGCGTATACTGCGCGAGACCCTCGATGAAAACCGAACGATGGCAGCAGATCTCGCAGCTCTACGACGCGGCGCGGGCGGTGGAGGGACGCGCGCGCGCTGATCTTCTGCACAACGCCTGTGCCGGCGATGCCGCGCTGCAGCGGGAAGTCGAGTCGCTGCTCGCACAAGAAGGGGCAGCGGAGAATTTCTTAAAGCATCCTCCGCGGTTCGAGAGCGAGGACTCGTTGCTCGATCTCATCGGTCAGCAGATCGGCCCTCACACGATCACGGCGCTGCTGGGCGCCGGCGGGATGGGCGAGGTCTATCGCGCGCGCGACACGAAGCTGGGCCGCGATGTCGCCATCAAGGTGCTGCCGGCGAGGTTCACCGCGGACCGCGACCGGCTGGCGCGCTTCGAGCGCGAAGCCCGCATGCTGGCGACGCTGAACCATCCGCACATCGGTGCAATTTACGGGTTCGAGAATGAAGGCTCGGTGTCTGCGCTCGTGCTGGAGCTCGTGGAAGGACCGACGCTTGCCGATCGGCTGGCGAAAGGGCCCATCCCGCTCACCGAAGCGCTGACCATCGCACGCCAGATCGCCGAAGCGCTGGAAGCGGCGCACGAGAAGGGGATCATCCATCGCGATCTGAAACCCGCCAATGTCAAAACGACGCCTGACGACTCGGTGAAAGTGCTCGACTTTGGTTTGGGAAAAGTAGTCGCCGGCGCTGTCGCCGCAGATCTTCCGCAATCGCCGACGCTGACGATCGGAAATACGCGCGAGGGCCTCATCGTCGGTACCGCCGCCTACATGAGTCCGGAACAGGCGCGCGGCATGCCTGTCGACAAGCGGACCGACATCTGGTCGTTCGGATGCGTGCTCTTCGAGATGCTGACCGGCAAGGCACCCTTCCCGGGCGGAACGATCTCGGACACAATCGCGGCGATTCTGGAACACGAGCCTGACTGGCGGGCGTTGCCAGCGGACACACCTGCCTCAGTCGTCCGCCTGCTTCAACGCTGTCTCGAAAAAAATCTCAAGCGGCGCTTGCGAGATGTCGGCGATGCGCAGCTCGACCTCGATCAGCAGATCGTCGTCGCCGCTTCGAGTGTCCCCGTCGCCACGGGGAAGCGATCGGGCTCGGGGCGCTCGCATCGGCTGTTAGTGGCTGCTGCGTCCGTGGCTGTTGCGGCGCTGGCTGTGACGGCATGGATGAGATGGCCCGCACCCGCGGAAGCCGGCAAACCTGTAACAAGACTCACCGTATCCCTGCCTGGCGACGCTTCGCTCCTGCCGTCCGTTGCCGGGACGATTGCGATTTCTCCAGACGGCACGTACGTCGCCTTCGTGACGGGCAGGTTGACGCCCGCTGGTACCCAGGGCATGTTGTACCTGCGCAGCTTGTCCGAAGCGCAGGCGCGACTCGTCAGCAGCGCGTCTGCGTCGCTTCCATTCTTCTCCCCTGATTCGGAATGGCTGGGATTTTTCGAACGAGGAAAACTCGTGAAGATGCCCGTGCGCGGCGGTGTACCCATTCCGCTGGCCGATGCTCCGAGCGCACGCGGGGCCAGTTGGGCTGACGATGGTTCGATCGTCTTTGCGCCTGCGAGCCGCTCGCAGCTGTTCCGGATCGGTACGTCCGGTGGTCCGCCCGAGGCCCTCACGACACTGGATGTTGAACGAGGAGAGACCAGCCACCGATTCCCCAGCATGCTGCCCGGTGGCAAGGGCGTGGTGTATCGCGCCGAAGGCAGCTCGTACACAAATGCCGCGATCGCCGTGACGAGATTCGATACGCGACAGCAGCGAATTCTCGTGCCGACGGGCGGCTACGAACCCAAGTATCTGCCGACCGGGCACCTGGCGTACCTGCAAGCCGGCGACCTCACCATTGTGCCGTTCGATCTCGAGCGGCTCGAGGTGGCGGGCTCTCCGCGTATCGTTGCCGAAAGAGTCCAGAACTTCGCCGTTTCAACGGAGGGGTCGCTGGTCTACGTGCCGCTTACGGGACAGCAGAATCGACTGACATGGGTCTCGCTCGACGGTCGGGCCGAGTCGCTTCCGCTGCCGGAAGGCCGATATGCGCATCCACGCCTGTCTCCTGATGGGCAGCGTCTCGTCGTTACCAGAACGGACGCGGGAGAACGAGATCTCTGGATGTACGACTTCCGGCTCGACGCGCTGAGTCGATTCACCTTTACGGGCTCCAACTCCTGGCCCCTCTGGTCGGCCGACGGCTCGCGCGTGTTTTATGCGGCGAACCGCCCGAAAACGACATGGGACGTCATATGGAAATCGGCGGATGGAACGGGCAACGAGACAATCTTCTTGTCGAGACCGTTATCGCAAGTGCCGCGCGCCGTTTCGCCCGATGGGAAACTCCTGATCCACAGTGAGGATGGCGCTGATATTCCGACTGGACTTTGGCTCGTCAGGTTGCCGGACGGTGGCGAACCACGTACGTTCGCTCGCGCGGCGGGCGTGCAATGGTACCCGGCGTTCTCGCCAGATAGTCGCTGGGTGGCCTATGTATCGTCGGAATCTGGCACGAACGAAGTGTACGTGCGGCCCGCGGACGGGTCTGCAGCCAAATGGCAGGTCTCTGTTGGCGGCGGACGCGAGCCGCTATGGTCGCCGAGCGGCGATCGGCTGTTCTATCGGGTCGACATGAAGATGGTGGCGGTTGGTGTCGATGCGCGCGCGACTCCGACGTTTGGTAAACCGCAGGTTCTGTTCGAAGGCCCGTACGAGCACAGCCCGATTGGGTCGCGGAATTACGATGTCTCTCGGGACGGCCAGCGCTTCGTGATGCTCGCCCCTGCCACCGAAGCAGCAGCCCCACTGAACATCGTTACGAACTGGTTTGAAGAGGTGAAGCGCGGCACGAGTGCTGCCAAATAACTCTCGCAGCCTCCATTCACGACTCACGAGCGATGCGACAACGGTTCCAGGGCTTCGCGTCCTTCCGAATTTCCCGCTCGATGCTTGACGCTCGGACAAAAGAGCGGCATCGTGTGGGGCAGCAGGACCTTCATGTCGAGCACACGATACGGAGTCGCACTCGCAAGTATTGCCGTCATCGGGACCATCGGCGGATGGTCAGCCGCTACGCGCGCCCAGCAAGGCCCGACGTACACCGACCGGCAGGCCGATGCCGGCCAGGCCGCATACGCGCAGAGTTGCGCCGCATGTCACGGCCGGACGCTCTCGGGCGGCGGTGAGGCATCCGCGCTCGCCGGGACTCCTTTCATGGACACCTGGGGTACTCACACAACTCAGGAGTTGCTCACGCGCATCCGTGAGTCGATGCCACCTGAAAACCCAAACGGTCTTCCGGCCGACACATACGCATCAATCGTGGCGTTTCTTCTGAAGGCCAATGGCGCCCAGGCCGGCCCGAGTGCGTTGACACCCGCGACCAGCGTGCCAATCGCGTCGATTGCAAACGGTCAGATGCCCGCCAGCCTGACGGCTGCGGCCGCAGCACCGGCGCGAGGCCGTGGCCGCGGCGGGCGTGGCCGGGGAGGCGACGACGACTCCGCGGCGCCGCCTCCGCCGCGAATGGGCCTGACCGTACCAAGCACGATTAAGAGTTACAGCACCATCACCACCGAGATGCTCGCGAATCCTCCCGATGGCGATTGGCTGATGCACTACCGGACGTACTCGGGCTGGAACAACAGTCCGCTCACACAGATTACGACGAAGAACGTGGGCCTCCTTCAGTTGAAATGGGCGTGGCCGCTCGAAGATGGAATGCGACAGCAGATCACGCCGATCGTGCACGACGGCGTGATGTTCCTGTCGACGAACATGACCAACACCGTGCAGGCGCTGGACGCACGGACCGGAGACTTGCTCTGGGAGCACCGGTTGGGTCCCATCGGGACAGCAGGTCAGAACGCGACGCGGACGATGGCGATGTACGGCAACCTGGTGTTCTATCCAGCGACCGACGCCACGCTGTACGCCCTCGACGCCCGCACTGGAAACATCGTCTGGAAGACCAGGCCGGCTGAGTTCCCCGATGACAAGATCGGGGGCATCATGATGGCGAAGGACAAGTTGCTCGTCGGCATCACGCGTTGCAACGAACTGGATGCCCGCGACCATTGCTTCATTGCCGGCTACGAGGCCAATACCGGAAAGCTGCTGTGGACGTTCTACACGGTCGCACGGAAAGGCATGCCGGGCGGCAATACGTGGGGGGATCTCACCGACGATCAGCGGTCGGGCGCCGACGCGTGGATTGCCGGCACCTACGATCCGCAGCTCGACCTCGCATTCTGGGGCACGGGCCAGGCCAAGGGATCGAGCCGCGATCAACGCGGATCCAACGGCGATGCGCTCTACTCGAATACGACGCTGGCGCTCGATCCCGACACCGGCACACTGAAGTGGCACTTTCAGAATGCGCCGGGAGAAACGCTGGACCTCGACGAGGTGTTCGAGCGCACGCTGATCGATCACGGTCAGCAGAAGACGCTCATGACCGTGGGTAAATCCGGCTTGATGTGGAAGCTGGACCGCGTGACGGGCAAATTCCTCGACGTGAAGGAAACGGTCTTCCAGAACGTATGGGCGGCGATTGACATGAAGACCGGCCGGACGACGTATCGCGACGACATCCTCGAGAAGAAGCCCGGCCAGGCCGTGGCGTCCTGTCCGAGCCCGTCCGGGGGCCACAACTGGCAGGCCACAAGCTACGATCCGTCCAACGATCTGCTCTTGCTCCCGCTCAGCCAGAACTGCGCGATGTACGGCGGCGGTCCGCAGTTGTTCTACGAGATGCCGGGAACCGACGGCAACCTGGGCCGCCTGTCGGCCTACGAGACCAACACCATGCGACCGGTCTGGAGTTTTCAACAGCGCAGCCCGTTCCTGACGGGCGTCATCTCCACGGCGGGAGGTGTCGGGTTCGTCGGCGACTTCGATCGCACGTTCCGCGCGTTCGACATCAAGACCGGGAAAACGTTGTGGGAGACGCGGCTGCCGACGACGGCGCAAGGGTATCCAACGACATTCAGCGTCGGAGGCGAGCAGTTCGTCGCCGTGCCCACCGGGTATAACGGTGGCAGCCCCGAGCAGAAGCCGACGACGATGTTGCGAGGAGAGATTCAGCGGCCGACGATCGGTCATGGCGTCTACGTGTTCGGACTGCCAAAGCGGACAGTCGAGTAACTACTAAATGCGAACTGAGCAGACGAAAGATTCAACCAAGATCCGGAGCGTAAGCGACGGCAGCGCATGGGGGTGGCTACGCACCCCAACGCGGCTGCCGCGTTGGGGGCCCCGCGGCCCCATGCGGATTAAGAAAAGTCTGGCAGCGGTTGCCTTGCTGTTGTTTGCATTCTGGACGCAAGCCATAGCGGCGGAGAAGTACCAGGTGTACTTGTCGCCGATGCCGTTCAACGATGCGACGCAGCCCATCATGCAGGGCAAGGGCACCGCATCGGCCACGCTCGACGGCGACACGCTGTCCATCTCCGGAACCTTTGCAGGCCTGTCGGGTCCAGCGACCAAAGCACGCCTTTCCGTGAGCAGAGGACCTGGTATTCACGGTAACGCGCTGGCCGATTTGACGCTGACGGGCGACGTGGCGGGCAAGGTCACGGGCCAGGTCAAACTCGATCCAAGCCAGTTGGTTGCGCTGCGGGGCCGCAGACTCTACATCCAGATCGATAGTGAAAGAGCACCTTCGGGTCATCTGTGGGGGTGGCTGCTCGAAGAGCACGATATCGCTGGCCAGGACGTGCCGCAGAAAGGACCCTGGTATATCCCGCCGTTTGCCGTCAAGACGAAGTGAAATAAGGGAGCATGTTTATGCCGCACACCTATGAGGAGTTGAAAAACAAAACGGTCGAAGACCTGCGCAACATCGCCCAGGGGATCGACAACGAAGCCGTCAAAGGCTTCTCCCAGATGAACAAGGTGCACCTCCTGCCCGCGTTGTGCAAGGCGCTGGGTATCGATACGTACGTTCATCACCGTGCCGAAGGGATCGATAAGCCCGCGATCAAGGCGAAGATGCGCGAGCTGAAAAAGCAGCGCGAGTCGGCGCTCCAGACGCACGATCACGAGCTCTTGAAGAACATCCGCCGGCAGGTGCATCACTTGAACCGGCAGATTCGACAGCATTTGCACTAGAGAGCGCTTTCAAATGTACGTCGTGTCCGGCTTTAGCCGGACCAGGTACCCCTCGGCCCGGACGCACTTGGGTTGGCGTTACTGCCGCGCGAATCCGAAGCTTCCGCCTTCGCGACGCTACGGCGGACGCGCCGGAGCCTTGGCGTAGGCGGGCCGGGGCCGGGCGCGCACTGCGATGCCGCGGCGGACCGCGCGACGCGAGGACACGCACGGCGCCATTCGTCCTCGCTCGATGCCCTCAAGCTTCTCGCGCGGTCAGGCGACATCCGTCGGCCGCCTGCGCACGGCTTCGCGCCGCAGCAACCCCAACCCAACTGCGCGACCCGCTGCACGGTTCTGAAAAGCGCTCTCTAGAGGCCGGTTCTCGGGTTTGCCGTGGAACAACGCGCCGAGGCGATGTCGTCTAAAGGACTATGCCCAGGCTCACCATCGCGCGCATTGTTCTGACCATCGTTCTCGTCGTCGGAGTGGTTGCCTCGTTTCTGCTCGATTGGAGCGCGAACCACCTGCTGAACCCGGCGTGGCCCGGGCACGCCCGGTTCCACGGCGCGTTGGTCCTGTTTCTCCTGGCCGGTGTCTCTGTCACAGGTCTATGGCTCTTGTGGCGGGATTCGAAGGAGCCGCAGGTCGGCATCAAGGCCGCCGCCGCGATTTCGGCTTCTTTCTGGACGCCGCTCTTTTACATCACGTCGGTCCTGCCGGGGTCGACCGCCTGGGCCGGTGATCCCGCAGCCATTCCCACGATTGCCGGCCACGTCTTCTATCCGAACCTCGCCGTGGCCGCCGGTTTTCTGGCGTTGACGGCGCTGGGGTGGAGGATGGCCGGCCCGATTACCGGGCGAGCGGAATGATCTTCGACTTGAGCAGCGCGCGATCTCTCGTCACGAGCGGGATGTTCTGCACGATGCTCGTTGCGCCGATCAGTTCATCGGCCGGATCGCCGCGGACGTCGAGCCGCGTGCTCGCGCGCGCCACTTCCAGCGTCAGCGGCCAGACATGCACCCGTAAGTAGAAAGCAAAAGTCGTCTATGGCTGCCGGACGACCAATCGATCCGTCACTTGACTGACACCGTCCGTCTCTTTTGCGAGCGCCACGGCACGTTCCTGCTCGGCTCGCGAATGCACCGTCCCGCTCAACGTCACCGTTGAACCCGTCGTCGTCACGTCAATCGCGCGCGCCTTGACGAGATCGTCGAGCACCATCTTGGCCTTGATTTTTGCCGTCAGCCTTCCTTCATCGACCGCCGCGCCGGCGGTGGCCACCGCCCTGGCCGCCTGTTCGCCAATCTCGGCTCCCCGCTCACGGGCCGCTGCCGTATCGATTGAGGGTGATGGGGACTCCGCGGCCGAAGGTGCAGGTTGTCTGAACGAACCAGCTGTCCAATAACCGAACAGATAGAAACCCGCAGCGACGAGAACCAATGCCACTAAAACGACTTTTACGAGCCCTCTGACCATTTCACACCCCCTAGCCTCTCTTGTTCAAAAAGGCGCGAGTATTGGGTGCACATCGCGCGCCAGGATCTGTGGCTGCCGGCTGTATGGGCTAGACTCAACCCCTCATGTCTTCAACGCTGACACATCTGCAGTGTTCGCGCGATACGTGCGGCAAAGTGCTGCCGCATACGTCCCTGCAGAATCTCTGTCCCGTCTGCAAATCGCCGCTGCTCGCCCGATACGACCTGACGGTCGCACGGAAGACACTGAATCTCGACGCACTGCGCTCGCGTGTGCGCACGATGTGGCGGTACGAAGAAGTGCTCCCAGGACCTCCGCACGTCACACTCGGCGAGGGGATGACGCCGTTGCTTCACGCCCATCGTCTCGGCGTTCGCGTCGGGCTTCAGCGTCTTTACATCAAGGACGAAGGACTGAACCCGACCGCGTCGTTCAAGGCACGCGGATTGTCGGCCGCCGTGACAATGGCCAAAGCACTCGGGGCAGCTACCGTCGCGCTCCCGACCGCTGGGAATGCCGGTGGAGCGGCCGCCGCGTACGCGGCCACGGCTGGTCTGGCGTGCGTCATCGCGATGCCGGCCGATACGCCGAAGGCGAACATCATGGAATCCCGGGCGTTTGGTGCCGACGTGCGCCTCATCGACGGCCTCATCTCCGATTGCGGAAAGTTCATCGCCGAGCATGCGCCCGCCGAGCACTGGTTCGAAGTCTCGACGTTGAAAGAGCCCTACCGCATCGAAGGCAAGAAGACGATGGGCTACGAATTGTGGGAAGAGTTCGGCGGCACGTTGCCGGACGTGATTATTTATCCCACCGGCGGGGGCGTTGGATTGATTGGCATGTGGAAGGCCTTCGAAGAGCTCGAAGAGATGGGCCTCATCGGCCCCGAGCGTCCCCGCATGATCGCCGCGCAGGCGTCGGGTTGCGCGCCCATCGCCAGAGCGTTCGAGCAGCACGCCGAGAGCTCGGAGTTCTTTGCAAATGCCGCTACTCTGGCCTCCGGTCTGCGGGTGCCCAAGCCTCTGGGAGACTTCCTGATTCTCGCGGACCTCTATGCCAGCCATGGCGAGGCAGTTGTCGCCACCGATGACGAAATGCTCGCGGCCTGCCGCGACATGGCAGCGCTGGAAGGCGTGTTCGCGGCGCCAGAAGGCGGCGCTGGTCTCGTGGCGATTGAAAAGCTCGTCGAGCAGAAGAAGATTCAGCGCGACGAGACCGTCGTGCTGTTCAATACCGGCAGCGGGTACAAGTACGTCGAAGCCTGGCAGGCCGCTCTCGAAAGCTGAACGGTGAGCCGCGACTGGAGATCGGTCCACATCCTGGGCGGGCCCGCCGTGTTTCTCGTGCTGGCCCTGACGCCGGCCCTGCCGATGGCCTATCCGGCCCGCGCCAGCGTGGGCCTTCTTCTGTGGATGTCGTGGTGGTGGATCTTCGAGCCCGTGAATCTGGCCGTCACGGGATTCCTGCCGCTCGTCGTGCTCGCGGTTTTCAACTTCCTCCCCGTCGCCGCGATCCTGCCATCGTATTCACAGGATCTGATCTTCCTGCTCCTTGGCGCCAATATTCTCTCCACGGTCTGGACGCGGTGGGGACTGGATCGCCGCATCGCGCTGGCGTCGCTCATCGGCGTCGGCACCAGCACGCGGCGGCAAATCATGGTGTGGTTTGCGATCGCCACGATCCTGAGTGCGTTTCTCCCGAACACGGTCGTCGCCGCTGCCATGATTCCGATCGTCCTGGCCATGCTTCGATTCATCGGCATCGACGAGATTGCCAAGAGTCCGTTCGGGTCGGCACTGATCATCGCTATCGCCTGGGGTACGAGCGTCGGCGGGTTCTGGACGCCGCTCGGAGGCGCCCCCAATCTGCTGACCATCAGGCTCCTGCAGGATTCGGTGATCGCCCACGAGTTCCTCTTCATGACGTGGGTCACGCGCCTGCTTCCGTTCACCATCGCGATCGCCATCGTCTCGTTCGCCTTCATGAGGTTTGCGTTTCGTCCCGAGCGCGAGCACGTTGAAGGCACACGCGATTACTTCGCGAGCGAGCTTCGATCGCTCGGAACGCTGACCGCGCCGGAGAAGTGGGGGTTGCTTCTGTTCCTTGGCGCGACGACGCTCGCGTTCACGCGCGAGTTGTATGCCTCGCTTCTGCCGGCCCTGAATCCGGCTTACGGCTTCCTGGCCTTCGCCCTTCTGAGTTTCGTCATTCGCCACCGCGGCGAGCCGTTGTTGAAGTGGGAGTACGCCCAGGCGCACATGACGTGGGGCTTGTTCTACCTCTTCGCCGGCGGCGCCGCGCTCGGCGAAATCCTCAGCCAGAGCGGGGCGGCGAAATCGGTCGCCGACATGCTGGTTCCCTTCGCCGGGGCAGGAGGGTTTCGCGCGGTCGTCGTGTTTTCGTTGATGACGATGATCATCACGCAGATTACGAACAACACGGCCGCCGTGGCCATCATGGTGCCCATTACCATCAGCACGTTTCAGAGCCTTGGCGCGAATCCGGTGCCGATGGTGTATATCGTCGCCGTTGCCGGAAATTGTGGATTGATGCTGCCCTCGTCGGCAGGCGGCCCTGCGGTTGCGGCCGGTTATGGCGTGAATCTCAGAACGATGTTCTCCCGGGGACTGTGGCTCGCCGGCCTTCTTTGGGCCGTAATCGTGGTGATTGGCTATCTCGTCGCTACCTATTGGCCGGGCTTCGGGATTGCCTGACAGGAATCGTTTTGACGCAGAGCCGCAGAGGCGCAGAGAAAAACTTCTAAAGAACTCTGCGTCTTAGCGCCTCTGCGTCGAAGCACGAAGGTCACCAGCCGTTCAGTCCGGTAATCCGAACGCAATGATTGCCGACCCCGACGCCACTGCGACAAACTGCTTGTTGTCGAACGAGTAGGTCATCGGCGACGCCTTCCAGTTCTGGTTGGTCATGAAGCTCCACAGCGGTTTTCCGTTGGTGGCATCGACCGCGGCAAAGGCCCCGCTGTCGTCACCGAAGAACACCAGGCCGCTGGCGGTGCTGAGGGTGCCGCCCCATGACGTGACGGGGCCTACCTGCGGCACTTCCCACGCGACTTTGCCGGTTTGAATGTCGATCGCGCGAAGGACCCGTTGCGCCGGCTCGTTGGGCGCCTGCACGAACGAGCCGCCCATGTACCCGCGTCCCGCCGCCCATTCCATCGGGACCTTCGTGAAGACGCCGCACTTGTCGTTGGTCTGCACGTAGTACAGGCCCGTGGCAGGGTTGTACGACGTCGAGTACCAGTTCGAGGCGCCCTCGAGCGAGGGGCACACACGCTGGCCTTCGAGCGACGGCTCCATGCCGGGCACGCGTAGCGGACGCCCCTGCGGCGACAGACCGGTGGCCCAGGTCACGTTCTTGGCGTACCTGGTTCCCAGCAGAAACTCGCCGCTGGTGCGATCGAGGACGTAGAAAAACCCGTTGCGATTGGCTTGCACGAGCAGCTTTCGCGGCTTGCCCTGCCAGTTGGCGTCGATGAGCGCCGGCGTTTCCTGCGCGTCGTAGTCCCACACGTCGTGCGGGGTGAACTGGAAATGCCATTTCAGTTTTCCCGTTTTCGGGTCGAGCGCGAGAATCGAATCGGAGTACAAGTTGTCGCCGAGCCGGTCGTCGCCGTAGAGATCGGGCGTCGGATTACCGGTGGGCCAGTAGAGCGTGTCGAGCTCGGGGTCGTAGGTGCCCGTCATCCATGTCGCCGCGCCGGGATGCGCGATGCCGCCGCCCTTCCATGTTTCCGATCCGGGCTCGCCTGGCGCCGGGACCGTCCAGAAACGCCAGACTTCCTTGCCGGTTGCCTGATCGAACGCCGCGAGAAATCCGCGCACGCCTTCGTCTCCGCCCGACGAGCCGGTAACGACCAGATTGCCGATGGGAAGCGGCGCGACCGTGGCGTTGTAGTTCACTTTCCAGTCGGCCATTTCGGTTTCCCAGACGAGCGCGCCGGTAAACCGGTTGAGCGCGATGATGTGTGCGTGGTCCGTGACCATGAACACCCGATCGCCGGCGATGCCGACGCCGCGATTGATGCCGCCCGCCGCGTTACCCGTGAGGTTTCGCGTTCTCGGGCGCGAGTAGTGCCAGATCTCGCGGCCCGTGCCCGCATCGATCGCGTAGCACTGGTTCGCGCTCGTCACGTACATCACCCCGTCGACCACGACCGGCGTTCCCTGCAGCGTCGACGTGTTCGGCAGGTTGAAGATCCACTTCGGCACCATGCGCGAGACATTGCTTGTCGAGATCTGCGTGAGCGCGCTGTGCCGGTACCCTTTGGTCTCGCCGTTGTAGCTCGGCCAGTCGGATTGTGATGTCACGCGGCGGTATCGTGCCCCGTCCTTGCGGAGCAGGTACAGTGTTCGATCGTCTCCGAGCAGTTGCAGGTCGTCCGGGCCCTGGTTCAACACCAGCCCGCTGAGCGGAGTGCCCGTCGTCAGCGTGACTTTCATCGGTACCGGACCGGAGCCTTCGCGCGGCCGCAGGGACCGCAGAAACACGATCAGGTCGCGCATCTCGGTGCTGGACAGATTGCCGAATGCGGGCATGCCGGCCGTCGGCAGCCCCTGCTGGATGACCGACGTCAGCTCGGCATCGGTCCGTGCCGGCACGCGCACCACAATGGAGGGTCCCAGCTCGCCTCCGTCGCCGGTGGTGCCGTGGCAGGACGCGCAGCGGCTGGTAAAGACCACGCGCCCGGCGTCGGCCGATTGGGCGTAGGACGTAGTTGCAACAAGGGTGACAAGCACGCACAACGCTGCACGACTCGCGATCATTGAGCAGTCCTCTCCAAGTGAGACGTGATACGGCTGAA
Source organism: Vicinamibacterales bacterium (assembly GCA_963821395.1). Lineage (GTDB taxonomy): Bacteria > Acidobacteriota > Vicinamibacteria > Vicinamibacterales > JAMQPK01 > JAMQPK01. Next base: position 6,468 of record CAWGDY010000033.1, on the reverse strand, counting down.
AGTATATTGCCGTTGCGGAGATTCGCAAGCGAAGGAGTATTGCTGCCTTTTACTTTCGGTACGTCTTGCTGAACCCATTGCGCGTGTTCAGCACCGTGAAGGTGCCGTTCTGTTGAGCGGTCACCTTGATCCAGTAGGCAGGCGTGTGTGGAGGAGGCGCGTTGCCGCGGCCGCCGCCACGGCCGCCTCCCGCACCGGCCTGCGCACCAGGGGTACCGGCCCCGCGGGGCGGCGGGGGAGGGGCCGTCAAGAGGTTCGCGATCGTCGCGTTGTCATCGATGTTCGCGACGAACACGCCGGGCGCGTTGTGGTCCATCATGACGTTGTACGACCAGTGAAGCTGCCACAGATCTTCGAAGCCAGGAGATGACTCCAGCGTCTGGAAGGTCTCGACGGCGCCACCTTTCCGCGTGCCGTTGTTCATGATGGCGACGCGCGGTCGAAGCGCGTGCACGAGCGCCGGCGCGCTCGACTGGTTGATGCCGTGATGGGTGGTCAGATAGAGGTCGATCGTGCCGATGCGGTTTGTCGGACAGGCCAAACGGCCTTCGTGATTCCAGGTGAGATCGCCAAGATCGATCGTTCGGAATTCGCCGAACGTCAGCACGAAACCGGCCGAGTAGCTGTTGTCCGGGTCGAAGACCTTGCTCAAGTCCTTTTCCGCGAAGTCCGCGCACGACGGATTAGGACGGCCGGCGCCGGGAAGGTTCGTTTTCAGGACCTCACCCGCCGACGACACGAACGTGATATCGAGTCCCGGGATGAGAACCTTGTCGCCTGGTTTGACAATCGTGCGCGTGGCGCCGGCTCGACTCTGCTCGTATGCTTCGTGAAAGCCCTGGCTGCCGGCCCGGTCGCCTTCCGCCGTTGGCCCGTGATCGTAGAACCGCTTGATAGGGATCCGCTTTGACAGTTCAGCCAGGCCGCCGATGTGATCGCCGTGATAGTGCGTCAGCACGAGATGATCGATTTGCTTCACGCCAGCGTCGTCGAGCGCCAGCATGATGCGATCGGTGTCGCGCGTTCCCGGGTTACCGGTGTCGACGAGCAGCGATTCGCCGGAGGGCGCGACAAACAGCGTGGCCTGCCCACCCTCCGTGTCGACGTAATAAATCTGCAGCGTTTTTGTCGGCGATTGTGCGGCGAGCGGCGGGGTTATCAGCCCCGCCGCCAGCAATAGTCCGAGAGAAACGCGTACCATGTGCACTCTTTTAACGCCGCGGCGTTGAAGAAACCCTCAGTAGTTGAACTCGATCACGAACGTCACAAATTAACACGAAAGGCGGGCTCTATGAGCAATCGCAGATCGGGGGTTCGTCGGGGTTTAGAACCTCACGAACCCCACGAACCCACGAACCTGACGAACTCGACGAACCCCACGAACCCACGCCCCGGTTTCCTTCCCCCCGCACCCTTTCGGCGCTCTGGGCCGTATTATTGAGGTCAGCCCTGCCCTGGAGCGCCTTGATGCGACCTTATGCCTTCCTTGTCTGGATATTGATCGCGCTTTCCGCGGCATCCCTCGGCTACGCCCAGCAGAGTCCTGCCCCCTCGGCCGAGCTCGACACCTTTATGCAGCAGGTGCTCGCGCGGCGCGACGACAACTGGAAGAAGGTTCAGCAATACATCCTGGACGAGCAGGAGCGCATCGAGTTTCGCGGACCCGCCGAAGCGCTGCTATGGGGCCAGAAGCGCGAATACATGTGGTATCCGCGCGACGGCTTCTTCGTGCGCAGCCCGGTGCGTTTCAACGGCGTCACGATCAAAGAGAGCGAGCGCGAGAAGTACGAGGAGAATTTCCTGCGGCGCGTGAAAGACCGTGACGAGCGTGCCAGGAAACGGAATCTCGAGACCGAAGGCACGGTCGCGGCGCCGTCCGATCTCCAGAGCCTCATCGAGCAGACGCGGGAACCCCAGTTCATCTCCTCTGCTTACTTCCTGGAATTCAAGTTCGAGGGCGGCCGCTACGCGGTGGTCGGGCGCGAGACGATCGAGAAGGTGCCGGTCCTCAAAATCGAGTACTACCCGACCAGGCTCTTTTCCGACGAGCCGTCCACGCGCGCCGAAGCGCGGACGAACCAGGTGACGGGCCGCAAGTCGGAGGACGATCGGTACGGGCAGGCCGTTCAGCAGATGATGAACAAGGTCTCGCTCGTCACGTTGTGGGTTGAGCCGGCGCAAAAGCAAATCGTCAAATACACGTTCGACAACATCGGGCTCGACTTCCTGCCGGCCGCCTGGCTCGTCCGGGTGACCGACCTGCGCGCAAACATGCTGATGTCGGAGGTGTTCGCGGGAGTGTGGCTGCCCAGGCGCATCGACATGGCCGGCGCCTTCATCCTCGCGGGCGGGCCGTTCTCCGTGTCGTACGACATCCAGTACTCCGGCTATCGCGAAGCGACGACCGGAACGAAGTACCTCGGTCCAAAAAACCGCTGACGTGGCTCGTCCGCTTCGACGCAGAGACGCAAAGACGCGGAGGATTCCTGATTTAGCAAAGCTCTGCGCCTCTGCGGCTCTGCGTCAAAGGGTTGTTGCGCTTTTCGCGTGGGTCCTTTTGGCCGCCAGTTCCTCTGCCGTCGCCCAGCAGGAGGTGATTGCCGTCATCCAGGTTCACGGCAACACCATTTCTCCAACCGAAGACGTCATCGCTGTTTCGGGACTGACGGTGGGTGCGCCGTTCTCCGAATCCGTGCGGGCCGACGCCGAAGAGCGATTGCGAAAGTCGGGGCGCTTTCACGACGTCGAGGTGTTGAAGCGGTTCGCGGGGATTTCCGATCTCACGCAGATCACGGTCCTCATTCAAATAGACGACGGTCCGGTTCGCATCGATCCACCGATACCGGGCGTCCCTGGCGGGCTGCCATCGCCCGGAAGCATGCCGCAAGCAGTCCGCCGCGGACCGCTGAACGTGATGTTCGCGCCCATCCTGACCGCGGAAGACGGATACGGGCTGACCTACGGCGCGCGAGTGGCCATCGCCGGCCACCGCAACACACGGCAGCGCCTCGTCTTGCCGCTCAGCTGGGGTGGAGACAAACGCGCGGGCGTCGAATTTCAGAAGGAGTTTTCCAGCCGCTTCGCGCCGGACCTGCGTACGGGCGTGATGGTTCAGCGGCGCACCCACCCGTTTTTTGAATCAGATGCCGACCGGAAGCGCGTCTGGGGCCGAGCCGATTGGGCCGTCAGCAGACAGATTCAGGCCGGCAGCGAAATCGCCTGGCAGCACTCGACGCTGCTGGATGAGCACACCGATGCGCGCTCGATTGGCGCCGATCTCGTATTCGACACGAGAATCGATCCGCTGATGCCGCACAACGCCGTCTATGCACGTGCGGCCGTGGAGCACCTCGCGTTTCCATCCCGGCCGGCGGTGAGAGTGGAAATCGATGCGAACGGTTACATCGGGTTATATCGCGGGATCGTCCTCGCCTTGCGCGCCCAGCGAGAGGACATCAGCGAGCCCGCACCGGACTTCTACAAATCGATCCTCGGCGGATCCCGGAATCTCAGGGGGTTCCGGGCGGGCTACGCAGTCGGCGACACCCTCACCGCCGGTTCGGCGGAGATTCGAATGCCGTTGAGCTCGGCCCTGCGCATCGCGCGAGTCGGAACCAGCGTGTTCTTCGACGCAGGCACCGTCTATGACAAAGGTGAGCGCCTGGCCGATCAGAAATGGGAACGGGGAGTTGGCGGCGGCGTGTGGCTGACAGCGCCGCTCTTCCGGATCAGCTTCATGGTGGCCCGCGGCCTGGGCTCCGGCACGCGCGTGCACTTCGGCGCCGGATTAACCTTCTAGCTGCGTAGCTTTGACGCAGAGCCGCAGAGCCGCAGAGTCTTGCCTGGCCAAGAATTTCTCTGCGGCTTTGCGTCTCTGCGTCGAGCCCTGCCACCCGCGCGGGGCCTGCGCTACCGCTGTAGCATATAGGGAGATGCGCCTCGGTGAACTCGTCGACGCCTCGAATGCCGTGGCGGGCACTCGCGGGCGGCTCGAGAAGATCGCGATCCTTGCCGCGCTTCTCAAGAAAGCTCGGTGCCGACGAGATTCGCATGGTCGTCGCGTTTCTCTCGGGCGCCCTTCTGCAGGGGCGTATCGGCATCGGATGGTCGACCATTGGCGAGATGCGCGGGGTGCCGGCCGCGGCTGAGCCGTCGCTCGATCTCCTGGACGTCCATCGAGCGTTCGATCGTGTGGCCTCCGTCAAAGGCGCAGGCGCGTTGAAGCTTCGGACGAGCCACTTGACCGACCTGTTCGGTCGAGCCACCAGCAGCGAACAGGACTTTCTTGCGCGCCTCTTGTCGGGCGAGCTGAGGCAGGGCGCACTCGAGGGCGTGCTGGCAGAGGCGGTGGCCAGAGCCGCCGGTGTTTCCGGCGATGCGGTACGCCAGGCCGCCATGATGTGCGGCGACCTCGGCGAGGTGGCATGCGCGGCGTTGAACGAGGGTGCCGCCGCCCTGGCACGGTACTCGATCCAGATATTCAGGCCAGTCGAGCCGATGCTGGCGTCTCCCGCGGAATCAGTGGAAGAGGCGCTGGAGTCGTTCGGTGAGGCGGCGTTCGAGCTCAAGCTCGACGGGGCGCGGATTCAGGTCCACAAGTCCGGCGACGATGTGCGCGTGTTTTCACGCGCGCTCCGCGACGTTACGGCGGCCGTGCCGGAAGTGGTCGAAGCCGTGAGAAGCCTGGCCGTGGGTGAGATCATTCTCGACGGAGAAGTTCTGGCGTTACAGCGCGACGGCACGCCCTTGCCATTTCAGGAGACGATGCGCCGATTCGGCAGGCGCCTGGACATCGATCGGTTGAGGACCGAGTTGCCGCTCACACCGTTCTTCTTCGACTGCCTGTACATTGATCGCCGTCCGCTGACCGCGATTCCCCAACGCGACCGTTTTGCCGCGCTGATCGACGTGGCGGGCACGAGAGGTGTCGTGCCACATCGAGATCATCAGCGACCGCGTCGGCCGCATCGCAGTTTTTCGAGACAGCGATCGCCACGGGACACGAAGGCGTGATGGCGAAGTCTCTCGACGCGCCGTATGCGGCCGGCAGCCGTGGCAGCGCATGGCTGAAGATCAAGCGCGTGCAGACGCTCGATCTCGTCGTGCTGGCCGCCGAGTGGGGCAGCGGGCGGCGAAAAGGCTGGCTCAGCAATCTTCATCTCGGCGCGCGAGATGCCGAACGGGGCGGGTTCGTCATGCTCGGCAAGACATTCAAGGGCATGACCGACGAGCTGCTCGAATGGCAGACGTCCGCCCTCGCTCGAACGCGAAGTGCGCCGCGAGGGACACATCGTGTTCGTCAGGCCGGAACTGGTCGTCGAGATCGCGTTCAACGATCTGCAGGAAAGCCCGCAGTATCCAGGAGGTCTCGCCCTTCGGTTCGCGCGGGTGAAAGGCTATCGTCCCGACAAGACGGCCGGCGAAGCCGACACGATACAAACACTCCGCGACATCTACTGCAGGGCGACCGGGCGTCCCGCGCCGGTGACGAAGGCCTGAGCCGTGCCCGAGCTGCCCGATGTCGAGCTGTATCTCTTTGCGTTGCGCCCGCGCATCGTCGGGAAAGCGATCGAGCGAGTACCGGCTGGCGACGCCGTTTCTGCTCAGGTCGGTTGACCCGCCGCTGGAGGCCGCGACGGACCAGACGGTGACCGGCCTGCGGCGCATCGGCAAGCGCATCGTCTGGGAGATCGAGGGGAATCTCTTTCTCGTCTTTCACCTGATGATCGCGGGCCGGTTCAAATGGCGGGAAGCCGGCGCCGCCGTGCCGCGCAAGGTGGGGCTTGCGGCCTTCGATTTCGCGGGCGGCACGTTGCTGCTGACGGAGGCAGCCACGCAAAAACGCGCCTCGCTCCACGTCGTCGGCAGCGAAGACGCGCTCTCATCGTTCGATCCAGGCGGCCTCGAGCCGATGACCAGCACCGTGGATACATTCGCCACGGCGCTCCAGAAGGAAAGCCACACGCTGAAGCGAGCGCTTACCGATCCACACATCTTCAGCGGCATCGGCAACGCGTACTCGGACGAGATCCTGCATCGCGCGAAACTGTCGCCCTTCAAGCAGACGCGCCAGCTCGCGCCGGCAGAGATCCGCCTGCTGCACACGGCGACGCTCGAGACGCTGGCGGAATGGACGGAGAGGCTGCGCGCGCAGGCCGGAGACACGTTTCCGGAAAAGGTCACGGCGTTCCACGATGAGATGGCCGTGCACGGCCGCTTCGGTCAACCCTGCCCGCGCTGCGGCACGCCGGTGCAGCGGATCGTCCATGGCGAGCACGAGGTGAACTACTGCCCCGAATGCCAGACCGAAGGGCGGCTCCTCGCCGATCGCGCGCTGTCGAAGCTCTTGAAGGACGACTGGCCGAAGACGCTCGACGAAATGGAGCGAAGGCGTAGAAAGTAAAAAGTGAAAAGTAAAACCCTTCTTGTCTCCTGATCTCTTGATCTCCTGTGAGTATTTGTCGTCAG
>CAWGDY010000032.1:0-137287 GCA_963821395.1 Vicinamibacterales bacterium | reverse complement strand
AACCCGATGATCACGCCGAGCGAGGGGCCGATGGCTTCGATGTCAGGGTTGCGATCGGGTCCGGCGATGCCGGAGTTCGAGATGTGGATGACGTCGAGCGTTGCGATGGCATCCAGATGGCCGTTCAGCCGCCATGTGAATCCGCCGCCGCCGATGGCGAGGTAGTTGAAGCGTGTACCGCGTGGCGGCGTGGCGACCGCCGCGTCAGACACGCCGAAATCGAATTGCCAGAACGCGGACGCACGTCCGCGCCGGTAGATGCGCCCGCGCAGGCCGGCCGTCAGACCGAGCAGGCGCGAGTCGTTCAAACGTTGCGAGACGTAGAAAATGCGCTGACGGGCCGTCAGCACGAGACCGTCGCGCAGGCCGTAGGTCACGCCCTGAATGAGGCCGTACAACTCCTCGTGAGAAGGGTTGTAGTTCCACGCTTCCAGCGCCGCCTGCACCCCGAACTCGACGTGCCATCGGCCTCCGGCAAACGGATCGTTGGGAGGTGAGGGCGCCTGGCCCTGGCCGAATGCCGCGGCGGGCAGCAGCGCGAAAAACAGAAGCAGAGACGCGGTCGGGAGAATTTGCCGTCGGTACAGGTGCGCTATTGTATAGCCCATGCGTGTGCCGAGCGTTGCCGGCGTGCTGCTCGGCATGTCGCTGCTGTCTTCGAACGTATCGGCGCAAGAGCAGCTCGCCATTCGATCGGATTTTCTCTTCTACGGCGACAACACCGAGTTCAAAAACCCGTTTCGCGAGGGCGAAACGATCTTCGGCGCCGCCGCGCGTGTCGCAGCCGAGATTGGCCTCAACGACCGTGTGACGATCTCGGCGGGGGTCTTCGGCAATCAGCGATTTGGCTCGGATGACGCGTTCGAGCTCGTGAGGCCCGTGCTCTCGCTCACGGTGCGCGGCCGGCGATCGTCGTTCGTCTTCGGCACGCTGCCGGCTCCGACGAGCGCCATCGACATCGGACCCGATCGCGGCGGTCCTCACGCCCTGTTGCCCGCGCTTCAGCGCGAGACGCTCTCATTCGATCGCCCGTATGAGCCGGGCCTGGCGTGGACCTTCGAGGGCTCGAAGCTCCGGCATCACTTCTGGCTTGAATGGCAGCAGTTGAACACGTCCGAACATCGCGAGCGATTCGACGGCGGGATACGCACGGTGTATCGCCTGTCCGACGTCGTGGCGATTCCGGTGCAGCTTCATGTCGTGCACGAGGGGGGACAGCTGTACAACTCGGGCGTGGTTAGAGACAGTTCGGCGGTTGCGACGGGCGCGACACTCACGGGCCATGCCGGTGAAACCGGCGATGTTTACGCGCTGTCGCTCGATCTGCTGGCGGTGGGCTCGCTGTACGTGCCCGATCGCGGCCAATCCGATCTCAGCCGCGACGGCATCGGGTTTTTCGGCCGCGCCGCCGTGGAGCACGCAGGCTGGCGCGGGCACGTGATCTTCTGGCGAGGCCGCAACTACATCAAGGACGAAGGCGATCCGAACTATCAGTCGATTACGCGCAACGGCGATCGCTACATCGGCACACGCGATTACTCGGAAGCCGGTCTGACGCGAAGATTTACGCTGACCCCGTCGGCCGTCATCGACGTGTCCGGCCGGCTGCACCGCGTCGAGGGGCACTACGAGTATTCGTTCCGCATCCTGAGCGTCGTGTCGGCCGGTTGGAAAATCCGATGATGCGCGCCGCTACTTCCCGTAGATCCCGAACCACTTGTCCTCGTACAACGGAACATCCTGCACCGGCTTGAGCCCGGCGGCCGACATCCAGGCGTCAACCGTCGACTTCGCCAGCTGCTGGGAGGCATCCTTGGCGTGCCCACCCTTGCCCGGCAGGAAGTCCACGACGGCCACGCGACCCGATGGCGACAGATATCCAGCGAGGTTTTTCAGGTACTGCTCGCGATCCTGGATGTGGTGGAGCACGTCGTAAATCAGCGCGACGTCCACATTGCGTACCGGCAGCGCGGGATCGGTGAACTTGCCAAGCACGACCCGCACATTCGACAGTCCAAGCGTGGCTGCGCGTTTCGCGATGTGATCGAGTAGACCCTGTTCGATATCCACAGCGTAGACCGTCCCGCCCGGAGACACGGCTGCGGCGAGCGCCCCTTCGAACGCCCCGGCGCCGGCCCCGATGTCCGCGACGACGTTGCCGGGACGGAGCTTGAGACTGTTCACCACATCGTCGATTTTCATGCCGGCGATTCGGCTGGGGTTCTCGAGCGTCTCGACCCACGCGTCGGCCGGTCGCGCACCCAGTTGCCGCGCATCGCCCTGTACGGACGATGCCGCGCACATCAGAGCAAGAGCCCAGAGGTTTCCGCAAAACGTACGCATGCTGCCTCCTATTGCCGCTGGAGCGCCCAGAGCGCACCCAGAAATGAGACGCCGGCGAAGATCACGAACGCGGCCGATTCCAGCCAGATACGCGACGGATCGCCGAGCCCGATTGTGGCATATCGAAGCACGTCGACGTGCCAGGTAATGGGATTCGCCCAGGAGAGCTGCCGCAACGGCGTGGGCAGCGGGTCCACGGGGTAGAACATCGAGCTGGCGAACAGCAGAACGAAGTAGAAGATCGACGTCACCGTGTTGAACACGTCGTTGCCGCGAATCAGCAGCGCGAAGATGGCGTAGAAGAAAAACCAGGCGGCCGTACCGATGAAGACCGTTGCCGTAAGAAGCGGCAGCGATTGCCAGCGGATCGGCACGTCGAGCACAACCTCGGCGAGCACGACCGTGATGAGCGCCTGGACGATCGACACCACCAGGTTGAACAGCGTCTTGCCGAGCAGATACTCGGCGCGCCGCATCGGGTAGGTCAGCATCTCGTAAAAGATGCCGTTGTCTCGATCCATGAAGAACGACCAGGCCGTGTTCGACGCGATGCCGAAGCTCGCCATCCCGAGGACGCCGGCCAGGAAGAACGCGTTGTAGTCGACACCGATACCGGGGGGCTTCATGCCCATCGCCTGCGTCATGCCGACGCCGAAGACGAGGAGATAGCCGAGGGGATACAACAGATCCCAGAAGATGAAGGTCAGGTTCGTCGCGCGAATCTTCCCCTCCCTGTACATGATGGCGGAGAGTGCGCTCACGTGCCGCTCCGGGTCACCGCGTCAGGCTGCCGCTTTGCGGTCAATTCGATGAAGATGTCTTCGAGGCTGGCTCCGGAGACCTCGATTCTGAGCACGCGGCCGAGGCGGCCGAGGTGCGCCACGAGGTCGAGCACCCGGCCTTCCTGTTCGCGGACCGTGATCACGGCCGAGTTCTGCGTCACCTCGATGCGCGTCGGGTGGTACGCCGCGACCGCGGCCTCGAGCGAGCGAGGGAGCTCGTCAAACGTCACCGAGATCTCGTACAGCCCGCCGGAGAGCAGCTTCAGCGTGTTGATGTCGCCACGCGCGGCCTCCCGGCCCGCGCGCATGATGAGGATGTCGTCGCACAGCGCTTCCGCTTCGCCGAGAATCTGGGTCGTGAGCACGATCGTCCGGCCACGCGACGATTCTCTGCGCAGCCTGTCCATGACCGACCGCTTCAGGATGGGATCCATGCCCGTCGAGAACTCGTCGAGAAAGACGACCGGCGTGTCGATCATGAACACCTTGGCCACCTGAACGCGCCGCTTGAAGCCGCCGCTCAGATCCATGACCTTGCGGTTGGCCTCGGAGCGAAGCTCGAACTGATCGAGCACGTCTTCGGTGCGATCGCGGATGGCGCGTGGCGATAACCCGTGAAATCGGCCGAACGTGCCCAGGTTGTCCACGATCGACAGGAACAGATCGACGGCGCTCTCCTGGATGACGACCGAGATGCGTTTTCGCACCTCGAGTGGATCCTTCAGCGGGTCGACGCCTTCCACCTCGATATGCCCGGACGAGGGGCGCAGCAGCGTCGTCAGCATCTTCAGCGTGGTCGTCTTGCCGGCGCCGTTCGGTCCGAGCAGGCCGAAGATCGATCCCCTTCGCACCGAAAACGTCAGGCCATCGACCGCGCGAACGTCGGGCTGGCCGCGGCGTTTGAAGATCTTGACGAGGTCGCGAACGACGATGGCGGAATCGCCCATGGGTGTTCCATCTGAAAAACGGGGTCGGGAGGGGTTTTCCTCTGCACGTACGGAAAACCCCTCCCGACCCGTCAGCCTACCGGAGATGGCGGAGAAACCGAAGCATTCCTTCGATCATCGGCCGGCCGGTGAACAGGGCGTCGTCATTGTGATCGGCGTCGGGAATCACGAGCAGCGACTTGGGCTCGTTGGCCGCTTCGAACACGCGCCGGCTCTGTGCGGCCGGTACGATGTGATCCGCGCCGCCCGCGATCACGAGGATTGGCGCTCGAACGCGGGGAATGCGTTCCAGCGTTTCGAACCGGTCTCGAAGCAACAAACCGACCGGGAGCCACGGGTAGTGATGTCGGCCGACCTCGGTCATCGACGCGAACGGCGATCGCAACACGAGCGCGGCCGGCGGATGTTCCGCCGCAAGTTCAGCGGCGACTGCCGTCCCGAGCGATTCGCCGAAGTAGACCACGCGGGCCGCATCGACGTCCGCTCGCGCCAGCAGCGCGCGGCGGGCCGCGCGCGCATCGAGCCGCAGTCCGTCTTCAGTGGGCGTTCCGGGATTGCCGCCGTACCCGCGATAATCGAAGACAAACACGGCCAGGCCCGATCGCGACAGCGCATCGGCCAACGCGGCGCGGTGCGCGCGGTTTCCGGCGTTGCCGTTGAAGATCAAGACGACGAATTCCGGCGTGGCGGTGCGGCTGACGAACCAGCCGTGCAGCGTCAGACCGTCTGTGGTCGGAAACGTCACCGGTACGACGCCGCTGAGCCCGATGGTGTCCGGATCGGGCACGTCCGAGGACGGAAAATAGATGAGCTTGCGCTGCAGCGCCCAGACGAGGACCAGCATCGCAACAAGCACGATGCCCGACGAAAGCACGAGTCTCACGGCATCGCGAGTCTAACGAATCTGATAGATTGGCGGCATGGACATTCCAACGAGCGACGAGGAATGGCGCGCGAGGCTGACGCCAGAGCAGTATCAGGTTCTGCGCAAGCACGGGACCGAACGGGCCGGGACGAGTCCGCTCAACAAGGAACACCGGGAAGGTGTCTTCAGATGCGCCGGATGTGGACAGGACCTGTTCGCCTCGTCCACGAAGTTCGACAGCGGTACCGGCTGGCCGAGTTTCTGGGCGCCACTCGAACAGGCCGTGGAGACAACGACCGACCGCGCGTACGGAATGGTACGCACCGAGGTGCACTGCGCACGCTGCAAGGGGCATCTGGGGCACGTGTTCGAGGATGGCCCACGACCCACGGGGCTGCGCTACTGCATGAACGGGGCTTCACTGGATTTCGAGCCCAAGGGAGCCGGGTCTGAAGAGCAAGATCCAGCGTCTACTTAGGTAGTCGGGGGCCAGAATCCTGCCCTTTAACCCCCAAAACGCTGTTTTTCACGGGAACCAGACCGTAGCCTCCGCAGTCTAAATAGACGTGAAGAAGAATACCCCGGTGAAGCTCGAATACGAGGTGTGCGGCCGCTGCGGGGGGCTGTTCGACGACCAGGGCGAGAACGGGTGGTGGATCGAACGGGGAGTCTGGTGGCACGAGTGCCACGACGACCAGCCCGCCCGGATTGTGGTTCGCAAGCTCACGAGAGTCGCGTAAGCAGGCGGGCGGAGACCATTTATGATGTGCGGATGGCTGCCATCGATCTCCGCTCCGACACCGTCACCCGGCCGTCTCCCGCCATGCGCCGAGCCATGGCGGAGGCCGAGGTTGGCGACGACGTCTTTCTCGAAGATCCCACGCTGAATTTGCTGCAGGAACGCGCGGCCGCCGTCTTTGGCCGCGAAGCCGCGCTCTTTGTCCCGTCGGGCTCGATGGGCAACCTCACCTCCGTCATCGCGCACACGCGGCCGGGCCAGGAAGTCATCTGCGAAACCAACGGCCACATCTACAACTACGAGATGGGCGCGCTTGCCGCGCTCGCGGGTCTCCTTCCACGGGTCGTCAACGGCGAAGACGGCCTGCTGTCGTGGGACGCGATCGCGGACGCGATACGTCCGAAGGTCTACTACCGGCCGCAGACGTCGCTGATTTGCCTCGAGAACACCGTGAACATGGCGGGCGGGACGGTGTACCGCACGAAAGTGGTCGAAGAGATCTGCGATCGCGCTCACGCACAGGGGATTCGCGTGCACCTGGACGGCGCGCGCGTCTTCAACGCGGCCACGTACCTGGGCGAGCGTGTGGAGGCGATGACGAGGCCGTTCGATTCGGTGCAGTTCTGCCTGAGCAAGGGCCTCGGTGCACCGGTGGGATCGATGATCGTGGGCAGCCGCGAGTTCATCGAACGCTGTCGATCGATCCGGAAGATGCTGGGCGGCGGCATGCGTCAGGCGGGCGTGCTCGCGGCCGCCGGTCTCGTGGCGCTGGAGGAAGGACCGAAGCGCCTGAAGGACGATCACGACAACGCGCAGATGCTGGCGCAGAAGCTCTCGCGCGTGCCCGGCATCGCGCTGAATCCTGAAAAAGTTCAGACGAACATCGTCATCTTCAGCGTGAAGCCCAGCGGGTTGTCGTCGGCGGATTTCCTGTCGCAGATCTCGTCACGTGGGGTTCTGGCCGTGCCCGTCGATCGCGATCGTGTGCGCATGGTGACGCATCTCGATGTCTCCCGGCGCGACGTCGAAAGCGCGGCCGACATCGTCGCTTCCGTTCTGGGTTGTACCGTGTAAGATTTGTCCATGCTCCGCGCCGCGTTGCCGGTCGCGCTTGTCATTGCGGCATTTGGCGGCAGCCGCGCGGTGGCGCAGGCTCCCGAGCTCGTGCCCCTGCTCAACGGCCTGGCCGAGCGCACCCAGCAGTACTACGATCGCTTCATCAGCATCATCTGCACCGAAGACGTCGTCCAGCAGGATCTGCGATTCAACCTGCAGCCGACAGGGAAGCCGCGCACGACCGTGTTCGAGTTGAGCGTGTCGCGCGATCCAGACGCAAAGGGCGAACGGATCTTCCGCGTCGATCGGACGCTCCAGTTCGTCAACGGGCGTCCCGCGCGCAGGAACCAGAAGCCGGGCTGCACCGATCCGAAGACCGGCTCGCCGGAGCCGCTGGCGTTCCTGCTCGGCGGAGAATCAGTATCGGTACCGGTTCACCATTCCGGCCGAAGGATTTGGCGGCCCGCCCGGCACGCGTGCCATCGACTTCATCGAGTCGCCTCCAGAGAGCGTGCGCGTGACGTGGGAGGGCACCTGCTTCCAGGCCGAAGGCGGCGGGTATCAGGGTCGCGTCTGGTTCGATCCGATCTCCTACGACGTGCTGCAGGTCGTCGTACGGTTGTCGAAACCGTTCGCGGTTCCGATGCGCGCCGGGTACATCGGGCTCGATCCGGTCATCAGGGTGGAACGATCTGAGATGACGCTCCGCTTTGCCCGTGTGGAATTTCAGCAACCCGACGAGCTCGTCCTGCTGCCGGAATCGATCGACACGCTGACCGTGTTCCGCGGAGCCCCCAGCCTGAAAACCATCCAGAAGCTGAGCAATTTCCGCCGTTTCCTCACCAAGTCCGAGATTCGCCCGACGTCATACTGACGTCGGCTGGCCTCGCGTTTGCTTCATATCAAGCCGCCATGCTCGATGTGTACAGAAAGCTGACGTTCGGAAAGCGCCTCTCGATCGTGCTCCCGCTGGCCGGCGTGCTTGCACTCGTACTCGTCGTCATTGGCCTGTCGATTCCCCTTCGCTCGGCCACGCTCAAGGCGCGCGTCATCGAGCTCCTTACCGAAGAGCTCGAAAGCGAGGTGACGATCGACAGCGCTCGAAGGACACGTGTTTCCGCGCGTGTCCGTCAGCGGCCGGGGCGTGGCGATACGGCATAAAGGGCGCACGGACGTACCGCCGATCATCGCGATCGAGTCGTTCGAGATCCGCGGCTCGCTCCGCGATCTCATGAAGGAGCCGCGGCACGTCTCGGAAGTCCGTCTGCAGGGGCTGCGAGTGACGATTCCACCGGGCGACGACAACGACGACGACGACGGGAAGACCGATGGCGAATCGCATGCGGGCGCCGAACGGCTGCCGCACGTCATCATCGATCGGTTCGAAGCGCCGGACACGATCATCACGCTCGTTCCGAAGAAAGCGGGGAAGCAGCCGAAGGTCTTCACCGTTCATCATCTCGTGATGGACTCGCTCGGCATCAACGAGACGATGCCGTTCATCGCGACGCTCACCAATCCCATTCCAAAGGGTGAAATCGAAACGTCGGGCACCTTTGGGCCCTGGGACGTCGCGCACCCCGCGCGCACACCCGTGACCGGCCAGTACGTCTTCGCGAACGCGAACCTCGATACGATAGAAGGTCTTGCGGGCGTGCTCAGTTCGACCGGAGCGTTCAACGGTCCTCTCAACCGCATCGAGGTCAGCGGGACGACCGATACGCCGAAATTTCAAGTCGATGCGGGCGGACTTCCGGTACCGCTCAAGACACAATTCACCGCGGTCGTGGACGGCTCGGACGGCGACACCTATCTGAACAAGGTTGACGCGACGTTTCTCGACACGAGCATCAGCGCGCATGGCGCGGTGGTGGGATTCGAGGGCGTGCACGGACGGCAGATCGATGTCGACGTCACCATCAAGAACGGGCGGATCGAGGATCTGCTGAGACTCGCGGTAAATTCGGAAAAGCCTATTCTTCTCGGCGCCGCCGAGCTTCAGGCGAAGCTGGTGATTCCCCCCGAAAAGAAAAAAGTGATCGACAAGCTGCGGTTGCGCGGGCAGTTCACCCTGTCGAAGGCGACGTTCACCGACCCGACGGTGCAGACGAAGCTCGTCGGGCTCAGCCGCCGGGGGCAGGGGATGGTCGAGGGCGAACAGGTTGGCGATGTGCTGTCGAACCTGAAGGCCCGCTTCACGTTTGAGAACGCGACCGCGAGCTTCTCGAGCCTCACGTTCTCGGTTCCGGGGTCGGCCGTCGAGCTTGCCGGACAGTACGGCCTGCGCGAAGAGCGGCTCGATTTTCGCGGCCATCTGAAGATGCAGGCGCCGCTATCCGAGGTCGCCGGCGGAGGCGTGAAGGGATTCTTTTTGAAGGCGATCGATCCGTTCTTCAGGAAGCCCGGCGCCGGAACGGTCATCCCGATCAAGATTACCGGCACGCGCAAGGCGCCGAAGTTCGGCCTGGATATGTTCTAGGTGTGAAGCCAGGCAGCAAAATGCAAACAAGAGATTAGGAGATCAGAAGTCCGTAACGTCACTCTTCCTCTTTGATTGACGTATGCCTCAGGCGTTCTGCCGCGACCGATATGGGCGTTGCAGATCCGACATTTCTCATGATCCCAACCGTCCCGCTCCACGCCTGCATCGCACTCGGGCAAGCCGTTTAAGGACAATTCCTCCTGATCTCCTACGCGGCGCCCGCCGGGCTCGCGCGCCGCCAGATGCCCGCGCTCGCTTGCACCGATGACCGCGCCTAAGTCGCGTCGGCCGACTTTCGCGATCGACCCGCGATGGACACGCTCGGCTGAGCGCGTTTCCGTCGGCAGGAGGCCGAGAAACGTGTCGCCTGGGCGGCCTCGCGACCGAACCGTGCGGGCGTGCGAGCATCGCCGGAAAGGTCAGGGCGATGATCGTGTCGTCGCGTCGCGCGGTCGTCGGATGCTGCGCGTCCCGCTCGCGGCCGGCGCGTGTTTCCAAGGCCGCGTCCGCCGCGCGGATGGTCGCCGTCAGCTGCCGGATCACGTCGCGCAGGAGCGCGAGGACGGTCGCGAGCGCCGTTGGCCGCGTCAGCTGATCGAGGCGCGCGAGGATGCGCTCAGCCGATCCCCGTGGCGGGCGCAGGGCGACGGCGCGCACCATCGCGCGCGACAGATTGATCGTGGCCGAGCCTGCCGCCGCAATTTGTACGTTTGTGTTTCTGGTCTGAAACTGTTCCGTGGTGAGTTCAGTGCGTCATCACGTACACCATCACGTTGATCGCGATGGCGTACCCTTCGGGCGAGAAACGATAGAAGTACTCCACGTCTTCGCCCTCGCGCTCCCAGGTATCCGAGATGTCGGTGTTGTGCGTCATCAACACCATCAACCTGCCTTTTTCGTCGAAGATCCCCTTCGTGTTGACGACGGCACTGTCGGAACCGCGCTCCGAGGTCTCGCCGCCGTTCCGCCGCCACTGGCTGATCGCGGGAACCTGCAGGATGCGCTTCACGGAATAGACCGTCTGGAACATCGCGTGCGTCACGGGGATGTCGACGATGGGATATTTGTCGCGCGGCAACACCCGTCCGATTTCGCGCTGCCACACGTCCCAGGCGCGCGACCCCCAGAAGTCGTCGCTCCACATGAAGCCGCCCTTGCGGAGGTACAGGCTCAACTGCTGGACGTCGGCGTCGCTGAAACGCGCGGTGCCCGCATCCTCGATGTGCACGAACGGGCAGCGGAAGAGATTGTCGTCTCCGCTGCTGGGCACGACGAAGTATTCGGGGTCGCCTTCACCGTCGATGCTCACTGGAGTCTTGGTGAGCTCGGCGAAGCGGATGCTGAAGTTGATGTCGGCGCCGGGATAGTCGGTGCGCCAGCCTTGACCGCCGGCTTCGCGCCAGGCGCTGGGGTACATCAGCCGGCAGAAGTGGAACCGGCCGTCATTGATGGCGCGCGTCGGGTAACGCGGCGGCTCGCCTCGCCACCCCTGCCACAGGTCACCCCCTGACCAGATCTGGCTGTACGCCGCAGACGCGATGAGGACAGCGGCTAGAACAGAACCGATGATGAGGCGAGGCACCCAGAACCTCAGAACCCAGAACCTAGAACCGCTGGTTCACTTCGATGCTCGCGACAACGACCGATAGTACTCGTTGACCATGTCGCGGAATCCGCGAGGCACTTCGTCGGTCGCCGTCAGCGCCGGCTGATCGCCCTGCGAGTCTTCGACTTTGCGGCGCAGGCTGAATTCGAATCGCTTCAGTCCTTCGGCCACCTGGGTCTGCAGCCGCTCGAGCTCCCGCGCGTCCCTGTACACGCGGTCGTCGTCGAGCTGGCGTATCTGGCGCAGAATCTCGTCGAGATCGGCCGCCGGCACGCCGTCGTTGCGCAGCTGATCGCGCAACTGCTGCGCTTCGTTGCCCCAGTACCGTGCCTGATCGCGGAACTGACGGATTTCGCCAGGTGTGAAGACGCGCTGTCCCCATCCGCCCCAGTCGTCGCCGTTGTAGTTCGCGCCGCGGCCGTTGCCATTGGGGCCGTCACGGCCATCGCCATTGCGGTTTCCGTCCTGTCCGCCCTGTCCCTGCTGGCCGCCCTGTCCGCTCTGACCCTGCTGCCCCTGCTGACCCTGCTGGCCCTGTTGACCCTGCTGGCCTTGCTGACCCTGTTGACCTTGTTGACCCTGTTGACCCTGTTGGCCCTGCTGGCCTTGCTGTCCTTGTTGACCCTGCTGACCTTGCTGGCCTTGTTGACCTTGCTGACCCTGTTGACCGCGCTGCCCGTCTCGCATCTGCTGCTGCATCGAGTCGAGGCCGCGCACGAGATTACGCGCGCGGTCGAGATTGTTCGCCATGCGATTGGACTTGTCGCCCTGGCCGACGGCGCCGGCCGCCTCGTTGAGCTTGCTCCGCAGCTTGTCAATCTCGCTGCCGATGTTCTTCTCGAGGTCGGGGCTCGTCTGTCCGGTCTGACGCATCAGGCTGCCGGAGTAGTGAATCTGCTCTTCGAGACGGTTGTTCCGGATGCCGTCGGCCGCTTCCTGCAGCTTGCGCGACGCATCGCGCTCGTTGCGCCGCATCTCGCCAGACATGCGATCGATCTGCTTTTCGAGCTCGTTGACCTTCGCCTCGAGCTCGTACTTCTTCTGGCCGATCTGCCGCCCGCGATCGTTGGCGCGCCCCGTGCTGTTCGACTGTGAGAGCCCGAGCGCCTCCTGCGACAGCTCGCGGTGCTCGCGCGCGATCTCCTCCGCCTGCTGCTGCGCGGTCTGCATGTCGCGCTGTCCGCGCGCGCCCTGCTCCTGCTCGAGCCGGCGCTGCGCCTCGCGCAGCGTGCCCAGTGCGGCGCTCGCCTGACCCGACGCGCTCGGGTCGCCCGACGACGCGGCGCGGCGCATCTGATCGGCAGCCTGTCGCGCGGCCTGTGCCGCCTGTGCGAGATCGGGGCGATTGCGCTCGCGCGACAAACGCTCGAGCTGCCGCGCGACCTCTTCGGCCTGATCGGCCAGCGCGCGCTGGCTGGCGCCGCCGCCCTGCGACACTGACCGGCCAGCGCCTGCTGACGCTGCCGCTCGGCTTCCTGCTGCTGGCGCCGCGCGAGCTCGCGCAGCTTTTCCGTCAGCGCGTCGATCTGCTGATCGGATTGCTGCTGCTGCGCGCTCTGAGCGGTCTCGTACTGGTTTGCGAGCTTGTCCATGTCCTGCTTGAACAGCTCCGCGAGATCTTCAGACACCGACCCGGCGCCGCCGCCGCCACCACCGCCACCGCCGCGCTGCTGGCTGACCTGCTTCTCGTACTCTTCTTCGGCACGCTGCAGCTCGGCGAGCGCGCGATTCTCCGGTTGCAGCGCATCGTTCGGCGCCTGCGCCTGCAGCTTGCCTTCGGCCGCCTTCATTTCCTCGGCGGCTTTCGGCAGCAGCTCGGCGATGCGCTGGAACGCCGGATCCGGCTCGACCAGCCGGCTGTTCATGCGTCCGACCAGCCCTTCGACCTGCTCGCGGAGCTTCGACTGTGACAGCGCGACGACGACCAGGCTTTCGCGCAGCTTGGCGGCCGTCATCGTCTTGCGATCGCGGACGATGTTGTGGGTGGCCGAGATAATCTCGCGCTGCTGCTGCGAGAGCGCGTCGACCTGCATGTTGCCGCCGCCCCCGCCTCCACCGCCCCCGCCCATCGACATCGCCGACCGGAACTGCTCGTCGAGCTTGCGGACGCGGATGAAGTACAGATCGCTCGAGACGTTTCGTCCGATGTTGTCGGTCGCGCGCGCGAAGTAAGAGACCGAATCGCCCGGAGCGACCTTCAGCTCTTCGAGATAGAACGTGTGGGCGGCCGACACTTCGGGCAGCGCCTTGCTCTTTGAATCGACCAGCTTCCTGGTCTGGTCGGGTCCGCCGTTCACCGAATAGATGAGCTCGAGCTGCTGGACGCCGAAGTCATCGTCGGCACGCGCCTCGACGGCGAGCTCTTCGATCGGCGAGGCCGTGGTGTCGCGTCCCGGCTTCGCAATCGAGACGCTCGGCGGCTGATCTTCGAGGACGTCGATCGTGTACTGCGGTGAGGCGTTGACGAGCTTGTTCTCGGGCCCGCCCTGCAGCTCGACGCGGTAGAAGCCGTCCTTGGTGACGGGAATCGTCGCGGTAAAGACGTCGCCCTCGAGCGCGAGGGGCAACGTATTGCCGCCGTCCAGCACGATGCGTCCGGTCGGCGCCTTCATCGTCGGCGTGATGCGGAGGCGGACCTGCGTGCCCTGCAGCACGGCGATGTCGCCGCCGTTTTCAATCTTGCGCGGCGAGAGTCCCGTGTACGACGGGAACACGTATTCCATTTCCATCTGCTTCACGTACGGCAGGTCGGCCGCGTGCAGCGTGAAGACGTCCGATCGCACGCCGCCCGATTCGACGAAGTAGTCGATCGAGCCGGGCAGATCGAAGAGCACCCCCTCGAAGATCTTCGTGTCGTTGTTGAACACCATCGGCACGTGCTCGAACGGCGTGTTCAGCGCCTTGCGGATGAGCAGTTCGGCCTTGTCGGCCTCGAAGCCCTGGATGGTCGCCGTAATCGTCTGATCGGACCCGCGCGGCACGGTGGAGCTGCCGGGCTTGACCGTGATGTGATACGGGCTCGCCTCGAGCAGCCCACCGGTCATGATGAGGAGCGCCGAGGCGCCCTGGCGCAAATATGCCGGTCCGAGAATGAAGATCAGGAGGGCCAGCGCGACGGCACCGCCAATCGCCGTGGCATAGCGCCGAAGAGGCTGCGCTTCCAGCCGGCGGCCCATCTCGATGTGTCCGCATTGCTCGATCGCCTGCTGGACGAGGCGGCGCGCCAGATCGGGCGAATGAGACGGGGATCCTTTTTCGGCCTCGAGCGCGCTGAGGATCGCGGTCTCGAGCGATGGCTCGCACTCTTCCAGATAGAGCGCCACCTGTTCATCGGTGACGCGGCGCCACTGCGGCAGGACGAAGAAATAACCCGCGAGCGCTCCGAAAATCATGACCATGCCGACGCGGAAGGCGATGATCGACCCGGGGCTGAACTTGAGGCTCTCGAGCGCGTAGGCCGAGAGGAGCAGCGTGAGGAGGAAGCCGGCCACGACGAAGGCGGCGCCCCGCACGGCAAGCTTCAGGCGCCAGCGTTTTCGGATGTCCCGAATAATGCCGGTCAGCTCCGATCGGTCGCCCGCGGACACGAGTTCGTCAGCCATGCTGTCCCCCCGGTTAATTAAAGTGATCGTAACACCTTAGACGGGGTCAGGCAGGAAAAAGGCGGTCGAAATTGGTGCCGAAGATGCACTCCCGGACGGCGGCGTCCACGCCCGCGGTCTCGAGCGCGCCGGCCTGCGCCTGATAGACCTCCCGGTTCCAGCCGCGCGGAAAAAACGACGAGTCCGTGCCGAACAAAAGGCGATTCGGCCCCGTCACCGCAAGCGCCTGCCGGAACACATCGGCGAGAGTAAGCGCGGGATGATAGGCCATCCAACGGTTGGTACTCGATGTGTCGAGGTACACGTTGGCACAAAGATCGGCCACGAGCAGGGCCTCGCGAAACAGCCCCGCGCCGAAGTGCGGGATGATGAAGGGCACGTCGGGGAAGTCCGCCGCCAGGGCATGCAGGTCGAGCGGGTTGCCGTAGCGCACGTCGAAACGGCTTGGCAGGCCCAGTTTCTTTCGCACGCCCACCGAGAGCGCGCCGCAATGGACGAACACGGCCGTCCCTGCGTGCGCCGCCGCCAGTTGAACGATTTCCCGCACCCGCGCATCCTGCAATGGATAGCGCTGCATGGCCGGAAACAGGCAAATCGCGCGCAGCCCGAGCTGACCGAGCGCGTTTTCCGTTCGAGCCGCGGCGTCGGGCGCGGTTGGATCGAGCATGAAGAAACCGACGAAGCGCGACGGATGACGGGCAATGGCTCGCGCGACGGATTCTTCATCGCCCGGAACGCTCGCGATTAACGATGAGCGCCGGACACCGCCGCGATCGAGCGCATCAACCCAGCGGTCGGCGAGATCGTCCGCCGATCCCGGTAGATCCCACTTGAGCGTGGCGACGATGTCGGCAGCAGACTCGGGCGCCAGAGGCGACCGTTGCCGGCCGAGGGTGGCGAAGAATGGTTCGGAGAAGAAGTGACAGTGGGCGTCGTTCATAAGAGTCGCAAGGCGCTAGTCGGAAGTCGGAAGGCGCAAGTCTAGTCGAGCGAAGGCGCGAAAGCGCGAGTCGGCAGGCATAGCGCCGAGCGCAAGCGGCGGATGTGGCATACGTCATGCCCCATCGCGTCGGCATGAAAGCCAAGAATTTGTCAGATGTTCTCGTTTATCGCAAGGCATCGCATCGCAGCGATGCAGTTTCTGCGTTCCTGAAGCGCCGTGCGTTTCGCAGACGACTACAACCTGTCGGCATCAACTGTCGCGCTCGTCTGCTCGTGTTGCGGCCCTAATCTGCAGAGGGTTTCGGCCAGATCACCGACCGTCAGACCGCCGATTACTACGGCCGAGCGAGAGGATCTGCGTATGAGACGTCATACGCATCTCATCACTGCAAGAGACCGCGAATACATTCGGATGATGAAGAACTGTCGAAGAATCGGCGGCGAGTATATCGAGATTACGAAGATGCTGACGTCGCTGGATCAACTACCTGCAACGCTGCAACTGGCGCCAGCGTGGGCAGCCACCGACACGAACCCGGACTGAGGACCTGCCGGACTCGTGACGCCTTGTCTTGGACTTGCGCCTTGCATGCCTGCGACTTTGCCTTGCGCCTGACCTCTCCGACTTGCGCCTTGCGACTTCCTACGTCGCTGCCGTCGGCGTAATCCGCGTCCCCTCGACCGGACCCTTCATGCGATTGGAGATCGCGGTCTCGGCGCCGAGCAGCGCGATGCCGGCCATCAGCAGATACCACCAGAAATTCTGGCGCCGCTCCTGATCCTCGGGCGTCAGCGTCGCGGCGTCGGCCGAAGCCGGATTCACCGTGCCCGGGCGCCCCGAGAGCGCGGCGTTCAGCTCCTGAGTATCGAGCACCGACAAGTCGGATTCGGTGGTGTCGATGTTGGCGGCGATGCTCACGGTGCCTGCCTGGTTCGAGCGCCCGTGCACTTCGTAGAAACCGGGTTGCTCGAGCTGCACGGGTGTCGGGGTTCCGGACTGTTCGATGCGCTGGCCCGTCGGGGTCAGGATCATCGCGCCCGTCCCGGTCTGCAGGCCGAGGCCCGACGCGCGAAGCAGATGCCCCGGATCGACGACGTTGCCGATCGTGAAGAAGTTCGCGGGCTGTTCGTAGGTGGCAAGGTGCCGGACGATCTCGTGCACGAAGGGCAGATAGACCGGCTTCAACGCCAGGTCGTTCCAGTAGTTGTCGAGCGTCGAGGCCCAGAGCAGCACGTTGCCGGATCCGATCCTTCGCTCGGCCATCGCGACGGCGCCGTCGTCGAAGCGCGCGATGACGCGGCGGCTGGGCGCCTGCTCGCCTTCCTTGTCGCCCGCCGGCTCGGGTTTCATCGTGATCGCGCGGTACCGGAAGAAGCGCGCGGTCGACGGGTTCCCGCTGCGAGGCGCCTTGAACAGCTCGAGCACCGGGTGGCTGAAATCGAGCTCGGCCAGCGCGCCGCCGCGGCCGGTGCGATCGACGACGTTGCCCGGCACGCCCGGAAGCAGGTCGTTGGAATCGGTACCCCAGTTCGCACGTTCGCCGAGCACCACGAAAAGGCCGCCGCCCTTCGACACGAACGCTTTCAGCTCCGCACCCGAGCTGAGTGCGGCGACGTCGTTGAGGATGACGACGCGATGGCGGTCGAGGTCGGTCGAGCCGACCGACTCGCCGTCACGCATGTCGACCTGGAAGGCGGGCGCGCTGCCAATCGAGAGCGCCTTCTGCAGATACAGGCTCGCCTCGCGCGACGCGCGCGACGGCTCCACCAGAAGCACCGAGACCCGCTGCGCCGGTGAGACGACGAAATGGAATGTGTTGTCCTGCTTCAGCGCATCGTCGCCGATGCGGACCGTGCCACGCGTATAGGCGCGGCCCAGCGTGAACGGCTGGAACGAAATCGCCGCCGGCGCGCCCGGCTGCACCGACACCGTCTGCGCTTCGACCGCGCGCCCGTCGAGCTCGAGAGTCACCCGGACGTTGTCCACGGCGGACGGCCCGCGGTTGATGACGTTGGCCGCGACGGTAATCCGCTCCTGGCCCGAGAACGTCGATCGCTGAGGCAGGACGTTCGAGACGGTCAGGTTCGGCGTCTGCGCATCGGCGATCGGCACCGTCCTGAACGTGGTTCCCTCGGGCAGCCGGAGATTTTCGTCGCGCACCCATCCACTTCGCTGGAAGTCGCTGATCATGACGACTTCGCGCGACTGCAGCGTCGATTCGGCCAGCACGCGCTGCGCGAGCTTGAGGGCGGGCGCGTAGCGCGTGGCTTCGGCGCTCAACTTTGCGGCGTCGATGGCCGCTGTCACGCGCGAGAGCTCTGCCGTTGCGCGCACTTCCGCCTGCGCGCTGGTGCCGAAGAGCACGAGAGTGGCGTGATCGGTCGCTGTCAGCCCCTGCACGACCTGACGCGCCTCGGCCTGCGCGCGCGCCCACCGATCGCCGTACCCCATGCTGTAGGAGCGGTCGAGCAGGATGACGACCTCGCGTGGCCCCGACACGTTGGCCAGCGCGACGATCGGCCGGTCGAAGAACGGCCGCGCAAACGCGAGCACGATCAGCAGGATCGCGGCCAGGCGCATGGCCAGCAGCGGCCAGTCGCGAATCCGGCGCCGGCGGACCGACTGATACGGAATCTTCTCGAGGAACATCAACGACGGAAACTCGACCACCTGCTTGCGCTCGCGCTGCGTCAGGTGGATCAGGATCGGGATGGCGAACGTGAGGAGCGCGGCGAAGAAGAGAGGTGCCAGAAACGCCATTTATCTCACCCGGCTCAGCCGCTGGCGCGCGGACAGATATTTGAACAATGCGTAATCGAGCGGCGTCGCCGTGTTGACGAGCGTGTAGTCGACGCGGTTCTGCGAGAACCGCGAGGTCAGCGACGCGACGTGCTCCTGCACGAGCGACTTGTACTGCGCGGCCAGCGCCGTCGGCACGACCGGAATCTGCTCGCCTGTTTCGAGGTCCTGGAAGCTCGCCGCCTCGGTGAAATTGAAGTCGATCTCGGCCGGGTCGAGGATGTGGAACACGACGAGATCGTTCCCGCGGAAGCGCAGCGGCTTCACCGCGTCCATGATGACCTCGGGCGACTCGTACCAGTCCGACACGATGACGAGGATGCCGCGACGGCCGAAATGCTCGGCCATCTTCTGCATCGGCACCTTCAGATCGCCCTTGCGCTCGGCCTTGGCGCGATCGAGCGTGTGCAGGACGCGCTCCAGGTGCTTCGCCGACGGCGGAATGTGCGTGACGATGTCGTTGTCGAAGGTGACGCAGCCGATGCGGTCCCGCTGCTTCTGCGCGAAGTAGGCGAGGCACGCGCCGAGATACTTGCCGTACTCGAGCTTCGAGATGCCGCGGCTCGCGAAATCCATCGACCGCGAGATGTCGAGGATGACCGAGAAGTTCGCGTTCGTGTCGGCTTCGTACTCCTTCAGGTAGTAGCGGTCGGTCCGCGCGTACAGCTTCCAGTCCACCCGGCGGATGTCGTCGCCGGGCATGTAGCCCCGGTGCTCGGCGAAATCGACCGACGCGCCGAAGTACGGCGAGCGGTGCAGCCCGTTGATGAATCCATCGACGACGGTTTTCGCGAGCAGCTCGAGGTTGCCGATGCGCGCGAGGACCTTCGGGTCGACGAAACGGGCGCCTGGGAGTGAATGCTGCTCCATGTCTCACGTCATGGCAGATGGCAGATGGCTAATGGCAGACGATGCCGTCTGCCTTGCCATCTGCCATCTTGCCATCTGCCATGTCGTCCATCTGCCTTCCTCTACATTCCCGATCGGGGTGTGGGTACAGCCTCCAGCAACTGATCGATGATCGAGTCGCTCGTGATGCCTTCCGATTCGGCGTGGAAGTTCGTCAGCACGCGGTGGCGCAGCACCGGGTGCGACAGCGCGCGGATGTCGTCGAAGCTGACGTGATAGCGGCCGCTCGTCAGCGCCCGCGCCTTTGCGCCTAGCACAAGGTACTGCGCCGCGCGCACGCTGGCGCCGAACGCCACCCACTTCTTGACCACCTCGGGCGCCTGCTTCGACTTCGGACGTGTCGTCCGCGCCAGCTCGAGCGCATACCGCATCACCGACTCGGCCACCGGCACGCGGCGCACCAGCCGCTGGAACGCCACGAGATCGGCGCCGGTCACAGGGCGCTCGAACTGCGGGTTCAGGATCGCCGTCGTCGTTCTCACGACCTCGTATTCCTCGTCTTCGGGCGGATGCTCGATGACGATGTGGAACATGAAGCGGTCGAGCTGGGCTTCGGGCAGCGGATACGTACCTTCGAGCTCGATCGGGTTCTGCGTCGCGAACACGTAGAAGGGCTCCTCGAGCGTGTAGGTGCGCCCCTGGACCGTGACGCGATGCTCCTGCATGGCTTCGAGCAGCGCCGACTGGGTCTTGGGGGGCGTGCGGTTGATTTCGTCGGCGAGCACGATGTTGGCGAAGATCGGACCCGGGCGCGAACACCATCTGCCGCCGTCCGGTCGCCGGATCCTCCTGGATGATGTCGGTGCCGGTGATGTCCGACGGCATCAGGTCGGGCGTGAACTGAATGCGGTTGAACTTGAGGTCGAGCACCCGCGCCATCGAATGGATGAGCAGCGTCTTGGCGAGGCCGGGCACGCCGACGATGAGGCTGTTGCCGCCGACAAACAGCGTCAGCAGCACCTGATTGACGACCTCGTCCTGGCCGATGATGAGCTTCTTCAACTCCTCGATGATGCGCTGACGCCCGTGCTTCATCCGATCGGCAAGGGCGACATCATCCTGCTCCATGTCCTGTTCGATCTGCGCCACGTAACCCTCCAAGCTCTTAAGCCCTAAGCCCTAAGCCCTAAGCCCTACCCTCAGCCCTATTTACGCAAGATGTCTCACCCGCCGGTAGCTCCACTCGGCCAGCATGACGCCGAGCAGCAGGAACAGCACGATCGGCATGTCCCAGAGGTCGCGCTCTTCCACCGTCGTGACGCCCCGTCCGGTGTACTTCACGTCGTCGGCGAGCGACGAAACGGTCTGCGGCGTGTAGTAGACGCCGCCGGTCTCTTCCGAGATGCGACGCAGCAGCGGCGCGCGCATCGCCGCGTCGAAATACTCGCTGTCGCTGGGTGCCACCCGCACGTGCCCGACGTTCGTGCCGAGGGTGGCGCCCGACCGCGACGCCTCGACCTTGGCTTCGTACGATCCGTTCTCGGTCGGCGTAAACGTGCCGCGGTACTCGCCGTTGCGCTCGCCGGTCCACTGCAGCGGCACGTCGATGACGGCGCCCTTCGGTCCCGTGACGTGCGCGGTCACGGCGGCATCGTTCACCTCGAGGTAGCCGGGGTCCGACACCTCGGCGATGAGCGTCACCGCTTCCCCGGGCTCGACCTGGTCGGGCGCGGTCGTCAGCTCGACCTGGTCGGGCACGCCGTCGACCAGCCAGCGCATCAACTGGCGCCAGTAGGTTTCGTGGGTCATGTCTTCGACGGCGATCTTGGCGTCCATCTGCCACGTCCACGAGTCGTAGATCGGGAAGGCGAGCGTCTTGCCACGCCCGTAGCGCTGGTAGGCGAGCGCGATCGATTCGCGGCCGCTCTCATCGACACCGCGCAGCAGCGTCGTCGCCCCCGGCTTGACCTGGCGAATCGGATTCACGCTGATGACCGGCGGCAGCGCGCTCCATCGCTTGACCGAGCCCTCTTCGGTCTTCTCGATCTGCGTGACGGCATGTGACTGTCCGGGCCGCGTCGGCGTCACCTGCACGCGGGTCGTCGTATCGGGCTGCTTGGCTTCGAGCACGACCGGAAGCGCGTCGGCGACCGGCGTTCCCGCATACCCGCCCTCGGCAAACGAGCGGCGGCCACCGATCATCATCAGCCCGCCGCCGCGCCGGTCCGCGAAGTCGGCAATCATCCGCAACTGGTCGCCGGTGAAGGCGTTGGCTTCGATGCTGCCGAGAATCAGGCCGCGATACGAGAACAGCTCGTCGCGCGTTTTCGGAAAGCCCGCCGCGAGCTCGTCGGGGCTGTCGATGAGAATGCGGAAGAACTTGGTGTCGGTCGTCCGCTGCAGCACGACGAGCTGCAGATTGGGGTCGTCGGCCACGGCGCGGCGGATGAACTTGACCTCGAAGTGCGGCTCGCCGTCGAAGAAGAGAATCTTCTCCTTGCGATCCACCACGTCGAGCAGCACCTCGCGCACGTTGTTCTGGGTGATTTCTTCGCCTTCCTGCTGCGGAATGCGGAATCGGATCGTTCTCGGGCCGGCTTCGGTTGCCGTGAAGTGCACCTTGACGGTGGTCGGCTCGCCGTCGTTGGTCAGCGCGACATCCTGCGTGCTCAGGATCCGGCCGGAGTCCTCGACGTTGAGCGGCACCGTCGTGCCGCGGAACCCGCTCTGCGACACGATGACGTCGAGCGAGAGGTTCGTGCCCTTGAGCACCTGCTTCGGCGTGCTGACGCGGCTGATTTGAATGTCGCGGCCGAGCGTTTCACGCCCGATGCCCACCGTAAACACCGGAACCTGGCTCGCGCGGAGGCCGAGCAGCGACTCCTGGATGGACGATTCTTCGGTGTCGGCGCCGTCGGTCACCATGACGAGGCCCGCCAGGGGCAGTCCCGTGAATTCGTCCTTCGCGCGCTGCAACGCGTCGCCGAGCTTGGTCTGCGTGCCGTCGAACGACAGATCGCGTGCGGCTGCCACGCGATCGGTGGACGACGCGAAGCGGAACACGCGCACCGCATACCGGCTCGACAGCGCCTTCATGACCGGACTGTCCGGGGCGAAGGTCGCGCCGACGAATTCGCCACGCGGCTTGCCCTCGTGGTCGGCAACCCGCATGCTGCGCGAATCGTCCAGGAGGATACCCAGGAAGTTCTGCTGAGGGACGGACGCCCGCAGGATCAACACAGGACGGAACAGGCAGAACAGGACCAGGGCGACCAGGCAGAGACGCAACGCCGTCAGCACCGTGCGATCGATCCAGCTCGCTTCGCCAGGCGCGCTCCGGTAGGTGAGCACGGCGGCCAGCGCGGCGGCGGCGGCCAGTCCAGCCGCGATGTACACAGGAGAGCCGAATGCGAGGCGCAGTTCGCCCTGCTGGAACACGTAAGGCGAATACTTGAAGAAAAACGCAAACAGCGAGTCGAACACGGTGCTCTCGGCTGACCTCTGTTCTTTATGGCAACTGTAAGGCCATTCTACTTCGCGTTTGAATGACGAACGCAACCCCCTTAATATTTGCGCGTCGATGCACCGGTTCGTCATTGCGGCGGTGGTGGCCTGGGCGGGCCTTGCCAGCGCCGAGGCGCAAACCACGGAACCGTTCAGATGGGCCGGTGACGCCGAAGGCGGTGCGCCCTATGTCGAAGCCGATCCGGCCGACCCGTCCCGCGTCGTGGGCTTCGACGCCGACCTGGCCGAGCTCATCGCGCGCGGCCTGGGACGCGAGGCGCGCTTCGTCGAAGTGGCGTTCCAATCCATCGATCAATCGATCGCGCGTGGCGACGCCGAGATCGGGCTGAGCGGCATCGAAGACACGCCCGCGCGCCGCGCCGGCTATGCGGTCACCCTTCCCTATTATCAGTTTCGCGAGGTGCTGAGCGTACGTGCGTCCGACGCCGGACAATTTCGTACGCTGGCCGATCTCCGGGGCCGCCGCGTCGGCACCCTCTGCGGAACGATCGCCTACGAAATTCTCCTCGCGGCCGAGCGCGACCACGGCATCGTGGCCGTGTCCTATGAAGACGACGTGCACCCGTATTCGGACTTGTTGATCGGCCGGCTCGATGCCGTGCTCCTGGACAACGTGCTGGCCGAGCGGCGTGCGCGGACGACGCCTGGATTCGTCACCCATCCGGAGGCTGTGGCGACGTCCCACTATGTGGGCGTGCTCGCCCCTGGAAACGACACCCTCCGCGACCGCATCAACGAAATCCTGAAGCAGGCGATGAAGGACGGCCGCCTCGAGGCCATTTTTCGGAAGTGGAACGTCTGGAACGACGACCAGCCGCGGCTCTTTGCCAGCGCGCTGGCGGGTGAACCCATCCCGCCGATTCTGGGTTATGCGATCGAGGGCGTCGCCGCGATGCCCAGGGGAGACGCCACGCGCCGCTACCTGCCCTCGCTCCTTCGCGCGGCCCTCATCACGCTCATCCTGTCGTGCGGCGCCATGCTGCTGGCCGTCGCCTGCGGCGTCGTCATCGCGACGGGCCGCATTTACGGAGACAAGCTCACGCGCGCCCTGCTGACCGGCTATGTCGAGCTGATTCGCGGCACGCCGTTGCTCCTGCAGTTGTTCGTGCTCTATTACGGCATTGCGGAAGCCATCCGGCTGCCGGCCTTTCTCGCCTCGCTCCTGGGTCTCGCGCTGAACTACGCGGCGTACGAGAGCGAGATTTATCGCGGCGCGTTGCTGGCGGTGCCGGTCGGTCAACTCGAGGCATCGCGGACGCTCGGGTTCACCGACTTCCAGACGCTCAGGCTCATTCGAGGACCGCAGGCGTTCCGGCTCGCGCTCGCCCCCATGACGAACGACTTCGTGGCGATGTTGAAAGACTCGTCGCTCGTGTCCGTGTTGACGGTGGTCGAGCTGACCAAACAGACGCAGATTTTCGCGACGAACATCGGCAGCTGGGTCATTCCCGGCGCGATCTGCGCGGTGTTGTATCTCGCCATGTCGCTGCCGCTGGCGGCGCTGGCCCGCGCGCTGGAGCGGCGCTGGAGGATGCAGACGCTATGAAGACGCTGGCGCTCCGCCAGGTCGAGCTGCGGCGCGGCGGACGCGTCCTGGTCTCGAGCCTCGACCTCGAGGCGCAGCCTGGCGATCTGATCGCGCTGCGCGGACCGTCGGGATGCGGCAAGACGACCATCCTGCGCGCGATTGCCGGCCTTGACGCGTTCGAGAGCGGCACCATCGACGTGGGCGAGGCGCGCCTGGAAGGCGGCAAGGCGCCCGATCGCACGATGCTGCACCGCCTGCGCCGGAGCGTCGGGCTGGTGTTTCAGTTTCATTGCCTCTTCGAGCACCTGTCCGCGCTGCAGAACGTCTGCCTCGCGCCGGTGCACGTCTACGGCACGCCGCACCGCGCCGCCGAGGAGACCGGCCGCGATCTGCTGCTGCAGCTCGGCGTCGAGGCCCGCGCGGGCGCGCTGCCGCGAGAGCTATCGGGCGGCGAAGCGCAACGCGTGGCGATTGCGCGGGCGCTCGCGGTCAATCCCCCGGTGCTGTTGATGGACGAACCGATGGCCTCGCTCGATCCGTCGCGTCGCGCGGAGCTGGGCGCCTTGCTGCAACGCCTGACCACCTCGGGACGCACCCTCCTGGTCACGACGCACGACGAGCGGTTTGCCGAAGAGTATGCGACGCGCGTGCTGACGATCGATGGCGGGAAGGTGGTGGAATCTGGAATCTAGAATCTAAAAACTAAAATCTAGAATCTTCGAAGAGATCCTGGATTTCAGTTTCTAGATTCAGATTCTAGTTTCTAGATTTTAGATTTTAGATTCTATGTTCTATTTGGGACAATCGCCCAGCCGCTTCGCGTCTACGGCCATGGTCACCTTCTGACCGCTCATGTCCATCTGGACGGTTCCCACGTACGCGTCGGTGCCGGTGTACTTCATCTCGCCCGACATCGTCATCGGCTGCGGCTTGGTGCAGACCATCTTGTAGGTCGCCGTGGAGCCGCTCAAGTTGTAGTCGCTCAGCTTGCAGTCGTTCTTGCCCTGTTGGCCAGTCGGGATCGCCGACTGCGGATCCTTCAGCATTTCAGCCGTGATGCACTGCGTGTGCTTCATCGGGGGCATATCCATCCCGGGCATGCTCATCTTCATCGTCATTTCCCAGTTGCCCGCGCGCATCGGCGACTGCTGGGCAAGAGCGGTCCACGAGAGTGCAAATGTGAGCAGCGCGATCGTACTCAGTCGAACCTTCATTGAATCTCCTTTTTGACCGACCGAGGTCGGCACTACGAATCCGGCCACAGCCAGGCGGCGCCCCGGACGCCGCTGGAATCGCCGTGCCGGGGGGCCACAAGAGGTGTATCGGACGAATCGGAAAAAACGAAAGGTGCCCAGAGTTTCGGCACCCGGCTGTACAGCCCGTCGATATTCGATAACCCGCCGCCCAGGACGATGACGTCGGGATCGAGCACATTGATGATACTCGCGAGCGCGCGTGCCAGCCGGCTTTCGTACACCTCCAGAGCCCGCGCCGCGCCGGCATCGCCCTGGTCGACGAGCGTCACGATCTCTTTCGTGTCGACGCGTCTCCCGGCGATCGCCTCGTAAGTCGCCGCCAGACCGGGGCCCGAGAGAAACGTCTCGATGCAGCCGTTGCGCCCACAGTAGCACGCAGGGCCCGGGTGTTCGCCGTCCTGCGGCCACGGCAGCGGATTGTGGCCCCACTCGCCGGCGATGCGATGCCGTCCTTCGAGCACGCGACCGTTCACCACCACGCCTCCCCCGGTGCCGGTGCCGAGAATCACGCCGAAGACCGTGTGCGCGCCCTGTCCCGCGCCGTCGATCGCCTCCGACAACGCAAAGCAGTTGGCATCGTTGGACAGGCGTACGGGCCGCCGCAGCGCGCGCTCGAGATCGCGATCGAGCGGGTGGCCGATCAGCCAGGTCGAGTTCGCGTTCTTGACCAGCCCCGTCGCGGCGGAAATGGCGCCGGGGATTCCGACGCCGACCGTTCCGGAGTGTCCGCGCTCCGATTCGATCGCGGCCACGAGATCGGACACCGCGCGGATCGTCGCGTCGTAGTCGCCACGCGGCGACGCGATGCGGCGGCGCAGCACCTCGCGGCTGCCTTCGATCGCGATGGCCTCGATTTTCGTCCCGCCGATGTCGATGCCGATCCGCATCGCGCGCTACGGCGCCTCGCGGACGAGCGCATCCAGATCGAGCGGATCGGCCATGTGCATGGCGAGATTGCCGGACGCGTCGCGCGGCCATTCAGACTCCGGCCGGTCGCGCGTGAGCTCGATGCCGTTGCCGTCGAGATCGGTGAGATAGATCGACTCGCTGACGCCATGGTCGGCGACGCCCTGAATCGGCACGCCGGCGTCGAGCACGCGGCGAACGGCCGTTGCCAGATCGCGCCGCGACGGGTAACGGATGGCGAAATGGTAGAGGCCCGTATGGTGCGGAGGCGCCGGAGAGCCGCGCCGGCTCTGCCACGTATTGAGCCCGATATGGTGGTGGTAGCCACCGGCCGATACAAAGGCTGCCTGATCGCCGAGACGCATGATCTGGTCGAAGCCGAGCACGTCGCGGTAGAAGGCAAGCGCGCGATCGATGTCGGACACCTTCAGGTGGACGTGGCCGATGCCGGTGCCCGCGGGAACGCGATAAGGCTCCATTACAGAAGTTTACCTGTCGGCGGAGGACTCATGCACATGCGCAGGTTCGTCATCGGCGCGATCGTCGGCGCGGCGCTCCTGGCCAATCCGTTCGCGGCCGGCGCACAGGACGACACGGAGGGATCGAAGGATCATCCGATGCTGTCCCGCTTTCCCGGATACTACATCGAGGATTACGAGGCCCAGGATTTCAGCTCGTACGACTTCCAACTCGCCGGCGACAAGGAGCAGAAGGTCGAAGGCCGCTACTGGCAGATCGCGTACTGGCTGAAGGAAGGCGCGAAAAAGGGCGGGCCCGTCCAGATCGGCCGCAATTACGCCAACCTCTTCCTGAAGAACGGCGGCGCGCGGCTGCTCGAGGATCTCGATGCGGGCGGCGGCATCCTGACGGCGCGCATGCCGGCGGGCGGCAAGAACATCTGGCTCGAGGTCGACATCAGCAACGACGGCGAAGTCTTTACGTTGACCGTCGTCGAAGAAGCGGCGATGGAGCAGAAGGTCGAGTTCTCGGCGATGGAGCTGTCGACGATCCTCAACGAGAAAGGATCCGTGGCGCTGCACGGAATCCTGTTCGACACCGGCCAGGCCACCATCAGGGACGAGTCGAAGGGCGATCTCCAGGCCATCGGCGATCTGCTGAAGCAGCAGCCGGCGCTGCGCCTCGAGATTCAGGGGCACACGGACAACGTGGGCGCGGCCGACGCCAATCGCCGCCTGTCGGAAGCGCGCGCGGCGGCGGTGAAGCAGTACCTCGTGACCAATCTCAGCGTGCCGGCCGATCGCCTGACGACCAGCGGCTTCGGCGATGCGAAACCCGTCGCCGACAACACCACCGAGCAGGGAAGGGCGCAGAATCGACGGGTCGAGCTGGTGCGGCGATAGGATGAAGGGGTGTCACACCCCGCGCGGTACGTCCAGATCGGTTTCGACGATCCGCGCCTGGATGACTACCGGCGTGTTTCCGACGGAGACGCGCTGCGCCAACGGAATCTGTTCGTGGCCGAGGGCCGGCTGGTCGTCGGCCGGCTCTTCGACAGCGGACTTCAGGTTGTTTCCCTCCTCGTGAACGAAGCATCGCGCCGCGCGATGGAGGATTCGATCTCGCGCCTGCCCGACGATGTGCCCGTCTACGTCTGCGATACCGAGGCATTCGGCTCGATCACCGGGTTCAACCTGCACCGCGGATGCCTTGCACTCGCCGTGCGTCCGCCCGAGCGGACGCTGGCCGACGTGGCGCGCGACGGCGATCGCCTGCTCGTTCTCGAGGGCATCACGGATCCCGACAACGTCGGCAGCGCGTTTCGCAACGCCGCGGCCTTCGGTGCCCGGGTGCTGCTGAGCCCGACCTGCTGCGATCCGCTGTACCGGAAAGCCATCCGCACGTCGATGGGCAGCGTCCTCGCCGTGCCCTATGCGCGCCTGAACGACTGGCCCGGCGATCTGTCCGCGGTCAAAGCGCTGGGCTTTACGCTTGCCGCGCTGACGCCGCGCGCGCATGCGAGAGACCTCGCCGCGTGCGAGGCCCAGGGTCGAATGGCGCTGCTCGTGGGAAGCGAAGGACCGGGACTGACGCCGGCGGCCGAGCAGTTTGCCGACCTGGCCGTGCGGATACCGATGACCGGCGCGGTCGATTCGCTGAATCTCGCGACCGCCACCGGCATCGCGCTCCATCACTTTCGGTCCGCTAAGCCGAACTCTCGCTAATCCCTAAGCCCTAAGCCCTAAGCCCTGCCCTTAGAGGTCGTGATACTTTGAACGCGGATGTTCGGTTTCACAGAACGCCGGCACGCTTTCCTTGCCGTTTTGCTCGTCGCTGCCGTCATTCCTTACTTCGTGAATCTGGGTGTCTCGTCGATCTGGGATGCGAACGAGGCGTTCTACGCGCAGACGCCGCGGGAAATGATGGAGGCCGGCGACTACGTCTCGCCGAGCTTCAACTTCCAGCTGCGCATGAACAAGCCCGTCTTGTCCTACTGGAACGTCGCCGCGTCGTATCGATTGTTTGGCGTCTCCGAATGGAGCGAGCGGCTGCCGATCGCGATCGGCGGGGTGGTCATCGTGGCGACGGCCTTTGCGCTGGGCCGGTTGCTGGGCGGAACAACGGCCGGGCTGATGGCCGCGCTCGTGCTGGCGACCTCACCGCGGCTGCTGCTGCTGGCGCGGCGCATCATCATCGACGTCCACATCACGATGTGGACGGGACTGGTGCTGTTGTGTTTCGCGCTGGCCGAGAGCCGGCCCGAACGTCGCCGTCTTTATCTCTGCCTGATGTACGTCGCGGCGGGCTTCGGAGTGCTGACCAAGGGACCGGTGGCCGTCTTCCTTCCCGCGGTGGTGTTCTTCATCTACCTGGCGACGCTCGGGCGGCTGGGCGATCTGCGCCGCATGATGTTGCCAACGGGGGCGATCATCAGCCTGGCGATCGCGGTGCCGTGGTATTACCTGCTCTACCGTGAGTACGGCTGGGAATACATCGGCGCGTTCCTGTTCGGCGAGAACCTCGGACGCTATGCCGAAGCGGTGGGCGAGCAGTCGCGCGGCCTTCTCTTCTACATCCCGGTCATGCTTGCCGATCTGTTCCCCTGGTCCGTGATGATTCCGCTCGCTCTGTGGTGGGCGATCGGGGAACGGCGTGCGAGTCGAGTGGCGTGGCTGCTCGTGATCTGGATCGCGGCGATCGTGACGTTCTTCTCGTTTTCGGGTACGAAAGAAGATCTCTACATCCTTCCGATCGTGACGGCCGAAGCGGCGCTCATCGGCACGATGCTCACGAAAGCCATCGAGGGTGATTCGGTGAAGACGCCCGTCGTCTGGGGCCTGGGGCTGACGGCCGTGCTGCTCGTGGCCACCGGCGCGGCCATGGTGTGGGCGTTCGCCGTCGCCAGGGGTTATGCGCTGGCCGGCGCGACGTTCGCCGGTGCGGTGGCGGTCGCCGGAGGCGCCGGTGCGCTCGTCTGGTCTGGACGCCGCCGCGTGCTCGAAGCAGCGGCGAGCCTGTCCGCCAGCCTCGTCCTCATCATCTGGTGCGTCGTGCTCTGCACGCTGCCCGATTTCGAGCGATACAAGCCGGTCCGGCCCTTCTCCGAGCTCATTCGCGCGCGCGCGAGCGTCGGGGCCATCGTGGGATCGTACAGGTTCGCGCTGCCGAGCATGGTCTTCTACCTGCATCGGCCCGTGATGGAGGTGCTGCTGCCCGATCATCTTCAGGCGGTGTTTCACTCGACGAGCGACGTGTACTTCGTGATGACCGAGAGCGAGTACGCGAACATCAAGGATCGGCTGCCGGTGGAAACCTACGTGCTCGCGCGTCAGCCGATGTTCGACATCAAGGCCAGAAACTTTCTCGACGGTTCGGAACTCCCGCAGTTCGTCCTGGTCTCCAATCGTGAGTGAGTGTCCGATCCCCTGCAACCTGTGCGGATCGTCCGACGTTGACGTGATCGGTGACCGCGATCGCGATGGGCGCCCCCTGCGCACCACGATCTGCCGGAAGTGTGGACTGGTATGGTCGAACCCGCGCCCGAGTGAAGAAGAAGTCCGGCGCTATTACTCGAGTGAATACCGGCTCGACTACAAAGGGCAGTCGACGCCATCGCTGCGGCATATCGCGCGATCGGGTCGCGGCGCGCTGAACCGCTATCGGGTCCTTGCGCCATTCCTGGAGCCGGGCGACCGGATTCTCGATGCCGGGGCCGGTGGTGGAGAAGTCGTGTACGTGCTTCGCCGGCTCGGGTTCGACGCGTCGGGGCTCGAGCCGGACCAGCAGTACGCGCGACACGCCCGCGAAACGCTCGACGTGCCAGTGGCCACTGGCTTCGTTCAGGATGCCGCCTTTTCTCCAGGAAGCTTCAACGTCATCACGATGTACCACGCGCTCGAGCACGTCGAAGATCCAAACGCAATCCTCACCCGGCTCCGCACGTGGATCGCCGAGCGCGGGGTGCTGTTGATTGAAGTGCCGAACGTCGAGGCGCGGTGCCTCTCGCCCGGCCACCGGTTTCACTTCGCGCACTTCTATAATTTCAGCCGCGCGACGCTCGAGGATCTCGGGCGTAAAGCCGGGTTCGAGCCGGTCCAGACGAAGACGTCGCCGGATGGGGGAAACCTGATTGCTGTCTTCAGGGCGGCGAGTGGGCCGCAGCCCTGGCGTGCGGATGCGGCAAATTACGTTCGCACGTCGAACGTCGTGAAACGGCACACCGCGCTCAGCTACTATGCTTCGGCCTCGCCGTACGTCGGCCCGTTCAGCCGGCTGCGCACGTACGTCGCCGACAGCCGTGCCGCGCGCGGCTGTCGAGACGCCCAGGCAGGTATTGGATAGATTGATTACGGGGCAACGGATGCGCCCACCGATGAGGCCGCGGCGGATTTCGTAGGAGATCGCCGCACTAGGTGGCGCAGAATGGACACAACAGTGAGCGCCATTCCAGTCGAGTACGCCTCGCAGAGGAAAATCCGCACCCGCAACAAGCTGTACTACCGGTTCAATCACTGGCCCATCTGGATTTTCGTGTTCTTCATCGCGCCGGGCCCGCTCACCTTCGACCTGTTCGAGCGGGGATTCGACCGCCGGATGGTGATCTGGCTCGCCGTCGTGATGGTGGGCACGGGAATCGCGGGCGTGCGCGGGCGTCTTCCGGGCGTCGAGCCTGCGCCCTACATCATTCGCTTCACGGAGGATCGGCCGAACCCGCTCTATCGGCGCGTCTGCTACACGTTCGCGTGGAGTGCCGCCATCACCTTCGCGCTGCTGAACATCACCGGCCTGGTCGTGGCCGTCGTGACCGGCGAGTGGTATCTCAAGCAGATCTACCGCTACGCGTATTTTCCAATCGCCGGCACCGTATGGCTGCTTGGCGCCGCTTGGCAGGCTTCCTCGCGTGATGCCGTCGACCCAGGGCGAAGGCCACGAACGGCGCTACTTCTACGGAACGGTGTGGGCGATGTGCATCGCGCAGCCGGCGCTCTGGCTGATGTGGTACGTGCTGCCGAACACGCGGCTCGGCAACTCGCTCAAGTTGTGCATCTTCGTCGGCATCATCGCGTTTGTCGGAAACCTGGCCCGCATGGGACGGTTGCCGCGAACGCGGCCCATCGTGCCGGGTGAGCTGGCGGTGTCGGACTAGACTGCCGGCTTCTGGCTCCAGGCTGCTGGCCTGAAGTCCGGAGCCGGAAGCCTGAAGCCCATGGCCAATCTGCCGAAGCGTCAAGCCCCCGAGGGGTGGACCGGTTGGGACGACTACGCGCCCTTCTACGACTGGGAAAACGCGCAGACGCTCGATCGCCGCGACATCGATTTCTGGCGCCGCATGGGGAACGCGGGCCAACGGCGCCGTACTGGAGCTCGGCTGCGGCACCGGACGCGTGACCATTCCGGTCGCGCGTGCCGGCGTTCGCGTGGTCGGCGTCGATCGATCGGCGGACATGCTCGCGCATGCGCGCCGGCGCTCGAAGCGCGCGCGTCTGGGCACGAAGGTCTCATGGATTCGCAGCGACATCCGTCTGCTGCCGTTCCGACTGTCGGCCCGCTTCAAGCTCGTCATGGCGCCGTACGGGATTCTCCAGTCCCTCGTTCGCGAATCCGATCTGAAGGCGACGCTGGCCTCGGTTGCACGCGTGTTGCCGAAGGGCGGCATCTTCGGCATCGACCTCGTCCCGGATCTCCCGGTCTGGAAGGAGTACCGGAACAGGGTGCGATTCCGGGGATCGCGGCGGGGTGGCCGGTCACGCATCACGCTCGTGGAATCGGTTCGCCAGGACCGGAAAAAGAAGCTCACGATCTTCGACCAGACATTCGTCGAGTGGCGCGGCCGCCGCCGGCGCGCGCACCGGTTTTCGCTCGTGTTTCGTACCCTCACCGTGCCGCAAATGACCAGGCGCCTCGAGCAGGCGGGGTTCCGGATCAAGGCCGTCCTGGGCGATTACAACGGAGAACCCTGGGATCCCCGCGCCGACGTGTGGTTGATTCTGGCGGAAAAGGCGTGATTCACGTCGGTTCGTGAAGTTCGTCGGTTCGTGAGGTTCGTCAGGTTCGCCGGTTCGTCAGATCGTCAGATCGCGGGTTCGTGGGTCGGTCAGATGTAGTGTCCGGCTTCAGCCGGACCGCGGGGCCGTAGTAAGATCGCCCGATCCTTTCACTGGAGCTTCATCATGTCCGGCCATTCAAAATGGGCGTCAATCAAGCATAAAAAGGGCGCGCTCGACGCCAAGCGCGGCAAGGTTTTCACCCGCATCATCAAGGAATTGACGGTCGCCGCGCGCGGCGGCGGCGGCGATCCCGACATGAACCCGCGGCTGCGGACCATTATCGCGGACGCCAAGGCCGCGAACATGCCCGCCGAAAACATCAAGCGGGCCATCCGCCGCGGCACCGGCGAAGAACCGGGCGTCAGTTACGAAGAGGTCAGCTACGAAGCCTACGGTCCCGGCGGCGCCGCCGTCATCATCGATACGCTGACCGACAACAAGAACCGCACGGTCGGCGAGCTGCGCCACACGCTCGAAAAACACGGCGGCAATCTCGCGGCGGCAGGCGCTGTGGCCTGGATGTTCACGAAAAAGGGCTACATCGTCGTCGAGAAATCGAAAGCCGACGAAGAGAAGCTCATGAACGCCGTGCTCGAGGCGGGCGCCGACGATTTCCAGGACGACGACGACAACTGGGAAGTGCTGACGACGCCGGACGTGTTCCATGCAGTCCACGAAGCCGTCAAGGCGCTCGGCATCGAACCCGCGGCCGCGTCGGTCTCGATGATTCCCCAGAACTACGTGAAGCTCGAGGGCAAGGTCGCCCAGCAGATGTTGAAGCTGATGGAAGTGCTCGAGGATCACGACGACGTGCAGCACGTGTACTCGAACTTCGACATCGAGGAAAAGGAGATCGAGGCCTCGCTCGCGTGAAGGTCTTTGGGATCGATCCCGGCTCCGCGCGCACCGGATACGGATGCGTGCAGAGCGATGGCACCCGCCACCGCCTGGTTGTCTGCGGCGCGATTTCGATTGCGGCCCGTAAGCCTTTCCCGGAAAAGCTCGAAGTCATCCACGCCGAGCTCGGCGCGCTTCTGGCGCGTTACCGCCCCGACTGTGTCGCCATCGAGAATCTCTTCCACG
The DNA here is from genome assembly GCA_963821395.1 of Vicinamibacterales bacterium. Classification (GTDB taxonomy): domain Bacteria; phylum Acidobacteriota; class Vicinamibacteria; order Vicinamibacterales; family JAMQPK01; genus JAMQPK01. The sequence goes on along the minus strand of CAWGDY010000032.1, from coordinate 103,470 downwards.
CCGTCAACGCCAAGAGCGCACTCAAGCTCGGACACGCGCGAGGCGTCGCGATGCTCGCCGCCGTCGAAGCCGGCGTGCCGATCGTGGAGTACACCCCTGCCGAAGTGAAGCAGTCGGTCGTTGGCTATGGCCGCGCGGAAAAGGGCCAGGTGCAGTCGATGATCCGGTTGTTGCTCGGCCTCGCCGAGCCGCCGACGCCGTTCGATGCGTCGGACGCGCTGGCGATCGCGATCTGCCATCTGCACAAGATGAACCGCGGTGGCGCCGACGCCGCGTCCCGCGCCCCGCAGCCGGCGAGCCGCGCCACGAGCTGGCGCGCGTTTCGTCCACGCTGATGCGGGTGTTGGGACCCCGCACGAAAACATGATCGCCCACCTTCGAGGGCGTCTCCTGGAAAAGCAGCCGAACCGCGTCGTCGTCGACGTCAACGGCGTCGGTTATGACGTGCACGTGCCGCTCTCGACGTTCTACGAGATGGGCGACCCGGGCTCCGACGTCTCCCTTCGCATCCACACGCACGTGCGCGAGGACGCGCTGAATCTGTATGGCTTCGCCACGCGGCTCGAGCTGCAGATCTTCGAGCGGCTCATCGGCGTCAGCGGCATCGGCCCGAAGCTCGCGCTGGCCGTGCTGTCGGGCATCGAGCCGAACGAGCTCGTCTCGGCGATCCGCACGGCGAATGTCGCGAGGCTCACGGGCATTCCCGGCATCGGCAAGAAAACGGCCGAACGGATCGGGCTCGAGCTGAAGGACAAGATGGCGTCGTTCCTGCCCGCGGACACCGCCGTCGCGGCGCCCATCGACGACACTGAAGCATTACGTACCGACCTGCTTTCGGCCCTGATGAACCTCGGCTACCACCGCCCGCTGGCCGAGCGCGCCGTCAGTGCGGCCATGAAAAAAGCCAGCGGGTCGAGCTTCGAGGCGTCGTTGAAGCTCGCGTTGAGGGAACTGGCGAGCTGAGGGATCACCTTTTGCAGCGTGTACGCAGGCCATGAACGCACGAAGCCTTCGTGCAGCGATTTCAGTCATTTTCGCGACGTTCGTTCTGACATTGACGCACGGTGTGGGCACAAACGCCCAGCCGCGTGCGGTCGACAACATCGCCGAGCTCTGGCAGGCGCCCGGCGATGTTGCCTCGCGCGATCTCTTCAACGGTCCGGGCGGGGCCGCGCTGAAGCCGAAGGCCGATGCCCCGTTCACGTGGATCGCCACCGATACCACCGGCTACAGTGCGGGATTCGACGTGCGTGGTCCCGACGGCCGTGAATGGAGCGTCAAGCTCGGTCCTGAAGCACAGACCGAAGTGGTGGCGTCGCGAATTCTCTGGGCCATCGGCTACCACCAGCCGCCCACGTACTACCTCAAGAGCTGGGAGCTTTCCGGAGGACCGGGCGGACCGCAGCCGGAAGCGCGCTTTCGCACCGGCTTCGACAGCGCGGCGGTCGCCGGCGACTGGTCCTGGACCGAGAACGAGTTCATCGACGCTCAGCCATTCCGCGGCTTGATCGTTGCCAACATCCTGCTGAGCAACTGGGACTGGAAGACGTCGAACAACAAGATCTATCGCCATGCCGACGGCACGCGGCGCTTCGTCGTGCGCGATCTCGGAGCCTCGCTCGGCAAGACCTCGAGCTCGAAGCTCTTCTGGACGTTCCCGATGCGTGGTTTCGGGCAGGGCTCGCGCAACGACATCGACGGGTTCGAATCGCAGGGATTCATCGAAGCCGTGCGGGAAGGCGAGGTGGAATTCGATTTCGAGACGATTTACGGCTCGGTCGTCGATCTGGTTCGCCCCGCCGACGTGAAATGGACCGCCCGGCTTCTGAGCGAAATCACCGACGCCCAATGGCAGGACGCCTTCCGGGCCGCCGAGTACGCGCCCGACGTGAGCGCGAGGTTCATCAGAAAGATCAAAGCGAAGATTGCTGAGGGGCTCGCCGTCCCATAAAATCCCTCCTGCATGTCCGACCCGAGGATCGTTACAGCTGCCCGGGTCGATGAAGACGCCCAGTATGAAGCGGGGCTGAGGCCCCGCACGCTGGACGACTACATCGGCCAGGAGCGCGTTCGCGCGAACCTCCAGGTCTCCATTGCCGCCGCCCGGCAGCGGCGCGAAGCTCTCGATCACGTACTGCTCTACGGTCCTCCCGGTCTGGGCAAAACGACGCTGGCCTACGTCATCGGCCAGGAGCTCGGTGCCGCCGTGCGGGCGACGGCTGGTCCGGTGCTCGAGCGTCCCGGCGATCTCGCCGCGATTCTGACGAGCCTGGGCGAGCACGAAGTGCTGTTCATCGACGAAATCCACCGGATGCCGCCGGCGATCGAGGAAGTGCTCTATCCCGCGATGGAGGACTACGAGCTCGACATCGTCATCGGCCAGGGCCCCGGCGCCCGATCGATCAAAGTCCCGCTGCAGAAGTTCACCTTGATTGGCGCGACCACGCGGGCCGGGCTGCTGACCGGACCGCTCCGCTCGCGCTTTGGCATCGTGCATCGCCTCGACTTCTACAACGACGCCGACCTGCAGGAGATCATCCAGCGGTCGGCGCGCATTCTGAACGTGCCCATCGTCGAGGCCGCCGCCGCGGAGCTGGCGAGGCGATCGCGCGGGACGCCGCGTATTGCGAACCGCCTGCTCCGCCGGGTGCGCGACTTCGCACAGGTGCGCGCCGATGGACGGATTACCGAACAGGTGGCGGCCGACGCCTTGAAGCTGCTCGAAGTCGACGAACACGGATTCGACGACATAGATAGACGGCTGCTGCGGACGATCATCGACAAGTTCGGCGGCGGGCCGGTCGGCATCAACAGCATCGCGGCGGCCATCAGCGAAGAGAAAGACGCGATCGAGGATATCTACGAGCCGTTCCTCATTCAGATCGGATTTCTCGATCGCACGCCGAGGGGCCGCGTGGCCACCGCGCTGGCGTATAACTATTTCGGACTGACGGCACCCGGAAGGGGTTTGTGGTGAAGACAGCCGGCTATCGCATGACAAAAATCAGCGGTCTCGCGACTTACGTACCGCCGCGGCTGCTGACCAACAAAGATCTCGAGAAGCTGGTCAACACGAGCGACGAGTGGATTCTGCAGCGCACGGGCATCCGCGAGCGCCATGTCGTCGAGCCGGGAGTCGGCACGTCGGATCTGGCCGCGATCGCCGCGCGTGCGGCGATCGCGCAGGCGGGCCTGACCCCCGAAGACATCGATTTCATCGTCGTCGGCACGACGACGCCCGACATGATGTTTCCGAGCACGGCCTGCCTCGTCCAGGAAAAGATCGGCGCCACCAAAGCGTGGGGCTTCGACCTTGGCGCGGCCTGCTCGGGGTTCACCTATGCCTTGACCACTGCCGCGCACATGGTGGCCGCCGGCACCCACACGCATGCGCTGGCGATCGGCGCCGATGTCATGTCGAGCATCATCGACTACACCGATCGGTCCACGTGCGTGTTGTTCGGCGACGGCGCGGGTGCCGTCGTCGTGAGTCCCGCGACCGACGGCTGCGGCATCATCGACTTCACGCACGAGGTCGACGGGAGCGGGGGACAGGCGTTGTGCATGCCGGCGGGGGGCAGCCTGAAGCCGGCATCGCACGAAACCGTCGACCAGCGGCTGCACTACGTGAAGCAGGATGGGCAGGCGGTCTTCAGATTTGCCGTCCGTAAGACCGAGGAGATCTGCGCGCGCATCATGGCGCGCAACAACGTGACCGGGCAGGACATCGACTTGTTCGTATCCCACCAGGCCAATCGCCGCATCATCATGTCGGCCGCCGAGCGGCTGGGCCTGCCGCCGGAAAAGGTCGTCATCAACATCGAAAAATACGGCAACACGACCGCGGGCACGATCCCGCTGGCGCTGACCGAAGCCGTCACGGACGGACGTCTCAAGAAAGGCAACCTCGTGCTGCTCGCTTCGGTCGGCGCGGGGTTCACGGTGGGGTCCATCCTGCTTCGCTGGTCAATCTGAGCAATTCCGCGCCGAACTGAGCAAATCTGCGTCGACCAGACCAGCACAACTTGTGCTGATCTGACCCGTCACTGTTAACGCATTCAATTCCAACGGTTTGAGGAGTACAGGCTCGATCTCGTGTGCCGTTCGGGCACAACGGGGACCCGGCACGCCCGCGTTTGCCAGATGCTGAGAAATCGCGTAACTGCATGTGCGAGTTTTACTTATGGTGCCAATATGACACGAAACGACATGCTGGTAAGCGCCTTGCTCTTTCTAGGGTCGCTATGGAAAAGATGCCTTACCAGGAACAAACGCGAATTCAGACCGGCTCGATTCCCTTCGACTGGCATTTCGGTCTTCCGTCGATTGCCGGAGAGAAGGTCACGCTTCGTGAAGTTCGTGAGAGCGACGCGCCGGCGCTGCTCGCCATGCTGACGAGCGACGAGGTTGCCGAGTTCGTATCTCCCCTGCCTCGGACGGTGGAAGGCTTTCTCGGTTTCATAAAAGAAGCGCACCACGAGCGCACGCGCGGCAACAGCTTCTGCTTCGGCGTCGTGCCCAACGGGTACGACGATGCGATGGGATTGTTCCAGGTGCGTCAGCTCGAGCCGGGCTTCGGCAGCGGCGAATGGGGCTTTGCCATCGGGTCGCCCTTCTGGGGCAGTGGCGTGTTTCTCGAGGGGGCCCGCGCCATCATCGATTTCGCATTCGGCGTGGTCGGCACGCACCGGCTCGAAGCGCGCTCGATCACGACCAACGGCCGCGGCAACGCGGCCCTGCGAAAAGTCGGCGCGATGCAAGAGGGCGTTCTTCGCCGGTCGTTTCAGCGCAACGGCCGCTACTTCGATCAGATTCTGTGGTCGATTCTGAAGGAGGACTGGCGACAGTCCAAGGCGGTATGGGGTCCGAGGCTGCACTGATTGTTCGAAGAGTCTGCGAAAGGGAAGAGAACCATGAGAAGGAGCCCGGCAATGAAACGTAATGACGGCGCACAAAAGACGGTCGTGCGGTCGAAGGCGGTCTGGGGCTCGCGCGCTTCCCGGCGCCGCGGTCCGGCCACGAAGACCGGACGCCGTGTGAAATAGCAGCAGGTTCGTCACGAGGGCGGGTCACCCACCTCCCTGGGGGCCCGCCCTTTCTCTCAATCTCCGCGCACCGCCACCGCACACCTTCGGCGTCTTCTCGCACAATAGAGGCAATGAACGTCTCCGACTTCAACTTCGATCTGCCGGACGAGCTGATCGCGCAGTCGCCGTCCCCGGAGCGCGGCGGGTCGAGGCTGCTCGTGCTGCACAAAAACACGGGCAGGATCGAGCACACGCACGTGTCCGAGCTCGCCACGTTTCTCGGCGACGGCGATCTGCTCGTGGTGAACGACACGCGAGTGTTCCCGGCCCGGCTTCTCGGCGTGCGTGTCCCGAGCGGAGGGGCTGTCGAGTGTCTGCTCCTCGCACAGCTCGACGCCGATCCTTCGCGCCCGCGACGTCGCGGGATGCCGGCGAGGGGCGGTGGGATGCGCTCGTCCATCCAGGACAGAAGCTCGCGCCAGGGGCCCAGATGGTGTTCCGCGGCTCCAGGCACGTCGTTCGCGGCGAGATTCTCGAGCGCCATTTCCACGGACGGCGCACGATCCGCCTGTGGGTAGACGACGGAGGCCCGCTCGAAGATGCCATCGATGACATCGGACACGTTCCGCTTCCGCCGTACATCAAGCGCGACGATACGGTGAGCGATCGCGAGCGGTATCAGACGGTGTATGCCCGCGTACGAGGCTCGGTGGCCGCCCCGACCGCCGGCCTGCATTTCACGCCCGAACTGCTCGACGCGCTCGAAGCGCGCGGCGCGGCGCGCGCGGCCATCACCCTTCATGTCGGCTACGGCACGTTCCAGCCGGTGCGCGTCGAGACAGTCGAAGCGCACACGATCGACGCCGAACGGTTTTCGATTGGCGAGCGGGCGGCTGACGCCATCAATCTCGCTCGCCGCGAGAAGCGCCGCGTGGTTGCCGTCGGCACGACGACGACGCGCGCTCTCGAGGCGGCCGGACGCGCCGGCCGCGGCGTCATCACGCCTCAGTCTGGATGGACGGACCTGTTCATCTATCCGGGATTCACGTTCGGCATGGTCGATGCGCTGATGACGAATTTCCATCTGCCGCAGTCCTCGCTGCTCATGCTCGTCTGCGCCTTCGCCGGACGTGAGGTGGCGATGAACGCCTATCGCGAAGCGGTGGCGCGGCGTTATCGCTTCTACAGCTACGGCGACGCTATGTTGATAATCTGAATTCGCAGATTCGCAGATTCGCAGATTGGCAGATTGGCGGATTACGGTCCGGCTAAAGCGCGACACTTCGTACTGAAAATCCGTCAATCAATCTCCCAATCTGCCAATCTGCGAATCTGCCAATGCTAGAATCTCCGATTCGCCGGTGTAGCTCAGTTGGTTAGAGCACGCGGCTCATATCCGCGTTGTCCGGGGTTCAAGTCCCTGCACCGGCACCATTTCCGGGTGCGATGGGGCGTTGGGTGCGTTGGGTGCGAGAGGTGCGTTGGGTGCCTCAGGTGCGCGCGACGCACATCACGCACCCGTCGCACCCATCGCACCTGGCGCACCCTGTCTCCCCTGTCGCACGCGACGCACCTGTCGGACCATGAGGATCATCGATTCCGTCCGGAGTACGGTTCGCCGATACGGATTGCTTCCCGCGGGCAGCCGTGTGGCTGTCGCGCTTTCGGGTGGTGCCGACTCCGTGGCGTTGCTGTATCTGCTGCGCGAGATTGCCGAAGAAGAGGATTTCCAGGTCGCCGGCGTCGCGCACCTGAATCATCTCCTGCGTGGCGCGGATGCCGATGCCGACGAGCGTTTCTGCCGCGAGTGCGCATCGAAGCTCGATCTGCCCATCGACGTCGAGCGCATCGACGTCGCCGCGCTTGCGCCGACGCTGCAGGCCTCGATCGAGCACGCGGCGCACGTCGCGCGCTACGAGTTCTACGAGCGTGCGGCGACGCGGCTGAACGCGACCCACGTGGCCGTCGCCCATACCAAAGACGACCAGGCCGAGACCTTTCTGCTGCGGCTGCTCCGCGGCGCGGGGCCGCGTGGTCTCGGTGGCATGCATCCGCGCGCCGGCATTGTCGTGCGGCCGCTCGTCGAAACGTCCAGGGCCGCGGTCAGGGCGTTCGTGGCCGAAGGTCGGCTCGAGTTTCGCGAGGACGCGTCGAATCACGATCTCGCGATTCCGCGAAACCGCATCCGCCACGAGCTGCTCCCGCTCGTCGAGCGGTCGTACGCGCCAGGCATCGTCGATGCGCTCGATCGCGCCGCGGCGATCGCGCGCGAGGACGCCGAGTATCTGGACGGGGCGGCCGGCGACGCGGCCGCGCGGCTGATCTCCCGCACGCGTGCGGGCGTAGAGCTCGACGCGGACGCGTTGCTGCGGGAACCGCCGGCGATGGCGCGCCGGGTGATTCGACTTGCGCAGCGCGCGGTCGCGGGCGCGCACTTCGTCGGGTTCGATGCCGTCGAGGCCGTTCTACGCTTCGCGGTGTCTAAATCAACAGGTCAGCTCGATTTGCCCGGCCATCGCGTGAACCGCCGCGGCAACCGGCTCGTCTTAACGACAAGCCGCGGTCGCGAGAAGCCTCTTCCCGCCGCCGACTTCAGTTATCCCCTCGACATCCCGGGGTGGGTGAAGGTGCCAGAGGCGGCCTGCACCATTTCGGCCGATATGAATACTGTGCCGTTCGGTCGGGTGGCCAAAGAGGTCTGGCGACTCACCGGGCGTGGGGACGAGGCCGTGCTGGAAGCCGGCCGGCTGGCAGGGCCCCTGCTGGTGCGGAACCGGCGTCCGGGCGACAGGTTTCGGCCCCTGGGGCTGGAGGGCCGAAAGAAGCTCCAGGACCTGTTCGTGGATGCCAAAACCGACCGGGCGGAACGGGAAATTACCCCCGTCATCGTTGACCGAACCGGGCAGATTGTGTGGGTGGCGGGGCACGGCCTGGCAGAGGCGTTTCGGGTCACGGAGACCACAAGAGACGTGGTAATCTTAAAACGGGTACCTATTTAGTCGTGTTCAGTCCGTGGGAGGGCTTAGGGTGAACTCCACGTTAAAAAGCTTGGTATTTTGGATGGTCCTGGTCGTGGTGGCGGCCGGGGTGTGGAATTTTTCGACAAAGTTTCAGACCCAGTCAAAGGCCGTGCCGTTCAGCGACTTCATGAGGGACGTGGAGGCTGGACGCATCGAGAAAGTCACCATCACCGGCCAGGAAATCTCGGGGATTTTCAAGGCCGACAAAGAGACCTTCCACACCTACGCGCCCAGCCAGTACGACGGACTCGTGAACAAGCTCGACGCCCAGGGCGTGCTGATTCTGGCGAAAGAGCCGACGCAGAGCCCGTGGGCCCAGCTCCTGTATTCCTGGGCGCCGATTCTCCTGTTGATCGGCTTCTGGATCTTCTTCATGCGCCAGATGCAGAGCGGCGGCAACAAGGCGCTCTCGTTCGGCAAGAGCAAGGCGAAGCTCTCGTCGAGCTCCCAGAAGAAGGTGACGTTCAAGGACGTCGCCGGCGTAGACGAGGCGAAGGAAGAGCTCCAGGAGATCATCGAGTTCCTGAAGGAACCGCAGAAGTTCCAGAAGCTCGGCGGCCGCATTCCGAAAGGGGTGCTCCTGATGGGGCCTCCGGGAACCGGCAAGACCCTGCTGGCCCGGGCGGTTGCGGGCGAAGCCAACGTGCCGTTCTTCTCGATCAGCGGCTCGGACTTCGTTGAGATGTTCGTCGGCGTCGGCGCGTCGCGCGTGCGCGACCTGTTCGAGCAGGGCAAGAAGAACGCGCCGTGCATCGTCTTCATCGACGAAATCGACGCCGTGGGCCGGCACCGCGGTGCGGGCCTCGGCGGAGGCCACGACGAGCGCGAGCAGACGCTCAACCAGCTGCTCGTCGAGATGGATGGGTTCGAATCGAACGAGGGAGTCATCCTCGTCGCGGCCACCAACCGGCCCGACGTCCTCGACCCGGCGCTGCTGCGGCCCGGCCGCTTCGATCGCCGCATCGTCGTGAACCGTCCCGACGTGAAGGGGCGCGAGGGCATCCTGACGGTGCACACGCGCAAGATTCCGATGTCCGACGACGTCGACGTGCAGGTGCTGGCGAGAGGCACGTCCGGATTCTCCGGCGCCGACCTGGCGAACCTCGTCAACGAGGCGGCGCTCAACGCGGCGCGTTACAACCGCAAGACCGTGCGGATGATCGACTTCGAGTTCGCGAAAGACAAGGTGCTGATGGGGTCGGAGCGCCGCTCGATGATCATCAGCGACGAAGAGAAGAAAATCACGGCCGTCCACGAGGCCGGGCATGCGCTGCTCAGCGTGCTGCTGCCCAACGCCGACGATCTGCACAAGGTCACCATCATCCCTCGCGGGATGGCACTGGGCCTCACGCAGCAGCTGCCGGTGGATGAGAAGCACAACTACTCGCGCGACTACCTGATCGACCAGATCGCGATTCTGCTCGGCGGCCGGATCGCCGAAGAAATCACGATGTCGGGCAGCATGACGACCGGCGCCGGCAACGATCTCGAGCGTGCGACCGAGCTGGCGCGCAAGATGGTGTGCGAGTGGGGCATGAGCGAGGCCATGGGGCCGCTCACCTTCGGCAAGAAGGAAGAGCAGATCTTCCTCGGCCGCGAAATCGCGCAGCATCAGGACTACAGCGAAGACACGGCGTTGCATATCGATCGGGAAGTGAAGCGGTTCATCATCGACAACTACGAGCGCGCGCGCAAGGTGCTGACCGAGCACAAGGCCAGCCTCGAGCAGGTGGCTGCCGAACTGCTCGTGCGCGAAGTGCTCGACGGCGAGCAGGTACGCCGCATCGTGTCGGGGCTGCCGCTCGAAGAGATCAAGCCGAAAACGCCGGCCGGACCTGTGTCGCCGGCTCACGACGAAGAGCACGGCCGTCGCAAGGAACGTCCTGGAATCGTGCCGCCGCTGGCGGATCCCCTACCGCAGGAATAACGGGGTCAGACCCCATTTTTTGCCCAGCTCGACCGGATAGCAAAGAATGGGGTCCGACCCCTTTTTGCTTTGCGCCCTCGAGCCACGTTCAGCCTTCCACTCCCGGGCGGACGGGCTTTGCACCTGGGGGCCCGCACGCTCGTGATGGGCATCCTCAACGTCACCCCTGACTCCTTCGCTGACGGTGGTATCCACCTCGACCCCGGTGCCGCCGAGGCTGCCGCCATCGAAATGGAAGCGCGCGGGGCCGATCTCATCGACATCGGTGGGGAATCCACGCGTCCGGGGTCGGAGACCATCACCGCCGACGCCGAGATCGCGCGGATTCAGCCCGTGCTCAAGCGGCTCGCGCGATCGGTCCGGGTTCCGCTGTCGATTGACACGTCCAAGCCGGCGGTCGCGGAGGTGGCGCTGGGAGAGGGTGCCACCCTCATCAACGACGTGACGGGCCTGCGATATGATGCGGCCCTCGCCGAAATCGCCGCTCGTTCCGGCGCGGGGCTCATCCTGATGCATGCCCGCGGGCGTTCCCGGGACATGTACAAGGAAGCCAGATACGCCTCGGTGCCCGCGGAAGTCGCCGAGGAGCTTCGTGCCAGCCTCGAGCGCGCGCTCGCGGCTGGAGCGAAACGCGAGTCGGTGGTGCTCGATCCCGGGCTGGGATTCGCCAAGCGGCCGGAGCACAGCTTTGCCGCGCTGGCCTCGTTGCCCGAGTTCGCGGCGCTCGGCCGCCCGCTCCTCGCCGGGCCATCGCGCAAGTCGTTCTTGAGCGCGGCGATTGGCGAACGTGCGCCGAACGAGCGAGATATGGCGACGGCGGCCGCCGTGACCGCCGCCGTGCTGCTGGGTGCGCACATCGTACGCGTGCACAATGTTCCCGACATGGTCGACGTGGTGCGCGTCGCCGACGCGATACGCAACGCCGAGACGTAAGCGCGCATGCTGAACTGGCTGCCGGAAATTCCCAACGTCCCCGCCGTCACATGGTGGGATGTCCTCGACATCGCCATCGTGACGGTGGTGATCTACGAGGTGCTCAAGGCGATTCGCGGCACGCGCGCGATTCAGATGGCCGCCGGATCGACGCTGCTCGTTTTCATGTTCTACGTCTCGCGCTGGGGGCATCTTCAGACGATCGACTGGCTCATCCGGAACCTTCTGCCGTACATCGTCTTTGCCGCCATCGTGCTCTTTCAGGCCGATATCCGTCGCGCGCTCGCGCACTTCGGCCGCGCGCCGTTCTTCCGCTACTTCCTGACGCCGGAGGGCGCAGAAGAGACGATCGAGGAGATCGCGGTCGCCGCGACGCAGTTGTCGATCGCCCGCATCGGCGCGATCGTCGTCATCGAGCGGCAGATCGGGCTGCGCAACTATATCGAGGCCGGGCTTCCGCTCGATGCCCATGCTGACCTACGATTTGCTCGTCAGCATCTTTCAGCCGAAGTCGCCGCTGCACGACGGCGCGGTGATCGTGCAGAACGATCGAGTGGCCGCGGCGGCCTGCTTTCTGCCGTTGACGATCAACCCGCTCCTGGCCAGAAACCTCGGCACGCGGCATCGCGCCGCGATCGGACTGACCGAGGAAAACGATGCGGTCGCGGTGATCGTGTCGGAGGAGACCGGGCGTATCAGCGTGGCGCTCGACGGCAAGATTGAAGGGCCCTACGACGCCGAAGAGTTGAAGCGCCGGTTGAGGGTACTGCTGAAATGAGCGCCGGAAACTAGTGCGATACAACCCGTTCGCTCACGGCGGCCTGAAAATCGTGTCGGTGGCCATCGCGGTGCTGCTGTGGCTGATGGTGTCGTCGCAGCGCGCGTCGGTCGAGCGCGGTCTTCGCATTCCGCTCGAGTTGCAGAGGCTGCCCGAGAATCTCGAAATGGTCGAGCCGCCGCAGGAAGCGGTGGACGTGCGCGTGCGCGGCAGCGCCGATGCCATCAGCCGCATCTCGCCCGGCGATCTGGTCGCGAGCGTCGACCTCAGCTCCGCACAGCCAGGCCGCCGGCTTTTTCATCTGTCGCCCGACCGCGTCAAGGCGCCGTTTGCGGTGGCCGTCGTGCAGGTCACGCCTTCGTCGGTCGCGATTCGGTTCGAGCCGTTCGGCTTCGCGGATCGTGCCGGTGACGCCCTCGGTCGAAGGGGAGCCCGCGCCGGGGTTCATCGTCGGGAAGATCGCCGCCGACCCGGCGACGGTCGAGGTGGTCGGTCCTGAAAGCCTTCTGCGCCGCGTGACCGAGGCCATTACCGAACCCCTATGGGTCGGGTCGGCTCGGTCCGATGTACGGTCGAGCGTCGTTGTGGGCGTCGCCGACGATGGCGTGCGGCTCAAGACCGCGCGCACCGCGATCGTCTCGGTGGCGATCGTGCCCGCGCCAGCGGAGAAGCAGCTGTCGAGCGTCCCTGTCCGGCCGCGCAATCTCGCCGGGGGCCTTTCGGCGAAGATTTCGCCCTCCGCGGTCAAAGTGCGGGTGAGGGGCATGCAGGACACCATCGCGAAGATCAGAGATACTTCGGTTGTCGCGTACGTCGATCTCGACGGAATCGGGCGGGGGGAGTACGGACTGCCCGTGCGGCTGGAACCGGCCGCCAACGTCGGCATCGATCAACTTGATCCCACTATCGTCAGCATCCTCGTCGAATGACCCACGCATTGTTTGGAACGGATGGCATCAGAGGCACCGCGGGCACATTTCCGCTCGATGTTCAAACGGTGCGGCGCGTCGGCTCGGCACTCGTGCAGGCACTTCCGGGACCTGGTGCGAAGCTGCTGATTGGCCGTGACACGCGGGAATCCGGCATCTGGATCGAACGCGAGCTCGCCTACGGGGCGCGGCTGGCGGGGTCGACCGTGCAGAGCGTGGGCGTGGCGCCCACGCCCGCGGTGGCGTATCTCACCGGCTCGCTCGACTTCAACGCCGGTGTCGTCATCTCGGCCTCGCACAATCCTTATCAGGACAACGGGATCAAGGTCTTCTCCGGCGCCGGCGTGAAGTACGGCGGGCACTTCGAGGAGCGGATCGAACGCCTCGTCGCGGATGCGTCGTGGCAGGTGCCGGCGGGGGAAGCCACCGATGTTCCGCACGCGGATCATCTCAGGAAGTATCTGGAGCACGCGCGGGCCGTCCTGCCCAGGCCGGAAGCTCTGGGCCGCGTCCGCATGGCCGTCGATTGCGCGAACGGCGCGATGACGTCGGTGGCGCCGGCGCTGTTTCGCGAGCTGGGTTTCGAGATCACGCTCCTCGGGACGGATCCCGATGGCCGGAACATCAACAAGGGTGTGGGCTCGACGCATCCGGAGAAGCTGGCCGAGGTCGTACGGCAGGGTGATTTCAGACTCGGCGTCGCGTTCGACGGCGACGGCGATCGTGCCATCCTGATCGACGCCGGCGGCCGTGTCATCGACGGCGACCACGTGATGTTGATGTGCGCCAAGCAGATGAAGGCCGACGGCCGGCTGCGCGGCAATGCCGTGGTCGCGACCGTGATGAGCAACATCGGGCTCGAGATCGCGCTCAGAAACCTGAACATCGAATTGGTTCGCACGAAGGTCGGCGACAAGTACGTGATGGAGGAAATGCAGAAGCGGGATCTTTCTCTCGGTGGCGAGCAGTCGGGGCATCTGATTTTTTCCGAGCATCTGTACACAGGAGATGGACTCATCACGGCGCTCAGCGTCCTGCACACGATGGCGGCCAGCGGACGAGAGCTGGCCGATCTGGCCGACGATCTCACGACCTATCCCCAGGTGCTGCTCAACGTGCGCGTGCGAGAAAAAGCGGAGCTCGAGAAGATTCCCGAAATTGCCGCGGTGATGAGAAGCGTCGAGAGCCGGCTCGGCACGAACGGCCGCCTGCTCGTTCGCTATTCGGGAACCGAGCCGCTTCTCCGGGTGATGCTCGAAGGGCAGGATCCGGAGGAAATCGACCGCTGGGCGCGTGAGATAGCCGATGCCGTCCGTAAAGCTCTCGGTTAACGTCAACAAGGTCGCGACGCTGCGGAACTCGCGGGGCGGCAACGAGCCCAACCTCGTCGAGTCGGTGGCGACGTGCATCAAGGCCGGTGCTCCAGGTATCACGGTGCACCCGCGCGCCGATGGACGGCACATCAGGACCGAGGATGTCCACGCCGTCGCAGAGCTGCTGAAGGCATCGCCCCATGTCGAGTACAACATCGAGGGGGATCCGCGGCCGGATCTGCTCGAACTGGTACTGAAGATCAGGCCCACGCAGTGCACGCTCGTACCGGTGAAGCCCGGCGAAGTGACGAGCCAGGCCGGCTGGCCACCGGGCACGTCGGTCGCGGAGATTTCGTCGATCGTGAGCCAGATCAAGAAGATCGGCGTCCGCGTCAGCATGTTCGTCGATCCGGTGCCGGAAGCCGTGAAATGGGCGGCTGCGGTGGGGGGCGATCGCGTTGAGCTGTACACCGAACCGTTTGCGCGCGCGTTCGAATCGGGACGCGGCGAGGTCAGCTTCAAGACGTACGCCGATGCCGCGGAGCTCGCCCACTCGCTTCGCCTCGGCGTGAATGCGGGGCACGACCTCGATTTGAAGAACCTGCAGATCTTCCGGCGCCTCCCGCACCTGCAGGAAGTGTCGATCGGACACGCGCTCATCAGCCATGCGCTGTATGTCGGTCTGCATCAATCCGTGGACGATTACCTGAATGCGCTCCGTTAACGGTCTTGGCCGCCGTGTGCGTGCTGATGTGTCTCGCCGTCCTGAGCGCGGCGGCGCCTCGGCGGGTCACGTTTCGTGCGGCGGACGGCGCGACGTTGAGTGGCGCGTACTACGAGCCGTCACGCCGCCCGGCGCCTGGCATCCTGCTTCTTCACATGCTGAGACGGTCGCACACCGACTGGGATGCGGCGGCCGGTCAGCTATCGGATGCGGGCTTTGCGGTGCTCTCCCTGGATTTCCGGAGCGGCGACGACGTCGCGGCGCTCGCGAACGATGTCAGGGCCGCCAAGTCGTTCCTGCGCGAGCGGCCTGAAGTCATCGGAACGGACCTCGGCATCGCCGGCGCGTCCATTGGCGCCAACCTCGCGCTCGTCGACGCGGCGGACGATCCCGGCGTCATGTCGCTGGCGCTGCTGTCGCCGGGGCTCGACTACAAGGGGCTGCGCACGGAAGCGGCGATGAAAAAATACGGCGGGCGCTCTGCGCTCTTGATTGGCAGCACCGGGGATCCGTATTCCGCGCGATCGATCCGGCAGCTGATTACGCTCGGCCCGGGCGCGCGCGAAGTGCGTTTCACCGAGGCCCCGGCGCATGGGACCGTGCTGCTGTCGCGCGATCCGGGACTCGTCGGCGCGTTGGTGGACTGGTTCAAACGAACACTATAATGATCGGACCGTGAAACTCGAGTCCGTTGTCTACGCTGTCGCCGGCATCTTCTTCGGCCTGATCGCCGGCTGGATTATCGGCAGCCAGCAGGCCGCCATGTCGTCGCGGCCGGCGGCGCCGCCGGCCGCCCAGAGTGCGCCTCAATCCGCGCCGTCGGGATCGGTCCCCGGCACGCCCCCGCCCGCGATCCTCGACGAGTCGAAGGTGCAGGCCCTTCGAACGGTCGCCGACAAGGACTCGACGAACGCGGTGGCCCGCGCGCAGCTCGGAAATCTCTATTACGATGCCGGCCGCTACACCGACGCGATCAAGTGGTATGCCGATTCGCTGGCCATCAATCCGAAAGACGTCGACGTCAGCACCGATCTCGGCGTGAGCTACTACTACAACAACCAGCCCGATCTTGCCATCAAGCAGCTGGAGCACTCGCTGCAGCTCGACCCGAAGCACACGAAATCGCTGCTGAACATGGGCGTCGTGCGCGCCTTCGGCAAGCAGGATCTGAAGGGCGCCACCGACGTGTGGCGCCGCCTCGTCGAAATCGCGCCGGACAGCCTCGAAGGGCGGCAGGCGAAACAGGCGCTCGACAGCCTTTCATCCGCCCACGGTAACGCGCAATGAGCCAGCGGGCAGAGGATGCGTTTCGCGCCGACATCGTCGAAGTCGGCCGGCGTATGTACGCCCGCGGCTACGTGGCCTCGAACGACGGGAACATCAGCATCAGGCTCGACGACAACACCATCCTGACGACGCCGAAGAGCGTGTCGAAAGGGTTCATGACCACCGACATGATGGTGGTCGTCGATCTCGACGGCAAAAAGATTCGCGGCGTGCGGGACGCGTCGTCCGAGCTGCTGATGCACCTCGAGGTATACAAGAACCGCCCCGACGTCCGCGCGGTCGTGCACGCGCATCCGCCGACGGCCACCGGATTCGCCGTCGCCGGGATTCCGCTCGATCGCGCGGTGCTCGCCGAGGTGGTGACGACGCTCGGCAGCATCCCCATCGCGGAGTACGGCACGCCGTCAACGCCCGAACTGCCCGCGGCCGTGCGCAAGTACATCAAGGCGCATGACGGGTTGCTGCTCGCCAATCACGGGGCGCTGACGATCGGCGCGGACGTGTACGGCGCGTACTACAAGATGGAGACGATCGAGCATTTCGCGAAGATCAGCCTGGTGACGCGGCAGTTGGGCCGCGAGCACCTGCTCTCGCGCGACGAAGTCGATCGCCTGCAGAAACTTCGAGGCAGCTACGGCATCAAAGCGCCCGCACCAATTTGCGCGGATGGATCGGAACCGGCGGGCGCCGATCAGGCGGATTGCCAGATCGTCGAGGCGCCGGAGTCGCGCGCGCGTCTCGTGCCCACTGATCCCTCGGCAAGCTCGGGATCGCTCCGAGTGGAATCGAGGAGCGATCCTTCGGCGGATTTGGACGGGGAAATTCGGCTATCATACCGCGAGCTTACGGCACTCATTGAGGACGCCGTGAAGGCTCTATTGGGAGGTCAGCATGGGTGAGGCGCTCGGCATGGTCGAAACCAAAGGACTCGTCGCCATGATTGAGGCGGCGGATGCGATGGTGAAGGCCGCCAAGGTGACTCTGGTCGGTTGGGAGAAAATCGGCGCGGGGTACGTGACCGCCATCGTGCGAGGCGACGTTGCGGCCGTGAAGGCCGCCACCGATGCGGGCGCGGCTGCGGCCCGCCGGGTCGGCGAGCTCGTGTCGGTGCACGTCATTCCACGGCCGCACGCAAATCTCGAAGAGGCGCTGCCAATCGGCAAGTCTGGCGTCAAGGTCTAGCTAGTCTTCGGTTGTCAGTCATCAGTGTTCAGCCGGAACTGACAACTGAAAACTGAAGACTGAGAACTCATCGATGATTCTGGCAAAAGTGGTCGGCACGGTCGTGGCGACCCGCAAAGATCCGCGCCTGGTCAGCAGCAAGCTGCTCATCGCGCGTCCGATGGATCCCAAAGGCAAACCCGAAGGCAACTATCTCGTGGCGATCGACACGGTCGACGCCGGATTCGGGGAGACGGTCCTCATCGTCAGCGGCAGCTCTGCCCGCATGGCCGCCGGTCTGAAGGACTGTCCGGTCGATGCGGCCATTGTCGGCATTGTCGACAATATCGAGATCAGTGACTGAGCCGACGACTAAGCAGATCGGCGATTCGATTCAAGATCCGGAGCGTAAGCGACCGCCTGCGCCCGGTTGCCGACATACCGGGCTTCGGCGAGTCTCGCCGAAGTGTTGCGAAGGCGGACGGCAGCGCGTGGGGGTGGGGCCCCACGCGGACTAAGAAAAAGACGACCAGATGCAACTAGGCCGTGTAGTCGGCAACGTCGTGCTCACCCTGAAAAACGACACGCTCGACGGCGTGAC
The DNA here is from genome assembly GCA_963821395.1 of Vicinamibacterales bacterium. Classification (GTDB taxonomy): domain Bacteria; phylum Acidobacteriota; class Vicinamibacteria; order Vicinamibacterales; family JAMQPK01; genus JAMQPK01. The sequence goes on along the minus strand of CAWGDY010000032.1, from coordinate 85,770 downwards.
GCTGCTGCTCGTCCAGCCGCTGTCGTCGTCGCGCGAGCCGGTGGGCCGTGTCATCGTCGCGGCCGACTCGGTTGGCGCGGGCGTTGGCGAGCATGTGTTCTTCGTGCGAGGCAAGGAAGCCAGCTTTCCGTTTTATCCCGTCGAGGTGCCGGCAGACGCCGGCATCGTGGGCATCGTCGATCAATGGCACATCGGGTGGAATGGCAGACGCATGCGCTGTGCGTGCCATTGCCATGCCATTTGCCATCGCGTCATGCTCTCGCCCGCGTGACCGGCACGCTGGTTGCCACTCAGAAACATCGCAAGCTCGAAGGCGCGAAGCTGCTGTTCGTGCAGCCGCTGACGCTCGAAGACACGCCGCGCGGGCCGGAGCTGCTGGCGGTTGACGGCGTCGGGGCGGGTGTCCACGAAAAAGTGCTGATCGTGCTCGAAGGCCGTTCGGCGAGCGACGCGATCGGCCAGAAAATGGCGCCGGTCGATGCGGCGATCGTCGGCATTGTCGATCGGGTGGATCTGTCATGAACGAACAGGACGTCCGCGCGCTCGTGCGCGAAGCCATCGAGCGGCATTTGGGGCGGCCGCGAGAGGCGCGCCCTACCGCAGCGAGGGTGTAACCATCGGTAGGGCTGAAACTTCAGTCGAGCCAGTGCCATGCCAGCCACATCCTTCTGAAGGTTCTTCCCGGCAGCGAGGTCGACGAGGGCATGTGTGTCATTGAGCCGGCGGTTCGCTGCAATCACTGCGGGTTCTGTCAGTCGTACGGGCACTAACCATGGCGAAACATTCCATCCTTGTGACTTACAAGTTGCCGTCCTCCGCGATCGAGCCGCTCGCGGCGGTCGGAGATGTCGACGTGTACCGGGACGGCGTGCTCACCAAGGACGATCTCATCCGCCGCGTGAAAGGGAAGCACGCGCTCGTGGTCGCCGCGCTCGACAAGATCGACAAGGACGTGGTGGATGCCGGCGCCGATTTGAAGGTCATCTCGAACGTCGCCGTCGGGTACAACAACCTCGACGTGCCGTACGCGCGCTCGAAAGGGCATCATCCTGACCAACACGCCCGACGTGCTGACCGACTCGACGGCCAACATGGCGATGACGCTGATCCTGTCGGTGACACGGCGTATCGTCGAGGGCGATCGGCTCGTGCGCCGGGGCGACTGGAAGGGGTTTTCGCTCGACTTCATGATCGGTTCGGAGATTCGCGGCAAGCAGCTCGGCATCGTCGGGCTCGGCCGAATCGGGCGGGCCGTGGCCGAGAAGGCGAGCACCTTCGGCATGAAGATCGCGTATCACAATCCGTCCGCGCGCGCGGTTGCCGGCTACGAGAGCATGTCGCTCGATCAGCTTCTCGCCACCTCAGACGTCGTATCGCTGCACGTGCCGCTGTCGCCGCAGACCAAGCACCTGATCGACCGCACCGCGCTGACGCGCATGAAGCGGTCGGCCTACCTCATCAACACGTCTCGGGGTCCGGTCGTCGACGAAGATGGACTGGCGTGGGCGCTGCGCGAGGGGGTCATCAAGGGCGCGGGGCTCGACGTCTACGAGAACGAGCCACACGTGCATCAGGGACTCCTCTCGCTCGAGAACGTCGTGCTGGTGCCACACATGGCCAGCGCGACAACCGAAACGCGCGCGGCCATGTACGACCTCGTGGCACGGAATGTCGTGAATGTCCTTAACGGCCAGCCGCCCATCACGCCCATCCCGTAGAAGTCGGGGTCGGGTGCCCGACCCGATTTTGGTCGAGCAGGTGATGCGGAGGCTTGCGGTCGCCATTACCGGCCTCGAGCTGCCCGCCGTGGAAAAGATCTCCGAATCGCGCGCGGAAGATCCGTTTCAAGTCACGATTGCCACGCTGCTCTCGGCTCGGACGCAGGATGCCACGACCTTTGCGGCATCCGAGCGGCTCTTCAGGAAAGCCAGCACACCTCAGGCGATGTCGAAGCTCACGGTGAAGCAGATCGAGAGGCTCATCTATCCGGTCAGCTTCTATCGCTACAAAGCCCGGTACATCAAAGCCACCTGCGCAAAGTTATTGAAGGACTTCGGCGGCAGGACGCCCGGCACGATGGAAGAGCTGCTGACGCTCCCGGGTGTGGGCCGCAAGACCGCGAACCTGGTCCTGATTCTCGCTTACCAGAGCCAGCAGAACATCTGCGTCGATACGCACGTGCATCGAATCGCGAACAGGCTCGGATGGGTGCGGACGCGAACGCCGGAAGAAACCGAACAGGCGCTGTATCGCGCCACCGAATCGCGGTGGTGGCCCTACATCAATCTGTATCTCGTGACGTGGGGACAGAATGTGTGCCGGCCGGTCTATCCACGATGCCCGTCGTGCGCCATCAAGGATCTCTGCCCGAGGATCGGCGTGACTACCGTGAGCCGGACGGCGCCGGAAAACTATCCTTTGGATCCGGCCAGCGCTTCCGAATCAGGTACGTAATCGCGATCGCGAGCCCGTAGCGCCGCGGGATGGTGAGCAGCAGCGGCAGCGCGAGCGATCCGAAGAAGACGATCCCCATCCAGAGACTGCGCACGCGAAAGCCGAAGAACAGAAAGACGATACCAATACCGATCGGAATTCGATCGGTGACGATCCACACCCACCACACGTCGCCATAGTCACGCTCGTACAAATATCCGCAGGCGGGGCAGTGGCGATGCGGCGTGTTCCACCGGATGAACAGCGGTCCCTGCCCGCAGTGGGGGCAATGCTTGCTCCAGCCGCGGCGGATGGATTGCCAGAACTCGGCGCGGGAGATGCGGCTCATTCGAAGAGCAACGGGGAGAGCTGCGGCGCGGCGCCGGTCGAGACAATCGAGGCCGTCTCCGGATAGCGCTCGACGAACTCTTTCGGGTACGTGCCGGTCACCGGTTCGCCGAGCTGCTCTTTGATCATGACGGCGTTCACGACTGCCTTCGAGGCGAAGTGGTTGTTGAAGTAGAGGTAGAACTTCTTGACCAGGCGTCGGGCCGCCCCCGCCGTCTCGGAAAAGGATTTCAGCTCGTCGGCCGAGTAGAGGTAGTTGTATCGATCCTCTGCCTTGTCGTGCTTCCACCACTGCGCTGCATTCCGGCCGTGCAGCCGCATGTAGTAGAACCCGGCAATGTTGGGCAGCTGATTCTGACGGATGGAGAGCTTGAACTTCGGTTCGTCGATTTGCGTCAGCGCGGCGTTGTGCTGGTTGAGCAGCGACAAGGTCGAGCCGAAATCGTCGCTCCAGCTCCGATGGCGCAGCTCCACGGCCATGGGATAGTTCCGGAACCTGCTCAGCAGCTCGTCGAGATAGGCTTCGGAGCCGGCGGTCTGCTTGAAGCTCGGCGGAAACTGCGCGAGGAGCGCTCCGAGCTTGCCTGCCTCGGCGAGCGGCTCGATGCCGCGCCGGTACTCGTCGATGAGGTCCGAATCGAGCCGGGGTCCCGACGGGCCTTCACCATGGGTCAGCAGACGGTACAGCTTCAGGGAGAATTCGAAGCCGGCCGGTGTGCGATTAGCCCATGACTTCGCCACCGTGGCCTTTGGCTGACCGTAGAACGTCGTGTTGATTTCGACCGTGTCGAAGTGTTCGGCGTAGTACGCGAGCTCGTCGAACTTCGGCCTGGCCGCTCCTTTCGTCGCTCGCGCCTTCGGGGCAGGCGGATAGAAGATGCCGTTCCAGGTGCCCCGGCCTGAAGGATAGCTCCAGCCCGACGTGCCGATCCTGAGGTTGGTCAACATCTCATTCTAACGTCTACAATTGGCAGGAGCGGGCGTTCGGCCCGCGCCAGGACCGTGCTGAGCATCAACGAGATTTTCTATTCAATCCAGGGCGAATCGACCTATGCCGGCAAGCCGTGCGTCTTCGTGCGGCTGGCCGGCTGCGACCTGAGATGCACCTGGTGCGACACGGCGTATGCGTTCAACGAAGGACAGAGAATGTCGGTGGACGATGTGCTGCAGCAGGTCGACCGCTACGGCAGCCCGCTCGTCGAGGTCACTGGGCGGCGAGCCCTTGCTGCAGGACGACGTGTATCCGCTGATGGAACGGCTGCTCGACAGCGGCCGCACGGTGCTGCTCGAAACCGGCGGGCAGATCGACGTCAGCCGCGTGCCGGGCGGCGTCGTGAAGGTCCTGGACGTGAAATGCCCGGCGAGCGGCGAGTCGGAGAAGGTCGAGTGGAGCAACATCGACAGGCTCGGGTCGCGCGATCAGGTCAAGTTCGTCATTCAGGATCGCGCCGATTACGAGTTTGCGCGCGACATCCTGACGCGGCATGCCCTCGACCGGCGCTGCGCCGCCGTGCTGTTCTCGCCGGTGCACGGCGTGCTCGATCCGAAGGATTTGTCCGCGTGGATTCTCGAAGACCGCCTGCCTGTCCGGCTGCAACTGCAGATTCACAAACACATCTGGGGTCCGGATGTCCGGGGCGTCTAGCAAGGCCGTCGTGCTCTTGAGCGGCGGGCTCGACTCCTATACCGCCGCGGCGATTGCGCGGGAGTCGGGATTCGACCTCTACGCGCTGACGGTCAACTACGGCCAGCGGCACGCCCATGAGATTCTGGCCGCGCGCAAGGTGGCCGAGGCTCTCGGCGCGAGCGCGCATCGCGAGCTCGCGGTCAACCTCGGCTCGCTCGGTGGCTCCGCATTGCTGGGCGACGGCGATGTGCCCAAGAGCGGACCCGACCCGTCGGTCATTCCGTCGACCTACGTTCCAGCCCGCAACACCGTGATGCTCGCGCTGGCGCTGGCGTGGGCCGAAGTGCTGGGCGCGTACGACATCTTCATCGGCGTCAATGCGCTCGACTATTCGGGCTATCCCGATTGCCGGCCCGAGTTCATCGAGGCATTCGAGCGTACCGCCACGCTCGCCACGAAAGCGGGCGTCGAAGGCGGCCGCTTCCGCATACAGGCGCCGTTGATATCAATGACGAAAGCACAAATCATCCGGCGCGGCGTGTCGCTCGGCCTCGACTACGGGCTGACGCACAGCTGCTACGATCCGCTGCCGGCGGGCGCGCCATGCGGCCGGTGCGACAGTTGCGTGCTGCGCGCGCGCGGCTTCGAAGAAGCCGGCCTGAGAGATCCCCTGGTGGCTCATGTCGTCTGATCGCCTCTACTACACCGACGCCTATCTCGTGGAGTTCGACGCCGTCGTGCGCGAGGTGCAGCCCAGAGGACGACACCTGGATCGTGACGCTCGATCGGACGGCCTTCTATCCCACGTCCGGAGGGCAGCCGTTCGATACGGGCACCATCGATCAGGCGCACGTGACGGACGTCGTCGATCGGGAAGACGGCGGGATCGCCCATGTCGTCGATCGCGCGCTCGAACCGGGCTCGCGCGTTCGAGGGCACGTCGACTGGGGCCGCCGCTTCGACCACATGCAGCAACACACCGGCCAGCATCTCTTGTCGGCGGCCTTCGAGCACGAAGCAGGCGCGAAAACCGTGAGCTTCCATCTCGGGGCGTCGGCGTCGACCATCGATCTACACAAGGAGCTCTCGGCCGAACAGATCGCGCGCGTCGAGGATGCGGCCAACCGGATCCTTTGGGAAGATCGCGAGGTGTGTGTCAGGTTCGTCACCGCAAGCGAGGCGGCGAAGCTGCCACTCCGAAAGGAGCCCGCGCGCGAAGGGGAGCTGCGCATCATCGAAATCAAGGACTACGACCTGTCGGCGTGTGGAGGGACGCACGTCTGTCGAACCGGCGCCATCGGCATGATTGCCGTCTCCGGCTTCGAGCGGTTCAAGGGTGGCCTTCGGGTCGAGTTTCTCTGCGGCGCTCGCGCGCTTCGCTCGTACCGCGCGCTGACAACGGCCGTCGACGGGAGCGTCCGGCTGCTGTCGGTCCTTCCCGACGAGCTGCCGTCGGCCATCGAGAAGCTCCAGACGGCGGGACGGGCCCAACAGAAGGCGCAGGACGCCTTGTACGAGCGCCTGGCCGTGCATGAAGCGGCGAGCCTCGTGGCTGCCGGTCAGAAGATCGGTGATCGCACCTTCGTGGGCGCCGCCGTGCCGGGATGGGATGCGTCAGGATTGAAGAAGCTTGCGGCGTCTGCCGCCAGCAGGCCTGCGACGGTGGCCGTGCTGTTGACTACCGAATCGCCGTCGCTCGTCGTGATCGCCCGTTCGCAGGACTTGACGTTCGATACCGGCGCGGTGCTGAAGAAATTGATCGAGCGTTTTGGCGGCAAGGGCGGCGGCAAGGGATCGATGGCGCAGGGTGGGGGTCTTGACTGGGGACCCGCGGGCAGATTCTGGACGCGCGCGGGAGTGGGTGAGCTCCAGCATTGGTAGATTCGTAGATTGGGAGATTCGCAAGATTCAGATCTGCCGTTGAATCTCTCAATCTGCGAATCTACCGAATCTGCCAATTCTCTATCGGGCCATGGCCCACGCGATAAAGCGTTCCGTATAACTCAGCGCGATTCGTCGCCCCATCCCGTTCGGCACCGCATCGAACGCATGTTCGGCCCACGGCAGCTCGAGCAGCACTGAGGTCGCTCCCGCCTTTCGAAGCGCGGCGTCGAGCGTGCGGCCGAACCGCGCCTCGACGATGTGGTCGCGCGAGCCGTAAAAACTCAGAGTCGGCGCCGACGCGCTCGACACCCAGCTGATCGGCGATGCGTGTCGATAGTGTTCGGGCTTCCGGTCCGGCGTTCCCCCGATGAACATCTCCAGGATGCCGCGCACGTTGGCGGGATCGGGCCGCGGCGGGCGCCGCCACCCCTCTTCGAGATCCACCGGTCCGTAGTAGTTCACCACACCGCGAATCGCGGACGGCCCTTCCTGATACGCCAGCCGCATCGCCAGCTGCGCCCCCGCGGATCGGCCGACCAGCACGATTCGACTGGGGTCTGCGCCGAACTTCGGCGATTCGTTCTCGATCCACCACTGCGCCGTCCGCACGTCTTCGATCTGCTCGGGCCAGATCCATTCAGGGGCGTGGCGATAGTCGATCGCCACCACGACGTAGCCGCGTTCGGCGAAGTGGCGCGAGAACCACTCCTGGCTGGTTGGTGCCCCGCTCTGCCAGGAGCCTCCGTAAATCTGCATGATCACCGGGTAGGTGCCCGGAGCGGCAGGCCGATACACGTCCAGCGACAGTGGGCACTTTCGAGAACTGGACGCCTCGCGTGACCGTGATCTCACCAGGCCTTGCCGCGGGCAATGTGACTGTCGTCTGCGCCATGGCTGCGTCAAAGGTTCTGAGTGCAAGCGGGAGCTGAATGACGGGCACGAGCGTCAACACGGACGAGGCGGCGGCGAACACCAGCGCCAGCCTCGCGGTGCGGTGCTGCCGGGCATGGCGCCGCGAAAGCACGCAAAGAATGATGCCGGCGGCCAGGAGGACGGGGCTGAGCTCTGGCGCTCCCACCGCGAGCGGCAGCAGAGACATCGTGGGAGCCGGAATCAGAATCCAGACCGACACGAACAACAGCGCCGCGGAGGCGGCGAGGGCGAGCGAGACTCAGAATCCGGCGCACGCCGGAATTATGGCGTATGGGCGCCGATCAGCGCGCGCACGGCCGCGCGCGCGTGTTTGGCGACGAGCTCGGCGGGCTGGACCGCCGACATCGCCGCGGCACCTTCGAGGATGAGCACGAGTGAAGAGGCGAGCACATCTGGCGATTTCATGCCCGCACGCTTCGAAAACTGTGCGAGCAGCCCGTGCAGCCACGCTTTGTGCGCGTTGGCCAGCTCGCGGGCCTGCGTCGATTCGGGCGACTGCACGGCCGCGATGACGAGCGGGCAGCCGTGAAACCCTTCGGAGGTCAGCATCTCGGCATGGGCCAGCATCACCGCCATCAGCTTCTCTTCCGGATCGTCGCACCCGGCAGCGCGCTGCTCGATGTACTGCCGGATCTGCTGTCCCCGCCGCTGCAGCGTCTCGAAGACCAGCGCGTCTTTCGATCCGAAGAGGTTGTAGATGGTCGGCTTGGTCAGCCCGGCGTGGTCGGCGACCCGCTCGGCGGTAATAGCGTGCAGTCCCTCTCGATAGAACAGGTCGCCCGCCGCGTCCATCAGCCGTTCGCGGTTCGTTGGATAGCGAGTCATGAATTTGGATCGCGCGTCATGAATTCGTGACTTGACAGAGTATACCGTCCGGTAAACACTTTTACCAAGCAGTAAAATCTCTTAAGGACATTACCCGAAGGATTTTCCCGGGGGGACCCCTCTAATCCTATGAGCGCCATGCCTGACGAGCCGCAAAGGGGCACCTTCCGCGACAAGGTACTGGTGCGCCGTCTGCTCGAGGGCGAGGAGGCGGCTTTCCGGCTGTTTTTCGATGGGCACTTTCCCCGCCTCTACCGGTTCGCGCTGAGCCGCACCGAGGGGGACCACGACGCAGCCGAGGAGATTGCGCAGAAGACGCTCATTACGGCGATGCGCAAGCTGCACACATTTCGAGGGGAGGCCACGTTGTTTACCTGGCTGTGCGCGATTTGCCGACGGGAGGTGTCCGCCTGGCGCGTGGCGCGCGGAAGGCATGCCGCGCTGATGCTCTCGGAAGACGCGCCGGAGATTCGCAATCAGCTCGCGGCGCTCGCATCGGTCGCGGCACAGCAGCCCGACCAGGCGTTCGATCGGGGAGAGACGGCGCGTTTGGTACAGGTAGCGCTCGATCTTCTGCCGGGGAGTTACAGCGAAGTGCTCGAATGGAAATACATCTACGGTCTGACCGTCAACGAGATCAGCGAGCGCATGAGCACCGGACCGAAGGCGGTCGAGTCGCTGCTCGGCCGCGCGCGTCGATCGTTCCGCCAGGTGTTTCTGGTGCTGGCGCACGGACAGGTGGTTTATGACTCATAACACCGATCCCCTCGCCGACCTGCTGCGCGCGGCTGGGCCGCGCGAAACGGCGCCGGCCGAGCGCGCGCGGCGTGTCGAGGCCGCGGTGCGCCTCGAGTGGCAGGACGTCGTGCAGACGCGGCTCGGCCGCAAACGCGCGGCGTGGATCGCGGCGAGCTGTCTCACGAGCGCCGCGCTCATCGCGCTCGTGCTTGCACGCCCATACCGGTCAGGTGCCAACGCAAGCGGCAGCGACCCCCTCGCCCTATGCCCGCCCGCTCGTGATGCGGACCGCGGCGTCCGAGGGCCATGGCTCGTACTTCCGCGCGAACAACGAGGATCGGCCGCCGGACCGCGGCGTGCCGCGTCACATGCTGGTGACCTACGCGGTACACACGAGATGATTTCACCCGAACACGATCTGATGATTCTCAGCCGCCTCGTCGGCGGCTGGCAGGGGACGCTGCAGCACCGCGCCGCCCCGGAAGAGCCGTTCCGGCAGTTGCCGGGGACGTCGGAAAACCGGTGGGTGCTCGGCGGCCGGTTCGTCGAGATGACCCTGCGCGCGGGAGTCGGCGGCGACAGTTGGTCGGCCGTCCTGTACATCGGCTACGAGCGCAGCGAGCGCCGTCACGTGCTGGTGTCTCTGGAACCCGGCGATCGCCGTGTGACCACGCGCCTCGGACAGTGGAGGCCCGAGCTCGATCGCCTCGTGCTGACGAGCGATCAATCCAGCATGGTGTGCGACATGACAACGCCGGGTCAGTTGACGCTGGAACTGTCGGAGGAAGCCGTGCCCGGCCACGAGTTCATCCGGTTCAGAGCGGAGTACCGGATGGCGTCAGCGCCCGTGCTCGTAAAGCCGTCCGTGGCGAGACACCAGCGGAGATTCGTCATCGCGTAGTAAAGGTGGCCAGGCGGATCAACGCCTGGTCCGCGGCGGCATCGATCACGCCGCTTGCCACCGTGAAGTTGTTGGCAATCATCGAAAATACCAGCGTCTCGCCATCGGCCGTCTCGACATAACCTGCAATAGCCCGAACGTTGTCCACGGTCCCCGTCTTCGCCCGGACCTTCCCTTCCGCAGCCGTCCCGGCCAGCCGTCTCGCGAGTGTGCCGTCGCGGCCCGCGACAGGCAGCGATTCAATGAAGGCAGACGCATGCCTGGCATCGCCACGCATGACCTGCAGGATGCGCACGAGCGCCTCGGACGTGACGTAGTTGTATCGCGACAGCCCGGAGCCATCGGCCATGACGACGCTGTCGTCCGGGATGTTCCACCGCTGAAGCACCTCGCGCGCCTTTTTCGCACCCATCGCACCCGTGACGCCCGCCTCCGCGGCGTCGCCGCTTCGGCGCGGCAGGCCTACCGTACCCAAGGTGCGCAGAAGGATTTCGGCGTACTGATTCTGACTGACCTTCATCATCGACGACACGAGCTCGCCGAGCGGCGGAGACTTGTGCGACACCAGCGTGCGGGCGCGGGTGACGTCGGGTTTCGATTCGAGCTCGTCGATGTCGATGGCGTCGCCCGCCACCTGGATACCTTCGGCGATGAGCGCCTTGCGAAGCGCCGAGGCGAAGAAACGAGTGGGATTGTCGACCGACGCCGTGCGCACGAACGGCGCGGCTTTCGCCGGAATCTGTCCCTGCACGAGCACGCGTGACGAACCAGGGAGCCGCTGCAGTGTCAGCGCGCCATTTCCAGACTCTGCCACGGTGACGAGCTTGTTCTCGACCTGCAGATCGGTGCCATCCGGCCGCACCTGAATCGTGACCGCGTCGCCCTCCTGAGCGCCTGCCCGAATCAGGAGATCGGCCGACCCTTCGTTGTATTCAAGCGCGCTGATTGGCGCCGAGTACCCATAAGGCAGGTTGTCGAGCGTCCAGCCATCGCCGATCCCGCGATCGTCGAACAGGTCGTCGTCGCCGATGATGCCGCCTTCGATGCGTGTGATGCCCGCTTCGCGCACCTGTCGCGCGATCGCGCGAAGCGTGCCGGGCGTGTCGCTGCGCTCGCTGATGCTGGGGTCGCCACCTCCGACGATGTACAGGTCGTCGCCGAGGACGCCGCTGTCGATGGGCACCATCGAGACGATTCTGGTCTCGAACCGGTAATCCCAGCCGAGCGTCTCGGCCGCCGTCGCCGCGGTGACGATTTTCATCGCCGACCCCGGCATCATCAGCTTCGCGGAGTTGAGCGTGTACAGGCTTGCCGAGCCGTTGACCGGCCTCACGAGAACGCTCCAGAACGAGCGCTCGAACTGCGCGGTCGTGAAAATGGTGGTGAGGTCGGCCTGAAGGCGATCGGCGGCGGACAGCGTCGCCGGTGAGGCCGGAGTGACGGCCACCGGTTTCGGCCCGCCGCATCCGTACACGGCGAGCACGGCGGCCAGGGTCATGGCTGCGCGCGTCACGCCATCATCTTACTGAATGCCGTCGAGCTTCTTGATGGCCGCTTCGTATTTGCCGGCCTCGAGTTTCAGGGCACCCGGCTGATCGGCACGCGTGGCGAACACCGAGGTTCCGGCGGCGCCAAACGTCACGCGCTCTTCCTTCTTGCCGTCATCGAACTTGACGACGATGGTGGCTGCCGGTTTGTCGTGGCCGGTGGCCGGCCCCGCCCGGTCGACGAAGCTCTCCGCGCGAAGGTTCGAGAAATCGAGCAGCGCCCCTTCAAAATTGCTCGAATCGACCGCTTTGTCTGCGGGGACGACCTGTTTCCACGTGTCCACCGCGTTCTCGCCGGTGCCTTTGACGCGCTCGAACGCGCGCACCGTGCTGCCGCGTGTGATTTCGAAGCGCGTCGTGTTGTACGGCCGGAACTCGAACACTTCCTTGCGCCGCAGATCCGCGACCTTTTTCTTGAGCTCTCCGGCGACACCGTTGTTCACGCTGAAGACCGCCGTTTTCGACGGATCGCGTGCCCACACGGTGCCCGCCTCTGCCTCGCCGCCCAGCTCGAACTTCGCGGTCGCCGATCCCATGCCGAGCGTCGCCACGACCTGCGGCTTGTCGAGACCGTACTGCTTCAGGTCCTTGAGGTCTTCCGGTCGATCCTTCAGCGCCGTCATCTGGGCCGACTGAAGCTGTCCGATGATGCCGTTGACGCTGACGAAATCGGCCGGCGCCTGCATTGGCTTCACGAGCTTCCAGTCCTCGCCGGTCTTCTCGATCCGGATGGTTTCGGTGCCCGAGGCAAGCTCGAGCGAGTCGACCTTGCTCTGGTCGAATGCGAGGGCGGCCTTGTCGCGGAAGTCGAACGTCGACTTGTTGAGCGTCGTGTCGAGAGTGTTTCCAACCAGGAACACGCGATTGCCTGAAGGAAGCTTGGCGTACAGGCCGGTGCCGCCCGGTGTCTTGTCGCCGAAGAGCACGCGCCTGGGTTCTTTCTCCCCTTCGACGCGGAACGTGACGTCGATGCGCGGCTCCGCGAGCCCGTAGGGCTTGAGGTCGGCGGCGTTCGGGTCGACTTCGCGCTCTTCTTCCATATTCGCGAGGTTCGTCACGACGTCGCTCACGCCGTTTCGATCGGCCGGCGCCTCGATGGGCTTGACGATCGACCAGGTGTCGTTGGCGCCCTTCTTGAGCGCCGTGACCTCGCCGCTCGTCGACTTGATCTCCAGCTCGTTGATCTTGGCGGCATCCGACGTGAAGACCTTTTTCTTGGCGTTCTCGTCGGGAATCGTCCGCTTCGATTCGAAGAAGTAGAGATATCCCCCGAAGGCGAGCGCAACGACGAAGAGAATCAGAGTCGAGCGGCCGCGGCCCATCAGCGCCTCTTCGACCAGGTGTAGACGCCGGAACCGAGAATCAGGCCGGGGATGACCAGGAGCGACAGCCACAGCAGGTTGCGCTGCTGGTCGGCGGTCATCGTGACGCGGCGATCGCCGGCGTCACGGGGATGAATCGAGATCAGATCCTCCTGCTGCGTCAGCCAGTTGACCATGTTGACGAAGAGGTCGGCATTGCCCTGGATGCCCGCCGCTGCGTTCGAGGCGAAATCGGAATCGCCGACCACCATGACGCGCATCTGCGGCTTCCGTGGCGCATCTTCGCCTGCGGCCGGTTTGGCGCCGTCAGCCGGTTTACCCGCCGTAGCCGCGTCAGCGGCGGAGGCGGGAGCGTCGGGCGCGTCCATCGACAGCGAGAGTGCGATCGTAATGGGGCCTTTGTGGTCGCCAGCCGCTTCGTCCATCGCGACCTTGCCGGCCATCAGCGACTTCACGTCCGCCTCCGACCAGCTTCGCTCGCTCGTTTGCAGCAGATTCTGCGTGTTGGCGAGGCCGAGCTCTGCGCCCGCTTCGCCCTTGACCGACTGCGCGAGCGGAAAAGCGGTCAGCAAATCGAAGTTCTCGGTGACCGGATGTGACGGATAGGAGACCACGACGGGAACCGTCGCATCTCCGCCGAACAGCTTGCCCATGCCGCTGGCGTCGATGACGATGTCGTGCCCCACGCTGATGCCCCATTCCTTCAGCAGCCCTTCCACGAGTGGCGTCGGATGCGCCCCTTCTCCGATGATGGGATCGAGCATGAAGAGCGCCTTGCCGCCCTTGCGCAAGTAGGTCCGGATGGCGTCGACCTCCGGCTTGAAGTAGTCCGTCGTCGGTCCGGCGATGATGAGCACCGAGGCGTCAGCGGGGACACCTTCCGGCATCTGCGCCAGCGCGATCTTCTCGACCGTGTAGTTGTCGCGCTTCAGCACGTCCACGACGTTCGTGTAGCCCGTGCGGTCGTTGCCGAGCGTGTCGCGCTCACCATGGCCCTGGACGAAATACGCTTTCGTCTGGCGGCCGGTCGTCACCTTGATGAGGTTGTTCGTCAGCTCCTGCTCGCGATCGCTCATCACCTTTTCGCGCCGGCCCGCGTACTCCATGACGACGGTGCCGGGTGCCGCGATGTCGTATTCACGCGCCCGAATGGGCTCCTTGTCCATGTCGACGTATTCGACCTGGATGTTCGAGCTCGCGTTGGTGTACATCCCGAACGCGTCGCGGAACCGCTGAAAATTTCCCGGCGCCTCGAACACGAGCACCTTGACGGGCGTCTTCAGCCCGTTCAACACCTTGACCGTCTGTTCCGACAGCGTGAACGAGCCCGCCGCGGTCAGGTCCCATCGCTTGTCGCGCCGGCTGACGGCGTAGTTGATGCCCACGAGGATGGCGAGCACGGCGATGACGCTGATGCTCATCATCGCGCCGAGCTTGGTTTCGCGCTTCTGGAACGACCGGCCGATCTCGCGCCACTGGCTCAACGTGTAAAGGCCGACGCACACCAGACCGCCGACGGCCGCCCAGTACGCGTATTGATCCCATTGCGGACGAAACAGTCGAATAACCACGCCCGCGAAGACCAGCAGTGTGCCGATCCATCCGACAACGCCGAGAATCGTGTTAAGCATGCAGACTCACCCGCGCCAGCGTTCGCTGTCGACCGACTTCGCGGTCAGGAACAGCCCGAACGAGATGAAGCTCACGTAGTAGACCAGATGGCTCACCGACACGACGCCCTTCGAGAAATCGTCGAACCGTTCGGTAATCGACAACGCCGACAGCACTTTCTGCATGGTCGGCCCGGCCGATTCCGACATCCAGTTCAGCGTCCACAAGAGGAGCAGCACGGCGAAGGTGACCATCCCGGCGACAATCTGATTTTTCGTGAGGCTCGAAATGAGCAGGCCGATCGACAGAAACGAGGAGCCCATGAGCAGCAGCCCGAGATAGCCGGTGACGATCGGCTTCCACTCGGGATTGCCGTAGATGAAGAGAATGCCGACGTGAATCCAGGTCACCAGCAGCATCAGCGCGTATAGCGCCACGGCGCCGAGGAATTTGCCGAGGACGATCTGCGTGTCGGTCAGCGGCGAGGTGAGCAGCAGCTCGATCGTGCCCGAGCGCTTTTCCTCGGCGTAGGTCCGCATCGTGATGAGCGGCAGCATGAACAGCGCGACGACCGCGACGTTCTGCAGGAGCGGACGGATGGCCATGGTGTTGATGTTGACCTGCCCGGCGCCGGGCATGCCCATCTGCAGGCTCGCCTGGAGGAAGTAGGCTGACCGACACATAGTAGAACCACCCGAAGACCAGCGCGAAAAACCCGATGACGATGTAGGCAATCGGCGACGCGAAATACGACTTCAGCTCTTTCTGCGCGATCGTCAGCACGTTACCCATTCGACGCTTCCTCCATTTTCTCCTCGGCCTTCTCTTCGGTCGTGAGACTGAGGAAGATCTCTTCGAGGCTCATCCGCGACGGCCGCAGTTCGAGCAGGCCCCAGTTGTTCGCGACCACGATGCGCGCCAGATCGCGGCGGACGTCGCGGCCGCGCTCGCTGCTGATCTCGTACGCGACGACGCCGTTGTGCGCGCTGGAGACGTTGACGCCGACGACGCCTGGAACGCCGCGCAGGGCGGGCGTGGCATCCTCGCCACCCGCATCGACTTCCACGTACATCGTTTCCGAACCGCGCATGCGGGCGGTGAGATTGGCCGGCGTATCAATGGCGACCACCCGTCCCTTGTTGATGATGACGACCCGGTCGCAGGTCTGGGAGACTTCCGGCAGGATGTGCGTGCTCAGCACGATCGTATGCGTGCCGGCCAGTTCCTTGATGAGCTGGCGGGTCTCGATGATCTGCTTCGGATCGAGCCCGGCGGTCGGCTCGTCGAGGATGAGCACCTCGGGGTTGTGCAGGATGGCCTGCGCGAGCCCGACCCGCTGCCGGTAGCCCTTGGACAGCTTCCCGCAGTGGCGGTTCGCCATGTCGTCGATCCGCGTGCGCTTCATCGACGTCTCGACCCGCTGTTTGCGTTCGCTCGCCGACAGCCCCTTGGTCTTGATGCGCGCGACAAACTGCAGGTACTCGCGCACCGTCATTTCGGGGTAGAGCGGCGGCGTTTCAGGAAGGTATCCGGTCCGGCGCTTGGCCTCGATGGGCTGGTCGAAGACGTCGAAGCCGGCGACCATCGCCTTGCCTCCCGTCGCCGGCATGTAGCCGGTGAGGATGCGCATGGTCGTCGTCTTGCCGGCGCCGTTCGGGCCCAGAAAGCCGAGGATTTCTCCACGCTCGACCCGGAAGGTGAGGTCATCGACCGCCGTCACGCGGCCATATCGCTTGGTGAGGTGCTGAACCTCTATCAACTGGCGTTCTCCATGAATGAGTCGATGTAAGCTTTTCGAAGCGGCTGCGACCGTGCCACCAACCCCCAATCCTAATAGAACGGCCTCAAACGCGGCAAGGGGCGTGGCGGCACTGTTCGTGATACTGGCGCTCGCGCTGACGGGGGCCTGGTGGTGGACTCACCGCTCGATCCCACCTTTAGACGGCCGGATCCCCCTTGCCGGTCTGCAACGGCCGGTTGACGTCCGGTTCGACGCCTTCGGCATTCCTCATGTCTTTGCCCGATCTGATGAAGACGCCTGGCGGGCGGTGGGCCTTCTCCAGGCACGTGACCGTCTGTGGCAGATGGAGCTGTATCGGCGTGCGGCATCCGGCCGGCTGTCGGAGGTCCTTGGCGCCGCCACCGTCGTCATTGATCAGCGTTTTCTGACGCTCGGATTTCGTCAGGCCGCGGAAGAAGAATGGGCGCGCACGCCGGCGAACATCAGGACGGCGTTCGAGCGCTACGCGTCGGGTGTCAACGCCGCGATGGCGGTGCCGCGCGGGCGGCTTCCGCTCGAACACCAACTGCTCGGCCTCGCGCCCGAGCCGTGGACGCCCGTGGATTCGCTGGCCATCAGCAAACTCTTCTCGTGGAGGCTCGGAGAGAACCACAGGGCCGAGCTGCTTCGCTATTCCCTCGCCGGGCAGCTTGGCGCAAGGGCCGCCAGCCTGTTTCCCCAGGTGCCCGACTGGGCGCCCGTGATTCTGAAATCGCCCGTCAGCGCGGACGCGCCGGCTCGAGTGGCCGCGCTCCGCAACCTCGCGGGCCTCGAGTGGCTTGCCCCCGACGCCCCGGGAATGAGCAATGCCTGGGTCGTGCACGGATCGCGGACCTCATCGGGCCGACCGATTCTTGCCAACGATCCGCATCTTCAGATCGAGATGCCGGCGGTGTGGTGGGAAGCGCATGTCGTGTCGGATACGTTGAACGTCACCGGCGTGACGATTCCGGGCATCCCGTTTGTCATCATCGGCCACAACGAACGGCTCGGCTGGGGCCTGACCAACGTCGGCACCGACGTGCAGGATTTCTTCATCGAGCACCTGGACGCGTCGCGGCAGCGCTATCGCGTCGGGGACGAGTGGGTGCCGCTGCAGGTGCGGCGCCACGAGATCCGCGTCAGCGGGCGCGACGAGCGAGTGGTGTTCGAGGTGCGATCGACGCGTCATGGCCCGGTCCTGAATCCCGATCAGTGGCGCGAGGTCTATGCGGGCGATCCGGCCGGACCTGAAGCGCTCCAGGAAACAGTCCTCGCCCTGAAGTGGGACGTCGTCCGCGAGGGCAACTCGGCGAGTGCGTTCGACGCGCTCGCACGCGCGACGAACTGGCAGGCGTTCGTGGACGCCGTTCGACAGTTCACCGCCCCCGCGCAGAATTTCGTGTATGCCGACATCGACGGCAACATCGGTTACGCGATGTCGGGTCTCGTCCCGGTCCGGCATGCTTCCGATGGATCCGTCCCGCTCGACGGCGCGGCCCCCGACGCCGACTGGCACGGCTGGATCGATCCCGCGCGGCTCCCTGCGGTGTTGAACCCGCCAGGCGGACAGATCGTGACGGCCAACAACGAAGTCGACCGCAGTCTGCCGTTTGTCGTCACGCGCGATTGGGTGGCGCCGTTCCGCGCGCAGCGCATCACCGAACTGCTCGGCGACCGGCGAGCGTTCGATGTCCGCGCGATGCAGGACATTCAAGCCGACGTGACGAGCCGGGCGGCCGACTGGCTTCTCAAGTCGATCGAGCTGCCTGAATCCGTCAAGGAGTTGCAGACCTGGGATCGCCGGGTGGACCATCGGCCCGTCGCGTTGTTGTTCGAGGCGTTCGAGGAGGCACTCTGGCGGCGCACGTTTGCCGACGAGTTGCCCGAGCCGCTCTTTGGCGAGTTCTATCGATACGCGGCGAACGAGCGATTTGCGGGCCTGCACGCGATCATCACCGACGAGCGCTCGCCGTGGTTCGACGATCGGTCCACGCCGGACGTTGTCGAAACACGCCGCGACATCGTGGCGCGCGCGGCCGACGATGCCGTTTCGGGTCTCCGCGGGCGGCTGGGTGAGCCGGCGAACTGGCGATGGGACGAGGTTCACGCCGTCAAGTTCTCACACCCGCTGGGCGGTGGCGGCCGCGTGCTCGACTGGTTCTTCAGCCGGGGCCCGCTGCCGATCGCCGGCGACAGCATGACCGTCAACAAGACGACCACAAATCTGCGCCGTCCATACGCAACTTCCGATGCGGCGTCGTACCGTCAGATACTTGATATAGGGGCGTGGGACCAGTCGCTGGGTATCATCACGACAGGGCAGTCAGGGCACCCGCAGAGCTCCCACTATTTCGATCAGAACGCTGCTGTGGCGCGAGGGGCGATACCGGCCCGCGCCGTTCACGCGCGCGGCGGTCGACGGCGGCGACGGTGTCTCGATTGGAGTTAGTTCCGTCTGAGATGCACTGAGACTGCATGGCACAGCCCTTCAGCGTCTATGTAGGGCGGGTCCTGTTCTGGACCTGCCGATGAATGGAGACAATCGATGGCGGTAGAGGTCGGCAGCAAGGCACCGGAATTCACCCTCGTCAACCAGGACCGGCAGAACGTGTCGCTCGAGCGGCGAGCTCGGCGCGAGCAACGTCGTGCTCGCGTTCTTTCCCGGGGCGTTCAGCGGGACGTGCACCAAGGAGTTCTGTAACTTCCGCGACACCATGAGCAATTTCAGGAACGTCAACGCGAAGGTGCTCGGGATCAGCACCGATACATTCTTTGCGCTCAAGGCGTGGGACGATCAGCAGAAGCTCGGGTTCCCGCTGCTCAGCGATTACAACAAAGAGGTCATCCACAAGTACGGCGTCGTCAACCCGGACATGATTGGATTGAAGAACATCGCGAAGCGCGCCGTCTTCGTCGTCGACAAGGGGGGCGTGGTTCGCTATCGCGAGGTGCTCGAGGACGCGCGGAACGAGCCCGATTACACGAAGCTGAACGAGGCACTCACTAAGATTGGCTAACAAGCAGGTCGCATGCGCCGTCTGCGAAATCCACGCCGAGTCGGTCTTCAAGATCGAAGGCATGGATTGCCGCGAGGAGGTGGCGATTCTCGAGCGCCGGCTGAAGCCGCTGCCCGGGCTCGAGGATCTCGTTCCTGATCTCGTCGGCCAGCGTCTGCGTGTCCGTTACGACGCCGCGAAGCTCTCGACGTCGGCGATTGCCGAAGCGGTCGCCGAAACGGGCATGCGTGCGTGGCTCGAGCACGAAGAGCCGGTCGGCCATACCTCCGCCGCGACGGCGCGCCAGATGCTCGTCGTTGTCTCCGGCATCGCGCTTGGCGCGGGCCTGCTGCTGGAGTTTCTCGGTCTTCCCTTGCTCGCTCGTCCGCGCGATCTTCCTCGTCTCGATCCTGACGGGCGGCATCTACACGGCGCGTCGCGCGTGGGTGGCGACCCGCGTCATGTCTCTCGACATCAACGTCCTGATGCTGGTGGCCGTCATCGGCGCCATGATCATCGGCGAGTGGTCCGAAGGCGCCACGGTGACGTTCCTCTTCGCGTTTGCCCAGATTCTCGAGGCGCGCAGCATGGACCGCGCGCGGAACGCGATTCACGCGCTCATGGACCTGACGCCGCCCGAGGCGCTGGTGCGCCGGAACGGCGTCGAGGCGCGGGTCAAGGTTGACGATGTGCGGCTCGAAGAGGTCCTCCTCGTGAAGCCCGGCGAGAAAATTCCGCTCGACGGCGTCGTCGTGTCGGGAACGAGCCCCGTCAACCAGGCGCCGATTACCGGCGAGTCGCTGCCGGTGGAGAAGTCGGCCGGGGACGAGGTGTTCGCCGGCACCATCAACGGCTACGGGGCACTCGACGTTCGCGTCACGCACCTGCGGCAGGACACGACGCTGGCGCGCATCATTTCGCTCGTCGAGCTCGCGCAGGCGCAGCGCGCCCCGACACAGGCGTTCGTCGAGCGCTTCGCGCAGTGGTACACACCGGCGGTGATCGCGATTGCCGTCATCGTGGCACTGGTGCCGCCGCTCGTGATGGGCGAGCCGTTCGGGACGTGGCTCTATCGGGCGCTCGTCCTGCTGGTCATTTCGTGCCCGTGCGCGCTCGTCATCTCGACGCCCATCGCGGTCGTGTCGGCGATCGCGACGGCCGCCCGCAAGGGCGTGCTGATCAAGGGCGGCGCGCATCTCGAGCGGACGGGCGCCGTGCGATGCGTGGCGTTCGACAAGACGGGGACGCTCACCAGAGGTTCGCCGCACGTGGTCGAGGTCATCCCGCTCAACGACACGGCGATCGACGAGATTCTCGAGATTGCCGCGGGACTCGAGGCGCGTTCGGAGCATCCGATCGGGCGCGCCATTCTCGCGCGCGCCGTCGAGTCTGGCATCGCGTTGCCCCAGTCGCGGGAGTTTCAGTCGATACCCGGCCGTGGCGCGGAGGCCATCGTGGGAGGCGAACACGCCCTCGTCGGCAATCATCGGCTGATCGAGGAGCGCGGGCTTTGTAACGCCGCGATTCACTCGAAGCTCGATCTCCTTGCGGCGTCGGGCCGGACCGCCGTGCTCGTCGCGCGGCAGGAGCGCCCGCTCGGTATCATCGCGCTGGCGGATCGATCGCGCGAAACCGGGCGCGAGACCATCGAGATGCTCAGGCGCCAGGGCATCGTGCGGATCGTGATGTTGACCGGCGACAACCACGCCGCCGCCGACGCGCTCGCGCGCGAGCTCGGCGTCGACGAGACCCACGCCGAACTGCTGCCGCACGACAAGGTCGAGGCCGTGCAGAAGCTTCGCGAACAGTACGGGACGGTCGCGATGGTGGGCGACGGCGTCAACGATGCGCCCGCGCTGGCCGCCGCGGACATCGGCATCGCGATGGGCGCGGCCGGCAGCGATGCGGCGCTCGAGACCGCCGACATCGCGTTGATGGCCGACGAGCTGCTGAAGATTCCGTTCGCGATCCGCCTGGGTCGGGCAACCTTGCGCAACATTCACACCAACGTGGCGCTGTCGCTCGGTTTGAAGGCCGTGTTTCTCGTGCTTGCCATCACGGGTTCGGCGACCTTGTGGATGGCCGTGATGGCCGACATGGGTGCGTCCATGCTCGTCATCGCGAACGGCTTGCGCCTGCTGCGCGCGGACTGAACGAACGGTCGGGATCCGTTTTCTGAAGTCCACGGCCGGAACCCCTTTCGTCCTCAGATAATCCTCACCCGCGAGACGCGCAGCCCGTCGACGGCTTCCACCCGCAGTGTTCGTGTTCCGGCGTCCACGACGTCGCCGACCACGGGCCGCCTGCCAAGGCGCCCCAGCATGTAGCCGCCGAGCGTCGTGTACGTTTCCTCGTCGATATCGAGGGCGAACTGCTCGTTGACGTCGATGACCAGCGCCAGGCCATCGACCTCGGCCGAGCCATCCGGAAGCTGTCGAATGGGCATCGACGGGGCCCCTGAGCTGAAATCGCCACGTGACCCCCCGACAATCCGTTCGACGACGCGCTCGAAGGTGACGAGCCCGGCCGTTCCGCCGTATTCGTCGATGACGATCGCCTGGTGCGTACGGTGACGCCGCATCTGCCGCAGCAGCTCGTCGGCCTTCATCGTCTCGGGCACCGTCAGCGCTTCCCGCGCGATCGTCGCCACGCTGAACGCCGGCGTCGCTCGACTCTCGCCCGGGACGCTCTGCGCCGCGTCGAAGAACGGCGGCGACGCCAGCGCGCGGACCAGATCGGGCACGAGCATGATGCCCACGATGTCGTCGAGCTCGCCGCGGTACACAGGCAGGCTCGCGTGCCGGCCGCGCCAGACGAGGTCGACGACTTCGCCGATCGTGGCGTCGGCTTTCACCGCCGCCATCTCGGTGCGCGGCAGCATCATGTCGGCGGCCGTGAACTCGGCGAAATGAAAGACGCGGTGCAGCATCTGTTCTTCGTCCTCCTCGAGCACGCCCGCCTGCTGGCTCGCCGTGACCAGCATCTTGAGCTCTTCCTCCGAGTGCACCAGGCCGTGCCCGCTCGCCTGTTTCATGCCCAGTAACCTCACAACGGCCCAGCCCATGGCGTTGAGCGCGCGTATGAACGGATGGAAGACGCGGAGAAAGATCTCGGTCGGCTTCGCGACGAGGAGCGACGTCTGCTCGGGATACTGCAGCGCGATCGTTTTCGGCGCGAGCTCGCCGAGCACGATGTGGAGGGCCGTGATGATGCTGAACGCGATGGCAAACGCGACCGTGTGGGTGGTGGCGATGGAGACCGGGCTCGGCAGGCCGTGCAGCAGCGGCTCGAGCATCGACGCGAGCGCCGGCTCGCCAATCCAGCCGAGGCCCAGGCTGGCCATCGTAATTCCGAGCTGCGTGGCCGCGATGAACTGGTCGGGACTGTTCAGCGCGCGCCGCACGGGGCGCGCCATCCGGCTGCCTTCGGCCAGCAGCTGGTCGATGCGCGTCTTGCGCACCGAAATAATCGCGAACTCGGCGGCCACGAAAAACCCGTTGGCCAACACCAGCGCCAGCACCGCGCCCACGCGGATGCCGACGTCGAGGACAAGGCTGTCCATGGACGGAACCTCCGGTGTTGATGTTACTGGAACGGCTAGGACTTTCTGCTGCTGAAGAAGTGCGCGTCGACGAACTCGTCGATGGCGGCCTGATCCGGCTGTTCGACCTTCTCGAACTGCAGGCCCATGCCGTGGCGGCGGTCGCTCCACGCGACACGCCCCTCGGCGTCGATGTCGCGCTTGGATCCCGGCAGGCGGAACCTGAGGCGCACGTTCGAGCCGAGGTCGAGCGGGCTCGTGGTGCGGATGGCGATGCCGCCGCGGCTGAGATTCAGCGTCAGCGCCGCCGCGATGGTGTTGCCAAACCGGTAGGCGATGGGAATGCCGAGCACCACGCGCGGGCTGCCGCGGCGGTTGAAGTTGTCCGGAAAGAGATGCGGCGCGAGCGACGGCAGGATGTGCTGGACGGCGCTGTATTCGTTGACGTAACCGGCAACCCCGAGCGCGGCGAGCTCGCGCACTTCGTCGGCGCTGGTAATCGTGCCGCTGAAAATCAGGATCGGCAGCCGGCCGTCGTCGAGCTTGCGGATGCTGCGTACGAGATCCACCCCGGCGGCGTGGGGCAGCCGCAGATCGATCACGAGCAGATCGATGTCCGCCAGGTCCGCGCGCACGCGGGCGAGCAGCTCGGCGGCGCTTCTCACCGTGACCGCACGATGACCGGCACTCTCGAGTGCGGTTTTGAAGCGGTCCCGGACGAATGCCGTGTCATCGGCAACCAGGACGGTTTTCACGCCGGCTGTGCTGGTGGTCATGAAGAGGTAGAACTCTCATGAGATGTATCGGAATGCGACCGCAAAACCGTTAGCGTGCGTTGCAGAATTTATCAGGTTCTCGCTATAATCCGGAACAAATGGCTACCTGCCCAGAATGTGACGCCGAGATAGAAGTCGACGAGTACGACGTGGACAAGGGCGACCTGGTCAGCTGTCCAGAGTGCGGCTCGAACCTCGAAGTCACGGGCCTCTCGCCGATCGAGCTGGACATCGCCGGTGACGACGACGACGACGACGACGACGACGACGAGGAGGAAGAAGCCGCCGAGGAAGGCGACGCCGAAGATCTCGACGTCGAGGATGAAGAGGCCGAGGAGGAAGAGGACTGGGACGAGTGACGCCTGAGCTGCGCGCGATCCTCGTCGACCTGCGCTCGGTCATCGTGGCGTTCAGCGGCGGCGTCGACAGCGCGTACCTGGCCTGGGCGGCGACCGACGTGCTCGGCCCCAACGCGTTGTGTGTCACCGCCGACAGCCCCAGTTATCCCGCGCATCATCGCCAGCTCGCGTTCAAGGTGGCCCGCGAGTTCAACCTGAATCACCAGGTCATTCTCACCGGCGAAACCGATCGTCCGGAATACCGCGCGAACCCCGAGAACCGCTGTTACTTCTGTAAGCACGAGCTCTACACGCGGCTGACGCAGATGGCCCGCGAGCTCGGGTACGCGCACGTGGCCGACGGCACCAACGCCGACGATCGCGGCGACTATCGTCCGGGACGAGTGGCCGCGCGGCAGTTCGGCGTGCGAAGCCCGCTCGACGAAGCCGGGATGACAAAAGCGCAGATCCGCGAGGCATCGCGGCTCGCCGGTCTGCCGGTGTGGGACGAGCCCGCGTCGGCGTGCCTGTCGTCGCGGATCCCGTATCACCAGGAAGTCACGCCCGAAAAGCTGAGACAGATCGAGCGCGGCGAAGAGGCGCTGCACGCGCTGGGATTCCGTGTGTGCCGCGTCCGCCACCACGACACGCTGGCGCGCGTGGAGGTTGCGCGGGAAGATCTCGCGCGCGCGTTCGAACCCGGCATGCGGGATGCCATCGTCCGCGAGCTGCGGGCCGCCGGGTACGAGACGGTGACGATCGATCCGAAAGGCTATCGCACCGGCAGCCTGAACGAAGGCCTCATCCTGCGGCAGATTTGACCCGCCTTCGCCGATAGCGCTCCGCGCGGCAGGCCCGACTATGCGAACCTCTCGAACATCGATCTGGGCGTCCGCGCTCGCGGTGGTCTTTCTCGTCGCGCATCTCACGTCTCTGCCTCCCGCGCTCGAAGATCTCGACTCGATGAACTTCGCGCTCGGCGTGCGCGATTTCGATCCGTCGAAGCATCAGCCGCATCCCCCGGGCTATCCCGTCTTCATCGCGCTCGGCAAGCTGTCGCATGCCGTGTGGCCATCCGATGCGGGTGCGTTGTCGTGGTGGAGCGCGTTGTCCGGCGCCCTGTCGGTGTTTCTGCTGCTGGCGCTCTTCCGTAACCTCGAAGCGCTCGATCGCGCCGCGGACGCCGCGGACCGTGAACGGCGCGCGGCGCTCGCGACCATCGTCGCGATCGCCTCGCCGGTGTTCTGGTTCACGGCGCTGCGGCCCCTCAGCGATGCCACAGGGCTCGCGTTCGCGCTCGCGTCGCAGGCGTGTCTGACCGGGGCATTCGTCGAGCGCCGGCTGAATCCCGACCGCGGCCCGCAGGCCATCGCCGCGTCGGGCCGCCTCATCGTCGCCGGCGCGCTCATCGCCGGGATCGCCATCGGCGTCCGCACGCAAACGGTCTGGTTGACGGTGCCGTTGCTCGCGTTCGTCCTGGTCGATCGCGCCGGCCGCGGCGCGGCGGGTGCGATTCTCGGCAGCGCGATGACGTTCTCGATCGGCGTGCTGGCCTGGGCGGTGCCGCTGATCGTCGCGAGCGGCGGCTTCATCCGCTATCGCGCCGCCTTTGCCGGTCAGACGGCCGAGCAGTTTACCGGCCTCGATATTTTCCTCAGCAACCCGACCGCGCGGCGCATGGCGCTCGGCATGGTGGCCGCGCTGGTCGAACCATGGGCGCTGCCGCCGCTCGGCTGGCTCGTGATCCTCATCGGATTCGCCGGCTTCGTCTATCTTGCGTGGCGGGCGCCGAAAGCCGCGACGCTCGTCATGGTGGCGTTCGTGCCGTACGCGATCTTTCACCTCGTCGTTCAAGAGTCGTATACCCGATACGCGCTCCCGCTCGTGGTGCCGGTCGCGTACCTTGCGGTCAAAGGCCTCTCGGCGGGCGGCACGATGATCGCGACGCTTGGCAGTGCGGCGATCGTCGTGGTGTCGCTGGCCACGACGTTGCCGGCGGCGCGCGCGTACTCGGAGAACCCGGCCCCGGCGTATGCCGCCGCGGACGACCTCAAGACGCTCTTGTCGAGCCAACCCGGCGTCATCGGCGCTCATCAGCGATTTGCGCGCCTCCTTGAAACCCGCGATTTCGGTGAGACCCGGATTCTGCCGTCGCCGGTCATGAACGAATCGCGCGAGCTCGCGGCCTATTGGCTCGGCGGCGGGACGGCGCCGGTGTGGTATCTCGCCGATCCGGCGCGAGGCGACCTGGAGCTGGTCGATCCGCTCAGCATCAAGCGGCATGCGCATTACACGTGGGCGTTTCCGCGCGAGTCGTTCATCAGCGGCGTGCGTCCCGACGTCGTCGATCTCGTGCGCATGGATTCGCCTCCGGGCTGGTTTGCGGAAACCGGATGGCATCTCACGCCCGAGACGCTCACCTTTTCCGAGCGCCAGGGCCGAAGCGAAGGCGTGGCGCACGTGAGAAACCGGCAGGAAGCGGTTCTGCTCGTCCTTGGCGCGGAAAGCTTCGAACCAGCCGGCGGCAAACCCGCGCGTGTGTCGGTGACCATCGACGATCGCGGGATCGGCGAATGGGAATTGGAGGCGGGGGCCCGTTTCCTCAAACGCCTGACGCTCGACTCGGGTGTCCTCGCCGCGGGTACGAGCTTCAGCCGCCTCGTCGCCGCGTACAAGGGAGCAGATGGCCGGCCCGAACGCGTGCGCCTGACGCAACTGATGATCGCCCCACCGCAGGCGATGTTCTTTCTCCGCTACGCCGGATGGAACGAGATGGAGTACAGCGATCAAATGCAGCGCCGCTGGTGGTGGACGACCGGCCGTGCGGAGACGTTCGTGAACGCCGGCGGGCGCGATGTCACGCTGACGCTGTCGGGCGAATCGCCGCTGACATATTTCGACACCGCGCCGCATGTGACGATTCGCGCCGGCAATCAGGTGCTGGCGACCGCCGAACCGGCGGCGGATTTCAGCCTGCGGGTGAGCGTCCCGGCTGCGGCCCTTGCCGCATCCGATGGCATGATCACCATCGAGACCGATCAGACGTTCGTGCCGAACCAGCGATCGGGCAGTCCCGATCGGCGCACGCTCGGCCTGCGTATCTTCGAGATGAACGTGGAGTAGCTGAGTTCAGCATCCTCAAGGCTTTCGCGCCAGGCACAGCACCGAGCTTCCGAAGGGCATGTCGATACCGGCCGCTATCAACTTCGACTCGAGAATCAGCGCCCGGGACAACAGCGCGTTCACGGGCTCGGGTGGCATGTAAAAATCGCCGGTGCTTTCCGCTTCGGGCTTCACGCCGCGCAGACGCTGCAAGGCGCGAACGAGCGCCGTAATCGGAAACAGCGATGCGTTCGTGTAGGTCATCCGGACGATCCGGAATCCCGCTCGCTCCAGCTTCTCTCTCAACTCGCGCGTGGTGTACCGCCTGACTTCGCCGCCAAGCGTCGAGTGATCGCCTTTGAGCATGGCCAGCGCCGCCACGTTGACGACGATCGCCCCGCCGGGGCGCAAAACCCGGAACATCTCGGCAATCGCGGCCTGCTCGTCGGCGTCCTGAAGGCAGTACAGCACGTCGAACGACGCGACGACGTCCATGGAGGCATCCGGGTAGGGGAGCCGCGTGACGCTGCCTTGTGTCAGGCGAGTACGCCCGCGTGCGTGGCCGAACTGCAGCCCCCTCCACAGCAGTTCCACGCCGAACGGCACGCCGTAGCTCTCCAGCAGCGCGAGGTTGACGCCCGTACCGCATCCGGCGTCGAGCACCCGTGGACGGGAGATTCCCTCGGTCGCCCCCTTCAGGAGAGTGTTGACAAAGCGCCTGAAGCCGATAAACCAGAAGTGCCGTTGTTCCGCATGGAATGTGCGGTCGAGGAGCGCGTCCATCGGCGCCGCATTCTATCCGGAGGCTCCCCGAAATGCCTGAGATAATTGACACTCCGTACATCGCCTTGGTACTCTCTGTTCGCAAATCATCCGCTCACTGCACAATTCAACCGAGGAGATTCTCATGCGACGTTTCCTGCTGGTAGGCGCGCTCTGCGCCATCCTGGGATTGACGGCGGCTGCCTGCAAGCGGCCTGTGCCGCCCCCGGCTCCTCCACCGGCACCGCCACCGGCGGCACCCGCGCCGCCGCCGCCACCGCCACCGAAGCCGGCGCCTCCACCACCACCGGCGCCGCCGCCGCTGACCGAAGATCAGATCTTCGCCCAGAAGACCGTCGAGCAGATCAACGCCGAGCGGCCGCTGGGCGATGTGCTCTTCGACTACGACAGCGCGACGCTGCGCGACGATGGCCGAGCGGCGTCAGCAAGAAACGCCGACTATCTGAAGCGATGGACGTCGGTGCGCATCACGGTTGAGGGTCACGCCGACACGCGAGGCACGTCGGAATACAACCTCGCGCTCGGCGAGCGCCGGGCGGCCGCGGTGAAGCAATATCTCGTCAGCCTGGGCATTGGGGCCGATCGCAGTCGTCGACGGTGAGCAAGGGCAAGGAACAGCCTGTGTGCACCGAAGAGAACGAGGCCTGCTGGCAGCGGAACCGGCGCGGGTATCACATCGTTACGGCGAAATAACCGACAGTTCGTAACGGTTCGTAAAGTTCGTCAGGTTCGTCAGGTTCGTGGGTTCGTGAGGTTCGTCGGGTTCGGTCGGTTCGTGGGTGCGAGCCTCCGAACCTTACGAACCGACGAACCTTACGAACCCACGAACTCTACGAACCGACGAACCGACGAACTCTACGAACCGTCTGCTTTCCCCTCGATCATTCGTCTCAATCCCTCTTCGGACACCCTGTATTTCGCCGCCTTTCTGCCGTCGATCATCAGCACGGGAATTTCGAGGCCGTATCGCTCGAGGAGGTCTCGATCGCTGGAGATGTCGATCTCGTCGAGCAAGATGTTCGGCCGGCCCGCGATCGTCCGATGGACGAGGGCCTTCATCTCGTCGCACAGATGGCAGCCGGGCTTGCTGTAGATCGTCAGGCGCACGTGGCGGCGATTTCTTCTGCGGCGCTTCGTGGATCGGCTGCCGCGACAATCGGACGGCCCACCACGAGATAGCTGGCGCCAGCGGCCAGCGCTTCGCGGGCGCTCAGCGTGCGCGCCTGGTCGTCGGCGGGAGCCGAAGAGGCGCGGATGCCGGGGGTCACGATCGTCAGCCTGGGAAAACGCGCGCGCAGCATCTCGATCTCGCGCGGCGATGCGACGACGCCGTCCAGGCCCGCGCTCAGCGCGAGGGCGGCAAGCGCCTCGACCTGGCGCTCCATCGACCGGCCAATCCCGATCTCCACGAGCGCCTCGTCATCGAGACTCGTCAGGGCCGTGACGGCGACGATAATCGGCGCCGGTCTGTTCGCGGCCGATGCGGCCTCGACCGCCGCGCGTTTTGCGGCGCGCAGCATGGCGGAGCCTCCCGATGCATGGACGGTCATCATCCAGACGCCAAGCTTCGTGGCGGCTGCCACGGCTCCGGCGACCTGATGCGGGATGTCGTGGAACTTCAAGTCGAGAAACACCCGGTGGCCCTGCTCGACGAGGCGCCGGACGAGCGCCGGCCCCTCGGCAGTGAAGAGGGTGCTGCCGATCTTGATGCCGCCGATCTTTCCCCGCAGCCGGAGCGCGAGCTCGGTGGCGTGAACGGCGTTGTCGACGTCGAGGGCGACTAGGAGCTGATCCATTCCTTCTCGCGCGCGCTGGTGTCGATGGTGCCGATCAGATCCGAAATCGCTGTTCACGCCCTGCCGTTCGCCGTAGCTCGCGGAAGCCCTCGAGCAGTTTCGGCCAGATGAGCGGATCGGCGAAGTTCGCGGTACCGACCTGCACGGCAGACGCGCCCGCGATGATGAATTCGAGCGCGTCCGACGCGCTCGCGATGCCGCCCATGCCGATGATGGGAATGCGAATCTTCTGACGGCACTCGTAGACCATCCGCACGGCGATCGGTCTGATGGCCGGACCGCTGAGGCCGCCGACGATGTTCGACAGCTTCGGCCTGCGCGTTTCGACGTCGATCGCCATCGCCAGGAACGTGTTCACGAGCGACACGGCGTCGGCGCCCGCTTCTTCGGCGGCTTTGGCGATCGCGCTGATGTCGGTGACGTTTGGCGTGAGCTTCGGGATGACGGGCAGCCTCGTCGCCGCGCGGACGGCCCCGACGACATCGGCGGTGCCGTGCAGGCTGCATCCGAACGTGATGCCGCCTTCCTTGATATTCGGGCACGAGATGTTCAACTCGAGGGCGGCCACACCTTCGACGTCGGACAGGATGCGCGCCAGCTCGACGTATTCCTGCAGCGTCGTGCCGCAGATGTTGACGAAGACGACGGCGCCACGCGCCCGCAGCTCGGGCATCTTCTCGGCGATGAAGCGATGCACGCCGATGCCCTGGAGGCCGATCGCGTTCAGCATGCCGGCGGGCGTCTCGACGATGCGCGGGGGAGGATGACCTTCGCGTTCGGCGAGGAACAGCCCCTTGACGGCAACGCCGCCGAGCGACGAGAGATCGACCATCTCGGCGTACTCGGTGCCGTAGCCGAAGCAGCCGCTCGCCGCAATCAGCGGATTCCTGAGCGTCAGCGAGCCGATTCGAACTGACAGGTCCATGGTTCGTCGCGTTTCATTGCCACACGATATCGCTGCCGCGGAACACCGGGCCGGCGAGGCACGATCGGACGAGGTGCGATTTTCCCTCCGGCGTCCTGACCGGAATCACGCAGCTGTAACAGCCGCCGAGTCCACAGCCCATCACGCGCTCGACCGACACCTGCGACGGCCGTCCATGCGCGGCGGCGAGCTTGGCGACCGCCGCGAGCATGCGCTCGGGGCCGCAGGCGTAAATCATGAGGCCGGCGACGTCGCGAGACGCCTTCAGGTCGCGCTCGAGCGGCACCGTGACGCGGCCGCGATCGGCCACCCATTCGCGGCCGCCGGGGTTGAGGCCCGGGTCGCCATGGCTGCCGTCTTCCGTCGTGAGCACGAGCTCGACGCCCAGCTTCTCGAACGTGTCGAGATAAAACAATTCCGCCGCCCGGCGCGCGCCGTAGTAGAGCTTCGTCCGGATGTTTCGCGCACGCAGGGTCTCTGCGAGCGTCGCAAACGGCGCGAGGCCGACGCCGCCGGCCACGAGCCACGCTTCATCGGGCGCGGCAACGGGAACGAACGGCCGCCCCAGCGGTCCCAGGCACTGAATGCGATCGCCGGGCTTCGCGTCGAACAAGAGCCTCGTGGATGGGCCGATGCGCTTGCTGAGGAGCGACAACCCCACGATGCGGCCGTTTTCGGTGAGCACCTCGAACACCGAAAAGGGGCGCCGCAGGAGCGGCTCGAGACGTTCGCCCGCCTTCACCATCACGAATTGTCCGGGCAGCGCGTGCTCGGCGATCTCGGGCGCCGCGAGGGCCAGCACGTTGTAATCGGAAGAAAGATGGATGTTCGAGATGACCTCGGCGACGACGTCCTGCGGCACGTCGAAAAGTATATCGCGGCCATGGCAGGTATGATGTCCCCTCCACATGCAGTACCTCCGCATGCTCACGAACTCGATGCTGGCAGGCGCGCTCGTGGGCGCCTATGTCGCGCTCCTGGTGCTGCAGCTGAACCCGACGGTTCAGCTCAACTCGATGGCGGTCGCGCGCCTGGTGCTGACGTGGCTGGCCTTCTACGGCGTGCACGCGACGGCGTTCTTTTACGGCCTCATCGTGCTGCGCCAGTTGCTGGCCGTGGAAGTGCGCTCGCCGGGATGGGTCAGCCTTCGCCTGCTCGCCGCGTTCGGCACGATCGCGGTGTCGATGAGCGCCGTCGTCACCTGGCTGAATCTGTACGGCTTCCGGCCGGTCCTGGGCCCCGACGCGGCGTCACGCATGACGGACGGCGCGGTCGTCCTCACACTGTGTGCCGCGATGTGCGCGTGTCTGTCGCTGCTGCAGTGGCGATTCGAGTACAGCCGTGGCGTCCTGGCGGCGGTGTTCGGGCTGACGCTGGGGGTGTCGATCGCGGGGCCGCTGTATTTCCGGGGAGCGGGCGAGTCCGCTCCGCCGCCGCGCACGCCCGTGGCGCCGCAGTTGGCGCCGGCGCAGTCGAGCGCGCGCGTGCAGATGATTCTGCTCGACGGCGCCTCGCTCGACTTCATTGCCCCGAATGCCGCGGGGGGCCGGTTCCCGAATTTCGGCCGGCTGCTCGACAGCGGAGCGGTGATGCACCTGGCGACGTTGCGGCCCACACAGCCCGCGCCGGTGTGGACCGCGGTGGCCACAGGCAAACTGCCGTACAAGTCGAGCGTGTATTCGGCGGCGCGCTACGTGGTGCCGGGATCGGCCCAGCCGCTGGACCTCCTGCCTGACTTCTGCTTCGCGCAGGCGCTGCTGCGCCTCGGCTTGATCGAGGAACAAGAGCGCGCGTCCGATGCCGTGCGGGCGAGGCCGATCTGGGAACTGTTGAGCCGGTATGGCGTGAGCGCGGGCGTCATCGACTGGCCGCTCACGTATCCCGCGCATGGCGTCAACGGGTATCTGATCACCGACGAGTTCCTGCACCGCGATCCGACGTCGGTGCTTGCGTCCATCGGTGAGCCGCCCCTCGCGTATCCACCCGATGTCGTGGAATCGGCGCGTCTGGCGCGCCTGCAGGCCGCTCCTGAACAGGCGGCGGTGGCGTTTGCGTCAGGTCTGGGCTCGGGAACCGAGGCTCGCGAGGGGCAGGGCGCGCCCGCCGTCGCGCTCGCCGCCGACGCCGCGTCCGAACAGATCGCGCAGGTGTTCAGCGGGCTTCGTCCGGTGCAGTTCACGGCGGTGCGCTATCCAGGCATCGATGCCGTCGGGCACTACTACCTCCGCTACGCCGTCCCGCGCGCGTTCGGCGACGTGTCTGACGACGAGCGGCTGCGGTACGGACGCGTGCTCGAGCAGTACTACACCTATCTCGACGGCATCGTCGGCCGCGCGATGGCGTCGCTCGGTCCCGAGGATTTGCTGCTGGTCGTGTCGGGATTCGGCATGGAGCCGCTCAGCCTGGGCAAGCGCCTGCTCGAGCGGCTCGTCGGCGATCGGGATCTGAGCGGCAGCCACGAGCGCGCGCCCGACGGGTTTGTCATTGCGTTCGGCCGCAACGTGGCGAAAGGGAATTTTCCCCGCGCGTCGGTCGTCGATCTCGCGCCCACGGTGCTGTATTACTTCGGCCTGCCCATCGCGCGCGATCTCGACGGCTTTGCGCGCACCGACATCTTCACGCAACGCTTCACGGAACTGCGGCCGATTACCTTCATTCCGTTCTACGACGCTGAATCCAGAAACTAGATCTTCGGAGAGATCTCCGGGAAGATTTCTAGATTCTAGTTTTTAGATTCTAGTTTCACGGTATACTTACGCCGTCTCTTTAAGAGCGGCCCTGAGAGGCCGAGAAGAGCTATGAAGACGCGCACCGCCCCTCTCTCGAATTCTCCCAACACCATTCTGCCGTCGAGGTGTTCCTGATGCCGGTCATCATGGATGCCGATCGCATGGGCCGCACGCTCACGCGCATTGCCCACGAGATTCTCGAGCGCAACCGCAGCATCGAGCGCCTGGCCCTGGTGGGCATCCGCACGCGCGGCGACGTGCTCGCGAAGCGCCTCGCCGGCGTGCTCGAGCAGATTACGAGCGCACCGGTGCGGACCGGCGCGCTGGACATCACGCTCTACCGGGACGATCTGATGCGTCACGCCGTCGGTCCGCAGCCGCTCGTGCGCCGCACCGAGATTCCGTTTTCGATCGACGACCAGAAGATCCTGCTCGTCGACGACGTGCTCTACACGGGGCGCACGATCCGCGCGGCGCTCGACGCGCTGATCGATTTCGGCCGCCCGAAGGAAATTCAGCTGGTCGTGCTCGTCGATCGGGGGCACCGCGAGCTGCCCATCAAGGCGGACTACGTCGGCAAGAACGTCCCGACCTCACTCAAGGAAACCGTCACCGTGCGGCTGACGGAAACAGATGGCGCCGATGAAGTGTCGGTGAATCAGGCGCAATGAGGACGAGCCCATGACGATGCCACAAGTCGCACCCATTTCGAAGCTGAAGCACAAGGATCTGCTCGGCATCTCGGATCTGACGCCCGACGAGATTCTGCTCATCCTCGACACCGCCGAGGCGATGCGCGAAATCGGCGAGCGCCCCATCAAGAAGGTCCCCGCGCTGCGCGGCAAGACCGTCGTGAACCTGTTCTTCGAGGCGAGCACACGCACGCGCACGTCGTTCGAGATCGCGGAGAAACGGCTCAGCGCGGACACGCTGAACATCGCGGCGCAGACCTCGAGCCTCGTGAAAGGCGAGACGCTGGTCGATACCGCGCTGAACCTCGAGGCGATGGCGCCCGACATGATCGTCCTGCGCCACGCGTACTCGGGCGCGTGCCACCTGCTCTCGCGCATCTGCCGGGCCGGCATCATCAACGCGGGCGACGGCATGCACGAGCATCCGACCCAGGCGCTGCTCGACGCGTTCACCATCCGCGAGCACAAGAAGCGCATCGCCGGGCTGAAGGTCGCGATTGTCGGCGACCTCCTTCACAGCCGCGTGCTGCGGTCGAACGTGCAGCTGCTGACCAAGCTCGGCGCCGACGTGTGGGTGAGCGGCCCGCCGACGCTGATGCCGCCAGGCATCGAGCGCCAGGGCGTTCGCCGGACGACATCCGTGGACGAGGCGATCGAGGGCGCCGACGTGGTCATGCTGCTGCGGGTGCAGCTCGAACGCATGCAGGGCGCGTTCTTTCCTTCGCTGCGCGAGTACTTCACATGTGTTCGGGATGACGCGCGAGCGGCTGCGCCGCGCGAAGTCCGACGTCATCATCATGCATCCCGGACCGATGAATCGTGGAGTCGAGATCGATTCCGATGTCGCCGACGGTCCATACTCGGTGATTCTCGAGCAGGTGGCCAACGGCGTGGCGGTCCGGATGGCCGTGTTGTATCTCCTGGCGGGTGGAGCGGAACATGAGACGGCTGCTTAAGGGCGGGCGGGTCGTCGACCCGGCGAATGGACGCGACGGATCGTTCGACATTCTGATCGACGGGGAACGCATCGCGCGGGTCGGCAAGGATCTGCCGGCAGACGGCGCGCACGTCATCGAGGTGCCGGCGAATTTCGTCGTCACACCGGGACTGTTCGACATGCACGTCCATCTGCGCGAGCCCGGGCAGGAGCACAAAGAGACGGTCGCGACCGGGACCGCGTCGGCGGTGGCCGGCGGGTTCACGGCCGTGGCGTGCATGCCCAACACCTCGCCGATCAACGACAACGCGGGCGTCACCGAGTTCATCCTCCAGAAAGCGGCGCACGCCAACCTCGCGCGCGTCTATCCGATTGGCGCCGTCACGAAAGGATCCAAAGGGGAGCAGTTGGCGGACATCGCCGAGCTGCGCGCGGCCGGCTGCGTGGCCATCACCGACGACGGGTGGCCGGTGAGAACCGCGCTCATGATGCGGCGTGCGCTGGAATACGCGAGCATGTTCAACATGCCGGTGCTCGAGCACTGCGAGGATCCCTCGCTGAAGGGCGAGGGGGTGGCCAACGAGGGGTACCACGCGTCGGTGCTGGGCCTGCGCGGGATTCCGGGCGTGGCCGAATCGATCATGGCGCAGCGCGACATCGCGCTCGCGGAAATGACCGGCGGGGCGGTGCACATCTGCCACATGAGCGCGGCGACGTCGCTGCGGGCCGTTCGCGAGGGCAAGCAGCATGGCGCGCGCGTGACCTGCGAGGTGGCGCCGCACCATTTCACCCTGACCGACGAGTCGCTCGCGACGCCCGTGAGCTACGACACGAACATGAAGATGAACCCGCCGCTGCGAGCGGCATCGGATCGCGACGAAATGCTCAAGGGGATCGCCGACGGCAGCGTGGACGTGATTGCCACCGACCACGCGCCGCATCACTACGACGAGAAGAAGATGGAGTTCGATCTCGCCCCGTTCGGGATCGTCGGGCTGGAGACGTGCGTCTCAATCTGCTTCGCGCGTCTCATCCATCCCGGTGTCATCACGCTGACGAGGATGATCGAGCTGCTGTCGACCAACCCGGCACGCATCCTCAATGTTCCCGCGGGGACGCTCAGCGAGGGCGCCATCGCCGACATCTCCGTTCTTGCGCCCGATCTGCAGGTGACCGTCGATCCGTCCAGGTTCAAGTCGAAGGCGCGCAACACGCCGTTTGGCGGCTGGCAGTTGAAGGGCGGCGTCGCCGCGACGATCGTGGGCGGCCGGACCGTCTACGTGAACGACCAGGCGTCAGGAGCCGGGCGCTTTCAACAGGCGTAGGTGTCTACCCGCGTATCCCGCGCCGCTCGTGCGACCCAGCCGTCACTGAAGCATCGTCTCGACGCGCTGTACGACTCGTTCAACTGCGTCGATTCCGCCACAGACCCCATACACGTTGTCCGGCGCTTCGAGCATCCTGCCGATCGCGAGATCGCGGGATTCTGCGCCGCGGCGCTCGCCTTCGGCCGGGTCGGGAGCGTACTGCAGTCGATCGAGCGCCTCTTCGCCGTGATGGGGGCATCTCCCGCGGCGTACGTGCGCGCGTTCGAGCCGCGGCGCCAGTTGAAGGACCTCGAGCCGCTCGTCCATCGCTGGACGAGGGGCGCCGATCTCGCGGCGCTCGTCATCATCCTTCAGCGGATGCTCCAGAAGGGATCGATCGAAGCGTTCTTTCTGGAGGGTTACGATCCCGGCGCGGCCGATGTGTCCGGCGCCCTCGACTCGTTTTCCAGGCGCGCGCTCGAGACGAATCTGCGCCCGGCGTACGGAAATCGACGGCCCCGTCCCGGTGTCGGCTATTTCTTTTCGCGGCCTTCGAGCGGCGGGGCGTGCAAACGGCTGAATCTGTTCCTGCGCTGGATGGTGCGCCGCGATGCGGTCGATTTCGGGATCTGGACGCACATTCCCGCCTCGAAGCTCGTCGTGCCGCTCGACACGCACGTCATCCGCGTGGGCCGGTGTCTGCAGTTGACGCGCTACGTCAGCCCCGGCTGGAAGATGGCGGCCGACATTACGGCATCGCTGCGCGCGCTCGATCCCGACGATCCCGTGAAATACGACTTCTCGCTGTGTCACATCGGCATGGCCAACGCGTGCGGCTTCGGTCGCGCACAGGGCGATGCGGGGTGCCCGCTGCGAGGGGCGTGTAGGCCGAAGCGGAATCTGAAAACTAGAAACTAGAAACTAGAATCTAAGAACCGGTTCAAGATTCTAGATTCTAGATTCTAGTTTCAAGTTTCTAGATTCCATCTTCTGATAGACCCCCAGCGTCTTCTCGACCATCTGCTCCGAACTGAACAGGCGTCTGACGCGCTCGAGGCCGGCGCGGCCCATTCGCGTTCGACGATCCGGATCCTTCAGCAGCGTCGAGATGGCCGCGGCGAGCGCTTTGGCGTCGCGCGTCGGCACCAGCAGGCCCGTTTCCCCGTGCGACACGACTTCGGGAATCCCTCCGGTGTCGGTGGCGACCGTCGGCTTCGAGAGCGCCATCGCATCGAGCAGAGAAGTGCCGAGCCCTTCGAAGAGCGAGCTCATCACGAACACGTCGAAGCTCTTGATGAACGACAGGATGTCGGCGCGGAAGCCCGGCAGCACGACGTGCTTGTCCAGATGGAGGTCCTTGATGTGCCGTTCGAGCGACGGCCGAAGCTCGCCTTCGCCGAGAATGACGAACCGCGCGTCGGGCACGTCGCGGACGACCAGGGCCGCGGCATCGATCAGATACTTGTGTCCCTTTTCCTGCGTCAGCGCCGCGACGGCCCCGACGACGGGCGCGTGCGTGGGCAGCCAGAATTCGGCATGGATGTTCACGGCCGGTTCCGCCTGAATGCGGTGGAGATCGATGCCTTCGTACACGGTCACGACACGGGACGGATCGATGCCGTCACCCACCAGCATCTGATTGATCGCGTTCGAGGCGGCGATGAAGCAGTCGACCTGGTGGTATTTCCAGCGCGAGAATGCGTGTCCCTTCAGGTGGAACGCGACGCGCCGCGACGCGACGAGCGGTGGACAGTGTCCCGAGGTGAGGAACGACAGCGCCAGCGACGCCAGCGCGACGGCGTGCGGATCGTGCGCATGCACGATGTCGGGCTTCAGATCCTTGAGAATGCGGGAGAGCTTCCAGCCCGCATGGAGGTCGACCTCCGCGCGCGGTGCCAGACGAATGAGGTCGTGCCCTTCCGACGCGCGAGTCGCCAGCTCGCCCTCGGGATGGGCCACGAGCACGGTGCGGTGGCCCCGTTCGCGCAGCCCGAGCACGGTGAGCAACACCTGGCGCTGCCCGCCTCTCCAGGTCTTCGCCGTGTCGATGTGGAGCGAGAACACGTCAATCCCGTTGAAGTTCCCACAGCTTGGCGAACTTCAACATCACGTAGTACGAGTTCACGAGCGAGATGATCAGCCCCGGCTTCCCGTCGCGAAAGCCGCGTTTGAGGATGTAGTTGCGCGCGAATGCGGCGGGCGGATGGAACAGCAGCTCGAGCCGCGTCGCGCGTTTGCCCTTCTCGAACATCTGCCGGGCCGCGAGCGTCGTATAGCGGTCCATGCGGATGAGATGCTCCGAGAGATCCTTGTAGGGATAGTGCTGAAGCTCGCTCTTCAGATATCCGGCCAGGCCCGTGTTGAGCGTGACCGACTCGTGCACGTACATGCCGTCCCAGCGGGCGTGACGCCTGTCGTACAGGCGAAGCTGGTAGTCCGGATACATGTCGGTCGTGCGCATCCAGCGTCCCAGGTAGAACGACACGCGCGGCATCCTGAATCCACGCACCTTCGGCTCCGATTTCAGCAGCGCACGAATCTCGTCCGCGAGCTCCCGCGGCACGCGCTCGTCGGCGTCGAGCGAAAAAATCCAGTCGTGGGTGGCAAGGCTGGCGGCGTGGTTCTTCTGATCGACGTAGCCCTTCCAGGCCCGGACGTACACGCGGCTGGTGAACTGACGGGCGATGGTCACCGTCTCGTCGGTGCTCTCCGCATCGACGACGATGATCTCGTCGGCCCACGCGAGGGATCGCAGCGCATCGGCGATCGTGTCGGCCTCGTCTTTCGTGATGATCGTGGCGGTGACCGGCGGCACGGTAGCGGCATCGTATACTACGCGCGCGATATGAAACAAAACGAAGCGCTGGAGCTCTATCGACTGAAAGGTGCGTACCTCGAGGGACATTTCAGGCTCTCGTCGGGCCTGCACAGTCCCGGCTATCTCCAGTCGGCGCTTGTCCTGCAGCACCCGGCCGATGCCGCGACGCTCGGGCTCGGTCTGGCCGTGCAGGTGAAGGGCCTGAAGCCATCGGTCGTGCTCTCGCCCGCGCTGGGCGGCCTCATCATCGGCCACGAGGTGGCTCGCGCGCTCGGCGTGCGTGCCATTTTTGCCGAGCGCGCGGGCGGTTCCGCGCTGACGCTGCGCCGCGGGTTCGCGCTCGCGCCGGACGATCGCGTGCTCGTGGTGGAGGATGTGTTCACGACAGGCAAATCGACGCGCGAGACGATCGACGTCGCCCGGGACGCCGGCGCACAGGTCGTGGGCGCCGCCGCGATCGTCGATCGCAGCGGCGGGACGATCGATTTCGGCGTCCCGTCGCACGCGCTCGTGCGCCTCGAGGTGCCGACCTACGAGCCGGACAGCTGCCCGCTGTGCGCGCAGGGCGTGCCGGTGGTGAAGCCGGGGTCGCGGCCTGTCTAGAGAATTGCCACATTCGCGATTGACGATTGGCAATTGAGTCTGAAATCGTCAATCAATGCGGCAATTGTCAATCGACAATGTGGCAATGCGTATCTTCAAGCTCACACTCAGTTACGACGGCAGCGAGTTTTCCGGCTTCCAAAGCCAGTCGAATGCGCGCTCGGTGCAGGCTGAGCTCGAGGCGGCGCTCGCGGAAGTGGAAGGTACGCGTGTCGTGGTCCATGGCGCCGGCCGGACGGATGCGGGCGTGCATGCGCTGGGACAGGTGGCCAGCTTCAGGTTGTCCAATTCGATTGGCGCCGACGATCTGCTCCGGGCCCTCAACGCGAAGCTGCCCGGGGACGTTCGCGTGCTCTCCGCCGAGGAAGCGGCGCCCGGCTTCAACGCGCGGTTCCACGCGCGATCGAAGATTTACCGCTACCGGATCTCCAACACCCGCGTGCTGAGCCCGTTCCAGCGCCGGTACGCGTGGCACATTTCGCGGTCGCTCGATCTCGACGCCATGCGCCGCGCCGCGCGCGAGTTTCTCGGCCAGCACGACTTCGGCTCGTTTCACGCGCTGGGTAGTGCCGCCAAGACCAGCATCCGTACGATGACGCAGTCAGACTGGGCCGAGGAACCGCTGGCCGGCGGCGGACGTCTCCTTACCTATGAGATTGCCGGGACGGGCTTCCTGAAATACATGGTTCGCACCATCGTCGGCACGCTGGTCGAGGTCGGCGACGGACACCGGACGGCCGACTCGATGCGTGCGCTGCTTGGTGCGAAAAGACGCGCAGCCGCGGGCCCAACTGCGCCGCCGACGGGCCTGTATCTCGTTCGCGTTGATTACGATGCGGCCGGTCCGGTATCCTTCACCTAACGCCGCGGGGCGCCGAAGAACGATGTCGCTCGAACAGCTCCTGGAAAAGATTCCACGGGGGTCTCCCGACGAAGGCCTCGCCCGCGAGGTCAATTTCGAGGCCCTTCCGGCACACATCGCCATCATCATGGACGGCAACGGACGCTGGGCGGCGCAGCGCCATCTCCCGCGCGTCGAAGGTCATCGCGCCGGCATCGAGGCGGTGCGCGAAGCGGTCGAGACGTCGGCGCGCCTCGGCATCGGCGCGTTGACGTTGTATGCGTTTTCGGTCGAGAACTGGAAGCGCCCGGTCACCGAAGTCACCGCGCTGATGACGCTGCTCAAGCGCTATCTGCGCCTCGAGCTCGACACGCTGAATCGCAACAACATCCGGTTCCAGGTCATCGGCCGCAACGACGAGCTGTCGCCGGACGTGCTCGCGGAGCTGGCCGCCGGACAGGAAGCGACGTCGCGCAACACCGGCATGCTCTTCAACATCGCGCTGAACTACGGCGGCCGCGCGGAAATCGTGGACGCCGCCCGCCGCGCGATGCAGGCCGGCGTGCGTCCCGAGGACCTCGACGAGCGGAAGTTCTCCGAGTTTCTGTACACCGCGGGACAGCCGGATCCGGATCTGCTGATTCGCACCAGCGGCGAGATGCGCGTCAGCAATTTTCTTCTGTGGCAGATCGCGTACGCCGAAATCTGGGTCACCGATACCCTCTGGCCCGACTTCCGCCGCCGCCATCTTCTCGAGGCCGTGCTCGCGTACCAGAAAAGAGATCGCCGATACGGCGGCATCAATCCCACGCCCGCGCTCTCACGCTAGTGCCCGCCAGAGTCATCAGCGGAGCCGTACTCCTCGTCGGTGTCATCGGCGCGCTGTGGTTCCTGGCTCCGATCTATCTCCTCGGCGTCGCGCTCATCGTCGCGCTGCTCGCGTTTCGCGAGTACCTCGACATTGCCGCACGCGCGGGCGTTCTGGTGTCGAAGCCGGCGGGAGCCGCGGCGGTGGCCCTCGCATGCGTGGCGGTCGCCATCCCGGGCATGCCGGTCGAGGCCGTGCTCTCGGGCACGACGCTCGGGTTGTCCACGCTCGCGCTGGCGCAATCGTTGACGAACGAGAGGCCGGGCAGCGAGGCGAGTGGCGCCCTGCCGGCCGCGGCGATTGCCGCGTTTGCGCCGCTCTATATCGGCGTGCCGCTCGGCCTGCTTGCGGCCACCCGCTGGACGCTCGGCCGCGAGGCGGCGCTCCTGCTCATCCTGACCGTCGCGGTCAGTGATACCTTCCAGTACTACAGCGGCCGCATGTTCGGCCGCCGCCTGCTCGCGCCCGTCGTCAGCCCCAAGAAAACGGTGGAAGGGGCGATCGGCGGGCTGGTGGGCGCGGTGCTGGCGCTTTCGGTCATCGGCATCTGGTGGCTGCCACAGATGAGCCTGCCCGTGCGGATGGTCCTGGGATTGGCGGTTGCCGTGGTCGGCATCGTCGGCGATCTCTTCGAGTCGCTGCTCAAACGCAGCGTGAACATGAAGGATGCGTCGTCGATCATCCCCGGCCACGGCGGTGTTCTCGATCGCATCGACGCCCTGCTGTTTGCGGCGCCCGTGTTTTACGTGTTCGTGAGGTACAGCTTCTAGCATGAAACGACTCGCGATTCTGGGTTCCACCGGCTCGATCGGGCAGAGCGCACTGGACGTCGTGCGCGCGCATGCCGATAAGCTGAAGGTCGTCGCCCTTGCCGCCGGGTCGAATGCCGGGCGCCTGCGCGAGCAGGCCGTGGCCTTTGGCGTGCACGTCACCGCGCTGGGATCGGAAACGGGCACCGCTGGTCTCGTCGCGGTCGCGACACATCCCGACGTCGACATCGTGCTCTGCGCGTCGTCGGGCACCGCGGCGCTCGAGGCGGTGCTGGCCGCGATCGAGGCCGGCAAGACGATCGCGCTGGCCAACAAGGAAGTGCTGGTGATGGCGGGCTCGCTCGTGACATCCGCGGCGCGCGCCCGCGGCGTCGCCATTCTGCCGGTCGACAGCGAGCACAACGCGATTCACCAGTGCCTGCACGGCCGGCGCCGCGAAGAGATTCGCCGGATTATTCTCACGGCCTCCGGCGGGCCGTTTCGCGAAATGCCCGCGGCCGCGATGTCGGACGTGAAACCGGAAGCGGCGCTGCGCCATCCGACGTGGCGGATGGGCAGGAAGATCACCATCGATTCCGCGACGTTGATGAACAAGGGCCTCGAGGTGATCGAGGCGCATTGGCTGTTCGACCTGCCGGCCGGTCAGATCGACGTGGTCATTCATCCGCAGTCGATTGTCCATTCCATGGTCGAGTTGTGCGACGGGTCGATCATCGCCCAGCTTGGGGGCGCGGACATGAAACTGCCGATACAGTATGCGTGCTCTTACCCCGATCGCTGGGAAGCGCCCGTGCCACGGTTGGATCTCACCGCCATCGGCCGGCTCGATTTTCACGAGCCGGATCTCGATCGGTTCCCGTGCCTGCGGCTCGCGTATCGTGCCCTCGAGGCTGGACCCAGCTCTGCCGTCGTGCTGAATGCAGCCAACGAGGTGGCTGTCGCGTCTTATCTCGAAGAGAAGATTTCGTTTGTCTCGATTCCGAGGGTCATCGAGCAGACCATGGACGCGCACGCGGCTCAGCAAGTGGCCACGCTCGAGGAAGTGCGCGAGGTGGATCGCTGGGCCCGCCGCTATTCCCAGAACGCCGCCAGAGAGTTAGAATTGAAGGTCTGAGGTTGTCGTTTTGACCACACTGCTGGCGTTTCTCTTCGTCCTCGGCGTCCTCATTTTCGTCCACGAGCTGGGCCATTTCGTCATGGCTCGCCGTGTTGGCGTAAGAGTGCTCAAATTTTCACTGGGCTTCGGTCCGCGCCTCGTGGGTTTCAAGCGCGGCGATACCGAATACGTGGTCAGTGCCATCCCGCTCGGCGGCTACGTGAAGATGGCCGGCGAGAATCCCGACGACCCCCGCTCGGGCCGCGACGACGAGTTCCTGTCGAAGAGCAAGTGGGAACGGTTCCAGATTCTCATCATGGGGCCGTTGATGAACCTCATCCTGGCCGTGGTCGTGACGGCCGGGGTCCTGATGAACGGCGCCGAGATTCCGGCGTTTCAGTCCAAGCCGCCCGTCATCGGGCAGGTCATGCCCGGATCGCCGGCAGAAAGAGCCGGCCTCCGCGTGGGCGATCTCATCGTCAGCGTGGGCGGCCGCGACGTCCACACATGGGAGGACTTCTTCATCGGCGTCGGCACGCGTGCCGGTACCGCGACCGAAGTCACGGTTCTGCGCGCCGGCAAGCAATTCACCGTGCCGGTGACGCCGACGCCGCAGACGCGCTTTGAGGTTGGCGACATCGGCGTCCTTCCCGACTCGCATCCGCACGTGGCCTCGGTTCGGCCGGGCTCGCCGGCGGAACGCGATGGCCTCAAGGCTTCCGACGTCATTTTCCGGGTTGATGGCGCCACCACGACCTTCTCGCGCGATTTCATCGAGGCGATTTCCAAGAAGCCGAAGACGC
Organism: Vicinamibacterales bacterium; assembly: GCA_963821395.1. Taxonomy (GTDB): domain Bacteria; phylum Acidobacteriota; class Vicinamibacteria; order Vicinamibacterales; family JAMQPK01; genus JAMQPK01. The sequence goes on along the minus strand of CAWGDY010000032.1, from coordinate 42,118 downwards.
CGGTCAAAGTCGACATCGAGCGTGCCGGCGTCATGCAGCAGCTGACGCTGGTCCCCGAGGCCAACACGGGCGGCTGTCCGTCGCTTCCGGCGGGCGCCGGTTGCATCGGCATCACCATCGGCGAAGATGTCACGCGCATCAAGCCGGGCCCGGTCGATGCGCTCGCCCTCAGCTTCAAGCGCAACTACGAATCGGCCGGCCTCATCTTCAGGACGATCGGCCAGCTGATCACGCGGGAGACCTCGACGCGCCAGCTCATGGGGCCGCTCGCGATTGCGCAGTTGTCGGGCGAGTCGGCGCAGCAGGGCTGGGTACCGCTCTTCGCGCTGATGGCGTCGATCAGCCTCAACCTCGGCCTCCTCAACCTGCTGCCGATTCCGGTCCTCGACGGCGGCCACATCTTCATCATGGGGCTCGAAGGCCTCGCGCGCCGCGACTTCAGCATCCGCGTGAAGGAAAAAATGTTCCTCGCGGGATTTGCCGTTCTGCTGATGTTGATGGTCACCGTCATCTACAACGACCTCACACGCATACCCATCATCGAACGACTGATGCCTTGGCGCAATTAGTGCAAGCCAAGGTCAGATAGTCGATCGTTCTCCCCCGATCGCACGGATCGTGTCATCGGTAGTGTCCGGGTGCGCCCGGAGCATGACATCAGAAGGAGACAGGGTGATGAAGGCATGGATTCTCGCGGCAGCGGTTGCCTGCGTATCGGTGGTGTCTCTCGGGGCTCAGGGACAACTGACAGCGGCCGACATTCAGCGGCTTCAGGACGCCGTGTACGACGCCGGCGCCGACGTCTCGCGTGTACGCGAGCGCGATCCGAAGCTGGCCGAGTCGCTGCAGCGCGAGCTCGACGAACTGCGCGAAGAGGTGATCTATCTCAAGGTGAAGCTGCGCAAGGAGTCGAGCGTGCCTCGCGCGGAATATTCGGGCGTGCGGGATCGGATCGATCGGCTGCGCAGCGACGCGCGCGGCGAGCCGGCCCATGCGACCGGCTCGACGCGGCCGCCCGCGTCCGATGAGCGGCTCAGCGCCACAGAGGTTCCGGTCGGTACCGAGTTCGACGTCCGGCTTCAGTCGCGCCTCAACTCGGGAACGGCGCGCGTCGAGGATCGATTCGATGCGACCACCATCGTGCCGTACGAACGCAACGGACGCACGCTCGTGCCCGCGGGCTCGGTGATGCGCGGCGTGGTGAGCTCGGTGACGCCCGCGAGCCGCGGAATCAACCGCAAGGGAGAGCTGACGCTCGTCTTCGATCGATTCACCATTGAAGGGCGGACGTATTCAATTCGAGCCACCGTGATGCAGGCGCTGCAGGGCGAGGGCGACACGGGACGAGTGGCGGCCGGTGCGGGTGTGGGCGCCATCATCGGCGGCATTCTGGGAGGTGTGCGCGGTGCGCTCACCGGCATTCTCATCGGCGGCGGCGGGACGATCGCCGCGACGGAAGGCAACGAAGTGGACCTCGCGCCGGGAACGGTGCTGAGAGTCAGGCTCGACGCCCCTCTCGACGTCGCCCAGTGACGCCGTCATGGCAATGGCTCACTGACGCCATCATGGCAAATGGCAAATGGCAGAACGGCGCGGTCCAAGCGCATATGCCATCCGCCATCCGCCATCTGCCATCTGCCATGACAAGCATCAGATCTCCTTCATGGCCTCCCGTGCCGCTTTGATCGTCGTTTCGACGTCGCGCCTGGTGTGCGCGCCCGACAGAAACCACGCTTCGAACTGCGATGGCGGCGGGTAGACGCCGCGGGCGAGCATGCCTTTGAAGAACATGCCGTACTTCGCCGTGTCGGCGCGCAGCGCGGTTTGATAGTTCTTCACCGGCGTCGTGGTGAAAAACGGCGTCAACGCGGAACCAATCCCATTCACCTGCAGCTCGACCTTGGCACGCCGGGCCGCGTCGGCCAGGCCGTCGGCGAGCTGCGCACCGAGATCGCTCAGGTGTTTGTAGAGTCCCTTCGACAGCCGCTTGAGACTCCACAATCCGGCTGTCATCGCCAGCGGATTTCCCGACAGCGTGCCTGCCTGATAGACCGGTCCGGCTGGGGCAACCAGCCGCATCAGTTCCGCCCGGCCGCCATAGGCGCCCACCGGCAGACCGCCGCCGATGATCTTGCCCAGGCACGTCAGGTCCGGCGTGACGCGGCTCCACGCCTGCGCGCCGCCGGTGCCGATTCGGAATCCTGAAATCACTTCGTCGAAGACGAGCAGAATCCGGTAACGCGAGCAGATTTCACGAAGGCCCGCAAGAAACCGCGGCTCGGGCAGCACGACGCCCATGTTGCCCGCGACCGGTTCGACAATGAGCGCGGCAATCTGATCGGGAAAGCCCTCGCAGAGCCGCTCGACCGAGGCGAGATCGTTGTAGGTGGCGAGGAGCGTGTCTGCAGCCGTCGCACGCGTCACGCCCGGGCTGGTCGGCACGCCCAGCGTGGTGAGGCCGGATCCGGCCTGCACGAGAAAGCCGTCGGCGTGTCCGTGGTAGCACCCCTCGAACTTGATGATTTTCTCGCGTCGCGTGTGTGCCCTGGCGACGCGCACGGCGCTCATCGTCGCCTCGGTGCCCGAGCTGACGAAGCGGACCATTTCGAGCGACGGCATGTAGCCGCGCACGACCTCTGCGAGCCTGACTTCCAGCTCGGTCGGCGCGCCGAAGCTCGTGCCTTTTCGCGCCGCAGCCGCAAGCTCTCTGACGAGGCCGCCGGGTGCGTGGCCGTGGACGAGCGGGCCCCAGGACATCACGTAGTCGATGTACGAGCGGCCGTCCGCGTCCGTGATGCGCGATCCCGAGGCGCTGCGGATGAAGAGCGGCGTGCCCCCGACGGCCTTGAAGGCGCGCACGGGACTGTCGACGCCGCCGGGAATGACACGAAGGGCCTGTGTGAAGAGCTTCGATGACTTCGTGTTGGGCGATGGGCGATGGGCCATGGTCTGTGGGCGATAGTCTGTCACGGCCGGCGACGACAGACCATAGCCCATTGACCCTTGACCATCGACTATTGACCAGCGCGCGACAACGCCCGGGCCGCCTCGCGCGCGTAGTAGGTGATGATGATGTCGGCGCCGGCGCGAGCGATCGACGTCAGCGACTCCATCATGACGCGCGGCTCGTCGAGCCATCCGCGCGCGGCTGCCGCCTTGAGCATCGAATATTCGCCGCTCACCTGATAGGCGGCCGTCGGATAGCCGAACGTTTCCTTCACGCGGTGCACGACGTCCAGATACGGCATCGCCGGCTTCACCAGGACGATGTCCGCGCCTTCGTCGATGTCCTGCTGGACTTCGCGCAGCGCTTCGTCGGCGTTCGCGGGATCCATCTGATGCGTCCGGCGGTCGCCGAACTGCGGGGCAGAGTCGGCGGCCTCGCGGAACGGGCCGTAGAAGCCCGAACAGTACTTCGCGGCGTACGACATGATCGCCACGTTCTCGAACCCGCGCTCGTCGAGCGCCTTTCTGATCGCGCCGACGCGTCCGTCCATCATGTCCGACGGCGCCACGATATCGGCGCCCGCGATGGCGTGCGACACCGCCGTGCGGACCAGCTGATCGACCGTGGCGTCGTTCACCACGTCGTGGCCCTCGAGGATGCCGCAGTGGCCGTGCGACGTGTATTCGCACAGGCACACGTCGGTCACGACGACCGTATCCGGCGACGCGCGCTTGATCGCGCGCACCGCGCTTTGCACCGGAGCGTCGGCGTCGTAGGCGGCCGAGCCGATGTCGTCCTTCTCCGCGGGCAGCCCGAACAGCAGCACGCCGGGCACGCCTTCTGCGCGGGCGGCGTCCGTCTCGCGCACCGCCTCGTCAACCGACAACTGAAACACGCCCGGCATCGACGGCACTTCCCGGCGCACACCCGTTCCGGGCGTCACGAAGAGCGGGTAGAGAAACTGCTCGGCGGAGAGGCGTGTTTCGCGCACGTAGCCGCGGATGCCGCCCGTCCGGCGCAGGCGCCGGGCACGGCGAACCAGGTCGAGCGTGTGCGCGGTCTTGACAGGATTCATGAGCGTAGTTTACGACGGACAGGGCTAAAGCCCGGTGCCCTTCAGACCCGCCAGCTCAGGCCGTGTTAGGCCCTGTGCCCTTCAGGGCTGTCTGGCAGTCACTTCTACAGGCTGGCGAAAATGCTCGACGATCGCCTCCACCAGCGCCGGAATCGTGTACTCCTTCGGCATGATGGACGTATGGATGCCGTATTGCTCGGCCGCCTCCGCCGTCACCGGTCCGATGGCGGCGACCTTCGTCGCGTTGAGCAGATCGGGGGCCTGCTCGGCGCCGAAGATCTGGACGAAGTTCTTCACCGTGGACGCGCTCGTGAACGTGACGACGTCCACCCGCTTCTCGAGCAGCATGCGATAGATGTCAGGGTCGCCTTCGCGCTCGATTTCCGCGAGCACCGTGCGGTAGGCGGTGACCTCGGTCACGTCTGCGCCGGCCTTCCGGAGCTCCTCGGGCAACACCTCGCGGGCGATGTCGGCGCGCGGCAGGAGAAAGCGCTGCCCCTTGATCTCGCCGCGTTCCCGCAGCGACTGGACGATCGCCTCGGCGCGCGACTCGGCCGGCTGGAGATCCACCCGCAGGCCCTGCCGTGAAAGGCGGTCCGCGGTGGCCGGACCAATCGCGACGAGCTTGACGCCCTTCAGATCGCGGATGTCCCCCTCGCCCGCGGCGAGCCGCCGCATGAAGAAGTCGACGGCATTGGCGCTGGTGAACACGATCCAGTCGTAGGTGCCCGCGTTCGCGACCGCCTGGTCCAGCGGCCCGTAGTCGTCGGGCGGCGCGACCCGGATCATCGGTGCTTCGATCGGCTCCGCGCCCAGCGATTCGAGCAGCTCGACCAGCTCGCCGGACTGTTCGCGCGAGCGCGTAATGACGATGCGCTTGCCGAAAAGCGGGCGCTCGTCGAACCAGCGCAGGTGCTGCCGCAGTCCCACGACGCGCCCGACGACGAGAATCGCGGGCATCGTCCGCATGTTCTTCATCTCCGCGAGCTCGCGCAGCGTGCCGTCGGTCGTGCGCTGGGTTGGAAGCGTGCCCTCGTAGATGATCGCCGCCGATTCGTCTTCGTTGAAGCCGTTCGCGAGCAGCGCTTTCAGGATTTCCGGCAGCTGTCTGGGGCCGGCATAGCAGACGAGCGTACCGCCAAGCCGCGCGAGGCTCGCCCAGTCGACGCTGGGCGGCGTGCTGCTCTCATCCTCGTGGCCGCGGACGAACGTCACGCTGTCGCCACCGCCCGGATAGGTCAGCGGAACGCCGGCATAGGTGGCCGTGCCGATGGCTGCCGGAATGCCGGGGACCACTTCGAACGGGATGCCGTGCTCGTGCAGGAACAAGGCCTCCTGTCCGCCTCGATCGAACACGAAGGGGTCGCCCCACTTCAGCCGCGCGACGATCTTTCCTTCGCGCGCCTTTTCGACCAGCAGGTAGTTGATGGCTTCCTGATCGAGCGGCTGAGGCGCGGCCAGCCCGACGTCGATCTTCTCGGCGTCCTGTCGCGGATAACGGAGCAGCCGCGGGTGCACGAGGCGGTCGTAGAGCACGACGTCGGCGTCAGCCAGCCGGCGCAGGCCGCGTACGCTGATGAGCCCTGGGTCGCCCGGGCCGGTACCGATGAGATACACCATGGGGCGCATTTACGTCAGATGGAGCGAGTCCGGGTTGGGGGTCGCGCCGTGCGACGCTTCGTTGAGAATCGCCGCGGCTCCCTGTCGCAGCAGTTCGTCGGCCACTTCACGGCCGAGTGCGGCGGCATGTGTCCGGGTTCCAACCTTCTTATAGCGGATGACGCGCGCGCCGTCGAGTGACGCGACGAGCGCCCGCAGCTCGAGGTCCGTTTGTCCTACAGGCACGGCGATGCCGCCGATGGGCATCTGGCACCCCCCTCCAAGCGCGGTCACCAGCGCACGTTCGGCATCCAGCGCCGCCAGGGCGTCGGCATCGGCGATCTTCGTGACGATGCGCCGCGTCGAGGCGTCATCGCCGCGCACCTCGATGGCGATGATGCCCTGGCCTGGCGCGGGGACGCACTCGTCGAGCGGCACCAGCGCCGAGATCCGGGAGGTGAACCCCAATCGCCTGCAGCCCGGCGGCGGCAAGCACGAGCAGATCGTACTCGCCCGCATCCAGTTTGCGCAGGCGAGTATCGAGATTCCCGCGCACGTTTTCAAACGAGGCGTCTGGGAACCGCGCGCGCAGTTGCGCGATGCGCCGGACGCTCCCGGTCCCGATGCGCCCGGACAAGGTTCCGGATCCGTTTTCCAGGCGTCCCCGGAAGAAGGATCCCGGACCATTTCCGGCCGGCATCACGAGCGCATCCCGCGGATCCTCGCGCTCGAGCACGGCGCCCACCTCGAGGCCATCGGGCAGCACGGCCGGCATGTCTTTGCTGCTGTGCACCGCGAGGTCGATCTCGCCGCCCAGGAGCGCGTCCTCGATCTCCTTGACGAAGAGGCGCTTGCCCCCGATTTCGGAGAGCGGCCGCTCCTGCAGGCGATCGCCCGACGTCTTGATGACCACGATGTCGCATGCGACACCGCCGGCCGATTTGAGGCGCTCGGCGACGAGCCTCGCTTGAAAGAGTGCGAGCTGACTTCCTCGGCTTCCGAGACGAAGGGGTGTCACTGGGCAGGTTTCTTCGACGATCGACCGGATCCGGCGGTGGTCAGCGAGCCGTCGTCCGCGGCGTCGTCGCTCGTGAGGCCGAACAGCCGGTTCAGCGCGTCGCTGTAGGCGGCAACCGTGTCGGCATCCGAGGCCGCCTTGAGCTGCTCGGTGGGGCTGATCAGCAGCTTCTCGAGAATCAGTCTGGTGATTTCTTCGACGCGTGCGCGCGCCTCCGGCGGCAGCGAGGCGAGCTTCGGCTCGAGCCGTCGCAGTTCGGATTGCCTGATCGCCTCGAACCGCTGCCTGAGCGCGACGATCGTCGGCACCGCACCGCGCGAATTGAGCCAGCCGAGAAACTTCCCGGCTTCCTGCGCGACGATTCTCTCCGCATCCGAGGCGGCCGTTCCTCGCTTCGAGATGTTCTCCTGCACCACTGCCTGCAGGTCGTCGATGTTGTAGAGGAACACCTGCTCCAGATCGCCCGCGCTGGCTTCCACGTCTCGCGGCACGGCGATATCGATGACGAACAGCGGCCGCTGCCGGCGCGCCTTCATCGTCTGCGAGATCAGCGCGCGCGAAATGATCGGCACGCTGGCCCCCGTGGCCGTGATCAGGATGTCCGCCTCGACGAGGCCGGTGTTGAGCGATTCCCACGCGATCGCGGTACCTCCGATCGATTCCGCGAGCGCGGTGGCGTGCGCCGCGGTACGGCTGGTGATGATGAGGCGGCCGATGCCCTGCGACTGCATGTGAATCGCCGTGAGCTTGCCCATCTCGCCCGCGCCGAGCACGAGGACGGCCCTGCCTTTGAGATCGCCGAAAATCTTTCGCGCCAGCTCGACGGCCGCGTAGCTGACCGAGACGGCGCCCTCGGAGAGCGCGGTTTCCGTCCGCACGCGCTTGCCGGCGGCGAAGGCCGAATGGAACAGCTTGTTCAGCATGGAGCCGGTGCAGCCCATCTCCGAGGCGACGCTGAACGCTTCCTTGACCTGACCGAAGATCTGCGGCTCGCCCATGACGAGCGAATCGAGCCCCGACGCGACGCGGAAAAGGTGCGTCACCGCATCCTGTCCCGTCTTCGCGTAAATGTGCGGAGCCAGCTGGTCGGCGGGGATGCCATGAAACTCCGACAGGAACGCCTGTATTGCCGAGCGCGTCACATCGGGGTCGTCGCAGCCGACGTAAAGCTCGACGCGGTTGCACGTCGAGACGATCGTCGCCTCGTGCTGCGCCGCCACGTTCGACAGGGCGGTCAGCGCACGATCGACACCACGGGCCGAGAAGTCGAGCCGCTCTCGCAACTCGATCGGCGCGGTGCGATGACTGACGCCAACCAGCAGAAGCTGCATGCTAGAAGTTGTGGCTCGTCGTGAAGAAGTAGCTCACCGGCACGAAGTTCAACAGCACGATGCCGAAACCGACCGCCGACAGCCACGCCGCGCGCCGCCCGCGCCATCCGATGGCGCGCTGCGCGTATAACTCGAACGAATAGACGGCCCAGCAGAGGACCGCCACGAAAATCTTCGGATCGGCCATCGACATCGACGAGGGCGCCGAGCTCGCCGAGGGCTGAAGCTGCGAGGCCCAGATGCCGCCGGTGATGAGGCCGACGGTGAGAAACAGCCAGCCGATCTTCACCGCGCGCAGGTTCATCTCGTCGAGCACGTTCAGCGACGGCAGGCGATCGTAGAAGAACCCGAGGTCCTTCGCCTTGATTTCCTTGAACTGCAGCATGTAGGTGACGCCGAGCACACCCGCCAGGGCGAAGCTCGCGTACGCAAAGAGCAGCGACGAGACGTGAATGCCGAACCAGGGGCTCTCGAGCATCGCCGAGCGGGGCTCGGAGAACGACCCGCCGAAGGTCGGGATGGCCTGCAGCGCGACGAGGAGCGGCAGGATGAACACGCCCATCGCCCGCTCGCCGGTCGTCAACTCCAGGTACAGGTACGAAAGAGCGAGGAGCCACACGAAGGTCGAAATGGCGGTCGTGGCCGTCGTCGAGGGCACGTGCCCCGCGCGCATCGTCTCCATGCCGATGACGAACGTATGGGCGAAGGCCACGAGCACGAGCAGCACGGTGGCGGCGCGGTTCGTGCCGAACGTGCGCCTGGCGAACTGCACGGCATACGCCACGCTCGCGGCCGTATAGAGCAGCAGCAGAAGAACGTTCATTCCGATGATTATCGGCGAAAAGGGGTCTCCCGACCCTTTTCCGCTACTTGACTGAAGCGGCGGCCGCCGTCGGCGCGAAGTACCCCTGTTTGGTGCGCGCCTGCGTGTTCGGCCGGGCGATGCGAACGACGAGGCGCCGCCAGGCGCCATCGCGCCGGGGATTCTTGGAGGTGTAGCCAATCGTGTACTGGCTCGAGAGCTCGTCGTAAATCTGCCCGTAGACAGACGCGAGGCTCTTGACGTCGGCGGGGAAGAACGCACGGCCGCCCGTGTCGGTCGTCAACTGGCGCAGGGCGTAGGTGGCCTCGCGGAATCCCTTCGACTGGTTGCCCGTCCCGTCCTCCATCAACCCAATCGCGTAGATCGCGGTTTCCGATCGTCGCGCGAGGTCGAGCACGTCGTCAAAGGACACCAGGCTCGAGGTGTCTTCGCCGTCCGAGAGCAGCACGATTGCCTGACGCCGGATTTCTTCTTCCTGCCGGACCGGAATCTTCTTCAGGCCCTTCAGGGAGATGTAGATCGCGTTGTTCAGCGACGTCGATCCCCCCGCCACGGTCTTGCGAATGGCCTGCTCGAGCTCGCTCGTGTTGCTCGTAAACTTCTGCAGCACCTCGGCCCGGCTGTCGAAGCCGATGACCTCGCCCATGTCGGTCGGGCCGCAGCTTCCGGACGAATCCGATGGCCGCGTCCTGGGCCGTGGACATCCGATCTTCCATGCTCGAGCTGGTATCGATGAGCAGCGACAGGGCAACCGGCAGGTTGGTGCGATTGAAGAGGGTGAGCTCCTGCTTCACCCCGTCTTCGAAGATTTCGAAATCATTTTCAGTCAGGTCCGTCACATAGCGGTTGGTGGAGTCCGTGACGGTGACGTTCATCGAGACGACGTCGATGGCCGATCGGAACGAGGGCTGTTGCGCGTCAAGCAGCAACGGCGGCGCCAGCGCTGCTGCCAGCAGGACATAGATCGGCCTGAATTTCATGGTCTTACCCAAGGCCAGTATAGGTTTCGCCGTCAGGGGCCGTCAAGCACGTCCCGTTGCGCAAAAACCCTTGTAAATCTTAGATTTGCGTTTCTTGACGGTTGTTTGCCCGCATGCTATAAACACGCGGTTTCGCAGGTCGTCATCCGGCGGTCCGACTCCACACGATGCTCAACGCGTATATTCCGATTTTCATCTTCCTGCTCGTCGCCATCGGGTTCGCGCTTTTCACCCTGATGATGTCGCAGCTGGTGCAGTCGAAGAAGTACAACAAGGTCAAGCTCGAGCCGTATGAGTGCGGGATCGAACCGGCTACGGACGCGCGCGACCGCTACAGCGTCCGCTACTACCTCGTCGCCATGCTGTTCGTCATCTTCGACGTGGAGACGGTGTTCATGTTTCCGTGGGCGGTCATCGTCGACGAGCTGGCGCTGTTCGGCCTGATTGAAATGATTGTCTTCCTGGCGATTCTGGTGACCGGATACGTCTACGCCTGGAAGAAAGGCGCGCTGGACTGGGCCTGACACCTCGCCGGTGCCCGGACCCTCCGACCAACCATGACTGAGCCCAAGGACCCCAAGGCAGCAGGCGAGACACCTGCGAGCGACGTCCCGGGAGAAGCGCCGTCCGCGGCACCGGCGACGCCTCCGGCCGCCGCCGCGCCGAAGCCGGCTGCCGCCGGCCGCGCCCAAACCCGCCGCGCCGGCCGCCGCCAAACCGGCAGCACCTGCCGCCAAGCCCGCGGCCGCCGCGGCACACGACACGAAACCGGCGCCGCCATCCGGTCCGACCGATCCGCCTCCACCGGCGGGGACCGAGATTCCCTCGTTCATCACGGCGCTGCAGAACGCCGTTCCCGGTGCCGTCGAGCAGATCAGCTTTTACGTGGGCGACTGGACGGTCATCGTGCCCGTGGCGAAGCTCCTCGAAGTCGGCCGGTTCCTGCACGATGCGCCGGAAACCGCCTTTGACTTCTGCTCGGATGTGACGGCCAGCGACTGGCCGCCGCGACCCCAGCGATTCGATGTCGTCTACTGCCTGTTCTCGACGCGTCACCGCAAGCGCCTCCGCTTGAAGGTGCGCGCCGCGGAAAACGACCCCGTGCCGTCAGTCACCGGCATCTGGCCGGCGGCCAACTGGCTCGAACGCGAGGTCTACGACCTGTTCGGCGTGAACTTCACCGGTCACCCGAACCGGAAGCGGATTCTGATGCCCGACGACTGGCAGGGCCATCCACAGCGCAAGGACTACCCGCTCGAAGGTCCGGGCGAACTGCTGATGGAGAACCCGCTCGACTGGTTGAAGCTGAAACAGGCGAAGGAAGAAGCGGAGATCGAATAGGGATTAGGGATTGGGGATTAGGGATTAGGAATGGCCACAGAAACCCGGCAGATGTTCGACACCGAAGAGCTGGTCATCAACATGGGACCGCAGCATCCCAGCACGCACGGCGTGCTGCGCGTGGTGCTGCGCCTCGACGGCGAGAAGGTCGTCAGCTCCGAAGTCGTCATCGGCTATCTCCATCGCGGCATCGAGAAGCTCAGCGAGAACCGCAACTGGACGCAGATCATCCTCCTCACCGACCGCATGGACTACGTCGCGGCCGCCACCAGCAATGTCGGCTACTGCCAGACGGTCGAGAAGCTGATGCAGCTCGAAGTGCCGCGCCGCGCGCGGTACGTGCGCACCGCCATCTGCGAGCTGCAGCGCATCGCGAGCCATTGCCTCTGGCTCGGCACGCACGCGATGGACATCGGCGCGATGACGGTCTTCCTCTACGCGTTCCGCGAGCGCGAGTTGATCCTCGATCTGTTCGAGGAATACTGCGGCGCGCGGCTGACCTACAACTCGATGCGCATCGGCGGCCTTCCGCTGGACATCCCGGTCGGCTGGGACAAGAAAGTGCTCGAGTTCTGCAACATCATGTCGGAGAAGGTGGACGAGTACGAGGAGCTGCTCACGCACAACCGAATCTGGCTCGAGCGCACGCGGGGCATCGGCGTGATTACGGCCGAGCAGGCGGTCGCGATCGGACTGAGCGGTCCGCCGCTGCGAGGCTCGGGCATACCCAAGGACGTGCGCAAGGACGAGCCATACGCGGCGTACGACGAGATGAAGTTCGAGGTGCCGATCGGGACGGCCGGCGACACCTACGACCGCTATCTGGTGCGGCTCGAGGAATTCCGCCAGTCGATCAAGATCATCCGCCAGGCGATCGAGGGCCTGCCCGAAGGACCGATCGTCGGTAAGGTACCGCGCCTCATCAAGCCGCCGGCGGGAGAGACCTACCACGCGATCGAGTCGCCGAAGGGGGAGATCGGCTACTTCATCGTCAGCGACGGGAAATCGACCAACCCCTACCGGTTCCGCGTGCGGCCGCCGTCGTTCTGCAATCTCCAGGCGCTGCCGCAGTTGATCAAGGGACACCTGGTCGCCGACGTCGTCGCGCTCATCGGTTCGATCGACGTCGTGCTCGGAGAAGTCGATCGATGAGTTCCGCTGCGATCGACACATACGTCATCCCTCTGATCAAGATTCTGTTCGTGCTCAACGCGACGCTCATTGGCGTCACCTACATGGTGCTGCTCGAGCGAAAGGTGATCGCGTGGGTGCAGGTGCGCCTCGGGCCGATGCGCGTGGGACCGTACGGCGTCCTACAGCCCATCGCCGACGCCATCAAGCTGATCCTGAAGGAAGACATCACGCCGACGCGCGCCGACAAGTGGGTGTTCACGGCGGCGCCGATCATCGTCATGGTGCCGGCGCTCATCACGTTCGCGGTGATTCCGTTCGGCCCGACCGTCCATCTCTTCGGCCGCGACGTTCCGCTGTACATCACCGACGTCAACGTCGGCCTGCTGTACATCGTGTCGGTCGCCTCCATCGGCGTGTACGGCATCATCCTGGGCGGCTGGGCGTCGAACAGCAAGTTCCCGCTGCTCGCGAGCCTTCGCGCGTCGGCGCAGCTCATCAGCTACGAAGTCGCGGTGACGATGACGCTCGTCAGCCTCATCATGACCGCGGGCTCGCTGAGCATGGTGCGCATCGTCGAGTCGCAGAACGAGGCGAACGTCTGGTTCATCTTCGTGCAGCCGGTGGCGTTCGTGCTGTTCTTCATCGGCGGTCTCGCGGAAACCAATCGCGCGCCGTTCGACATGGCGGAAGCGGAGCAGGAGCTGACGGGCGGGTTCCACACCGAGTACAGCGGCATGCGGTTCGCGCTGTTCTTCCTCGCCGAATACGCCAACATGATCGTCGTCTCCGTCGGTCGCGACGACGCTGTTCCTCGGCGGATATCTGGCGCCGTTTCCGAACGTCGACGCGCTCACTTCCTCGACTTCGTGCCCGGGTGGATCTGGTTCCTGCTGAAGACGTTCGTCTTCCTGTACGTCTTCCTGTGGGTGCGCGCGACGCTGCCGCGCTACCGCTACGACCAGCTGATGCGGCTGGGATGGAAGGTGCTGATCCCGGTGGCCATTGCCAACGTGATTGTGACGGGAATCGTGAAGGTGTTGCTGTAGCGCTATGGGCGAAGCGATAGCGTTCTACGTCATTTCAGCGTTCATCCTCGGGTTCGCCGTGCTCGTCGTGAGCACGAAGAACACCGTGCACGCCGTGCTGTTTCTGGTGCTGAACTTTCTCGCGGTCGCGGCGCTGTACGTGCTGCTGACGGCGCAGTTCCTCGCCGTCATCCAGGTGCTCGTCTACGCCGGCGGCATCGTCGTGCTGTATCTGTTCGTCGTCATGCTGGTGAATCTGAAGCGCCCGCCGGAAGACCATTCGGCGCCGCAGCGGCGCGGTTGGCTCGGATTCGCGCTCTCGGGTGTGGTGCTCGCCCAGCTGGCGGCCATCCTGGTCTGGGGCGGCGTCGGTGCGGCGACCGATTCGAGCGCCGCGCAGTCGAGCGACCTGGCGCTGAACAACGTCGAGCGCATCGGCATGCTGCTCTACGCCGACTATCTGATCCCGTTCGAGGTCGCGTCGATGCTGCTGCTGGTCGCGATGGTGGGCGCCATCATCCTGGCGAAGAGGGAGCTGTAATGATCACACCGACCCATTACATGCTGCTCTCGGCGGCGCTGTTCATCATCGGCGTCGCCGGCGTCATGATGCGCCGCAACATCATCGTCATCTTCATGTCGATCGAGCTGATTCTGAACGCGGTCAACATCAACCTGGTCGCGTTTTCCTATCAGCTGCAGAACGGCATCGGGCAGGTGTTCGCGATCTTCGTCATCGCGGTGGCGGCGGCGGAAGCCGCCGTCGGGCTCGGCATCATCCTGGCGTTCTATCGCAACAAGGAAACGATCAACATCGACGAAATGAACCTGATGCGGTGGTGAGCCTGGCGGGATTCGGGATTGGGGATTAGGGATTAGGGATTCGGGATTCACACATGGATTTGATCTGGTTAATACCGATTCTGCCTGGTCTCGGCGCCGCGATTAACGGGCTGATCGGCATTCGCGCGTTCAACAAGCAGACGGCGGCCCTGGTGGCGTGCGGAACGATGGCGCTCGCGCTCGCGCTGTCGCTCAATGCCTTCTGGCAGCTCCTCGGCCTGCCCGCCGAGGCGCGCGATCACGTCGTCACGCTCGGCTACTGGATTCCGCCGATCCCGCTCCAGACCGTGAACGGCATCGGCGCGTTCGAGATCCCGTGGGCGTTCCGTCTGGATCCGCTGTCGGCCATGATGATTCTCGTCGTCACCGGCATCGGCTTCCTGATTCACGTGTATTCGACGGCCTACATGCACGACGAGCCGCGCGGCGGGTACGCGCGCTTCTTCTGCTATCTCAACCTGTTCTGCTTCTTCATGCTCGTCGCTCGTGCTCGGCAGCACCTTCCTGACGATGTTCGTCGGCTGGGAGGGCGTGGGCCTCTGCTCGTATCTGCTCATCGGCTACTGGTACGAAAAGAAGAGTGCGTCGGATGCCGGCAAGAAAGCGTTTATCGTCAACCGGATCGGCGACTGGGGCTTCGTGCTCGGCGTGTTTCTGATCTTCTTCACGTTCGGCACGCTCGACTTCCGCGCCGTCGCCCACGGCGCGTCCACGATGCCGGTCGAAACGCAGTTCGGCGTCCTCTCGCTCATCTGCCTGCTGCTCTTCGTCGGCGCCACCGGAAAGAGCGCGCAGATTCCCCTGTATGTCTGGTTACCCGACGCCATGGAAGGCCCGACGCCGGTGTCCGCGCTCATCCATGCGGCGACGATGGTGACCGCCGGGCGTGTACATGGTCGGCCGCAACGCCGTGCTCTTCGGCCACGCGCCGATCGTGGCGCAGGTGGTGATGATCGTCGGCGCGCTCACCGCGCTCATGGCGGCCACGATTGGCCTCGTGCAGTACGACATCAAGCGCGTGCTCGCGTACTCCACCGTGTCGCAGCTCGGCTACATGTTCCTCGCGATGGGCGTGGGCGCGTATGCCATGTCGCATGGCTGGACGCACATCGGCCTCGCCGCGTTTGCCGCCGGCGCCTTCCACCTGATGACGCACGCCTTCTTCAAGGCGCTGCTCTTCCTCGGCAGCGGCTCGGTCATCCACGCGATGGGCGGCGAACAGGACATGCGGAAGATGGGCGACCTCAGGCGCTACATGCCGGTCACCTACATGACGATGATGATCGGCACGCTGGCGATCGCGGGCATCTTTCCGCTGGCAGGTTTCTTCAGCAAGGACGAGATCCTCTTTCGCGCGTTCCTGACCAACAAGGCGATCTGGGTGCTTCGGCGTCGTCACCGCGCTGATGACCGCGTTCTACATGTTCCGGCTCATGTCGATGACGTTCCTCGGCTCGTATCGAGGACCGGCGTGGGAGCACGGTGGAGCTCACGGCGCCGACGCGCACGGACAGGCGCACAAAGCCGGGCACGACCATGGCCACGCGGATCACCATGACGATGACGCCGCGCACGGTCACGGACACGGGCCATGGCATGGTCCGCACGAATCGCCGCAGGCGATGACGCTGCCCCTGATGGTGCTGGCTGTCGGCGCCATCGTCGCGGGTTTCGTGAGCATTCCGCCCGCGCTCGGCGGCGGAGCGGCGCTGGAGCACTTCCTCGAGCCGAGCCTGACGGCGCCGGAAGCCGCGACGTCGGCGGCGGAAGGGACGGCCGCGCAGGCGGCAGAACCCGCCCGGGAAGCGGCAGTGACGGAAGCGGCCAGTGCGGAAGCCGCGCATGAAGAGCCGCACATTTCCCATGCCGCCGAGCTTGGGCTGATGGCGTTCTCCGTGATGATTGCGCTCATCGGCATCTACACGGCGTACAGGTTCTACGTGCGTCTCGCCGTCAACGGCCGATGGCCTCAAAGAGCGGTACGCCGGCCTCCACTCGCTGCTCTACAACAAATACTTCGTGGACGAGCTCTACAACTCGACGTTCGTCGGCGGCACGATGAAGAGCGCGTTTGGCCTGTGGGCCTTCGACCGGCGTGTCGTCGACGGCGGCGTCAACGGCTCCGGGTGGGTGACGGTGTTCATGTCGTGGGTGTCGAGCCTCATCGATCGGTACGTGGTCGATGGCGCCGTGAATCTCGTCGGGCGCTCCTCGGAGGAATCGAGCTTCGTCTTCCGCCGCGTCCAGACCGGGCTTATCCAGAATTACGCGCTGCTGATGCTGGCAGGCGTGTGCGCGTTTGTGAGCATTTATTTGCTCGTGAGGTAGTCACGTGACGAATGCCGCCGGGTTTCCGCTTCTCTCGCTGATCCTGTTTCTGCCGCTCGCCGGCGCGCTGCTGCTGCTCTTCATTCCGAAGGAGAACAGCGGCCTGATTCGGATGATCGCCAATCTGGTCGGGCTGGCGGGGTTCCTCGTGTCGGTGCCGTTGTGGTTCTGGTACAACACGCAGGATCCCGAGTTTCAGTTCGTCGAGAGAATGCCCTGGATTCCGTCCATCGGTGCGCAGTACTTCCTCGGCGTCGACGGCTTCAGCGCGCTGCTCGTGCTGCTGGCCACGCTGTTCGGCTTCATCGCGATCCTGTCGTCGTGGACGGCCATCACCGAGCGCGTGAAGGAGTACTACATCTTCCTGCTGATCCTGCAGACGGGCATGGTCGGCGCGTTCGTCAGCCTCGACTTCCTGCTGTTCTTCCTGTTCTGGGAAGTGATGCTCGTGCCGATGTATTTCCTCATCGGCATCTGGGGAAGCGACCGACGGCTGTATTCGGCGATCAAGTTCTTCCTCTACACCCTGGTCGGCAGCGTCATCATGCTGCTCGGCATCCTGGCGCTCTACTTCTACAACTACAGCGTCACGGGCGGGTACACGTTCGACATCACGCAGTTCCAGCAGTTGAACGTGCCTTACAACCTGCAGTGGTGGGTGTTCCTCGCGTTCTTTCTCGGGTTCGCGGTGAAGGTGCCGATGTTCCCGTTCCACACCTGGCTGCCCGACGCGCACACGGACGCGCCGACCGCGGGCTCGGTCATCCTGGCGGCCGTTCTGCTGAAGATGGGCACGTACGGGTTCATCCGGTTCTCGCTGCCGATCCTGCCGGACGCGACCCGTGCGTTCGTGCCGATGATGGTGACGCTGTCGATCATCGGCATCGTGTACGGCGCGCTCTGCGCGATGGCGCAGCAGGACTGGAAACGTCTTGTCGCGTATTCGAGCGTCAGCCACATGGCCATGGTCATGCTGGGCATGTTCGCGCTCAATCCGGTCGGCATCATGGGCAGCATCGTGCAGCAGTTGAACCACGGCATCTCGACGGGCGCGCTCTTCCTCCTCGTCGGAAACGTCTACGAGCGGCGCCACACGCGCCTTATCTCCGAGTACGGCGGGTTGTCGAAGGTGATGCCGGCCTACGCCACGATCTTCCTGATCATGACGATGTCGTCGATCGGCCTGCCCGCGCTGAACGGATTCATCGGCGAGCTGCTGATTCTCCAGGGCGTCTTCGTCGCCAGCAAGATGTGGGCGGCGTTCGCGGCCAGCGGCGTGGTGCTGGGCGCGGCCTACATGCTGTGGCTCTATCAGCGCACGATGTTCGGCAAGATCGAGAACCCGAAGAACGAGCACCTGCAGGATCTGAATCTGCGCGAGTTCGCCACCTACGCGCCGCTCCTGGTGCTCGCCGTCTGGATCGGTCTCTATCCGAAGCCGTTCATCGACCGGTTGCAGTCGTCGGTGAATCGCGTCGTGATGCGGATTGATCCGCAATATCGCGCGCAGGCGGCAGCGAACCAGAACCGTGAACGCTGGGAACCAGAACCTGGAACGCGGAACGCGGAACCCGGAACCACGAGGTTCAAACTAGTGCCTCCTGGCATCAACCTCAGCGACTTCTACTACCTGCTGCCGGAGATCGTGCTGACGATCGGCGCGCTGTTGTTGCTGCTTGCCGATCTCCTCGTCCCGCGCGACAAGCAGTCGATTCTGGCGTGGGTGACGCTCGCCGTGCTCGGCGCCACGGCGATTGCGCTCGTCCCGGTGGCCGACGCCAACGTCCAGATTTCGCGCGGGCTCGTTGCCGTCGACACCTTCGCGTTGTTTTTCAAGGTCGTGTTCCTCATTTCGGCGGCGCTCACGGTGCTGATGAGCGTGCGCTACCTCGAAGTCGAGGGCACCCGGGCGGGCGAGTATTACTTCCTCATCCTCTGCGCCACGCTCGGGATGATGTTCATGGCCGGGGGCACCGATCTCATCACGCTCTTCATCGGCCTCGAGACGATGGCGATTTCGTTCTACATCCTGACCGGCTTTCTCAAGCCGAGCCGCCGGTCGAACGAAGCCGCCGTGAAGTACTTCCTGCTTGGCGCGTTTTCGCTCGGGATTCTGCTCTACGGCATGTCGTTGATGTACGGCCTGTCGGGGACGACGAACCTGCGCACGATCGCCACTGCGCTCGCCGGGCAGGAGAGCGGATCCGCGCTTGATTCTCGCCGTCATCCTGGTCGTGGCGGGTATGGGCTTCAAGATTGCCGCCGTGCCGTTCCACATGTGGGCGCCCGATGTCTACGAAGGCGCGCCGACGCCGATCACCGGTTTCCTCTCGGTCGGATCGAAGGCCGCGTCGTTCGCGATGCTGCTGCGTATTTTCATCGAGAGCCTACCGACGATGCGCGTGTCGCTCTCGATGGCTCCGACGATGGGTGGCGTCGTGGCGCCCGACATCGGTTGGGGCACGCTCTTCTACGTGCTCTCCATCGTGACCATGACGGTCGGCAATTTCGCGGCGCTCACGCAGAGCAACCTGAAGCGGATGCTCGCGTACTCGTCGATCGCGCACGCCGGCTATCTCCTGATCGGCGTCGTCGCCGGAACCTCACGCGGCGTGACGGCGATGCTCGTCTACCTGTTCGTGTATGCCTTCATGCAGCTCGGCGCGTTCGCGGTCCTGTCGCTCATGCGCCGCGAGGACGTCGTCGGCGACGAGCTGAAGGATTTGAACGGGTTGTTTTTCCGCCAGCCCTTCGCCGCGGTGGCGATGCTGTTGTTCATGCTCTCGCTCGGCGGCATTCCGCCCACTGCCGGCTTCATGGGGAAGTTCTGGCTGTTCGGTGCGGCGATCGAGCAGAAGTACTACTGGCTGGCGGTCATCGGCGTGCTGAATAGCGCCGTGTCGCTGTACTACTACATCCGCATCGTCGTCTACATGATGCTGAAGAACGAGCCGGCCGGGTCCGAGCCGAAGCAGAGTCCCGCGCTGGCGTTCGCGATGGTGGCGGCGGTGGTGGCGACGCTGCTGCTCGGGGTGTATCCGCAGCCCCTGTTCGAGTTCGCGCAGGCCTCGGCCGCGACGCTGGGCGCCGCGCCGGCCGGCCAGACGATGCGGTGAAGCGCGCCGCGGGCGGAGCCCGTTTTACGTGCAAATGGGCGAATTCAGGCCGGAAAACGCCGGGTTGGCGCTGGTGAACTTTTTCACAAGGTATGCTATATTCAGCATGCCTGACGAATCGGATTTCCTCGCTCGGTCGATGCGGTTCCTGCAGGACAACGTCCGCAAGGCCGGACCCGCAGCGGCTGCCAGCTACACGCTGATTGGCGCCATCATCCTGCTCGGAGGAATCGGATACGCAATCGACGAGTGGCGCGGCACCGCGCCCTGGTTCCTTCTGGGCGGTCTGCTGCTGGGTCTCATTGTCGGCTTCTACGAGCTGGCAAAGACCGTCTGGGGACAGGACGCGCGGCGTAACGGGTAAGAGGTAAGGGAACGCGTGAATCCGGTGTTCTGGCTCGCGACGGCCAGCGTGGTCTCGGCGGCGCTTCTCGGCGCGCGGTTCGGCGCGGAAGTGTGGCTTGGCATGCTCGGTCCGCTCGCGGTCGTTAGCGTCACTTGGATCATGACCGAGCGGATTTACAGAACCAACCCGGCGCGGCTGACCGCGGTGATGATCAGCGGGTTCGCCGGCAAGCTGCTGTTTTTCGGCGCGTATGTTGGATTGGCCGTCGGCGTGCTTGGCGTGCGGCCGGTACCGTTCGCCGTCAGCTTTACCGGCTACTTCATCGTGTTGCACGCGATCGAGGCGCTCCTCTTGAAGCGCCTCTTTGTTTGAAACGAAGCGATCATGCAGGCTCAGGAATCCGCGGCACAGGCAGCACAGGAAGCGGCGCAAGCCGCCGCCCATGGCGGCGAGCACGCGGCCTCCGGTGCGTTCAACGCCGGCGAGACGATCATCAACCACGTCTCGAACAGCTCGCTCGAGCACCCGCTCATCCATCTGCCCACGATCGCCGGCGTCGATCTGTCGGTGACCAAGCACGTGTTCATGCTCTGGCTGGTCGCGACCGTCGTGTTCATCCTGGTGACCGCGGCCGTGCGGAGATACCTGAGCTCCGGCCGCCCGGTGCCGACGGGTTTCATGAGCGCCCTCGAGGCGGTTGTGCTCTACGTGCGCGACGAGATCGTGCAGCCCAACGTCGGACGCAAGTGGGTGAACACCTGGACGCCGCTGATGCTGACGTTCTTCGTCTTCATCCTGAGCGCCAACGTGATCGGGCTCATCCCGCTCTTCGACGTGGTCGCGCTCATCGACCACTACGTCCTTCACACCGCGCCCGACTCGTTTCTGAAGAACGTCGTCCACGGTGGAACGACGGCGACGGCGAACTTCAACGTCACCGCCGCGCTGGCGTCGATCACCTTCGGCGCGATCATCGTCGCCGGCTCCAAGGCGCACGGGTTCATCACGCACTGGAAGAACCTGGTGCCGCACGGGCTCGCCTGGCCGATCTACATCCTGCTGATCCCGATCGAGATCATGGGCATGTTCGTGAAGCCGTTCGCGCTCACGATGCGGCTTGCCGCCAACATGACGGGCGGGCACATCGCGATTCTCGCGATTCTGTCCTTCGTGTTCCTGTTCGCGGAGATGTTCGGCAGCTCGCTGGCGGGCATCGGAGTGGGAATGGCCGTGTCGGTGCCCCTCGCCGTGGGCGTCTCGGCCCTCGAAGTCATCGTCGTGCTCGTCCAGGCGTACGTCTTTACGCTGCTGACGGCCGTTTTCATCGGCATGGCCATCAACGTTCATCACTAGAGAGACTCACTATGAAAGGATCGAGAATGACTAGCGTGCGTTTCGTCCGCAAGGTCCTCATGGTCGCGATCGTGTTCGCGGCGACGTCGAACGTCGTGTTTGCCCAGGAAGCGGGCGCGGTGGGCTCGGGCGCCGTGCTCCACTACTTCGGTGCGGCACTTGGGCTGGGCATGATCGTCATCGGCGCGGCACTTGGGCATCGGTAAGTTTGCCGCCGCTGCGGCAGAGGGGATCGCGCGCCAGCCGGCGGCGGCGGCGCAGATCACCGGCGCCGTCAACCTGCCGCTCTTCCTGCTCGAAGGCGTCGCGATCCTCGCCGAGGTGTTCGTGCTGCTGATCGTGCTGATGAAGGTAGGAGACGACATGAACAACCCGCTGGTCCAGGTGGATCCAGGTCTCTACGTCTGGACCATCCTGACCTTTCTCGTGCTGCTGACGCTGCTCGCCAAGTTCGCCTGGGGGCCGCTGCTGCAGGCGCTGGCGGCCCGCGAGGAGACCATCCGCAAGGCGCTCGCCGACGCGGAGAAAGCGCGCCAGGAGCTCGAACGTCTGAATCAGGAATCGGAAGCGATCATCCGGCAGGCGCGGGTTGAGGCCGAATCGATCGTCGGCGCGAGCCGCGCCGACGCCGAGCGGCTGCGGGCCGAGCTGCGCGAGAAGGCGCGCGCCGAAGCCGACGGCATTCTCAAGAATGCCGAACGGCAGATTCAGCTGGAAACCGCGCGTGCGCTCGAGCAGATTCGCCGCGAAGCCGCCGACATCTCGGTGGCGATCGCGTCGAAGCTGCTTCAGAGGAACATCACGAAGGAAGACAACGAGCGTCTCATCGAAGACGCGTTGAAGCAGCTGCAATAGAGGCCGGTGGGTTCCGGTTCCTGTTCCAGTTCCTTGTTCGCGGTGGCGCCTGGATCGGGAAGCGCGTCTTTTTAAGAAATTAATGGCGTACTGAATCCGCCGCCCACCACGAACGCGGAACCGGAACAAGGAACCCGGAACGCCGCGCGCTACTGCTTCAGCAGCGCGGCGGCGCGCTGGCCATCGGGGGACGCGGGATCGAGATCGACACGCGCGTCAGATGGCGAGACGCCGCGGCGCGATCCCCGGCCGCGTTGGCGAGCGCGGCCAGTTTCATCAGCGGCCGAGTCCAGACGGCGTCGGCGGCTGAGGCTTTCTGGTACCAGTTCTGAGCCTCGGCCGCATTACCCTGCGCTTCTTTCAGCACGCCCATCGCGAACAACGCGCTGGGATCCTCCGAATCCGATTTCAGCACTTCCTGGTAGGCCGCCTCGGCGTCGCCATACGATTTCTTCGCGAAGTACGAGTTGCCGATCTGAAGGTTCACGAGCGTCAGCGCGGGTGCCTTCGACTTGATTTCCCGATAGGCGGCAATCGCCTGGTCGTGGCGCCCTTCGTCGTACAGCACGGCCGCGGCGGCGAGCTGCGAGGAGAGCGACTTCGAGTCGATGCCCGCCAGTGCGCCGAACGCCTCGGGCGATTCGCGGCGTTCCAGCTTGATGTCGAGGTTGGGCGCGGGCCCCGTCAACCGAAGCGCAAGCGGGAGGGTCATGGGATCGAAGCCAGGAGCTTCGAACGTGAGCCGCCATTCACCCGATCGGCTGATGACGAAGACGAAACGTCCGCGGTCGTCGGTCGCCGTCGTCAGGGTCAGCGGCGTGCCGAACGTGCGTCCCCCTCCGGTCTCGGCGCGAACGATGACGCCGCGCAGCGTGGCGCCCGTTTCGTCGCGCACGACGCCGCCGATCCGGCTGGTCTGTGCCCACGCCGGCGCCGACAGAAACACGGCGACCAAAGCAGCCGCCAGACGGAAAGTGAGGTTGTTCGCCATAGAGCGAGTATATCGCCAGCCCCGATAGGTGCGATAGGTGCGATGGGTGCGATAGGTGCGTTGGGTGCGAGGTGCGGCAGGGCCGCCTAATCCGCCGTGCGCAGGCGGCCGCGCAGGGTTTGCCGCATCTGGGCGGCCTCGCGCGACGAAAACCCCCAATTCGCGGGCTTCAGGCCCCGCAGTTCGTCGTGCGACCAGAGCGCCCGCATGAGACCCAGACGGGCGTGCTCGGCGCTTCCCAGCAGCAGATGCCCGATTTCGTGGGCGATTGCGCGACCCAGCAGGACCGGCATGCCCGTCGAGGCGTTCCCGGCGATGGCGCTCACGCGAAACAGGTCGACCGTCATCAACACGCCGCCCCGCTCTTCCCGATCCACCATCGACTCGCCCAGCGCGACCAGCCGCTCGCCCTCTGTGGCATTCGCAGGCGTGCGATCGACGAGCCTCAACATCAGATCGCGTCCGCGCGACAGCGGGTCCGTGCAAGGCTCACCGCCGGTCCGGCCCGGCACGCGGCAATCGACCCACTGCACGGCAATCTGCGCGCGCTTGAAAATCTGTTCGGCCTCCGTGCGCGCGGCCGCGAGTTGATCGTGCGTCACGTTCGCGTAGTCGTACGTTCTGATGACGACCGTGTCCTCGAGTCTCGACGCTCCCGCGAGGGGCGCCGCCGCGACGATCATCAGCGACGACATGAAGAAGGAGCGCGGCCTTCATGCGCTCACTCTGCGGCCGCCGACCGGGTGCCTCAATGCACGCGAGGTGACCCGAAGGAGAAACGTTGATGACCCGCTAACGCACTGCCTGAAAGAGGCTTACATGGCCTTCATATTTTGGTGACATGGCTCGAACGCGCGTGTGGGCTGCTAAACTTCTGTTATTCCCATGTTGCCCCTCGAACGCCGGTCGTCCAGTCTGCGGAAATTCGGCTCGTTCGAGGTCGACCTGCGTGCGCGGGAGCTCCGCAAGGGAGGCATCCGCATCAGGCTTCAGGATCAGCCGTTCGAGATTCTCGCCGTCATGCTCGAACGGCCCGGGGAAGTGGTCACACGGGATGAGCTGCGGCAGCGCCTCTGGCCGGCGGGCACGTTCGTCGACTTCGAGCACAGCCTGAACGCGGCCGTCAAACGGCTCCGCGCCGCGCTTGGCGACGATGCCGACAATCCGCGGTTTGTCGAGACGCTGCACCGGCGCGGATACCGGTTCATCGCCGCGGTCGAAGCCGAAGGGCAGCCCGTGCGCAACCTGCACGTCGTCAGGCCGACGGCCGCGCCTCCAGTGAACAACCTGGCCAACGTGCGGCTCGTCGTGCTGCCGTTCACGAATCTCAGCAGCGATCCGACGCAGGAATATTTCAGCGACGGCCTCACCGAGGAAATGATTACGCAGATCGGACGGCTCTGCCCGGGCCGGCTTGGCGTCATCGCGCGAACCTCGTCGATGTTGTTCAAGAAATCGACGAAGAGCGCCAGCGAGATCGGCCGCGAGCTGTCCGCCGATTACCTGCTCGAAGGCAGCGTCCGCGGCGACGGCGACCGCATCCGCATTACGGCGCAGCTGATCGAAACGCGCACCGAAGTGCACCTCTGGGCCGAGACCTACGATCGGTCGATGGGAGAAGCGCTGAATCTGCAGACCGACGTCGCGGCACATATCGCGCGGTCGCTCGCCATGGAGCTGGTGCCCGATCAGGTGGACGTGCTTGGACGCGCCACGCCGAGACGCACCGAAGCGTATCAGGCGTATCTGAAAGGACGCTATCACTGGAACCGCGGCGGATTCGACGCGGTCACGTCCGCGATTTCGTACTACGAGCGGGCGCTCGAGCTCGATCCGCAATTTGCCGCGGCCCATTCCGCGATGGCGCGCGCGCAGATAGCGCTCGCCGGCTATTTCAGAGAACCGGGACGGCCGTACCTCGAGCGGGCCCGCGCGTCGGCGCTGCGATCGATCGAAATGGACCCGGGCATTTCGGATGCGCACCTCGCGCTCGCCGAGATACGACGGATGCTCGAGTGGAACTGGCGCGTGGCCGAAGACGAATACCGGACGGCCATCGCGCTTTCGCCGAGCTGTGAGTCGGCGCACCGCTTCTACGCGCAGTTTCTCGCGTCGATGTCGCGCTTTGGCGAAGCGAAGGCCGAGGCCGATCGCGCCTGCGACGTCGATCCGTTCTGCCTTGTCGTGACGACCAGCGCCGCGTGGGTGCGCTATGCCGCCGGCGAGTTCCCGACCGCGATCGATCGCAGCCGCCACGTGCTCGACATGGAAGCCGGGTACGCGCCGGCGCGGCGGCTGTTGGGGGCCGCACTGCTCGGCGCCGGCAGGCAGGACGAGGCGGTGGTCGAGCTGACCGCGGCGGTTGGGCCCGATGCCGATGACTCGATTTCGCTGGCCTGGCTCGCGCATGCCAAGGCGCTCGCCGGCGCGCGCGAAGAAGCGGGCGCGATCGTGGCGGGTCTCGAGGCGGCGTCGCGCAGCCGCTATGTGCCGGGCTACCACCTCGCCCTGGCGCATGTGGGGCTGGGGCATCGCGACGCGGCGTTCGGCTTGCTGGAGAAAGCGTTCACCGATCGCGAACCAACGGTTGCCAATCTCAGGGTGGAGCCACGGTTCGACCCGCTTCGCCGCGACCCGCGTTATCACGCCCTTCTGCAGCAGCTTCGTCTCCCCGACTGAGGGTCAGGCCCCCAAAAAGGGTCTGACCCTCCTTCGGCTTTTGTGACATACTTCGCCCACAATTCCACCAGAATCGCTTTGATTTCCACGGGTTTTCGAGGAGGAATCATGACTGCACGGAGGATCATCGTCGTCGTGCTCGCGCTCGCGAGCCTCACGATCGGGATGTATGCGCAGGGTGGTGGCGGCCGGGGAGGTGGGCGCGGCGCGGGTGCCCCAGAACCTATCCAGCCGGGCAACCTGATTACCGGCGCATGGGGTGAGCAGCCGCTGAAGGCCGATTCACGCGGCTGGGGCTGGATGGTGAAGTCCTATCTCAGTCCGTCCACGCAGAGGCCGCTGTACAACCAGGCGAAAGAGAACCTCCTGCAGGACAAGCAGGTAACGAGCGTGACCATCTCGAGCTTCAACCCCGAGCAGTACTGCGAGTCCAGAAAGCACTGGGACTACATCTGGTTCGAGATGCAGCACAGCACGATGTCGTTCAATGAAGTCCAGAGGATGATTGGCGCCTGCCCGGGGCCGGGCGGCGGCGCTCCGATGATCCGCATGCCCGACGCGCTCGAGGCCAACATTCAGAAGGCGACCGACCTCGGCGTGCTCGGCGTCGTCGTGCCGACCGTTGACGATGCGCTCGAAGCGCGCGACGCGGCTCGCTTCTCGCGCTATCCGCCGTTCGGACGCCGCAGCTCGGGCGCGGGCACGGCCGCCGGATTCTGGGCGAAGGTTCCCGGCGGCTATCGGGCCACGATCAACGACAACTTCCTGGTTGTCGTCATGCTCGAGACGCTCGAGAGCATCATCAACGCCGACGAGATCGCGACCACGTTCGGTCTCGACGTGGTCATTCAGGGCAACAGCGATCTGTCGCAGTTCTCGGGCTGGACGCAAAGCGATGATCGCTATAACAGGCTGCTCACGATCAGCCACAATGCGACGCTCAAGGCCGGCAAGTACTGGGGCAACGCGGGGCAGCAGTATCTCACCGGGCATCCGTTGAGCCCCGACACGCGCTTCGTGCAGAACGGTCCGTCGCACGATGGCTTCGCCTTCCCGGCTCGCGGACGCGGGGCAGCCGAAGCGCCCGAGCCGACAGTCGGCGCGGCTGGCGGCGAACCGCCGACCGGCGCGGGACGCCGTGGAGGCGGAGCGCCGAAATAAGTCGACAGGCGCAAGTCGAAAGTCGAAAGTCGAAAGGCGCAAGGCGGGACATCCAGGCAGGCTGGAGTCCTGCCTTGCGGTTTTCGAACGGAGGTAGACGTGAAACGGAATCATTGCTCCATCATCACCGCCGCGTTCGCGGCGTTCGCGCTCAGCGTCACGGTTTCCGGCCAGCGGGGTGAGAAGCCGCCGACGGAGAAGCCCAATCCTGTGCACACGCATATCGGCCACGTGATGACGGCGTGGAAGGAAGTTCCGACAGGGCAGGGCTTTCTGCCGGTCGCCGTGGGCGACGCCAAGATCGCACTGGTGCATGCCGGTTACATGCAGAAGTCGGCCGACAATCTCGACGGCATCAAGCTGCATGCGGGGCACGTGCTGAACGCGCTCGATCCGACCATCGAACCGAAGGGCCCGGGCTCGTTCGGCGTCAAGCGCGCGGCTGCCGGGGCCATGCTGCACGCACAGAACGCCGCGAAATCGGAGGGCGCATCCAAAGGCGTCCTGACGCACACGGAGCACGTGTCCGCGTCACTCGAGAACGTTGGCCACTGGACGGACGAGGCCGTCGCGACGGCGCAGAAAATTCGAGCCGCGACGTCGGCGGCCGAAGCGGCGCCGCTCATCACGCAGCTTCTCACCCAGCTCAACACCATCGCCAACGGCGTCGACGCGAACAAGGACGGCACCATCGGCTGGCAGATCGGTGAAGGCGGCCTGGCGCAGGCGCAGCAGCATATGGGGCTGATGATGAAGGGCGAAGGACTGCAGTAGGGTCGCAAGGCGACAGTCGGAAGTCGTAAGGCGCAAGTCGAGGCCGCCGGGAACTATCCCGGCGGCCTTTTTTATCTCGGCGCGGATCGCTTGAACTCTGCGGCGCTTGAGCATCTGCGGCGTGACGTTGCGAATCAGGCTGGTGCCGAATGGATCTGCGCGCCGCGTACGTCAAGATGGGTGAGTGTCTTCGTGCCTTCGTGGTCTTCGTGGTCACATTTGATACAGCATCAGGTACACGATGACGCCGGTCACCGACACGTACATCCACGCCGGAAACGTTTTTCTGGCGATGCGTTTGTGTTCGACGTATCGCCCGCGGAGCCCGCGCGACAGCGTCGAGATGGCCATCGGCAGGATTGCGGCAGCCAGCACGATGTGCGACAGGAGAATGGCGAAATAGACGTAGCGGATGACGCCCTGTCCGGTGAACGGACGTGACCCCGCCTGGGCGTGATAGACGAGGTACGAAATCAGGAACAGCGTCGACGACGCGAATGCGCCGAGCATGGCGTTCCTGTGGGCGTTGATATGACGGCGCTTGATGAGCACGTAGCCGGTGAGGAGAAAAATGCCCGAGATCGCGTTGAGCGTGGCGTTGACAGTCGGAAGGATGGTGTAGTCGAGCATGCCTGCTAGAGCCGATCCACGATCAACATGCCCCAGAGCAGGGGCAGATAGGTAATCGAGCCGAGGAACAACAGCCGCGCGCGATCGTCCAGGCGCTGCCGC
This sequence comes from Vicinamibacterales bacterium, assembly GCA_963821395.1. GTDB lineage: Bacteria > Acidobacteriota > Vicinamibacteria > Vicinamibacterales > JAMQPK01 > JAMQPK01. The sequence continues at coordinate 13,667 of CAWGDY010000032.1, read as the reverse complement.
GCAAACGAGATGGCCAGCCACAGCAGACCGATCCCGCCGGCCGCGGCGCCAACCGCGTACGCGGGTCCGGTCATGTGCAGGAAGTACGGCGCGAGGCTCACGGGAACCAGCAGGAGCGAGTACATCACCGCCTGACGCGCTGTGCTGCTGCCGTTCGGATGCACGACTGAGAGCAGCGGAAAGCCGGCGCGGGCGAAGTCGTCGCGATAGAGCCAGGCGATGGCCATGAAGTGCGGAATCTGCCAGACGAACACGATCGCGAACAACGCCCAGGCTTCGGGCGTCAGTGCACCCCGCGCGGCGACCCACCCGATCATGGGAGGCAGGGCGCCAGGCACGGCCCCCACGAGCGTGGCGAGTTGAGACCGCCGCTTCATGGGCGTGTAGATGAGGTTGTAGGACACCAGCGTCAGCAGCGCGAGGAACGCGGCCAGAAGGTTCGACCTGGTCGCGACAATCAGGAGACCGGCAGAGGCGAGCCCGGTCGAAAAGATCGCGGCTTCGGCGGGTGTCAGACGGTGAGCCGCGAGCGGCCGTGTCCGCGTACGCCGCATCAGGCTGTCGGTGTCGCGCTCGTAGATCTGATTCAGACCAGCCGCTCCGCCGGCCACCAGCGCGATGCCGGCGACCGTCTCGACGAGCCTGGCGATATTCAGTGACTCACCCGCACCGAGGTAGTAGCCAATGGCGGCCGTGACGATGACGAGAGAGTTCAGCCGAGGCTTGGTCAGCGCCAGGTAGTCGGCGAACCGCTGCGGAAGAGGTTGCGGGAAAAGGCTCCGAGGAGCCCTTTCGTCGAGGCCAGCTCTTTCATGCGTGGGCTCCCGACTGGCCCAGCTTCGGCGCAACCGGCTGACGGACCCGCACGGCAACGGGTGCCGCGCCCTCGAACCGTACGCGATAGGACCGCAGCGTCAGCACGAGCGACGTCGCGAGCGTCAGCGCCCCGCACGCCACATGCGCGGTGTTGATGGCGATGTCCTTCGCCGACCAGATCACGAATGCGCCGAGCGTGATCTGAGCGAGGAGGAAGCAGACGAGCACGGCCGCAGGACGGCGCAGCTCCGGGCGGTTCGAATGGTGATAGAGAACGTGTCCTGCAGTGGCGGCGATCGCGAGCGTCACGACGACCGCGCCCACGCGGTGCGCGTAATGGATCGCAATCTGCGGCGTCCACTGAGGCGGGAAGAGCCCGCCGAAGACGAGCGGAAAATCCGGAATGGCCAGTCCGGCGTCGGAGTGGCGCATGGTTGCGCCGACGATGACCTGCGTATAAATGAGAGCCGTCGTCGTCGCGGAGACGCGGCGAAGCATCCCATCGTCGACGGGGTCGGACGTTCCGTCAGTCCAGCCGCGCGAGGTGAAAAGGGAAATCGCGATCGTCAGACAGAAGAAAATCTGCGCGAGGCCGGCATGCGCGGTGGACACGGCTGTCGGAAGAAACCACAGGACCGTGATGCCGCCGAGCAGCCCCTGCACGCAGACCGCGCCGAGCGCCGCAAATCCCAGCATGCGCATCCACCGGCGAGGCTCCGCGCGCCAGAGCCAGAGGGCCAGGATGATGGTGAGAAACCCGACGCCGCTCGCGATCAGCCGATGGCCGTGCTCGTAGAAAATCCCGCCCACCATGTGCTTCATGGGGAACGTGAACATGTTCCAGCCGTAGCTGGTCGGCCAGTCGGGAACGGCCAGCCCCGACCCGGTGCTGGTGACGAGGCCACCCGCGACAATCAGAAGGACTGTGGCTGCTGAGACGAATTTCGCGTAACGGTGAAGCCACATGGGAGGGGAATCCAGAACAGTTCCAGGCTGCTGGGCTCCAGGGTTCTGGCCGGGATTCGGGCCAGAAGCCTCGGAGCCCAGAGCCCCAGAACCGGAACCTCGTGACGCTAGTTCGCTCCCGCCGGCGCCTTGAAGGTGAAGTTCGCGTCGGACTTCGATTCCTTCGCCGCGACGGTCACTTCCAGCGTCTGCGTGCCGAGCTTCTCGTGCCACGCCGCCAGGGTGTACTTGCCGGGCGGCAGATTCGGAATGCTGAAGGTGCCGTCGTTCTTCGTCACGGCGAAGTACGGATGGTCGAGCACACCCACGTACGCGTTCATCCAGCCGTGCACGTCGCACTTGAACGGAATGACGACCGACTCTTCCTTGGCCGTAAACGTGTGCGAGGTCTTCATGCCCTGGATGGGCTGTGCCGTGTTGAACTCCTGGTTCGTTTTCGGCATCGCGTGGATGTTGTGCAGCGTCGCGTCGCTGTTGACGATCTCGATCGGCTGTCCGACCTGCACGCCGAAGACGTGCGGGACTGTAGTGGCAGCCCTTCTGGTCGAAGCACGAACGGCGTGGTCGGTGCCGGGAACGTTCCGCTGAGGCCGCTCTGCACGTAGACGAACACGTTGCCGAGCGCGCCGGCATCGCCGACGAACGTTTCCTGGGTCGTCGTCTTGCCTTCGTTGGCTTTCATGCACGCCGGATCGGCCTTCATCTGAATCGGCGCGTTGGCCGGTGGCGTCCCTTCCAGATTCACCTTGCCTGCAACTGTTGCCGCCGTCGCCGGGTCAACGGTGGCCGCGGGCGCCGCCGTTTCGGCTGCCGGCGCGGGCTGGCTGCCGCCGCCGCAGGCCGCGACGCCGAAACTCAGCACGAAAGGAACGACGAGAAGTCTTGGATGCATCTACACTCTCCTGAAACGTAAAGAAACCACACCGAACAAAACGCAATATTTACGTAGGGGACCCTGCTCGAGTTGGTACCGCTACGGGGATTCGAACCCCGGTCCCGTGGCTGAGAACCACGTGTCCTGACCCCTAGACGATAGCGGCCCGATAAGTCACGAGAACAGCTAATGTTAGTCTGCACGTTTGGGCGGGTCAACCGGGCCTCGGACCGCTTGCGCCTCGGCAGAGTCGCATATAGAATCGCCCAACCAATTGAACAAAAGGGCTCGGCGTCCCTTCCCCGTCGGCAAAAATTGATCTCTCAGCGGCAGGCTCGACGTCGGTCGAGCCAGGCAAAAAGGAGTCACGCAGTTGGATAACGTGACCACAGCGGGACACGCACCGGTTGGCCACGCGCATAAAGCGCATGCGCACGATCATCACCACGAACAGAGCTTCGTGACGAAGTGGATTTTTTCCCAGGACCACAAGGTCATCGGGATTCAGTACACCATCACCGCGCTGCTCTTTCTGCTCTTCGGCTTCAGCCTGATGGCGCTCATGCGCTATCAGCTGGCGTTCCCGATGCAGCCCATTCCGGTCATCGGGTCGCTGCTCGGCGCCGCGAACGCGCCCGGGGGCATCATGCTGCCGGAGTTCTACAACCAGCTTGGCGCCATGCACGGCACCATCATGGTGTTCCTCGGCGTCGTGCCGCTCGCCGTCGGCGGCTTCGGCAACTACGTGATGCCGTTGATGATCGGCGCGCCCGACATGGCGTTCCCCAAGCTCAACATGGCGAGCTACTGGGTGTATTTCATCGGCGGCGTCGTCATGCTGGCGAGCTTCTTCATCCCGGGCGGCGCGGCGCAGTCGGGCTGGACGTCGTATCCGCCCGCTCTCGATCATCACCGCGACCAACGGCCAGACGTGGTGGCTGATCGGCATGATCTTCCTGATCACCTCGTCGTTGCTGGGCTCGATGAACTTCATCGTGACGATCATCCAGCTGCGCGCGAAGGGCCTGGGATTCTTCCGGCTGCCGTTCTTCGTCTGGGCGCAGTTCGTCACCAGCTTCCTGCTGTTGCTGGCGTTCCCGCCGCTCGAAGCGGCCGGCGTGCTGCAGTTGATGGACAAGGTGGCGGGCACGAGCTTCTTCCTGCCGACCGGCCTCGTGGTCGGGAATCGTCCGCTCGACGTGTCGGGTGGCGGCAACGCGCTGATGTGGCAGCACCTCTTCTGGTTCCTGGCGCACCCTGAGGTGTACGTGCTGATTCTGCCCGCGATGGGCATCGTCAGCGAGATCATCGCGAACAACACGCGCAAGCCGCTCTGGGGCTATCGCGTGCTGGTCTACGCCATCATCTTCCTCGGCTTCATGTCGTTCATCGTGTGGGCGCACCACATGTTCATGACCGGCATGGGCACGACGATGAATTCGTTCTTCCAGACGACGACGATGATCATCTCGATCCCGTCGGTCATCATCCTGAGCGCGCTGTTCCTGTCGCTCTATGGCGGGTCGATTCGCTACAACACGCCGATGCTCTTTGCGCTGGCGTTTCTGCCGATGTTCGGCATCGGTGGCCTGACCGGCCTGCCGCTGGGGCTCTCGCCGAGCGACATCCATCTGCACGACACGTATTACGTCATCGGTCATTTCCACTACGTCGTCGCGCCGGGGACGATCTTCGCGCTGCTCGCCGGCATCTACTACTGGTTCCCGAAGGTGACCGGCCGCCAGATGAACGAGGTGCTCGGCAAGATCCATTTCTTCGGCTCGTTCATCTTCATCAACGGCATCTTCTTCCCCATGTTCATCCAGGGGCTGCACGGCGTGAACCGGCGCCTGTATGACGGCGGCGTGCAGTACGCGCACGCGCAGCCGGTGCTGCACTGGAACCAGTTCATGTCGTATGCGGCCTGGGGGCTGATGCTGTTCCAGATTCCGTTCATCTTCAATTTCTTCTGGAGCATCTGGAAGGGCAAGCCGGTGGGATCGAACCCCTGGCATGCGACGACGCTCGAATGGACCGCGACGACGTCGCCGCCGCTCGCGCACGGGAACTTCGAAACGGTGCCCGAGGTGTACCACGGCCCGTACGAATACAGCGTGCCCGGGCGCTCGCAGGATTTCCTGCCGCAGAATCAAAAGGATTAGGAGATCGGATGGAGATTCCATATACGGTAGAAGTCCGGCCCGATACCGGACTGTCGAACGGCAAGCTGGGCGTCTGGCTCTTCCTCGCATCGGAAGTGATGCTGTTCGCCGCGCTGTTCTCGTCGTACATCCTGCTGCGCGTCGGCTCGGTGGAGTGGCCGCACGGATCGCAGGAGCTCAGCGTGCCGCTGGCGTTCTTCAACACGGTCGTCCTCATCACGCTCGTCTGTGACGATGGTCATGGCGTGGGCGTCGCTGAAGATGAACGACTTCGGCAAGTTCAGGATGTACCTCGGCGCCACGATTCTGCTCGCGCTGACGTTCCTCGTGGTGAAGTTCTTCGAGTACGAGCACCACCTGGTGGCCGGCGAGGGTCCGTGGCACAACACGTTTTACGCCATCTACTTCACGATAACCGGCCTGCACGGCCTGCACATCGTCGGCGGCATCATCGTGAACTCGTACCTGTGGGGACCCGGCGCGAAGATGTGGCAGACCGAGAAAGAGCGGTTCACCAACCGCATCGAGATTGCCGGCCTCTACTGGCACTTCGTCGACCTGGTCTGGATCTTCCTGTTTCCGGTGTTGTATCTGTTGTAACGGTGAAGAGCAAACGGTAATCGGTCAACGGAGGACCAATGGACGCGCACGCCGCTCACGACATTCAGAGCCACGTCAAGACCTACTACATGATCTTCGGCGCGCTGATGGTGCTGACCTGCATCACGGTGGCTGTGTCATATTTTCACCTGCCTATCCCGAATGGCGATTACGGTCGCGCTCATCGTCGCGACGATAAAAGGGTCGCTCGTGGCGCTGTTCTTCATGCACCTGTCGAACGAACGGAAGCTCATCTACTACGCGCTCGCACTGACCGTCGTGTTTTTCACCTTCATGATGTTCGTGCCGCTGCTTGACGAACTCCGACAAGATTCCCGGCACGACCGTCGGAACGTCGTGGTAATGCCATGTCTTTGAAGTGGTTTCACATCGTGTTCATTTCGCTCTCCATGCTGATCTCGCTGGGATTCGGCGTGTGGGGGCTGTTCAACCAGTACGCGGTGCTGGGTGTGATGTCGCTCGTCGCGTCCGCGGGGCTGGTGCGTCTACGGGAATTACTTTCTCGGGAAGGCCAGAAATCTGGGCGTATGAGGAAAACGGTCGCGACGCTCGTCACGACGCTTGCGCTGCAGGCCATTCCCACCCTGGCCATGGCGTGCCCGGTGTGCTTCGGTAATGCGGACTCGGCACAGACCAGGGGCACGCAGGCCGGTATTGCGGCCCTGCTCGTCGTCACCGTGGGCGTGCTGGCGTCGATTGCGGCCTTCTTCTTCATTTATCTTCGGCGGCGGATCAGGATGTTCGAAGAGTCGAACGGAGGGAGTTACTAGATGGGCGAGTTGATGGGCCGATTCCTCGAGATTCCGGTGGCCGCGTCGGCGCACGCCGGCGAGATCGATCGGATGACGATTCTGACCCACTGGCTGATGGCGATTCTGTTCGTCGGCTGGGGCGCGTTCTTCGTCTTTACGCTGGTTCGGTTCCGGCAGGGCGCACACCCGAAGGCCGACTACCAGGGCGTCAAGAGCCACATGGCGAGCTACCTCGAGTGGGGCGTCGCGATCATCGAGCTCGTGCTGATCGTGGCGTTCGCGATTCCGGCATGGGCGGCGCGTGTCGATGGCTTTCCGTCCGAGAACGAATCGACCGTGGTGCGCGTCGTGGCCGAGCAATTCCAGTGGAACGTCCACTACCCGGGCGCCGACGGACAGTTCGGCCGGACCGACATGAAGCTCGTGGCTGCCGACAACCCGCTCGGAATCGATCGTTCCGATCCGGCGGCCAAGGACGACTTCAACTCGATCAACCAGCTGGCGCTGCCGGTCAACAAGCCGGTCATCGTCCACCTCTCGAGCAAGGACGTCATCCACAGCTTCAGCCTGATTCAGATGCGCGTGAAGCAGGACACGATTCCCGGCGAGAGCATCCCCGTGTGGTTCACGCCGACGATGACCGGAGACTGGGAGATCAACTGCTCGCAGCTGTGCGGCCTGGGCCACTACCGGATGCGCGGTTTCTACTCCATCAAGTCGCAGGCCGACTACGACGCCTGGCTCAAGGAGACGGCGGCGGCGGAGCTGGGCACGAAGTAAGTGAAAAGTGAAAAGTAAAAAGTAGAAAGTAGAAATAAGGAATATGGAGGGCCGGCGTGAAAACGCCGGCCTTTTTTATTGATGCGCAGAGTCAGGACGATTGACGCCGAAGTCGCCGGCGAAGCCGTGCGGCTCATCGTGGAAGGCGGGCCCTCGGTGCCCGGCCGCACGATGATGGAGAAGCTGGCCTGGCTGCGGAAAAGCGGCGAGGAGCTGAGACAGGTGCTGATGCTCGAGCCGCGCGGACACGCCGGCATGCACGGCGCGCTGTTCACGGAGCCGGTGTCGCCGGGAGCGCATGCCGGGCTGTTGTCGATGCACGCGGCCGGGTTTCCGGTGGTTTCGGGCGAGGGTGTGATTGGAGCCGTGACGCTCGCTCTCGAGAACCGGCTCATCGAGGGGGTCGACAGCGAGCTTCGGATCGATACGCCAGCGGGTCTCGTGCGGGCCGCCCCGCGCCGCGATGGCGATCGCGTTTCGAGCGTCGCCCTGACGCTGGTCCCCTCGTTCGTCCATACCCCGGCTCTGCCGGTGCAGACAGCCACGCGCAAGGTGATGGTCGACATCGCGTTCGGCGGCGAGCTTTACGCCATTGCCGACAGCGAGGCAACCGGCATTCCCGTCGACATGTCGAACGAGTCGAAGCTCGCTGCGCATGGGACGCGAGATCAGGGACGCCATCGGCTCGAAACTGCCGGTTCACGGCACGATTTTCACCGGGGCGCCGCGCGCGTCGTCCGATCTGAGAACCGCGACGGTCCTCGATGGCGCCGTGCTCCGCCGTTCGCCGGGAGCGACCGGCACGGCGGCGCTACTGGCCGTGCTCGACGCGATGGGGCTGGTCGTCGATGAGGAGCGGTTCCGCCACGAAGGCATTCTCGGGACGGTCCTGTACGGCCGGATCGAAAGCCGTCAGCGACTGGACGACGTGGACACCATCACTCCGGTCATCGAAGGCGCAGCCAGGGTGACAGGGTTTCACGAGTTCCTGAATTGGTAGATTGGGAGATTGTGAGATTCGCAGATTAACGAGAACGCCGTAATCTGCCAATCTGCGAATCTACCAATCTGCGAATACTGCGTCGGTCAGTTTGATTCAGCCGACGCCAGGTAACTCTTCCGGGCGCGCACCGTCATGCCTGGGCGTTTGACGCGAATCCCCAGGCGATGGACCTTGCCGTCGAGCAGCCCCGGCGTAAAGCCAAGGACGTACTGGCTGTGCAGCTCCTGCGCCACGCGCGTGAACGTCGGTGCCAGATCGGCCGTCTTGTCCAGCTCGAAGTAGCCGCCGCCGGTCTCTTCGGCCAGCCGCTTCAGCCCGCTGTCGGGCTTGGTACGGACCTGGCGCGATCCGTTGAAGTAGTCGCTCCGCAGGCCGACCGCGTAGATCATCGCTTCGTTCGTGCGCGCCTGTTCGAGCACGTCGTTCACGTTCACCCGGCTGCCGGTGTCGTCTCCGTCGGTGAACACGAGCACCACGCGCCGGCCGTCGATCTTGTGGAGCCGTTCCATGCTGGCCGCGATGGCGTCGTAGAGCCGCGTCGGGTTGCCGAAGTCGAGGTCCCTGAGCGCCGCGATCAGCGTGTCGCGATTGTTCGTGAACGTGGCCGGGAAGAACTCGATCTTGTCGTTGAACGCGCCGACCAGCCCCTTGTCTTTCGGCAGCATGCGGATGACGAACTGTTCGGCCGCGCGGCTCAGAAGCTCGAGATTGCCGGTCATGCTCGCGCTCGTGTCGAGCATGACGACGACGGTGATGGGCTGGACTTCCCTGACGAACAGATCGATCGACTGCGGCTTGTCGTTGTCGATGACCTCGAAATCTTCCTGTGTCAGATCGGGAACAAGCCGCTTCTGGGCGTCGATCACCGTCGCATACAGGGCAACCGTCCGGGTGCCGGTCCGGAACGTCGGCTGTTGGCCTAAAAGACCGACGCCGCCGCCGACGAGCAGGCCGGCAACCATGAACCGAGTGCTTAACTTCATGGGTTTTCAGTAGTTTACGCAAACGGTCGCCCGCCACGCAATTTGCAAATCCGACTTGACCGGTCGGATATCCGTTGGTTAAACTTGAAAACGAGACCGGATCTCACTTTCGGTTCCCAATACGACGGACGCGAACCAATGCTGCAGGCCTTTATCATCACCCTCCGTGAAGGACTCGAAGCGTTTCTCATCATTGCCATCAGCCTTGCCTATCTGCGCAAGAGCCGTCGATCGGAACTGATTCCGGCGGTCCACTGGGGCATCGCGACCTCGCTCGTGCTGAGCATCGCCGCCGCCTGGCTGTTCTATCAAGCGAGAAACCAGGCGCTGTGGGAGGGCTTGCTCGCACTTGCCGCGGCCGTGTCGGTCGCGTCTTTGACCGTGCACATGTGGCGGCACGCGAAGCGCATCAAGCGCGACATCGAGGGGTACCTGCAGTCGTCGACGTTGAAGAGCGGCAGTGCGGCGTTCGCCGGAGTCTTCCTCTTCACGCTGCTCATGATTACCCGTGAAGGCATGGAGACGGCATTGCTGATGGGCACGCTGCTGTTTCAGATGAAGGCGCCGCTCGAGATGACGGTCGGCGCGCTCGGCGGTGTGCTGCTCGCGGGCTTCATGGCGTCGCTCTGGTCGCGCTACGGCCACCGCGTGCCCCTCGGGCTGTTCTTCCAGGTCACCGCGGTCTTCCTGATGGTCTTCGTCGTCCAGTTGCTCATCTACGGATTTCACGAGCTCACCGAAGCCAATATCTTCCCGTACAGCGAGCCGCTGCACATCGCCACCGAGCCTTTCGGCCCCGATGGTCTCTACGGCAGGTGGCTCACCTATCTGCTCGTGGTGATGCCGATGGCCTGGCTGCTGTTCGCGTCGATGTTCGGCAATCGGAAAGCTATTCCTGCGCAGACGGCGGCACAAGTAAACTAAGGCCCGATGCGAATCGCGATTCGCGGCCTGGTTGCTTCGTGGGTCTTCGTGTCGTCGTCAGTCGCATTCGCGCAACTGCCGCAAATCACGCTCCCAGCCGGAGCGCGTCTCCCTCGTCAACCAGGATCGAGCTGGATCGCGCGTGGCGTTGTGCGCCGATACGGGCGAGCCGGACATCCGTAAGGGGCCCAAGACGATCCGCGCGTACTGGCGTATGGGCCGGAGAGCCGTCCAGCCTGCACAGAGTGCAGGCCGGTCAGGGCGCATGCGATCCAGCCTGGTCGCCAGATGGCCGGCGGCTGGCGGTGACCGCAGCAGAGGGGCTGTGGGTGTTTCCCGCCAATTCCGCCGAGGGCGACCTGCGCGTCGAGGCGAAAGTTCCGCTCGGCAGTTCAACGGAGTTCAGCTTTCGGATTTTTACTCACCCGGAGTGGTCGCCCGACGGCGTGCTGCTCGGCGTTATCGTCAGCAACGGTGGCACCTCGTGGGTGGAAGTCTTCGAAGCCAACAGCGGCAGGCTGTTCTATACCTCTCCGCCTGAAAACTATTCGTTCAGCTGGAGCGGCCCGCGCCACCTGAAGCTCGCCAAGACCGACATTCACCTTCCACGCCGATGAGCCCGAAAGACGGGGCCGGACGTCAGGCGTACCTGGACTGGGTGCGCGGCGTCGCCGTCTTGATCATGGTCGAGGCCCACGTCCTCGACGCGTGGACGCGTGTCGAGGATCGCGCGCGGCCCGATCTTCGGGTACGCCATGGTGCTCGGCGGATTCGCGGCGCCGCTCTTCCTCTTCATGGCCGGCGTTGCCGTCGCGCTGTCCGCCGAGTCGAAAAGCCGCAGGACCGGAGACCTCGAAGCGTCATGGCGGGCCGCCGAGAAGCGTGGCTGGCAGATCTTCGGTCTGGCCTTTCTGTTCCGTTTGCAGTCGTACATTCTCAGCGGTGGGTACAGCGCGCTGAGTTTGCTGAAGGTCGACATCCTGAACGTGATGGGCCCGGCAATGGCGGCCGCGGCTATCACCGGGCGGCTGACGTCGGACAAACGGCGCCGGGCGGTGCTCCTCGCCGCTGTGGCGCTTGGGGTCTCTCTCTTGACGCCCCTGATACGCGCTACGACCCTCCTCGACTGGTTGCCCGACCCGGTGGAGTGGTACTTCCGTCCCTCGCCCGGCCGCACCAATTTCACGCTCTTCCCATGGGCCGGTTTCGTCTTCGCCGGGGCCGTGGTGGGGGAGGTCATCGACGGCCTGAGACCCCCCGACCGGGCTCGATGGCTTCAGCTCGGGCTTGCCGGCATCGGCCTGTCGATGGCATTCCTGGCGTACAAAGGATCGTTTCTCCCGTCGATCTACGCGCGATCTGAGTTCTGGACCAGCTCGCCGAGCTATTTCGTGCTTCGCGTCGGGCTGCTGACCGCACTCCTGCCCGTCGGCTATGCGTGGGCGCACCTGCCCTTACGCCATAAACTTAGTTCCTGGAGTCCTTTAGAGGAACTGGGCAGGTCGTCGCTGTTCGTCTACTGGATTCACGTGGAGATGGTGTACGGTTTTTTCAGCCGTCCCATCCGTCGCGCGCTGAGCGTCGAACAGGCGCTGGCGGCCTACGCGCTCTTCATGCTTTTTCTCTTGGGGCTGGTCCGCCTGAAGAACAGGCTCGTGGAGGCAAGGGCCATCTATCTAACTGACAGTAAATCTGTTATATAGATCGACCCAGACTCGGTAGAATTCGCGTTCCTTTAACTCGCACTCGGCCCGCCTTCGCGCGAGGCAAGCCCGGCAGTGTCCCTATGATCAACGTCGCCGCTATTCGAATGCAGCAGTTCGGGGTTCAGTTCTACCAGGCCTCTCTTACGGCAAGCGATATCGACAAACTCGTGCGCTTCGAGGTGTTGAGCTACGGCCAGCAAGCCGAGCCTCCGGTGCGGGGTGGGAAGCGGCGTGGCACCCCTTCGAAGGTCAATTGGGACCTCCTCGAGCGCCGGATCGCGTCGAGTGAGAAAGCGTACCAGCGGCAAATCATCCGCCGGAAAATCGACGAGCTCGTCCAGTACTACGAGCAGTGCCGGCAGGCGCGCGACCTGCCGTCGATTCCAGGCGCCGTCATCATCTCCTGCGACGAAAAACTGACGTTCCAGGCGGCCGACGACAACTCTCGTGTCGGCGTGCTGAAGGTGCCCGAACGGGAAGGCATCCTGCGCGCGATTGACGGACAGCACCGGCTTCTCGCGCTGCACGCCGATATCGATCGGTTCGGCGAGGAAGATTTTTCGGTGCCGGCCATCATCTTCGATCGGCTTCCCGAAGACCACGTTGTGCAGATGTTCGTCACGATCAACGCCAAGCACACGCGGTTGAACGCGTCGCATCTCGTAAGCCTGTCGGGCCGTCAGCTCTACCGCGACGATGCGCTGGCCATTGCCCACGATATTGTGCGGGCGCTCAACGATCGCGACGATTCGCCGCTTGTCGGCGAAATCAAGCTGCTGGGTGTGGGGACCGGACGCGTGGCGCAGGCGCCCCTCGCGCAGGAGCTGAAGAAGCTGTTTGCGACCGATGCCTTCGGGTCGAAGAACAAATCGGCGTTCTACGAAGACATGAAGAAGTTTTTCGTGAACTATTTCAAGCAGATCGCGCTGGTTTTCGGTGGCGCGTGGAATGGCCGCAAGTACAGCATCAAGAGCGCCACGGCGTTGCGCGCGTTCATTCGGGTGGCGCCCGACGTCGTGCGCCGTCTGGACCAGGAACACGCCGAGCGGGGCGACTTCCGGGCGATCGGCCGGGTAATCTCCCCGTGGGGACGCCGCATCGGCGACCTTCGCTTCGAAACCGAAGGGCAGTGGAAGCGGCAGGGCACGACCGTCGAGTCCCTTTCGAAGGAACTGCGGCTGGCCTTGCAGTATCCCGAAGGGGCGGCGATGTAGGCGGGTTCGGCGCGTCCCGACCGATCATTTCTGTAATCCGAATGACGGTTCTGGCATCACAAACGATGCAGAACTGCCAAATTCTTAGCAATTCTGATGGCCCGCCACTTGCGATCAAGAGTGGTGCGTCGTTGACCTGTAAAACGCGGCAGGTGCCGTGAGCTGGGGGAGCCGGGTCGACGGCGTGATTTTGGGGCATCGCGTCAGCGATGCCCCTTCGTTTTTTCAGGCGTCTTTTTCGGGGGTCGGGAGCGGTTTCGATATACTGCGAACCGTGAGCCCCCAGCGATTGATTGTTGCCATCACCGGAGCGACCGGCGCCATCTACGGCGTGCGGATGCTCGAGATGCTCCGCGACGCGGCCATCGAAACTCACCTCGTGATCAGCCCGTGGGGGCGCCGCACGCTGATCCACGAGACGGCCCACACCGTCGACGAGGTCCAGCGGCTTGCCACCGTCACCTACCTTGCCAACGACCAGGGCGCGGCTATTTCGAGCGGTTCGTTTCTCACCATGGGCATGGCAATCGTGCCCTGCAGCATGCGCACGCTCGGCGCGGTCGCGCACGGGCTGGGCGACAACCTCATCCATCGCGCCGCCGATGTCGTGCTGAAAGAGCGCCGCAGGCTGTTGCTCGCGCCGCGCGAGGCGCCGCTCAGCGAGATTCATCTCGACAACATGCTGAAGCTCTCGCGGATGGGAGTCGTCATCTGTCCGCCGATGCCGGGTTTCTACCAGCGTCCCGAATCCATAGACGACCTGGTGAACCACAGCGTGGTCAGAATGCTCGATCAGTTCGGCATCCACGTCGATGGTCCTGGCCGCTGGGGTGAAGAGTTCGCACTCGGCGTGCCCGGCAAAGTCA
>CAWGDY010000031.1:0-10980 GCA_963821395.1 Vicinamibacterales bacterium | reverse complement strand
GCCGCGGATCGTGCGCAGGATGTTCTGGGCCGCCGTGCGACCCTCCTGATTCGCGGCGGGGGCGACGCCGGGGACGAGAGTGCCGTCGTCCCTGATGACACCCGCGACGTCGCCGGTGACGAAGATCTCCGGATGCCCCGGCACCGAGAGGTCGGGCTCGACCATCACGCGTCCGGCGCGGTCCAATGGCCCGCCGACCGACATCGCGAGCGGCGAGGCGGCATTGCCGGCCGCCCAGAACACCGTGCGGCAGGCAATGCGCTCACCGCCTACGTATACCGCGTCCGGCTCGATCCGTGTGACGAGCGCGCCGGTGCGCACCTCCACGCCAAGCTCCGTGAGATCACGGCGCGCACGCTCGGAGAGCCGCTCGGAGAACGACGGCAGCACGCGCGGCCCGCCCTCGAGCAGGATGACGCGCGTACGCCGTGTGTCGATACGGCGAAAGTCACGCGCGATCCCGTGCCGGGCGACTTCGGGAAGTATGCCGGCGAGCTCGACCCCGTCGGCCCCCCGCCCACGATCACGAAAGTCAGCCACGACCCTCGCGCGCGCGTCGGCACTTTCTCCGCCTCCTCGAAGGCGAGCAGGAAGCGGCGACGCATCTCGTGCGCGTCCTCCAGGCTCTTGAGCCCCGGAGCGAGAGCCTCCCACTCGGGGTGGCTCGAAGTACGCGTGCCGGGCGCCGGTGGCGAGGATGAGATAGTCGTACGGCATTTCCGTGGCGCCGCCGTCCGCGACCACCACACGGCAGGAGACGTCTACGCGATCCACGGCGGCGAGCAGCACCGTCACGTTGCGCTGGTCGCGCAGCAGCCAGCGGATAGGGGACGCGATCTCGCTCGGCGCGAGCACGGCGGTGGCGACCTGGTAGAGGAGCGGCTGAAAGGTGTGGTGGTTCGTCCGGTCGAGGAGCGTGACCTCCACCTGAGCGCCGGCAAGCGCCTTCGCGGCGGAGAGCCCGGCAAAGCCGCCGCCGATGATGACGACACACGGTCGCGCCGCGGGCTTTGCTACCACCGCTAGAGCGCGGCGACCTCGACGCGGGTGTCGTTGTAACAGGCGCCGCCACAGATGTCGGCGTGATGGCCCGGGGCCAGCGCGGAAACCGTCTGGCCGATCGTCGCTGGTGCGCATCCACGCCCCCTTGACACTCAGACCACGCCGGGCCGGATGGCATCGGTCACCTTGAGGGGCAGATGCACCTCGCCCAGCTCGTTCCATACCCGGACAGCCGGAGGAAGAAGGCGCTGCGCTCGACGGAAACATCCCGTATGAGCTCGCCATAAACCTGGTCGAGCAGCAGCGGGTGCACGACGGCGAAGAGCACGTAGTAAGCGATCGCCGCGATAGGGGCCAGCCTCAGGAAGCGGACGAAGTAGATGCCGCACGCCGTGAAGAACTCGTACGACCGCGTCGGCCGCTGCCGGGCGTACCGATCGAGGATCCCCCCCGAGAGAAACAGCCACAAGACGAGGTAGAGAGCGCCGGCCCACAGAATCGGCGTCGGGCGCCGGCTGGCGTCGGCGAGCGTGCTGAGGTTGTCCAGCACGGCGGCAAATCCGACGATCGTCGTCTGAAAGGTGCGGCCAAGGGCTCCCGTGCGCGCGATGAACTCGGACCACCATTGCACGTTGACGCCGCGCGCGACCTGCTCGGCCATCATGCTGTTGCCGAGGTGCGACTGCAAGGCCTGGCGCATCATCAGCGAGAAGGGGAGTGCGGTGAGGAGCGTCACGAGATACACGCACCCCAGAATGACGGGCGCCCGGTTCACGAGCCTGACGCCGCCGGCAAGGGCCTCGGTGCTCTTCATGTCAGATGAAGAAGGCCCAGGCGAGCATCTGGTCCTGGAGCCACACCATCCAGATGGCCGCCCACTTGGTCGCCGCGCGTGCGGCCTGAGGCTCGGTCGTGAAGCTGTTGTTGGTGAAGTTCGTGTCGAGGAGCAGGATCTGCTCGGGATCGACCTGGGCCGACACCGCCCGGCTCGCATGCTCGACCGTCACGCGGTGCCAGCGGCTGCCGCCGTCCCATGCAAACCGGCGCTGCTCGCCGTTGGCGAGCGTCACGAGAATGGTGACCGGGAAGATGCCGTCGCCATGCCGGCGGACGACGACGTCGCTCGCGAACTGTCCGTCATCCGATTCGGCGCTGGTCACCGAATCGACGCCGTAGTCGAAGACGACGGAGCCGCGATATACCTGGTCGAAGAACGGGGTGAGGTCGCGTCCGCTGACTTCGTTGGCCACGTGAAACAGGTCGTCGGGTCCTGGATGCTTGAACTTCCAGCGATCGAAGAACGTTCCCAGGATCTGCTGCATCATCGTCCAGCCGAGCGCGCGCTCGAGCGTGTGCAGCCAGAGCGCCGGCTTTGCGTACGTCATGGGTCCCGATGTGCGCGGCCAGTACCGGAACGACGGTGTCGACGGGATATCGATCGTCGGGCTGCCGGTGTAGTCGCTGCGGTACTCTCCGGCCGTGACGCGGTCCCACCGCGCGTCCTCGATGACCCATGGCACGAAACCGCCGAAGAAGCGCGGCACCTCGCGGCCGTCTGAAAACTCCTCCGCCATCACGCGCGCGTTCGCGTACTGATTGATGCCCTCGTCCATCCACGCGTCTTCCACTTCGTTGGTGCCGACCATCCCGTACCACCATTGGTGGCCGGTTTCGTGCACGAGCGTGTCGTCGAGATACGGATCTCGCCGCGGCATCAGCCACGAGGTGCCGGCGGTGAACAGCGTGGGATACTCCATGCCGCCGGTGTCGTTGTTCCAGGGCGGATCGACGATCGTGATGTGGCCGTACGGATAGGCGCCGAACATCTCGCCGTACTGCCGCAGGCTCGCGCGTGTCCCCTCGAAGTGGCGTACGGCCTGGCCCGCGTGCTCGGGCTGGAGCAGGAGCCGCATGTCGACCGCCGGCAGCCCGGGATACTCGAACCGTTCGCGGTGTTCCACGAAATCCGGGCTCGTGGTCCACGCGAAATCGTGCACGTCTTCCTGATAGTAGCGGTGCGTCGTCGTGCCGTCGGCGTTGTCCGTGCGCTCGCGCTCGCGGCCGGTCGCAGCCAGCAGCCAGCCCTTCGGCACGGTCATGCGGACGTCATAGACGCCGAAATCCGAGAAGAACTCCGTGCCGACGTGAAACTGGTGGCAGTTCCACGTGCCGGTGGCATCCAGCACGCCGATCTTCGGAAACCACTGACCCAGGAAATAGTAGTTGCCGATGACGCCCGTTCGCGCGAACGTACGCGGAACCTTCGCCGTGAACACGATATCGAGCGTGACGCTCTGGCCGGGACCGATCGGCGAGGGCAGCGCGACCGCCATCAGGGTCCGGTCGTGCTGATTTCCGTCATCCGGTGCGATGAAGCGCATCTTGCCGGTGAGATCGGCCGGCGAAACGGCCCCGCCCGTGACTTTCAGGCTGGAAATGTCGATCGCGGCAGAGTCCCCGGCGCGGCGCGCGCGCGCCGCGCTCCACCACGTTGTCAGGCGGAGCTCGCGCATCCACGTGGAGTCCTCATTCCGCCACGCGTTGTAATAGAGGTGGAACTGGAGCTCGTCGGCCGGTGCCGACGTGATGTTCGTCCAGACGAGGGTCTCGCGCGCGGTGAGCGTGCGCGCCTGCGTGTCCAGTCTCACGTCAATCGTGTAGTTCGCGTTGCGCGGCGAAAGCGCCTGAGCGGCAGCGGCGGTGGCGCCGGCGTGCACGATCGCAATCACGAAGAAAGCGCGCCGAATCACCGCAGAATCCTATCATTCTCGTATACTGCTGAAGATCCGCATGATTAGAGTCCTTGTCTATGGCCTCGGGCCCATCGGTTTGATGGTGGCGCGACAGCTGGCGGCGCGTGACGGGTTTCGCATTGTCGGCGCCGTCGACGTCGATCCCGCGAAAGTCGGTCGCGACGCTGGTGAGATTGCCGATCTGCCCCGCCCGCTCCGTGTGAAGGTCGATCCGGATGCCCGCAGGGCCATGCGGAAGTCTCGTCCCGACGTCGTGGTGTTGTGCACGGCGTCATCGGTCCGCGCCGTAATGCCGCAAATCGAAGGCATCATCAAGGCGAAGATTCCGATCGTGACGACGACCGAGGAGTTGAGCTATCCGGTGAAACGCAACCTGCCGCTGGCCAGGAGAATCGACGCGCTGGCCAGAAAAGCGAAGGTGGCGGTGCTGTCGACGGGCGTCAATCCCGGTTTCGTCATGGATGCGCTGCCCATCACGCTCACGGTCGCCTGCGAGCGTATCGAGTCGATCTCAGTGAACCGCGTCCAGGACGCACGCAGCCGACGATTGCCCTTCCAGCAGAAGATCGGCGCGGGACTGTCGCGCGAGCAGTTCGCGCGCGAGGTCGAGCGTGGCTCGATCCGGCACGTGGGGCTTGCCGAGTCGATCTCGATGATCGCCGCCGCCCTCGGATGGCAGCTCGACCGCATTGCGGACACCGTGAAGCCGAAAATTGCCGATGCGACGGTGTCGAGCGAGTTCTTCGCCGTCGATCCCGGCTATGTCAGCGGCATCATTCAGGACGGCGTCGGCTACCGGCACGGCACACCGGTCATCACCATGCACATGGAGGCGTATCTCGGCGCACCGGAGCCGTATGACGAGGTCAAGGTGAGCGGCGTTCCCAACCTGACGTTGAGAATTCCCGGCGGGGTGCCCGGCGACGTGGCGACGGCGTCCATTGTCGTGAATTCGATACCCAAGGTGCTCGCGGCGACGCCGGGGCTGAAGACCATGCGGGATCTACCGGTCCCGTCCTACTACTCCGGGCGCTGATTCCTGGGCCGGAATCGGCCGGCGGTAAACCTATAATGGTGCGACTGGAAACGGGGTCGGGAGGGGTTTTCGCCTGATACAAATCCGCAGGCGAAAACCCCTCCCGACCCCAATACAGACTGCGAGGGAATATGACGAAGTCCTCCCGCCGCGATTTTCTGGCGTCGGCCGCCGGCACGGGCGCCGCGAGCTTCTGGATTCCCAAGAAAGTGCATGGCTACAGCATGGCTCATGTCGTCGATCTCAAAGCCACCCGCGGCATGTCGAAATGGGATCTCGACACGCCGGCCCTGGTGCTCGATCTCGACAAGCTCGAGCAGAACATCGCGAAGATGCGGGCCAGCCTCGCGTCGACGAAGGTCGGGTTCCGGCCGCACGCGAAAACGCACAAGTCGGCCGACATCGCGAAGATGCAGCTGGCCGCGGGCGCGGTCGGCGTCTGCACGGCCAAGCTGACCGAAGCGGAAGCGTTGTTCGACAACGGTGTGCAGAAGATCTGCATGACGACGGCGAATCTGAGCAAGGCGAAGATTCAGCGTGCGATGACCCTGCGCAAGAAGAACCGCGACTTCATCCAGGCCGTCGATTTCGCGCAGAACGCGCACGATCTGTCGGATGCGGCCAAAGCCGCCGGTGTCACCGCCGACGTGGTGATCGACGTCGCGGTCGGCACGCGCAGCGGCGTGCCGGCGGACGATCGGGCCATCGAGCTCGCGCAGATGGTCGACAAGCTGCCGAACCTGAAGCTCCGCGGTATGCTGGCCTACGACGGCGGCGCCCAGCACATCAAGGGCTACAAGGCGCGGCACGATCAGTCGCTCACACGGTACGAAGGCGCCATCAAGACGTTCGAACGCATGAAGGCGTCCGGCCTGAACATGGAGATCTTCAGCGGCGGCGGCACCGGTACCTACAACATCATGACGGAGGTGCCCGGGTTCACCGACGTCCAGGTGGGCAGCTACGTCTTCATGGACGCGCAGTATCTCGAGATCGGCAACGAGAAGGGGGACATCTTCACCGACTTCGCGCCGTCGCTCACCGTGATGACGACGGTGGTGAACACCTATTTCCCGAAGCGCATCACGACCGATGCCGGCACGAAGGCGTTGACGCTGAACAAGCCCGATCCGATTGTCGTCGGCGAGCCCGGTTTCCGTTACACCGCCGGATCGGACGAGTTCGGCTCGATTCAGTACGACAACGCCAACAAGACGTACAAGGTCGGCGACAAGCTGGAGCTCATCATCCCGCACTGCGATCCCGTGGTGAATCTGTACGACGTGTTCTACGGGGTGCGAAACGATCGGGTCGAGGCAGTATGGCCGGTGACCGCGCGCGGCAAATCGCAATAGGGCTGGCCGCTGCCGCCGTCATCGGACTCGCCGCTCAGGACGAGCAGCCGGCGCCCACGTTCCGTTCCGAAATCAACTACGTGCAGGTGCCCGTCCGCGTGCTCGACGCGGACGGGCAGTTCGTCTCCGGCCTGGCGCAGGCCGACTTCCGGATCCTCGAAGACGGCCGGCCCCAGACGATCACGGCGTTCAGTGCCGTGGACATCCCCTTCATTCCGGCGGATTCGACCGTGCCCGCGGCGCCGCTGGCCGGGCTCGACGCGATCGCGTCGAACGAGGCGCCTCAGGTAGATGGACGGGCGTACCTGTTCGTCCTGGACGATTACCACGCGGAAGCCGCCGACACGCACAAGGTGCGGAACCTGATGCACGCCTTCATCCGCGAACGCCTGAGCGCGAACGATCTCGCCGCGATCAGCATCATCGGGGGGGCGCGTGCGCAGAGCTTCACGCGCAACCGGCAGCTGCTGCACGATGCCGTCGATCGCTTCGTTGGCGATCGGGTGGACGCTCAGGACAGCGGTCTTCCCGCTGATGCGATGGCGCCAATGAGCTCGATGGCGGATATGCGCCGCCGGCAGGCCCTGAACACGGTGACCAGAATGGCCGAGTGGCTGGGGGCCATCAAGGGCCGGCGAAAAGCGCTCGTGCTGGTCTCCTCCTCGCCAATCTGCCAGCTCTCGAGCGACGACTGCCGCGAGCCCCTTCAGCACGCCCTTCGCATGGCGATGCAGGCCGACGTCAGCATCTACGTCCTCGATCCGAACGGCGCCCAGGCGTCGCAGCGCTCGCGCGCCGAGAACAGCAACCCCAATTCGCGATATACCGTAGAGGGAAACGTGGAGGCCACGAACCAGGCGGCGAGGCAGGCCGCGTTCGCCGAGCTGGCCACACAATCTCGTGGACCGCTCGACGGCGCACGCTACCTTGCGGAAGAGAGCGGAGGCATCGCGGTCGTGAACACGAACGACCTGCAGGGCGGGATCGAGCGGATGGTTCGCGACACGAGCTCGTACTACCTGCTGGGCTATCACTCGACGAACACTCGTACCGACGGCAAGTTCAGGCGGAGTGACGTCAAGGTGTCGCGATCCGGTGTGCGCGTGGTGCACCGCAACGGTTACTTTGCCGCCCGCGAGTCCCGTACTACCGCTGATGCACCGGTGAGGACCTCCGTCGTGGATCAACTGCAGGACCTGGCGCGCAGCCCGGTGCCCGTCAGCGCCATGCCGCTGCGCGTGGCGGCCACGCCGTTTCTCTCTGCCGACAACAAAGCACGGGTCGCCGTCGTCGTCGAGATGCCGTTCGAGGGGCTCCGGCCGGCCACAGACAATGACCGCTATCGGCTGAACATCAGCCTGTCGATCGGCTTCTACGATCGCAGCGGAAAATCCGTTGGCAGCGACGATCCCCATATCGATCTCGATATCCCGCTCAACGCCGCGCCCAAGGTCACGCGTAACGGCATGCGCTTCGTGACGCGCCTGACCGTGCCTCCCGGCGCCTATCGATTCTGGGTCGGCGCCGTGCAGCCAGGCAGCGGCCTGCGCGGAAGCGTCATGACCGAGATCGACATTCCCGATTTCGACAAACAGCCGCTCGCGCTCAGCGGTATCGCCGTGTCTTCGACCGACGCCCGGCGCATCTACACCGCTCGCACCGACGATCTGCTCGACGACATCTTCGGCGGACCGCCGGTGGCGCATCGCGAGTTCGCGCTCGACAGCGACCTGTGGCTGTACGGCGAGATCTACGACCATCGCTCGAACGGCGGTGATGTCGAAGCAGACGTCACGGTGCGATCCGCCGATGGGAAGGTGGTCCACAAGGCGGCGCTCGAAGCGGCGCCGGTCCAGTTCGGGCAACTCGCGCGCATTCCGCTCAAGGAACTCGGGACGGGTTCGTTCGAGGCGACGATCGAGGCCCGGTCGAGCTCGCCGCAGCCCGTCTCGACGACGCGCACGGTTGCCTTTCGAGTGAGATGAGAATCGCGCTCGTCCTCGCGCTCGCGCTGTCGACCCCGCTACTCCACGCGCAGGCGGAGCCGACGCTGGAAGTCGTGCTGGGGCGGATGTACGCGTATCTCAAGGACTACGCCAAGCAATTGCCGGCCATGATTGCCACCGAGCGCTACCAGCAGCGGCTCGGTTCGGGCATGCGAAAAAGTCAGCGCCTGCTGATGTCCGACTATGGCCTCATTCAGGTCCAGGGCGACACCGAATGGCTCGGGTTCCGCGAAGTGTTGTCGGTCGACGGCAAGCCGGTGACCGATTCCGCGGCGCGTCTCGCGGAGTTGCTGGCCAGGCCGTCGGCGCAAGCGATGCAGCAGGCCCGCCTCATCGCTGAGGAAAGCGCGCGCTACAACATCGGCCCAGTCGTGCGGACGATCAACGACCCGGCCCTGGTGCTCGAGCTGCTCGACGGGCGAAATAGCCCTCGTATGCGCTTTTCTCATAACGGTGAAAACACCATCGACGGTGTTCGGACATGGGTCCTTCGCTATCAGGAGCTGGGAAACCCGACGATCATCAGAACACGCGACAGGAAAGATGTTCCGGCGCGCGGCCGGGCGTGGGTCGAACCCGTGACCGGCCGGATTCTCCGCGCGGAGGCCAGCGTCGAACCCGGTCTGGGAGTCACGGGCACCATCGATGTGACGTTCGAGTTCGACGAACGAATGGGCTTTGCCGTTCCGTCGAAAATGAGCGAACGATATACGAACAGAAATCTCGTCACCGTGTCTTCAGGTGAAGCCACCTACAGCAACTACCGCCGGTTCACGGTCGACACCGAAGAAAATATCCAGATAAAGCCGTAAGACTCTGTACGCCGTTTGGCATGTCAGGTGCATCGCCCTGATCATGACTAATTTCTTTGTCTACATGATTGGTGTCGTTCTCTTCGTCGGAGCGCTCGCCTACGGCCTCAACCTCGCCGGGCTCAGCGCCACGTGGATCGCCGTCGTGGCAATCGCCGCCGTTGGCATTGGCGTGATGGGAGCGATCGTCAAAACACGTCAGAAAGAACCGTCGTAGACGAGGTGCAGCGATCCAAGACAGAACGAAAAAAACACCGCGGCTGTCGACCAGGCCAGCCAGCGCGCGATCTGCTTCGCTCTTTTCATGACGTCCTGTTTTCAAGGAATTGCAAGCGAAGGGCCAGCATCGAACCAACCAGAGAAACTGGCACCGAGGTTGCTCGCTGAAACGCCCATCACATACATATGCGACCCTACGTACCGAAGAACATTCGACAGTTGCGCCGCCTTCTGAAAGACATGCCGATCGGCATGCTCACCACGCAGACCGGAGGAGGCGCCCCGCACAGCCGGCCGATGATGGTGCACGAGCTCGACGACGACGGCTGGCTCTGGTTTCTCACCGATCGCCACTCGCGCAAGGCATGGGAGCTGATCCACAACCCCCAGGCCACGATCGCCTTCCAATCGCGGAAGGGCGATCGATACATTTCGGTACAAGGCACTGCTGTCGTCATTCGGGACGACGTCAAGCTGAAGAAGATGTGGAAGCCGACGTTCCGGATGTGGTTTTCGCGAAGTCAGCAGGAGCCCGAAATCGTGCTGGTCGCCGTCCGCGTGACCCGCGCGGAATACTGGCTGGTCCCGCGATGGCCGTTGTCGCGACTCTTCAACGCCACTTCGGCCGTGGTGACCGGCAAGGTGGGCGAGTCGGGACGGCACGGCATTTTGGATCTGCATCCGGCCGCCTTCTAGGCATCCCCTCACGCCCATAAGCACGCAGCAACGGAAACGCGGACGTGGTGGGTGTCGTATGAGAGAAACAAGTGCCATCGCGAGCCCTGATCCTGGCAAGCGTCTGCCTCGCGGCCGTGGCCGACACTGGCGCGCAGAGCAACAGCTGGCGTCAGTGTGTGGCTGACACCACACCCGCCGCGATCGAGGCGTGCACGTCAGTCATTTTTTTGGATCCGAAGAATGACGGGGCATTCATCAATCGCGGGATCGCCTACCGGCGGATCGGCGATCTCGAGCGGGCTCTCGGCGACTACAACGAAGCCATTCGGCTGAACCCGCTCGCCGCGGATGCGTTCAACAATCGCGGAAATGCGTTCAAGGAACTGAATCAGTTCGACCGGGCGATGCAGGACTACGACGAGGCGATCCGGCTGAACCCGCACTACGCGCACGCCTACAACAATCGCGGCGTCATCTTTCTGGAGTCGGGCCAGCCCGATCGGGCCGCCAACGACTTCGACCTGGCCATCGGCTGCGATCCCGCCTACGCCAACGCATTCCGCAACCGTGGACTGGCGCGCACCGATCAACGCGAGTTCGATCGCGCCCTGCAGGACTTCGACGCCGCCTTCCGCTTGAATCCTGAAATCGGGCATGGCTCGGAATACGCGCTGGCCTTGTACGGCCGCGGGCTCGCGCGTCAGCGGGGCGGAGACGCCGGCGCCGACGACGACATCCAGGAGGCCATGCGCCTGTTTCCCGAGGTGGCGGAGGTGATGGCCGAAGAAGGCGTCAGATGAGCGTGCCGGTCAACGCGCGCACGATCACGTTCTCCTGACGGAACCGCGTTTCGAGATCCTTCCTGAAGCCGGTCCACCATTCCCGATCGAGCGACTCGGTCATCACTTCGAAGATCACGATATCGTCGCGCGTGGTTTCGCCCGCATCGTCTTTCCAGACGCCGCGCGCGGGTGCGCGCGTATAGGCCGTGACGCCGCCGAAGCGATCGGCCAGCTCCGAACGCAACTGCACGTATTCGTGCGCGTCGAACGCGTGTCCGTCGTTGTCGTACACCGGCAGAAGAATCTGCACGAGGTGCATCGCTACTCGGTCGTGGCC
>CAWGDY010000030.1:0-339930 GCA_963821395.1 Vicinamibacterales bacterium | reverse complement strand
TCGTATGCCGATCGCCGTCTCGGACTTCGTCGAGCTTCAGGAAGACATTTCCGCGAGCCCGCTCTGGAATCCCGATCTCGCGCCCACGCCGTTGTCGCGCCGTACCTGGTCGACCTATCACATCGCGGCGTTGTGGATCGGCATGAGCGTGGTGATCACCACCTACACGCTCGCGTCGGGACTGATGCAGCAGGGCATGACGTGGTGGCAGGCGATGATGACCATCCTCCTCGGCAACACGATCGTGCTCCTGCCGATGATCCTCAACGCCCATGCGGGCACGAAGTACGGTGTGTCGTTCCCTGTGCTATGCCGGGCGAGCTTCGGCGTGAAAGGTGCCAACGTGCCGGCGATACTGCGCGCGCTCGTCGCGTGCGGCTGGTTCGGCATTCAAACCTGGATCGGCGCGCTCGCGCTGAACACGCTGCTCGCGGCCGTCTGGCCCGCCTGGAGCGGATTCGCGGTCGGGATCTGGATTTCGTTTGCGGCGTTCTGGCTCGTCCAGGTGTGGATCATTCTGAACGGGCTCGAAGGCATCAAGAAGCTGGAGGGATGGTCGGCGCCGCTCCTGCTCGCGGGAGGTGCGCTCCTGCTCGGCTGGGCGATCGTGCGCGGCGGCGGGCTCGGCTACATCCTCGCGCAATCGTCCCGGTTGCAGCAGCGAACCGTACCGTTCTGGCAGTTGTTCCCGGCGGCGGTGACGGCCAACGTCGGATACTGGGCGACGCTCAGCCTCAACATCCCCGACTTTACCCGCTACGCGCGCAATCAGCGATCGCAGGCCCTCGGGCAGGCGCTGGGCCTCCCCGCGACGATGACGGCGTTCGCGTTCATCGGCGTGGCGGTGACGAGCGCGACGATCGTGCTCTTCGGAGAAGCGATCTGGGATCCGGTGGTCCTCATCGCGCGCATCGGGAACCCCATCGTCGTGGTGTTCGGCGCGCTCATCATCATGCTCGCGCAATTGACGACCAACATGGCCGCGAACGTCGTGTCGCCCGCGAACGATTTTTCGAGCCTCGCGCCGAGGCGCATCAGCTACGTGACCGGAGGGCTCATCACGGCCGCCATCGGCATCGTGATGATGCCGTGGAAGCTCTACGCCGATGCGTCGGCCTACATCTTTACGTGGCTCATCGGCTATTCGAGCCTGATGGGTGCGATCGGCGGAATCCTGATTGCCGACTACTGGGTGATCCGGAAACGCCACCTGTCGCTCGAGGATCTGTTCAAGCTGGACGGTCTGTATGCCTATGACGGCGGGGTCAACCGCCGCGCCCTCGTCATTCTCATTGTGTCGATCCTGCCCGTCGTGCCGGGCTTTGTCCGTGCCGCCCTGACGCCCGGCGGCCAGGTCGCCCATCCCACCATGTGGGATTCCCTCTACACCTACGCCTGGTTTGTGACCTTCGCCCTGAGTTTCGCGTTGTACATTGCAACATTCAGAGGGCCTCGGCCGTCTCATACTGGGTGGGCATGACCAAATCGAGAAAACGGGCCGCATACGGCGGGGCCGTCATTGTGCTGGCCGTGCTGGGATGGGGTGCTTCGTCCTATTTCAGCGCGTCGGCGGCCATCCCGGACTCGAGGCTGGTCACGGTGGAGCGGGGCACGATTGCCCGATCGGTGGTGGCCACCGGCAAGATCGAGCCGATTACCAAGGTCGAAATCAAGTCGAAGGCGAACGGCATCATCAAGCTCCTGCCGGTCGAGGTGGATCAGGAGGTCGAGGCCGGGACGGTGCTGGTGGAGCTCGACCGCGAAAACCTCATGGCGCGCGTGCGCGAGGCGCGGGCCACGCTGCAGGGTTCGAAGGCGGCGCACCTGGGGGCCGAGGCGAACTACGAAAAAAGCCGCGTCGAAGCCGAGGGGCCCGAAGTCGAGTTCGCGCGGCGGAGCTACGAGCGGGCGAAGAGCCTGTACGAGCGGAAGCTCATCGCGCAGCACGAGCTCGAAAATTCGCGCACCCAGCTCGACCAGGCCGAAAACAAAAGGCGCGCCGCGGAATCGCAGCTCTCCGTTGCGAAGGCTCGTGTGTCGGAAGCCGTTGGCGAACGTCGCGCAGACCCAGGCGGCGGTCGAGCGCGCCGAAGAAGAGCTCGCGAACGCCACGATCCGCGCGCCGATACGGGGCCGCATCCTTGCGCGCGACATCGAGATTGGCAGCCCGGTGTCGTCCATCCTGAACATGGGCGCGGCCGCGACGTCGGTGATTACGATGGGCGACATCTCGCACGTGTTCGTGCGCGGCCGGGTCGACGAGACGGAAATCGGGAACCTGCGCCTCGGACAGTCTGCGCGCATCCGGGTGGAGACGTTCAAGGACCGCACGTTCCAGGGGAAGGTCACGCAGATTTCGCCGATGGGCGTCGAAAAGGACAACGTCACCAACTTCGAAGTCCGCGTGTCGATCGAGAACCCCGGCAACGAGCTGAAGGCGAACATGACGGCCAACGCCGAGATCGTGCTCGAGGAGCGGCCGAACGTGCTGCTCGTGCCCGAGGCCGCCATCAGCTACGACGCCTCGCGCAAGGCGACCGTCGATGTCCTCGACAGAAGCCAGCGCAGCGGACGGCGGAAGGTGCCGATCAAGGTCGGCATCAGCAACGGCACCCGCACGCAGGTGACGGAAGGACTACAGGCCGGCGATAGAGTGGTACTACCGAGCTAGATTCCAGTCTTAGATTTTAGTTTCTAGATTCGAGGTTTCAGATGCCACTATCTTGAAGGAAGCCCTCACACAATCCCTCGACAACCTTCGCACGAACAAGCTGCGAAGCTTCCTCACCATGTTCGGGATCATGTGGGGCGTCATCTCCATCGTCATCCTCTCGGCGATGGGAGAGGGCTTCCAGCGGGGCAACCAGGCCGTCCTCGAGGAGCTGGGCAAGAACATCGTCGTCATTCGAAACGGCCGCACCAGTCTGCAGGTGGGCGGCGAGCGGGCCGGCCGCGTCATCCGCCTCGACATCGGCGACGTCTACGAGCTGCGGAACAAGTCGCGGATGATCGAGTACCTCAGCCCCGAGCTGATGCGGGGGGCGGTCTCGGTGAAGAGCGCGTACAACGCGGCATCGCTTCAGATGAGCGGCATCTGGCCCGACTTCCAGACCATTCGCACGATCGAGGTGTCGCACGGCCGCCTGATCAACGAAGCCGACAACGACAGCGCCCGCCGCGTCGTCGTCATCGGGCGCGAAGCGTCGGTCCAGTTGTTTGCCGACAGAGATCCGATTGGCGAAGAGCTGAAGTTGAACGGCCTCAGCTACACCGTCATCGGCAAGATCCGGCAGAAATTTCAGGATTCGAGCTACAGCGGCCGCGACGAGTTGCGGCTGTTCGTGCCGTACGAAGCCATGCGGCGCGATTTTCCGTTGATCGGCCCGAACGTCACGTCGGACTCGCTGTCGGCGATTATCGCGGCGCCGTACCTGTGGGTCGCGAACTCGCTGCGCGAAGAGTTCGACCGCAGTGCAACCGGGAGTGTGTTCAGCGTCTTCGGCCAGACGATGATCGAGAAGGAGATCAGGCGCATCCTGGGACCCGTCAAGGGATTCGACCCGGACGACAGAGAAGCGCTGTCGCTCTGGAATACGGCGGTCGAATCGGTCATGTTCAGCAAGATGATGCAGAGCATGAAGAACTTCTTCCTGGGCGTCAGCCTCATCACGCTCGTGCTCGGCGGCATCGGCGTCATGAACATCATGCTCATCGCCGTCCGCGAGCGCACGCGCGAGATCGGCCTGCGCAAGGCGCTGGGCGCAACGAGCCTCAGCATTCACCGCCAGTTCATCGTCGAAGGCCTGGCGATCACGCTGCTCAGCGGCGTGATGGGGCTCGCGGGCGGATGGGGGTTGTGCCAGTTAATCAACATGCTGCCCATGCCGGCACGCTTTTCAGGAATGATCATCACGCCCGTAACGGGGTTCGTCGCCGCGGGCGCGCTCGCGATCGTCGGCCTGCTCGCCGCTCTCTATCCGGCTTCTCGTGCCGCGGCGCTGCCGCCGGTCGAGTCGCTTCGCTACGAAGCCTGACATGCGGCTGTATCGCGAAGTCATCACCCAGGCCCTCGCCTCGCTCGTGGCCCATCGATTCAGGGCCGGGCTCACCATGCTCGGCATCTCGTGGGGCATCGTGACGGTCGTGCTCCTGATGGCGTACGGCAACGGATTCCAGCGCGCGATCATGTACGGCTTTCGCAACGCGTTTTCGCCGGGGACCATTCTCGTCGGGGGCGGACAGACGAGCATGCAGGCGGGCGGCGAGCGGTCGGGGCGGCGAATCATCCTCAAGCCGGCCGATGTCGACGCGATTGGCGAGCTTGGATCGCTGAAGTTCGTCAGCCCCGAGTACATGCAGTCGGTGCCGATCACCTATGGCCTGCGGCAGACGACCGCGGGCGTGCGCGGCGTCGCCCCGGAGTACGCCGTCATGCGGTCCGAAACGGCCGAGTTCGGACGGTTCCTGAATCATGACGACGTCGAGAACCGC
The DNA here is from genome assembly GCA_963821395.1 of Vicinamibacterales bacterium. Lineage (GTDB taxonomy): Bacteria > Acidobacteriota > Vicinamibacteria > Vicinamibacterales > JAMQPK01 > JAMQPK01. The sequence goes on along the minus strand of CAWGDY010000030.1, from coordinate 335,439 downwards.
CGGCGGGTCGCCTTTCTCGGCTACGAAGTGGCGCGGCGGCTGTTCAGCAACATCCCGCCGGTCGGCGAGACGATTCGCATCAACGGCGTGGCGTTCGAGGTCATCGGCGTCATGCCGAACAAGGCGCAGATCTCGAATTACTTCTACCCGGACAAGCTGTCGGTGTTCGTGCCCTATTCGGTGAACGAGCGCGAGAACGTCGACAACATCCTTTTCCAGGCGATCACACCGGAGCTGCACGAGCAGGCCATCCGTCAGGTGCGCGAGCTGCTCGCGACGCGGCACCGCTTCAACCCGCGCGACACGCGCGCGGTGAACCTTCGCGATACCGGCGACTCGGTGGCGATGATCACGGGCATCACCGACGGGCTGCAGTTCGTGCTGTATTTCATCGGCACGCTCACGCTGATGATCGGAGGCGTGGGCGTGATGAACATCATGCTCGTGTCGGTGACCGAGCGCACGAGGGAGATTGGCGTGCGCAAGGCGCTCGGCGCGCGCCGCCGGCACATCCTGACGCAGTTTCTGCTCGAGGCGCTCACCATCACCTTCCTGGGCGGCATCATGGGAGTCGTCTTGTCGTATGCGCTCGTGTGGTTGATCGGCACGCGCCCGTTTCTGGCGACGCTGCTCGACGATCCGACGAGGAACACCGACATCAAGCTCGTCATGTCGAGCGGCATCCTGCTGACGTCGAGCGGGATTCTCATGCTGGCCGGAGTGCTCGCCGGGTTGTGGCCGGCGGTGCGCGCGTCGAGGCTCGATCCGATCGAAGCGCTGCGCTACGAGTAGACATGGCAGATGGCAAATGGCAGATGGACAGATAAGAATGACGATCCACGCGTGACGTGTCGGCCGCCTTCGCACGGCTTCGCGCCGCAGCCACGTCGACCCAACTGCCGTCTGCGGTTGGACTGCGGTCAGTACATGGAGCTTCATCACATAGTTCGCGCGACTGCATGCTCCGGCAGTCCCTGATTCTTGCGGTGGCGCAGGGCTTCAGCCCTGCCTTGCGCGTGTTACGAGTGGCGGTTCTTTGAGAGCTGAAAAATCGACGTCGAGCGATTCGCGACGTACAGCCCGGGCTCGACCTGCGACGCGTTCTGCACGCGGGACGTCGGCCCCATCCTGTGCGTTTCGGTCCGGACGTCGCCGACCCGTACGTCCATGCCGACGAGCACCAGAGAAAGCACGTCGGCGAACTGCTGCAGCAGCTCGGACGACTCCGGCCGGTTGAATCCCGGCTTCTTCCACCGTCAAATCGCTGTCCACCTGCAGCGTGCCGAGCAGCGGGCCGTCGATGTCTTCGGGATTGAAAATCGGCACGCTCAGGATGCTCTTCAGCGTCGGCCTCACCCGCGCCTGCTCGGCCGCCTGCATCCCCCAGGCCGGCACGGCCGTAATCTGCAACAGCACGAGATCGGCAACGGCCGCACGGCGCTCGGTCACCGCCTTCCCGCTGGCGGCCGCCGTGGCGCCGACTTCGAGGTCGCGGTCCGGGTCGTACTCCATGTTGTAGGCGGTCGCGGCATGCACCCGCCGGCGCGTCCCATCGGGCGAGAACGTCATCATGTTCGCCCGCACGTGGCGGTCGGGACCCACGAAAGATCGTGCGCACGTCTCGAGCAGCTCGCGGACGACGGGTTCCTGCGTGCCTGCAAGCGCGATGGCTGAGCGGTCTTCTGCCGTGGCCCTCCGGTCGCAAACGGATCGGTGGCCTGGCGGCGCCGGGACTGCCGGGGCGGCGCTGGCTGCGGGTCTTCGAGCGCGCCGATGAAGGCCGACAGCGATGTCGCGAGCTGGCGGCGCAGTTTCATAAAGCGTGGCATCTACAGTAACCTACAGCCCGTCAGTCCGATGAGCGGCCGAATTGCCATCAACCTCACCGTCAACGGCGTTCGCTATGAGCGCGAAGTCGAACCGCGCCTGCTGTTGAGCGATTTCATCCGCCAGGAACTCGGACTCACCGGCACCCACGTCGGCTGCGAGCACGGCGTCTGTGGTGCGTGCACAATTCTGTTCGACGGTGAGGCTGTCCGCTCTTGCATCATGCTTGCCGTCCAAGCGGACGGACACGAACTCCAAACCGTTGAATCCCTCGCCGGTCCGGCAGGCGAGCTGAATCCACTGCAGACTGCGTTCCGCCAGGCGCACGGCCTGCAGTGCGGCTTCTGCACGCCCGGTTTCCTGATGACGCTGACGGCGTTTCTGCGCGACCACCCCCAGCCGTCCGACGAGGCGCTGCGCGACGCGCTTTCGTCGAATCTCTGCCGGTGCACCGGCTACCACAACATTTTCGAGGCCGCCAAACTTGCCAGCCGAGCACCGCTACCTTAGCGCCCGCGTCGCGCGAAACGAGGACGCGCGGCTGCTGACGGGACGAGCGTTGTTTGTCGACGACGTGCAGCTTCCCGGCATGCTGCACGTGGCGTTCGTGCGGAGCGAGCACGCGCACGGCCGCATTACAAATGTGGACGTGAGTGCGGCAAAACGGCACACCGGTGTCCATGCCGTCTACACGGCGGCCGATCTCGGAAGTTTCCTGAAGCCCGGACCGGTTCTCGTGACGCCGCCGCCGATTCCAAATTTGATATTCCACGGCTGCACCCAGCTGCCGCTCGCACAAGACAAAGTGCGCCACGTGGGCGAGGCCATCGCGATGGTCGTGGCCGACAGCCGCTATGTCGCCGAAGACGCGGTTCGCGACGTCGTCGTCGATATCGATCCGATCGACGCGGTCGTCGATCTGGAAAAAGGGCTCGCCGCCGGCGCGCCGCTCGATCCACGAGCACCTCGAGTCGAACGTCGCGGCGCACGTCGTGCAGCGGAAAGGCGACTACGCGTCAGCCAGGACGAAGGCCGACACGATCGTCAAGCGGCGGTTCCTCTACGATCGTGGTGTTTCGGCGCCGATCGAAAACAGGGCCGTGGTTGTCGAGTGGAACGACAGGTCCGAAGAGATGACGATCTGGGACACCACCCAGGCCCCGATTCCGATCCGGAACGGGCTTGCGCGCATGCTCGGGTTGCTCGAATCGCAGGTGAACGTGATCGCCCCGTTTGTCGGCGGCGGCTTCGGGCCGAAGATCATGATGTTCTACCCCGAAGAGCTTCTGCTGCCGTGGGCGGCGATGCGGCTGAAGCGGCCGCTGAAGTGGACGGAGGACCGCCAGGAGAATTTCTACGCCACGACGCAGGAGCGCGGACAGGTGCATGACGCCGAAATGGCGCTCACCAGGGACGGACGCATCCTGGGCGTGCACGACGTGTTCCTGTTCGACACCGGTGCCTACGATCCATACGGGCTGACGATCCCGATCAACAGCCAGTGCACCCTGCTCGGACCGTACGACATCGCCGAACTACGAGAGCGAATTCACGGCCGTCTTCACGAACAAGACGATCGTGACGCCCGTCCGTGGCGCCGGCCGCCAGCACGGTGTGTTCGTGAGCGAGCGTTTGCTCGACCTGGCAGCCCGCGAGCTCGGGATCGATCGTGTCGAGATTCGCAAGCGCAATCTCATCGGGCCGGACAAGTTTCCGGTCAACCACGAAATCATGTTCCAGGATTCGGCGCCGCTCATCTACGACAGCGGCAACTACCTGCCCACGCTCGAGCAGGCCGCCGAGATCATCGGCTACGAAACATTCATTAGACAAGAACAGCCGGCGCGGCGGGCGGAGGGTCGTTACCTCGGTGTCGGCGTCGTGTGCTACGTCGAGGGCACGGGCATCGGTCCGTACGAAGGCGCGCGCGTCACCATCGAGCCGAGCGGCAAGGTGCGCTGCGCGACGGGCGTGGGCACGCAGGGACAGGGACACTTCACGGTGTTCGCGCAGCTGGTCGCCGATGCGCTTGGCGTCGACGTCGAAGACGTGAAGGTCGTGACGGGCGACACGCGCGAATTTCACTGGGGCACCGGCACGTTCGCCAGCCGCGGGGCGGTGGTGGCGGGCAGCGCCTGCCATGCGGCCGCGCATGGCGGTGCGCGAAAAGGTCCTCGACCTCGCCGCGTCGTTGTTGAGCGTGACCAAAGAGGACCTGGAGCTTTCTGGCGGCCGCGTCTACGTGAAAGGCTCGGAGGACCGCGGGTTCTCGCTGGGTGAGCTGTCGGGGAAGGCCAATCCGCTGCGCGGCGCGGTTCGTCCGGGCACCGAGCCCGGCCTCGAGAGCACGGCGTACTTCGGGCCCGATCGCGGCAGCACGGCGAGCGGCGTGCACGCGATGATCGTCGAAGTGGATCCGGAGACCGCGATGGTCGAAATCAAGCGGTATGTCGTCGTCCACGATTGCGGCACGATCATCAACCCGATGCTCGTCGAGGGACAGATCCACGGCGGCGTCGCGCACGGCATCGGCAACGCGTTCTACGAACAGCTCGTCTACGACGAACAGGGTCAGCTGCTGAACGCGTCGTTCATGGACTACCTGATGCCGACGGCCACCGACGTGCCGCCGATCGAGACGGCGCATCGCGAAACGCCATCGCCCTACAACCCCGTGGGACTCAAAGGGGTCGGCGAAGCGGGCTGCATCCCGACAGGCGCGTTGTTCGCGCAGGCGGTCGAAGACGCGCTGGCCGGATCCGGCGTGGAGATCACGGAAATTCCATTGAGCCCGAACAGGCTGTTCGAAATAATCGAGGCGGCGAAGAAATGATTCTCAGCGGCACATTTACGTTCGAAGGACCCAGGGCGCGCGTGTGGGAAATCCTCCAGGATCCGGCTGTCCTCGCCAAGGCGCTGCCGGGCACGAAGACGCTGACGCAGGTCGGCGAGGACAAGTATCAGGGCGTCATGAAAGTCAGCGTCGGCCCCGTCAATGCGGCCGAGTTCGCGATGAGCGTCGAGCTGAAGGACAAAGTGGAGCCGGAGAAATTCTCGATGGTCATCGACGGCAAAGGCGGCGTCGGCTTCACGAAGGGAACGGCCTCGATCGCGCTCGAGGAGCAGCCCGGACCTGTCACGGTGATGACCTACACCTCCGACGTGCAGGTGGGTGGCAAGATTGCCGCGGTCGGGCAGCGGTTGCTCGAATCGGTCGGAAAGATGATGACCAGGCAGGCGCTGGACGCGTTGAACAAAGAGTTGAAGTTGAGGCTTGAGCAGTGAGTGCGCTGAAGACGAAAGCCGCGAAGCGGCGCGGGGCGCAGGGGTCCCCGCAAGCGGAGCGGCTGGAGCGGGGCGAGGGGCCCCCGCGACTAAAAGATGAAGCCTGCGCCCTTCGAATATTACCGGCCACGGACGCTCGACGAAGCGCTGTCGCTGCTCGCTGAACATGGCACGGATGCCAAGCCGCTCGCGGGCGGCCAGAGCCTCATTCCGGCCATGAACTTCCGGCTCGCGACGCCGTCGGTGCTGGTCGATTTGAACGGGCTGACCGAGCTCAGTTACGTCCAGGATGGTACGGGCGAGCTGAGGATCGGCGGCATGACGCGTCAGCGCGTGGTGGAACGAAGTCCGCTCGTCGGCCAGCGCTTCCCGTTGATTGCCGAGACGATGCCGCACATCGCGCATCCGGCGATTCGCAATCGCGGCACGATCGGCGGCAGCCTGGCGCACGCCGATCCGGCCGCGGAGCTGCCCGCCGTGATGGTGGCGCTGAATGCGACCTTTGCTGTGGCCGGCAAGGCAGGGACTCGAACGGTTCGCGCGTCGAATTTTTCACGGGTCTCTTTTCGACAGCACTCGAGCCCGGCGAGTTGCTGACCGAGATCAGCATTCCGCCCGCGCAGAAACGCAGCGGCTTTGCCTTCCAGGAAATTTCGCGGCGCCACGGCGATTTCGCGCTGGTCGGCGTGGCCGTCGCCGTCCGGCTGGACGCCGCCGGCCGCTGCGAAGACGCGCGAATCGCGCTCCTCAGCGTCGGCGACCGGCCGATGCTCGCCGAACAGGCCGGCCGATTGCTGGTTGGCCAGATGCCGTCCGCAGACTCGATTCGAGCCGCGGCCGAGACCACGGCGGCACACGACATCGATCCGTCGAGCGACATCCACGCATCGGCGAAATACCGGCGGCAGTTGGCGAATGTATTGACCCGGCGCGCATTGGAGAAAGCGTTCGAGCGGGCACGACAGGGCTGAAGCCCTGTGCCACCGTTGCACGTGCCGCACTAACCAGAAAGCGTTGCGATCTTCGCCGAGCACCGAAGGTGCGAAGGCACAGGTCGTGGGGGTGGGGCCCCACGACAAACTAAAAGAAGATGACCTTATGAAAATCTACGATCTGTCCCAACCGCTGAACGAACAGTTTCCCTTCTGGCCGTACTACCCGCCGTTCGAGGTCAAGTACATCAAGCGCAAGGCCGAGCATGGCGTCAACGCGCAGTACATCATGACGTCCAATCACATGGGGACGCACCTCGACGCTCCCCGTCACTTCGTGACCAACGGCCGCACCATCGACGAGATCCCGGTCGAGTGGCTGTGCGGGCCCGGCGTCATCGTCAATCTCTCGGACGCGATGGACGAGCTCGATCTGTACACGCCGAAGATGATCGAAGACCGCGTCGAGGTCAGGAAGGGCGATCTGCTCTACCTGCACACCGGCTGGCACAAGCACGCGCAGTTCGGCGACAAGGCCGACGAGGAGAAGTACATCCATCGTCATCCGGGCGCGCATCCCGATCTGGTGCCGTGGCTCCTCGAGAAGGAGATCCGCATCTGGGGCGTCGATTGCGTCTCGACCGACCACCCGATGAACCTGCCGATCGGCCGCTTCCTCGGCAAGGGCGCCCACGGCCATTGCGATCGCGTGCGCAAGCAGGCCGAAGAGAAGTTCGGCGGCAAGGAGGCGGTCGACAAGCTGTTTCCCGACTCGGCCTATCAGCTGACGCACAACGCGCTGTTTCCGAAGGACTGCATGCACATCGAGAACCTCGGCGGAGACATCGGCGCTCCAGAGCTGCAGAACAAGCGGCTGATTCTCGGCTGCTTCCCGTGGAAGTTCAAAGGCGGCGAGGCGGCATTCTGCCGCGCGGTGGCGTTTGTCGGAAGCTGGTAGAGCGCGACGTCGTCAGCTGCACGGTTGGGCGCGACTTCAGTCGCGCACGATGAGCAACCTCACGACTCTTCCGGCGTCGGAAATCCACAGAAAGATCGCGGTCCGCGAAATCTCGGCCGTCGAGTACGTCGAGGCCTGTCTCGAGCGCGTCGACGCGCTCAACCCCGCGTTGAACGCGATTGTCACGCCAAATCCGCACGCCCTCGATGATGCCGCCGATCTCGATCGGCGTCTCGCGGCCGGCGAGGCGCCTGGGCCCCTGTGCGGGTTGACCGTCGGCATCAAGGACGTGACGCCGGTCGCCGGACTGAGGACGACGTACGGGTCGCCCATCTATGCGGACCACGTGCCCAAAGAAGATGCGCTCGTGGTGCGGCGTCTTCGAGAAGCAGGCGCGATTATTCTTGGAAAGACGAACTGTCCCGAGTTCGCCGCCGGCGCAAACACGTTCAACGAGGTGTTCGGCCGCACCCGCAATCCGTGGGATCCGAACAAGACGGCCGGTGGCTCGACCGGTGGTGGCGCTGCCGCGCTGGCGACCGGGATGATCGCGCTGGCCGAAGGCACCGATCTCGGCGGATCGCTTCGCATCCCCGCCGCCTTCTGCGGCGTCGTCGGGTTGCGGCCGTCCATCGGGCTGGTGCCAACCTGGCCGACCGATTGGGCGTGGGACACGCTGCAGGTGACCGGGCCGATGGCGCGCACGGTGGAAGACATGGCGATGATGCTCCAGGCGATCGCCGGACCCAGCGAGTACTCGCCGTTTGCCCAGCCGATCGACGGCAGAGACTTCGTGCGCGCGTCGAGGGGCGCGCGCAAGAACCTGCGCATCGCCTACTGCGCCGACATCGCGGGCATCGGCGTCGATCCCGACGTGGAGGTCGTGTGCCGCGAGGCCGCGTTTGCCCTCGAGAGCAAAGGCGTCACGGTCGAGGAGATCGACCTCGACCTTTCAGCGGCCAGGCCGGCATTTCTGTCGCGTGCGCGGACTCTGGTTCTGCACGCAGATGTTCCCGCGGCTCGACCAGCAGGATCGCTTCGGCCCCAACGTCGCCAACAACGTGCGGTCGGGCCTCGAGGTGACCTCGAGAGACATCGCGGCGGCCGAGAACTACAGGGGTCACCTGTGGCATCAGTTCCGCGAGTTCTTCGGCGAGCTACGATCACCTGCTGACGCCGTGCGTGGCCGTGCCGCCGTTTCCCGTCGAGCAGAACTACCCCGACACGATTGCGGGCAAGCCGATGAAGACCTACATCGACTGGATTGCGCCGACCTTCGTGCTCAGCCTGACCGGCCTGCCGGTGGCGTCGCGTGCCGGCCGGACTCGATTCGACCGGCATGCCGGTCGGGTTGCAGATTGCGGGGCGCCAGTTCGGTGAGGAAGCGGTGCTCGCGCTTGCGGCGCAGCTTCAGAGGCTTCGGCCGCTGCTGCGCGGGCCATGGGCAACGGTCTGAGTCCAGGGCGATGGTCTGTCATCGTCGACCATGCCATCGCCCATCGCCCCACGACTATCGCCCATCGCCCAACCGCACTCGCGCCCTGCGCGGCGTGCGGGATCGGGACGCGGCACCGCCGCGAGCAGCGTGCGCGAGTACGCATGTTGCGGATGCTGATAGATGCTCTCGGCCTCGCCGATCTCGACAATCTGCCCTTTGAACATGACGGCAATGCGTGTCGAGATGTGGCGCACGACCGAGAGATCGTGCGCGATGAAGATGTACGAAAGGCCGAACTCCTGCTGCAGGTCCTGCATCAGGTTGACGACCTGGGCCTGAATCGACACGTCGAGGGCGCTGACCGGTTCGTCGGCGATGACGATCTTCGGGTTGGTCGCCAGCGCGCGCGCGATGCCGATGCGCTGACGCTGGCCGCCTGAAAATTCGTGCGGGTAGCGGTGAATGTAGTCGGGCGAGAGGCCGACCTTCTGCATCAGCCATACCACGCGGTCCCGCCGTTCGGCCGGCGTCTGCTTCGTGTGGATCTTCAGCGGCTCTTCGACGATCTGCCCGACGCTCATCCGCGGATTCAGCGACGAGTACGGATCCTGGAAGATCATCTGGATGTCGGTGCGGTACGGGCGCATGCCGCTCCTGCTGAGCGGCGCCAGGTTCACGACGCCGTTCGGGTGGTGATAGAGGACCTCGCCCGAGATCTCCACGCTGTAGCTCATCGCGCGCAGGATGTTGATGATCGCGCGCCCGACGGTCGTCTTGCCGCTCCCCGACTCGCCGACCAGGCCGAGCGTTTCCCCCTGATTCAGCGTGAAGGACACGCCGTTGACCGCATGCACCTCGCCCTGCCTGCGTAGCAGCAGCCCGCCGAAGACGGGGAACCTGACGTGCAGGTCCTTAACTTCGAGGATTGTCATGCCTGCCTCGCCGAAGCGCCGAAGGCGCGAAGGCGGGTTCGTCGGTGAGTCCGTACAGGTGGCAGCGGACGAAATGTCCGGGTGCCCGTTCGACCAGCTTCGGCTCGATGTCGGGGCACGGTTCGAAGCGATCGGGACACCGCGTCGTGAACTTGCAGCCGACTGGCAAGTCGAGAATGTCCGGCACCGATCCGGGGATGGTCGTCAGGCGCTCGGCCCTCGGCCCGTCCACGCGCGGCAGCGACCCCAGCAGGCCCCGTGTGTACGGGTGCATGGGGTTGTTGAAGATGTCGTTGACCGTCGCGAGCTCCTGAATCTTGCCGCCATACATCACGGCCACGCGATCGCACGTCTCGGCGACGACGGCGAGGTTGTGCGTAATCAGGAGGATGGCCGAGTCCTTCTGACGTGCTTTCAACTCGAGCATCAGGTCGAGAATCTGGGCCTGAATCGTCACGTCGAGCGCGGTGGTCGGCTCGTCGGCGATCAGCAGGTCGGGCGTCAGCGCGAGCGCCATCGCGATCATGATCCGCTGCCGCTGGCCGCCCGAGAACTGATGCGGGTACTGCTTCATGCGCGCGGTCGCATCGTCGATGCCGACCTGCCGCAGCATCTCGACGCTGCGGTTGAACGCTTCCTGCTTCGAGACTTTCTCGTGCTGCAGGTACACCTCCATGAGCTGAAAGCCGATGGTGAACACCGGGTTCAGCGACGTCATCGGCTCCTGGAAGATCATGCTGATCTCGTCGCCGCGGACGTCGCGGATGCCGTCGTCATCGAGCTTCAGCAGATCGCGTCCCTTGAAGAGAATCTCACCGGCCACAATCCGCCCGGGCGGGTTGGGAATGAGCCGGAGCACGCTCAACGCGGTGACGCTCTTGCCCGATCCGGACTCGCCGACCAGGCCCACGACCTCGCCCGGATAGATGCTCAGGTCGACGCCGTCGACGGCCTTGGCCACGCCCGCTTCGGTGACGAAGTGCGTGCGCAACCCGCGAATGTCGAGCAACGGGGCCTTGCCCGCCGGAGCGTCTTCGCGAAGGCGGGTCATTGGAGTTGTGAGAATTCCTTGGGATCGAACGCTTCCCGCACGGCCTCACCGATGAAGACGACGAGAAGGAGCGTGAGAAAGAGAGCGGCCAAAGGAAAGAACACCAGCCACCACTTGGTGAGGTTCTCGGTTCCCTGGCTGATCAACTCACCCCAGCTCGGCGTGGGAGCGGGTAGACCGAATCCGAGAAAGTCGAGAGCCACGAGAGCGCTGATGTTGGCGACAATCACAAAAGGCGCGAACGACACCACCGGCGTGAGCGCGTTCGGCAGGATGTGCCGGAACATGATCTTCGGCTCGCTCACGCCTGTGGCGATGGCGGCTCCCACGTAGTCACGCGCCTTTTCCCGATAGAACTCTCCGCGGATGTAGTAGGTAATGGTGACCCAGTCGAACACGGCGAGAATCATGACGAGCAGCCAGAACGAGGGCTGAAATACCGCAGTTCGTCCCGGCACGTAGATCGGCACGACGATCGAGCTGATGATGATGATCGTGTAGAGAAAGGGCAGCGACGACCAGATCTCGATGATCCGCTGGCCGATGATGTCGATCCGTCCGCCGAAGTAACCGAGCAGAGCACCTACGGCGACGCCCGTCGACTCGCTGAAGAGCATCACCATGATCGCAAACGTCATGCGAAATGTTGAATCCGTATGCGAGCCGCACGAGGACGTCGCGTCCGCGATCGTCGGTCCCGAACGGGTGCTCTCGAGAAGGAGCGTTCGGCGGTGATTCGCTGAGGTCGAGGAGGGCCTCGTTCGGTCCGTACGGGTAGGGGGGCATCAGCACCCAGCTCCCTTGTCCCGCTTCGGCGAAACGTTTCTTCAGTGCACGGTAGTCCGGTTCTCCGAACCCCTCCACGCCGAAGTCAGTCACGCTGTAGAAATTGAGCATCGGGAAGAAGAACCGGCCCTGATGTCTGACGAGCAATGGTGTGCCGCTCATGAGAAACGGCAGCAGGAACGAAACGCCGTATACCGACAGAATCAGCACGAACGAGTAATACCCGCGCTTCAGGCGTCGGAATTTGCGAAGTCGCTTGCGGAAGATGGTCTCCGACCGGCCGGGATTCATTTAAAGCGAATGCGTGGATCGACGACGGCGTAGATCATGTCGGACAGGATGTTGCCGACGAGAAGCAGGAGCGAGCTGACGACCAGGATGCCCAGCGCGACGGGATAGTCCCGCTGGAGAATCGAGGTGTATCCGAGGTACCCCATGCCATCGATGTTGAAGACCTTTTCGATCAGAAACGAGCCTGCGAGGATCAGGCTGAACACCTGTCCCAGTCCGGTGGCAATCGGGATCAACGAGTTGCGCAACGCATGGACGAAGATCACGCGGTTCTTGTGGAGACCCTTTCGCGAACGCTGTGCGAACGTAGTCCTGCGACATGTTCTCCATGAGCGAGTTTTTGGTCAGGATCGTCAGCGTGGCGAAGCTGCCGAGCATGTAGCACACGACCGGCAGGAACATGTGCTCGGCCTGGTCCGCGACTTTCTGCGAGAAGGTGAGGTATTCCCAGTTGTCCGATCGAAATCCGCCGAGCGGGAAGACGCTCCAGAAACTGCCGCCGCCGAAGAGAACCAGAAGCGCTGTGCCCAGCGCCCATCCAGGAGCCGCGTAGCCAAGAAACACCAGCACGCTCGATACCAGGTCGAATTTGGACCCGTGTTTGACCGCCTTCATCACGCCCAACGGCACACACACGAGATAGCTCAACAGGAATCCCGTGAGGCCGAGCGTGAGCGAAACGGGGAATCGGGCCTTGATGATGTCCCAGACCGGATCCTGATAGACATAGGAATTGCCGAGATCGAGGCGAAGGACGTTCCACAGCCAGTTTGCGTAACGAACGTGCACCGGCTTGTCGAACCCGTAGTACCTCGGATTTCCTTGATGGCTTCTTCCGGGATCTCGACACCTCCACGCCTGGCCGTGGCGCCCTCGCCTCCGGCCGCCGCCATCTGAAAACGGAGGATCTGCCGTTCGACCGGTCCGCCAGGCACGAAGTGCATGATGACGAACACGGCCAGCGTGATCCCGATGAAGGTCGGGATGATGAGCAGAAACCGGCGGAGGAAATAGCCGCTCATTTCCCTGTCGTTGAGGGCGCGGCGGCGTGCTCCTTCTTGGTGACTTCCTCCCAGTAGTGATCTTCAAGGGGAGGGACTTCCATCTTGATCGATTTGTCACGGAGCGCCCGATCGACCTGCTGGGACTTTGCAGCATCGATCCACCACATTTGAGGAATGCCCAGGGCGAGCGAACCAAGCTCGTCGCCGACCCGAGAGAGCGTGCCGGCGGGCATGCCAAACCGATTCCAGTACGCAATCCTGTGGGACGGTAACCACCATTGCAAGACGTAGTGGTGTTGATTGGTGATGACGCCGTCGAGTTCTCTGAGAATTGCGGCCCGTTTGGCCGCATCGAACTCCCTGTCGTACTGCTCGACGAGTGTGTCGATCCGCTTGTCCTTGAAGCCGGAGATATTGTTCGTGTTGTTGACGTCTGCGGTCTCCGAGTGATACTCCGCTCTGACTGTCGGGAACACGCTGCCCGCTCCCCAGGCGCTGTAGACCAACTCGAACTGGCGCTGCATGATCATCTTGAACTGCGTTTCTGGATTCACGAGACGGAGGTTCATGCCGATGCCGACCTTGCGAAGATCTTCCTGATAGACGGTCAGCCAGCGTTCGCCGTTCTTGTTGTCGTACAGCACCTCGACTTGCAGCGGTTTGCCGTCTTTCACGAGACGTCCCTGCTGATCGCGGCTCGACCAGCCCGCCTCCGCGAGCAGCTTGAGCGCCTCTTGCGGGTTGTAGAGATTCTTGGGATTGTTCGGGTTCTCGTACACCGTTCCTGGAAAGTAGGAATTCAACGGCAGGTACTCGTTGAAGAACAGGGTCTTGATCAGCTGGTCGCGATTGAACAGGAGGGCAAATGCCTGTCGAACACGGATATCGTCCCAGGGTTGCCGCCGTGTATTGAAGGCGAGAAACTGCGTGCTGGAGGGATAGTTGTTGAACACCTTCCGTTTGACCAGGGCGCCGCGCTGGAAGTCGTCGTAGTTGAGGTCCTCCACCCACTGTCTCGAGATCATGACGTTGAAGAAATCCAGGTCCCCTCGCTTGAACATTTCGAAGGCGAGATTTTCGTCGCGGACGACGGTGAAGCGGAACTCTTCGAAGTTGTAGAGTCCGATGTTGACTCGGTTCTTTTCACCCCAGTAATCCTTCCGTCTCCGAATCGAAATCGATGTGCCCTTCTTGATGTCGCTGTCTTCGACCGTGTAGGGTCCTGTCCCCGGCAGCAGCTTGAAGTTGTAGTCGCGAAGGTAACTGGCGCCATCGATGGTCTTGAGAATCGCCGCGGGGAACACACGGAGACCGGTCGCCGCCATCAAGAAGTTCGCCCACTGCAGGTCCTTGGCCTTGATACGCACGATGTACTTGCTCTCGGCGACCGGTTTTTCGAGCTTGGTGAGCTCGGTATAGAAGAACAGGTCCTGCAGGCCTTTGTCGGCCTGAAACACCCAGCTCGCGACGACGTCTTCGGCCGTGACGGGTGCGCCGTTCGAGAAGCGGGCGTTGGGATCGAGCCGGAACCGGTATGTCAGCTTGTCGGGCGAAACCTGCCAGTGCGTGGCGAGGACGGGCGCGTATTGCAATGTCGTCGGATGCAATGTGAGGAGTGTCTCGTAGACCAGACCCGAGATCGCATAGTTGACGGATGTGTTCCACTCGGGCCCGGCCATGCGAAGGGTGCCTGGAAAACTCAGCGCAAAGGTTCGAAACGCCCCGCCCTTGATGGCCCTTGGATCGCCGATCAGATCGAAGTCGGTGCTGGTTTCCCACCCGTCGCCCTTGAATCCCTTCCCGCCTTGTTCGGCCGGGACCGACGGATCCGCGCCGGCGTCGGCGTCGGGAAAAACCGGATACGCGTTCTTGTCGAGAGACACGTTGCTGGGGGTGGCAGGGGATGATGAAGGGCCTGTGTTGCCGGCCGGGGGCGGTGTCGAACCTCCACCACATGCCCCGGTCAAAAGCGCCACAATCGCAAACCCGCTCAGCCACCCGTTCGGTCGTCCCTTCACATCACCCTCCAGATCCTTGATCTTACCCGACCAGGACTAGGGATTAGGGATTGGGGATTAGGGATTGGGGATTAGGGATTGGGGATTGGAAAAACGAAGGGCCGGCGCTTTCGCACCGGCCCTCACTGACGACTGATGAACTGAAAACCGACGACTGAGAACTGACGACTAGTTGAACGTAATACCGGAAGCTGAACATCACCTGATACACGTCGCTTCACGTGAGTGCGCCCTGTTGTCTGGAACGACTTGGTCACGAGCTGGTTGTTGACGACGGCCATTCGATAGAGCGGGCGGCCCTGCGCATCGGTCAGCGGCCGAGGGCGTCGTCAGAATCTGGGCGCCGTTGGCCGCGGTCGTCGATGCAACCGTGCGCTGGCTGACGCCCCAGTCGTGGTTCAGCAGGTTGCCGAAGTTGGTGATGTCGAAGCGGAACTGACCGGCGTTGCGCTTGCCGCCGATGTTCTTGAACACGTCCTGGGTGATGCTCAGGTCCATCCGGTTGAACATCGGGTAGGAACAGCGCCGCCGCGCTCGGCGTACTCGCCGCGATGCTCGCTCAGGTACGCGTCCTGCTGGATGTAGGCCTCGAACGCCGTCGCCTGCTCATCCGCCGTGAACACGTGTGCCGTTGGTGTGCGTGAACTGCTGGAAGTTCATCTCGGACGTGTTGCTCGGGATGTAGATCAGGTCGTTGCCCGAGAACGCCGTCGCCGTTCATGTCGCCGGCGAACACGTAGCTGACGTTCGATGACGAAGTTCTGGACCGACGGCTTCGCTTCCCAGAACGCCGACACGGTCGTCGCGCCGAAGCCGAAGTACGAGCTGCGTGTATGAGGTGGCTGCACGAACACCCGGTGGCCCTGCGAGTATCCCGAGTAGCCGAGCCCCGGGTTGTTGGGATCGCCGGCGTGCTGGTTGTTCGCAAACGTCGAGACCGGCCGTGGATCCAGGATCGATCGTGTTCCTGCGATTCGCCGTAGCTGTAGGCGCCGCGGAACGAGACAGCCGTGGAACATGCGTCTTCGACAGGCTGCCCGAGAGGTTCCACGACTTGCCGATGCTCTGGTTCTTCAGCACGTAACGCGCCGTGATGACGTTCGGCAGCGTGTTGTTGATGCGATTGGCCGTATAGCGCGGCCGGCTGTCCGGTCCCGTGAACGACGCCTGCGCCGCCGGCAGGTTCGCGTTGATGTAGTACGATGCCGTTCACGTCCTTGTTGTAGAGGTACTCGACCGTGCCGACGATGCCCCACGGCAGCCGGTGATCGACGGCGACGTTCGTGCGCCAGACCTGCGGGAACTTGAAGTCGGGATCGGTCACGTTCAGCTCGAAGCTCGACGCGCCTTCGCCGGTCACGTTGGTCGGCTTGTAGCGATCGGAGTTCGGGCTGAACGGGAACGCCGTCGTGTTGTCGCACGAGGATCTCGCCGATGAGCACGCCCGTGTTGCCGAGCTGGTTCGAAATCCAGACGTAAAGCGGCGGACCGGTGAAGAGACCGGTGCCCAGCCGCACCTGCGTGCGGCCGTTGTCCGGAGACGTCCCAGTTGGTCGCCACGCGCGGCGACCACAGGATCTTCGTGTCGGGCATCTCGCCGGTCTGGTACTGGACGGGCGACCCGTCCTCGTCGCGGAACGTCAGCGCGTCGGCTTTGGCGTTCTGATACGCGGTGTTCGTGAACACCGAGAGCGTCGAGCCTGACGCCCGCCGTCACCGTCAGATCCGTGCGCGGCCGCCATTCATCCTGCACGTACCCGCCGCTGTACCACACCGTCAGCGGCTGCAGCGGCTTTTCGAGACCGGGCACGTTCGAATAGCGCACCTTGAAGCGGCGCAGCGTCGACGGGCGACGTCGTCCGGTTCGGGTTCGCCAGGTAGTCGTTCGCGTCGGTGTAGAAGTCGGCCAGCGAGTTGTAGGTGTAGTTGCTCTGCGGGCAGCAGCTCCAGAACACGTTGTCCGAATGGTACCGCTGCGTGGTGCGCGCCGAAGGTGAACGTGTGCTTGTTCGCCGAACTTCGTGAAGTTGTCCTGCAGCTGAAACGTGCTTGTAGCGCAGCTCGTTGCTGCACCGTGAACGGCTCGGAGCCGAACGACGTGTAGGACGTGCCGCCCTGGAGGATGTCGACGAAGGGAAACAGCTTGTCGAGCGCGCCGCGGCTCTCGTCGTTCGATGGTGTAGCCCGACTGATCAGGTTGTTCGACATGTTCTGGCCGAGCACCGCAGTTCCACTCGCCGATGCCCGACTTGATGTTCTCGAGAAGCGTGTAGTTCGACGCGCCGAAGTGCAGGTACGTCGGTGGTGCCGCCGAGCGTGCGGCCGATGCCGGCGGACGAGGAGCTCGACAGGTAGCTGGCCGACGAGCGAATCGAGCTGGTTGTACCGGAAGCTGATCTTGTTGGCTGTTCGTCAGGTTGTAGTCGCTGCGCAGCAGATAGCGTTTGGCCGGCGTCTGGTCCGGGAGATCCTGATACGGCCACCGGTCTCGTACTGAAGTTCTGCTGACAGGTACGCGCTGAGCGTGTTCAGGTCCGACGCGAGCACGCGCGTGACGCTGCCGCCGACGGGCTTCGCCACCGTTGTTCGCGCGGAACGTCGTGCAGCGGTCGGTTGTCTTCCTCGTTCTCGTAGTTGCCGAACGACGAACAACTTGTTCTTGACGATCGGGCCGCTGCCCCAAACGCCGGTATCGCGGAACGTGAAGGTGCCCGGGATTGACCGTCAGCCCCTGCGCTTCGGTGCCGACCCAGGCCTTCGTTGCGCATGCGGTGATAGAACGAGCCGCTGAACTGGTTGGTGCCGCTGCGCGTCACGCTGTTGACGCCGGCGCCGACGAAGCTGCCCTGGCGCACGTCGAACGGCGCGATGCTCACCTGCACCTGCTCGATGCGCTTCGAGCGAGATCGGCGCGACGTTGGTGCGGTCGCCCGGCTGCCGAGCCGAGCCCGAACGAGTTGTTGAAGTACGAGCCGTCGACCGTGATGTTGTTGAGACGGTTGTCCTGGCCGGCGAACGAGGTGCCGCTGGCCTGCGGCGTCAGCCGCGTGATCGACTCGATGCGCCCGGCAATCGTCGGCAGATTCGCGATGTCGTCGCGATCGACGGACGTCGCCGCGCCGGTTCTGCGTGGACGCAAACACCGGATCGCTCTGGCCGGTCACCTTCACTTCTTCGGCGACCGTGATCGCTTCGACGCTGACGTTGACGTCGGTGGCTGACGCCGAGGTTGACGAGATGTTCTCGACCGTCTTCGGCGCGAACGCCGCCGCCGCGCGCCGCCGACATACACGACCTGCACCGTGTAGGGTCCGCCGACGCGCATGTTCGGGATCGTGTAGCGCCCGTCGGCGCGCGTCGTCGCCTCGTAGCTCGTGCCCGACGGCTTCGTGAATCGCAATGACGCTGGCGCCGGCGACCGGCTGTCCCTGTGCGCCGGTGACGATACCGCCCATGCTGCCGGTGGTGACGCCCTGCGCGGCGCACAGCGGCTGAAAACGAGACGATGCACAACGCGAGAACCGCGAGACGAGCGATCCACGAACTGCGGCCTGAAATCATGATGTGCTCTCCAGAAAAATCCGATTGACGGAACCGCTGACGGCTCCTGAAGCCAATGCTACGTCCGGGTGGCAACGGACGTGTGACGGACGGTCGAACGAAGGATGAAGTGCGTTGAGGCTCAAAAATCTAACCGGAATGATGGATGTAACGGACGAGCTTACGGAGAAGAACGCTGCCACCCGAACGGAGGTATTCTGACCGGCTTTGCCGCGCTGTGCAACCCACTCTGCGACCGTCGTCGACGCTTTTGTCGCATGCCTGTCGCGCACACGCGTTCGGGCAGTGCTCCGCTCGTAGGCGGACGCCCTCGGTATTACTGTGTAAATCTCTAAATTTTTGGATCGTTCAGGCGGATGTGGCCTGGTCTGTCAGTGCTTCGACGTCGTGCCGATCCAAATTATCGGCGAGCAGCGCCAGCACTTCGCGCGTGGCCTTGAGCTTGGCCGGCGACACGCGTGACAGCGTTCGCGAGACCGCGGCTTCGATGGCGCCGACGGCCATGTGGCTCATGCGCCGTCCCTTGTTCGTGAGCTGAATCCGCAGCCGGCGTCGATCGCGCACGTCGGGCTGCAGTTGAAGAAGCCCGCGCTGTCCCATCTGCTGCAGCACGCCGGTGAGCGTGCTCGGATCGAGGTGCAGCACCTTGGCGAGGTCGCCCGCGGAGATACCGGGAAATTCGTTGACGACTTGAATGATGAGGCGTTGACGTCCCGTCACGCCGTACTTCGACTTCATGTATCGAGATGTCGTCGCGAGCCCGTGATTGATCGCCCAGAGCACGCGCAGGAAGTCGAGGGCTTGTCCGAGCGGCCGCGACTCGTACGGCGTCGTGGCAACAAGTGGGGCAGCGCCAAGGGTGGTGTCTTCGATCGGTTTCATCACTTCTCTATAACGACGGCCCATGTCCTGTTGCTTACCGTATCATGGGAATTGAAACTTTTCTCTAGGGACCGAGCCGGAAATTCGTCCAGCCACTTCTTTTTTTGAAATATAGGACACGATCGTGCAAACGATGCGGCTGTCCCTGCCAAAACTCGATACATTCCGCGACAATTCGAAAGCCTCCCCAGAACGGCGGACAGGGGATCTTCTTGTCGCCGAATCGCGCCGCGACTTTCTCGTACTCGTCGATGAGAAACGATCGTCCTGAAACTCTCGCGCTCTGCGGCGACGCCCACGCGCTGATCCGGCTCTCGCGCGGACGGGTTTGAAAATATCGTTCGGATTCGGCGCGCGATAATTTCTCGACGCGGCCTTCGATGCGGACTTGCCGTTCGAGGCGCGGCCAGTGAAACACGGCGGCCGCGTGAGGGTTCTCGACGAGGTCCGCCGCCTTCCGGCTGTTGTAGTTCGTGTAGAAGACAAACCCTGCGCGCGGGGAGCCGCGATGCAGCACCATCCGCACCGACGGACGCCCGCGTCGCGTCGACGTCGCGAGCGCCATCGCTTCGGCCAGCGGTTCGCCCGCGCGTTCGGCGTCGCGAAACCAGCGCGTGAAGAGCACGATCGGATCGGCCGGACAGCGCTGACCACCTCTGCCGAGGCTACGGTGGTCCGCCGAAGCCTTCCCGTGCGTTTTCCTGACTTTCTCCCCCGCATTGGCCTGCCATTCTGCCATATGCGAGAATTGGCATCTCATGTCCAGTCCCAGCGCCGAGAGAGGTCCTGAAGCGCCGGCGCGCGATTTCATCCGCGAGATCGTCGCGCAGGACCGCGTCTCGGGCAAACACGGCGGCACGATCGTCACGCGCTTTCCTCCGGAGCCCAACGGCCGGCTGCACATCGGCCATGCCAAGGCGATCGCCATCGACTTCGGCATCGCCCAGGAATTCGGCGGACGCTGCAACCTTCGCTTCGACGACACCAACCCCGTCAAGGAATCGCAGGAGTACGTCGACGAGATCGAGCGCGACATCCGGTGGCTCGGCTTCGACTGGGGCGAGCACCTGTATCACGCGTCGGACTATTTCGAGCAGCTCTACACGTGGGCCGAGCAGCTCATCCGCGACGGCAAGGCGTACGTCGACAGCCTGAATGCCGACCAGATGCGCGAGTACCGCGGCACGCTCACCGAGCCCGGCCGCGAGAGCCCGTACCGCAATCGATCCGTCGAGGAGAACCTCGATCTGTTCGCGCCGCATGCGCGCCGGCGAGTTCGAAGACGGCGCGCACGTGCTGCGCGCGAAGATCGACATGGCGTCGGGCAACATCAACATGCGCGACCCGGTGATGTACCGGATTCGCAAGACGCCGCATCAGCGGACCGGCGACGCGTGGGTGATCTACCCGATGTACGACTGGGCGCACGGCCAGTCCGATTACATCGAGGGGGTCACGTACTCGCTCTGCTCGCTCGAGTACGAGGATCACCGGCCGCTCTACGACTGGTACCTCGAAGCCCTGGGCCTGCGTCCGCCGCGCCCGCGCCAGATCGAGTTCGCGCGCCTCAACCTCAGTTACACGGTCATGAGCAAGCGCGTGCTGCTCGATCTCGTCGAGGGCGGGCACGTGAGCGGCTGGGACGATCCGCGGATGCCCACCATCTCGGGGCTTCGCCGGCGCGGCTACACGCCCGAGTCGATCCGCAATTTCTGCGACCGCATCGGCGTCGCCAAGCGGAACAACGTGGTCGACATCGCGAACCTGGAGCACGCGATCCGCGAAGACCTGAACGTGCGCGCGCCGCGCGTGCTCGGGGTGCTCCGCCCGGTGAAGGTCGTCATCGAGAACTATCCGGACGACCAGATCGAAGAGCTCGACGTCATCAACAACCCGGAAGATCCGTCGGCCGGCACCCGCAAGGTCCCGTTCGGGAAGGTCCTGTATATCGAGCGCGACGACTTC
Source organism: Vicinamibacterales bacterium (assembly GCA_963821395.1). Classification (GTDB taxonomy): domain Bacteria; phylum Acidobacteriota; class Vicinamibacteria; order Vicinamibacterales; family JAMQPK01; genus JAMQPK01. Next base: position 314,509 of record CAWGDY010000030.1, on the reverse strand, counting down.
ATGGAAGTGCCGCCGAAGAAGTTCTTCCGCCTCTCGCCGGGCAACGAGGTGCGGCTGCGCTGCGCGTATTTCATCAGGTGCACCGGCGTGGTGAAGGATCCCGACACGGCGAGATCGTCGAGCTGCGCGCGACCTACGACCCGGCGACCCGCGGCGGCGATTCACCGGACGGGCGCAAGGTGAAAGCGACCCTGCACTGGGTGTCGGCCAGCCACGCGGTCGACGCCGAGGTGCGCGTCTACGACCGGTTGTTCACTCACGAAGATCCCGCGGGGACCGAGAATTACCTCGATCACGTGAATCCGGCATCGCTCGAAGTCATTCGCGCCGCCAAGGTCGAGCCGAGCCTCGCCAACGCGCCGGCCGGCGCGCGCTACCAGTTCGAGCGCCTCGGGTATTTCTGCGTCGACCAGGACTCCAGGCCGGGGGCGCTCGTCTTCAACCGCACGGTCTCGCTGCGCGACACGTGGGCGAGGATCGCGGAGAAGTCCGGCACCACCAAGTAACCGCCAAGACACGAAGACACGACCACGAAACGCGACCACGAAGACAGGACCAGAAGACGCAAGACTCGAAGGGCACGACCACGAGGTCTTCGAAGAAAGCGCCACGTCCTGTCTTCGTCGAGTCTTCGTGGTTCCCGGTTTGGAATATAGTTGTCGCTTCCAGATGAAGCTGTTCGACGGCGCAAAGATCCCATTCGAGCCGGTTGATCCGAAGAACTTCGTCGGTTCGGCCCGCGTCAGGCGGCTGCCCATGGTCGAGGACGGCCGCCAGTCGGTCGTCGTCTATCTCGTCGAGTTCGAGCCGGGCGGACGGACCAACTGGCACCGTCACAGTGCATCGCAGCTGCTGCTCGTCAAGGAGGGGAGCGGTTTCGTCCAGAAATGGGGCGAGCCGGTTCGGACGATTGCCGCCGGCGACGCGATCTGCATCGAGCCCGGCGAAAAACATTGGCACGGCGCAGCGTCTGGGACAAGAATGTCGCACTTCGCCGTCAATCTGACTCTGACCACTGAGTGGCTCGAGCCCGTATCGGACGACCAATATCGTGCATCCTGAGCTGCAAGAAGCCATCGAGTTTCACGAAGCCATCGTCGCTGAGGCCGGCAAGGCGCTGGTCGGATACGAGACGGAAAAGGCGCTCGCCAACATCGTGCTGATGTCGGAGATTCCGACGACCTACGACCAGGACGAGAAGCGGCAGGTCAACGCCGGCAACCTCCTGCTTCGCGGCGTGCCCGGGATCGGCAAGACATTCTTCGGCGTCATCATCGCCGCCATCAGCGACGCCAAGTTCGCGAGGATCCAGGGCCGCGCCGATCTGCAGCCGACCGAAGTGGTCGGCTTCCAGATGATCAACCCCGCGACGGGGGCGTTCATCACCGAGTTCGGCCCGCTCGCGTCCGCCGAAGTGATCCTGCTCGACGAGATCAACCGCATTCCGCTCAAGTCGCAGAGCGCGTTCCTCGAAGGGCTGCAGGATCGCAAGATCACGGTCGGCAAGACGACCTACGACCTGCCGACGTTCAGCTTCGCGATCGCGACGATGAACCCGGTCGAGCTGGGGCAGGGCACGTTTCCACTATCCGAGGCGGCGACCGACCGCTTCGCCATCATGGTGAACATCGGCTATCTGCCGCCCGATGAAGAGCAGAAGCTGGTCAACTTCGATTTCAAGCAGGTGCATCTCAACTCGCTGATGTCGAAGGAGCGCATCGTGCACCTGCGCGGCGTGATCACGCGTGAGGTCTTCCTGCACGAGAAGCTCGGCAAGTACATCCGAAGGCTCGTCGGGGCCACGCGGCCGTACAGCGAGGATACCGACTGGAGGTTCCACTCTCCGTCGGAGCTGGTGGAGCAGCACGTCGACCTCGGCGCGTCGCCGCGCGCCACGATCGCGTGGGGCCGCCTCGTCAAGGTGTGGACGCTGCTGGTCCGCAGGCGCGACGACGTGTATCCCGAAGACGTGCAGGATCTGGCGAAGTACATCCTGGCGCACCGGATCTGGCTGGGCCCGCACGCGACGAGCCACGGCGTCACGCCCGAACAGGTCATCGAAGACATCATCGCAAAGGTTCCGATTCCGTGAGTAGCGAAGTCCCCGATCTGGTCGATTTCGCCGACATCAGTGAGATCGAGCTTCGTGTGATCAAGAGGATGAAGGAATACACCCTGGGCGATCACGGAAGCGTGTTTCACGGGACCGGTGTCGACTTCGTGGGACTGCGCGACTGGCAGGCCGGCGACCGGCTGTCGTCGATCGACTGGCCGCAGTCGACGCTCACCAACTTCAATCCGCTGGTCATCCGCGACTACGAGCAGCCCGGCACCGCGCCGATTGTCGTCGTCGCCGATCAGTCGCCCTCGACGCGGTGCGGCACGGGCGGCACGCCCATCGCGGCCGGCGTGGCCCGGGCGATGGCGACCATCGGGCTGTCGGCCGTGTACTTCCAGGACATGTTCGGCATCATCACGTTCGACAAGGGCTTCGCCAGCATGGCGGCCATCCGGCCGCGCGTCGGCCGCGGCCACGTCATCCATTGCCTCGACGCGTATCAGGGGCGCGTCGGCATGGAAGAGGTGAAGTCCGGGCTCCGGCTCGCGACGACGATCGGCGGGCATTTGCGGCGGACGACCCTGTTGCCGGTGATCTCGGATTTCCTGTTCGAGGATGCCGCCGAGCGCATCAAGGAAATTGCCGAGCTCAACTCGGTGCACGACGTGTTTCTCGTGATGATCGACAGCGCGTTTGCGTTCGCCCTGCCGGATGTCTCGGCGGGATGGGTGAGCGCGTTCGACGTCGAAACGGGCGAGACGCGCCTGATGTCGAGGCGCGAGCTGCGGAATCTGTCGGAACGCGTGGGCGCATGGCAGGACGATCTCGAGCGGCAGGCGCACGATCGCGGCATCGACGTGCTGCGGCTGGGCGTCGATCAGGAGAAGAGCCTGCCCGCGCTTCTGGAATTCGTCATGGTGAGGCGGTTGAGAAAAGCATGATGACGCCAGGGATTAGGGATTGGGCCGCCTTCGCCGGAGGCTTCGGCGAGCCGCGCCGTAGCGCGCCCGCGACGGGCGCGTGGAGGCGGGGATTAGGGATTGGCGCAGCGACGGGTGTCACGCTGATGCTCGCCGTCTTGGCGCCGCGCTCGGTGTCTGCGCAGAACCCCGCGAATCTGCCTTCGCCGTCTCGCCGCGGCTCCGGTGCGTCGACTCCACGAACCCCACGAACCCCACGAACCCGACGAACCCGACGAACCCCTCCGGTGTGTCCGTTCCTCCGATCGAGTGCTGGTGGAAGACCGATCGCAACGCGGTGAGCGTCGGCGAGCACTTCCAGCTGACCCTGACGTGCGCGGTGCTCGCGACCGATCGGGTGTCGGTGGTGGTGGACGAGTCGAGCCTCGAGCCGTCGGCGCTGCATTTGACGCCGTTCGAGATCATCGGCGGGCAGCGGTTTCGCGACATCCTGAACGCGCCGCGCAAGTTCTTCCAGTACCAGTACACGATGCGCGTCCTCGGCGAGGAGTTCTTCGGCAAGGAAGTTCCGCTGCCGCGTCTGCAGATTACCTACAAGGTGCAGAACTCGCTGCAGGGCGGGGCGGCGCTCCAGGGCCGCGAGGCGCAGTATTCGCTCGTGCCGGTGCCCATCCGGGTGCTGTCGCTCGTTCCTCCGGGCGCCGTGGACATCCGCGATACTCCGACCGACACGTTCGGCGACGTCGAGACGCGCCTCTTCCGATCGAACATCTTCCTTATTGTCGCGGGCGTCGCGTTTCTCGCCGCCGGCCTGATGGTGGTGATGCTCCTGGCGCGCGCGGCCGTCAGGCGGCGCGCGGCGACGGCGGCGCGCCATCGAACGGTCTCGCCGATGACCGTGCTCCGCGCAGCCATCCGCGAGCTCGCGACCGTGCGGGCGGAGAGCTCGCGCGCCGGTTGGACGGGCGAGCTGGCCGGGCGGGCGGCAGCGGCCGTGCGGCTGGCCGGGGCCGTCGCGTTGTCGCGTCCGGTGAGTCACAAGGAAGTGGATCGCGACACGTCGCCCAGTGAAGGTCAGGTGGCCGCACCAGCCGGGCTCGCCACCCTGCGAGGGAAAACCACGATGCTGTCGGCGGCCGTGACGCCTGAATCGTCGGCATCGAACGGCCATACACGCCCCGGAGGGCGTGGCGCCGAGTTGTGGCGATCGCTCAGCCAGTCGTTAGGTGTCTTCACGGCCGCGAGGTACACGCGTAACGGCACGCTCGACCAGACGGCGCTCGATTCGGCGCTGGCCGAAAGCGAAGACGCCGTGAAGCGGCTCCGTGTCCGGCAGGTCCTTCGATTCGGCCGCAGGACGCCGCATGCCGAAAGCGCGGGTGCCCGACCAACATGGGCACGCTGAACGCGCTCATCGAGCTCGTCGCGCACACGTTGGGCGAGTGGCGGGACTCGGGCATCGCCGATCTCGTCTTCCCGTCGAAGAACGCGGCGCTCCTCGCGACGGTGCTGCTGGGCCTGATGGCGGCGATCCTGGTCGTCTGGCGTTCGCTGCGGGGCCGGCTGGCCGGCCGCACGGCGATCACGCTGCCGGCGGTGCTGCCGCGCATTCGACGCTCGCCGCTGGCGTTCGTGCGGCATGTCCCGTTCCTGCTGTTTCTGGCGGGACTTCCGTTCTTCTGCCTCGCGCTGGCCGATCCGCACTCCACCTTGTCGGCCAAGCAGGTGTCGTATCCGGGACGCCGCATCGCCGTCATCATGGACGCCTCGCTCAGCATGCTGTCGCCGTTCAGCGGCCAGCAGCTGAAGACGCAGAGCGACACGGCCTTCTCGAACACGATGGCGGCGGCGGAGTATTTCATCCGCGTCCGCATGAAGGGGCACTACCGCGATCTGATCGCGCTCGAGCAGTTCGGGAACGAGGCGTACGTCATCACGCCGTTCACGACCGACTACGACAACCTGCTGCTCAGCCTCAAGATGATCAGCGACGTCAACGAATGGCAGCGCTTTCCCGATCAGGGGACGATCATCATGAAGGCGATCGACGAGGGGGTCGACCTCTTCAACGCCTTCAACTTTCTCGAATCGTCGGGCAACATCATGGTGATCTTCAGCGACGGCCAGGACAACAACGTGCAGATCGGCACCATGTCGCTCGAGCAGGTGCTGAAGAAGGCGGTCGACAACAAAGTGCCGGTCTACATGATTCGCACCGCCTACGCGCGCGGGCTGTTCGACGTCGTCCCGGATCAAGTGTGGAAGAAGGCGATCGACGCCACCGGCGGACGGTTCTACCCGGCGGCGAGCCAGGAAACCATCCTGCAGGCCATCAAGGAGATTGACGCGGCCGCGACCGGCCGCGTGAACGTGCGCGAGTACGCCGTCAAGCAGCCGCGGTACCAGAAGTTCGCGCTGGCCGCCGTGATGCTGTGGACGCTCGCGCTGGGGCTGCAAATGAGTCTGCGGGTGTTCAGGACGTTTCCCTGAGCACGCGCGTAACCAGGAGCCAATATGCGGCGCGCAATTCCCATCCTCGTCGTTGCCATCGTGCTCGCCCTGCTGGGCAGCGTCTCGCTGTCGGCGGGACTCTTCGAGCGCAGGATGGCCATTGCCCAGGAAGACATGGCGGTGCTCGACTTCGTCGATCCCGCGATTGAATACGCGAAGCTCGAGGAGGAGATCGCGGGCGTGCCCCTGGTCGCGGAAAACGCGCTCAAGGACATTCACCGCCGCCGCGCCACGCTTCAGTACTGGCAGAAGGATTATGCGGACCTCATCGACGTGGCCCGCCAGGCGGCGACGACCGATGACGCCGCATCGGTCGATCCGGAGATGCGCGTGCTGGCGGCAAACGCCCTGTATCGCGTGGCACAGCGCGGACCGCAGGATCGCGTGACGCTCCTCAGGAATCTCGACGCGGCGGTTCGCGCCTACAACGAGGCGCTGCGCGCGGGTGTCGAGCGGCAGGACGTCGCGTTCAACTACGAGCTGGCCGTGCGGATGCGCGAAGAGGTTGGCGCCGGCAAGCGGAAGGCGCTCCAGAACATGAAGGCGGAAGACGTCGAGAGCGATCCGAACATGCACGGCGATCCCGGCGAGCCGCCGAAGGACCTGAAGGTGGAGCAGTTCCAGATTCGGATTCCGATGGATCCGAAGGAAATCAAGCAGAGCCAGGAGCAAGCCGCGGGTACCGGCGCTGCGCGCCGGAAGCGCGGCTGATTTGCAGGGATTGGGGACTGGGGATTAGGGATTAGGACGTGCTCGACCGATTGATTGATTTCCAGTCGTTGCGATTCGGCGAGCCGCTGTACTTGTGGCTGCTGGCGTTCCCTGCCCTGCTGTTCGTCCTGTGGTGCTGGCACGTCATCCGCCGCAGGGGCGACGCGCGGAGGTACCGGGCGGCGCGGCTCATTCCGGTGCGCGAGCGATTCGCCCCGGTCGGCGAGCTGGCGTTCTGGCTCGCCCTCATTGCGGCCTTGTCGCTCACCATCCTCGCGATCTCGAGACCCCAGGGCATCACCGCGATCGTCCGCAGTCCCGGCGTCGATATCGTGCTCCTCCTGGACGGCTCGACGTCGATGCGCGTGCGCGACATGGGGACCGATCGCTGGCAGCGTGGGATGCAGTGGGTGCGCACGCTCACCAAGACGCTCAGCTGGACCGGCGATCGCATGGCGATGGCGACCTTCGCCGACATCGCCGTGCCGCAGGTGCGGCTGACGCGCGATCCCAACACGATCCTGTTCTTTCTCGATCACCTGGACGACGCCCCGACGTTCCGGCTGGAGAACGAGACGAGCTGGAACACGAACGTGGAAGACGCGATCTACTGGGGCGTCAAGCTCGTCGACACCGACATCGAGATGTACGGCCCGAGCAAGAACGCGCGCACCTTTGTCGTCATCTCCGACGGCCAGGTCTGGAGCGGCATCGTGCAGCGGGCCATCAACGAGGCCGCCAAGCGCGGCATCGCCGTGGACGTCATCGGCGTCGGCACGTCGAACGGCGGCATGATTCCGCTGCCGCGCGACGACAAGGGCATCGTGCTGGCGGGCTTCGAGCCGATTCGATCGATCATCGACCGGACCTCGCTGCGCGAGATCGCGCGGGCCGGCAACGGCGAGTATTTCGAGATCGGCACGGCGCCCGACGAGCAGATCGCCGCGCGCATCATCCAGAACGCGGCACGCCGCTCGGGCAACCAGCAGGTGGACGAATCGCTCGACGAGCTCTACTGGTACCTGCTCGTCGCCGCCGCCGTCTGCCTCGGGCTGGGCGTACTCTTCGTGAAGCAGAAGCTGCAACTCGGCTTCGGCCTCGCCGCGGCGCTTCTGCTGCTGGTCCTCATCTCCGGCCTGCGGTCGTAAGCCCTCTTAAAGATTCAACAGAAGACTAGGAGATCAGGAGATAAGGATTTGTTCTCTCGACTCCTGATCATCGGCTTGTTGCTCGCAGCTTGGAGCTGCATCTGCCTTCCCACGTGGGCAGACGCCTGGTCTGCAACTGGATTCTCGACATCGGGCCGCCTGTTCGGACGCTGTACGAAGGCTTCGAGAAGCAAAGAATGCCGTCTAGCCGAGGATGAAGGCGCAGTCAGTGTCCTCGCGTCACGCGGCCGCAGTCGGCCTCGCAGCGCACGTCCGGCCCCGAAGCTTCGGATTCGCGCAGCAGTAATGCCTACCCAATCTGCTTGATCTCCTGTTTCCGGTGAGGCGCTACTTCAGCGGTGGCGTCGATGCGGGCGGACGGCGGTGGTGCGTGGCCTGCTCGTACGAGTACGCCAGCTTGATCAACGTCACCTCGTCCCAGGCCTTACCGAAGAACGTGATGCCCGCCGGCAGCGTGCCATTGCGCGTGTAGCCCATCGGCACCTGGATGGCGGGGAAGCCGGTGGTGGGTGAGAACACCTGGCTGTTGTCGCCGTGCGGCGTGTTCAGATCGCCGATGAGCCGCGGCGGATTGCTCCACGTCGGATACACGAACGCATCGAGCCGCTCGGCCTCCATCGTCTTCATGACGGCCGCACGAAACGCCTCGCGGTAGTCCGCCTCGGCCTTGCACGCCGGTGTTTCGGGGCCGTTCTCGGCGCCCTCCTGCGCGCGCTGCAGCCGCAGCTCGACAGAAGGATGAAAGTTCCGGCTCTTGATGATCTCTTCCACCGAATGCACCGGCACGCGATCGGCCTGCGCCGCCAGATAGCGATTCATGTCGTACTTGAAGCCGCCGCACGCGGGACCGCCGGGCACGCGCTGCACGTGGGTCAGATCGACCGCGGCGGGATCGACGATCGTCGCGCCGGCCCGCTTCATCGCCTCGATCGCCGCCATGAACACCGAGACGATCTCCGAATCGGTCGTTTCGCGTTCGTAGGCCTGCCGCAGGATGCCGATGCGCGCGCCCTTTCAACGCGTCACGGACGAGCGCCGCCCGGTAGTCGGGCAGCGACGCCGGACGGCCGCCGGGACGAAGCCCCGGCTGCACGTACTCGCGTGCGAGCGTCACGGGGTCGTTCGGATCTTCGCCGGCAATCACCTGGAATACGGCGACGGCATCTTCGACCGTGCGTGCCATCGGACCCGCGATGTCGGCGAGCAGGTTCAGCGGCGCCACCCCCGCTCTGCTCGTCAGCCCCATCGTCGAGCGGATGCCCACCAGGCTCTGGTGCGAGGACGGGCCGCGAATCGAGTTGCCCGTGTCGCTGCCGAGACCCACCGCGCCGAAGTTCGCCGCCACGGCAGCCGCCGTTCCGCCGCTCGAGCCCGCGGTGACGCGATCGAGGGCGTACGGATTCTTCGTGTAGCCGGGGAGGATCGAGCTGATCGTCTCGTATGGCGTAAAGGCGAACTCCGCCATGTTCGACTTCGCGAGCACGATCGCGCCGGCTCTCCTGATGCGCTGCACCTGGAACGCGTCGCGTGTTCGACACGAATCCCTTCAGCGACAGCGAGCCGTCGGCGCTCTGCAATTCCATTGTTTCGAAATTGTCTTTGACGATCGCCGGCACGCAATGGAGCGGTCCTGCGGGGACGCCGGTCTTGTACCGGCGATCGAGATCGGCGGCCTGCTTGAGGGCGGCGGGATTCGAGACGACGAGCGCGTTGAGGGCCGGTCCCTTCTTGTCGTACGCGTCGATGCGCCGCAGGTAGTGCTCGACGAGCGCCTGGCAGGTGAGGCGGCCGGCCTTCATCTCCGCGTGAATGCCGGCAATCGTGGCCTCTTCGATCGCAAACCGCTGTCCGCCCTGCGCGGCGGCAATGGCTGGCTGACAGTGCGATCAGCGGGAAGAGCAGCCTGTTCACATGTGCCTGATCATGGCATCACCGAACTCCGAACACTTCACTTCCTTCGCGCCTTCCATCAGCCGCGCGAAGTCGTAGGTGACGGTCCTGGCCGAGATGGCGCCTTCCATCCCTTTGATGATGAGGTCCGCGGCTTCAGTCCAGCCCAGGTGGCGGAACATCATCTCGCCCGACAGCACAACCGAGCCCGGATTCACCTTGTCCTGGTCCGCGTACTTCGGCGCGGTGCCGTGCGTGGCTTCGAAAATGGCGTGGCCGGTCAGGGAATTGATGTTGCCGCCAGGCGCGATGCCGATGCCGCCGACCTGCGCCGCGAGCGCATCCGACAGGTAGTCGCCGTTCAGGTTCGGCGTGGCGATGACGTCGAACTCGTCCGGTCTCGTCAGCACCTGCTGCAGCGTGATGTCGGCGATCGAGTCCTTGATCACGAGGCCTGCGCCGGGCCTGCCGTCCGGAATTCTGCACCATGGTCCGCCGTCGATTTCGACGGCGCCGAAGAAGTCTTTCGCGACCTTGTAGCCCCAGTCGCGAAAGGCGCCTTCGGTGAACTTCATGATGTTGCCCTTGTGCACGAGCGTCACGTTCCTGCGCTTGTTCTTGATCGCGTAGCTGATCGCGCTGTGCACCAGACGCTCGGTGCCGAGATAGCTGATCGGCTTGATGCCGACCCCCACCATCAGGCCGACGTCACGCTTCGGCGCACCGATCGACTCGAGCAATCCCTGCCACTCGCGGCTGGCTTCAACCGTGCCGAACCGGATCTTCTTGAACTCCTTCGGAAACTCCCGCGCGAAGAAATCGAGAATCTTCTGCGCTTCCGGCGACCCCCCGGCGTACTCGATGCCGGCGTAGATATCCTCGGTGTTCTCCCGGAAGATGGCCATGTCCACCTTTTCGGGGTGTTTCACGGGCGACGGAACCCCCGTGAACCACCGCACGGGCCGCAGGCAGACGAACAGGTCGAGCATCTGCCGCAGCGCGACGTTCAACGAGCGGATGCCGCCGCCAACCGGTGTCGTGAGGGGACCCTTGATGCCGACGAGGTACGTGCGAAATGCATCGAGCGTCTCGTCCGGCAGCCAGCTGTTCACCTGCTTGAACGATTTTTCGCCTGCCAGCACTTCCTTCCACTGCACCTGCCGGCGCCCGCCGTACGCTTTTGACACAGCGGCGTCGAACACCCGCACGCTGGCGCGCCAGATGTCGGGCCCCGTGCCGTCGCCTTCAATGAACGGAATGATCGGATTGTCGGGAACCTGGAGCTGGAGGTTGCTGCTGATCGTAATTCGGCCGTCTTGCGTCATACGCGTGTCGTGTCCTCGTGAAGGAAACAGTCGAACGAAGCTGTTAATCCTATCACCGGAGAATTGCGAGATGCCGCCCGCGGCTTTTTCAGGTCTGAAAAGAGAAAGGGCGCCAGATTACTCCAGCGCCCTTCGCTTCTAACCCCAACCCTGGGCCTTCAGCCTCACTCAGCCCTTAGCCCAGCCTTCAGCCCTCAGCCCTCTTATTTCGCCAGCGTTCGGACAAAGTTGACGACGTCCGTGATCTCTTCCGGCTTCAGCCGCTTGCCGAGCGCGGGCATGTTGCCGATCTCGGTCTTCTTGCCGTTGGTGATGGCTTCGTTGATTTGCGCGTCGGTCACCTTCGACATGACCGCCTTGTCCGAAAGGTTCGGAAGCTTGCCCTTCAGGTTCTTGGCCGCAGGACCGTCGCCCTGGCCTGTGGCGCCGTGGCACATCACGCACTGACGTTTGTAAAGCGCCGCGCCGTTGGTAATCGATTCCGGGCTGGCGGCCGCCGCGGCGGCGGGCTTGGCCTGGCCGGCGGCATACACCGCCGTGACGCAAAAGAGTGAAAGAGCTCCGGTCAATGAAAGAAAGGATCTCATCGTCATAATTACACCCAGTTTACCTTAGTCGCCCCGGCCCCGTTGAGGGCGGTCTCCACCGTCTGACGCAGGCCGTCGGGACATGCGACGGCCAGCACGATGCCTCCGTCCACGACGCTGGGATCGTAGGGCAGGTTCTTGAAGTTGGGCAGTCCCAGTTCGACCAGCAGGCCGACCAGCGTGGCGATCACCGCGCCCAGCATCGTCGTTTCGTAGGTGATGAGGCCGACGGTCCACGGCGCGACGATGGGCATGCCGCCCTTGATCAGCGGGTAGTTCAATGCCGTGATCGTGGCGAGCGCGAAACCGCTCAGCAGGCCGATGGCGGCGCCGGTCAACGCCCACGTGCGCAGCTTCGTCGGTTTCTTCTCGGGAATGATCCGTTCGCCATGAATCGGCTGCGACGACATGACCTCCATCGATTCGGGATCGATGCCGTCCTTGATGAGGCGCCGCACGGCGAGGCGCGCTTGCGTGGGCTCGGCGAACTTGACGAGGCAGGTCTGGGCCATGGTGAATCTGAATCTGAAAACTAGAATCTAAAAACTAAAAACTACGAAAACTGACGACTGAAAACCGACGACTAATGAGCCGGATGAACGTCACCCTCGACCGTCGAGCCGAGGCTGGCAGGGTGAGCGGATTCGACGGAATGTTTGGCTACTGTGTAGCCCTCTTCGATCTCCCAGATTGAAATCATCGGGCTGAACTTGGCGAAGAGGAAATACAGCAGGACGAACAGGCCGAGCGTGCCCGATGCGATAGCCGCTTCAGTCAGCGACGGGAAGTACGTGCCGTAGTTGTACGGCAGGTACGGATGCGTGAGCGTGGGCACGATAATCAGGAACCGCTCCAGCCACATGCCGACGAGAATGCAGGTCGACGCGACGAAGATGAGCGGAATCGTCCGCAGCTTCTTGATCGCCAGAATCGGGAACGGGATCACGAAGTTGCAGACGACCATCAGCCAGAAGAGCGGGGCGAAGCGGCCCGAAATCTTCGACCAGAAGACCGGCATCTCGGCCGCCTCGTTGCCGTACCACGTCACGAGGTACTCCGTGAAGGTGAAGTAGAACCACAGCAGGCTCATCGCGAACAGCATTTTCGCGAGGTTGTCGAAATGGATCGGCAACAGGTAATGCTCGAGCTTGAAGTACTTCCGGATGAGCACCATCGCGATCAGCAGCGCCGCGATACCCGAGAAGATGGCCCCGACGACGAAGTACGGTCCGAAGATGGTGCTGCGCCACATCGGCATCAGCGTCATCGCGAAGTCCCACGACACGATCGTGTGAACCGACACGGCGACCGGAATGATGATGAGCGCCATGATGGAGATGGCTTTTTCCAGCCGCACCCATTCCCGTTCCGTTCCCCGCCATCCGAGCGCGAGCATGCGGTACATCTTCTTGCGCCAGCCGGTGGACTTGTCGCGCGCGACGGCCATGTCGGGAATCATCGGCAGGTACAGGTAGGTGACGCTGCCGGTCAGGTAGGTGTTGATGGCGATGAAGTCCCACATCAGCGGCGACTGGAAGTTCGGCCAGAGGTACCGGCTGTTGGGCACCGGAATCATCCAGTAGAACAGCCACGCGCGTCCGAGGTGGACCAACGGAAATAGCGATCCGGTTATCAGCGCGAACGTCGTGATCGCTTCGGCGCAGCGCGTGATCGGGCGGCGCCACTCGGCCTGCACGACCCGCAGAATGGCCGAGATGAGCGTGCCGGCGTGGCTGATGCCGATCCAGAAGACGAACGTCGTGATGTAGAGGCCCCAGAACGACGGCCGGTTCTTGCCCGCCATGCCGATGCCGTATTTCAGCTGAAAGAACCAGGCCACGAACACCATGCCCGTCACCGCGACGAGCAGGGCGAGCATGACGTAGTACTTCGGTCCGGTCTTGAAGAGCGGCCCCAGCAGGTCGCGATTGATCTGGGCTTCCGATGGATGAAAGGGTGCCGGAGTCTGAGCCACGTCAGGCGTCCCCTTCCTTCAAGTAGACGACGCGCGGCCGGGTGCCGAGCTCTTCGAGCAGCCGATACCCGCGGCGCGAATGCGCCAGCTTCGATACGCGGCTCTCGGGGTCGGTCATGTCGCCGAACGTGATCACCTTCGCCGGGCAGGCCTGCGCGCAGGCGGGCTGAATCTCGCCGTCACGCACGCCGCGCTTTTCGTCCTTGGCCGTGTCCTCGGCGCGACGGATGCGCTGCACGCAGAAGGTGCACTTCTCCATGATGCCGCTCGTGCGGATCGAGACGTCGGGGTTGAGCTGCTCGTTCAGCGGGCTCGGCCACTCGGGGGTGAACCAGGTGAAGTAGCGCGCCGTGTAAGGGCAGTTGTTCGCGCAGAAGCGCGTGCCGACGCAGCGGTTGTAGACCTGGGCGTTCAGGCCCTCGGGCGTGTGATACGTCGCGTTGACCGGGCAGACCGGCTCGCAGGGCGCCGCATCGCACTGCTGGCACATCACCGGCATGAAGCGCGCCCGGATGTTCGGGAACTCGCCCTCCCAGTAGCGTTCGACGCGAATCCACTGATGCGTCCGGCCGTTGGCCGCCTGCTCCTCGCCGACGACCGGCAGATTGTTTTCGGCATGGCACGCCACGACGCAGGCCTCGCAGCCCGTGCAGCGATCCAGGTCGATTGTCATTCCCCACTGAGGCATTGGATTCTCCGAACATTCGAAATTCGTAGATTCGTAGATTCTGAAATCTGTCAAACCGAAAACTGTCAATCAATCCCGAAATCTGCGAGTCTGAGAATCGTCAATTCCTATCGATGCAACGGATGCTCGTGATGCTCGCGAGCATCGCTGGCGCCGAACCGTACCAACCTGACATTCCGTCCCGTTTTGGTGATGCCGACGCGCACGCCGGTCTGCAGCACCGCGCCCGTTGTGGTGTCGACGACCGACTGGCTGATGCGCAGGGGATTCTCCCCGCGATTCTGCGCGTAGCGGCCGAACTGCGTATGTCCCTGACCCGCCGGAATCGCGATGACGTCCGGGCGCAGGCCGGGATACAGGAATGCCGGGAGCTCGATGATGCCGTGCGCCGATCTGATCGTCAGCACGTCGCCTTCGTGGATCTCCATCTCGTGCGCCGTTTCCGGATTGATTTCGACCCACGATCCCCACATCACGGTCGTCATCGGGTCGGGCATTTCCTGCAGCCACGGAAGATGCGCGCTGCGTCCATCGGCGAACGCGGCCGACGGATAGATGTGCAGCATGTACGGCATCCCGGCGACGTCGCCCGCGAAGGGCCGTGCGGCCACCGGCTGCGATGGCACGACGAAATTCACCGAAGCCTTGGCCGGCGCGGAGGCAGCGGCCGTCGCCGCCGCCGCAGGCGCGGGGTTCCACCATCCGCCCGCGGCGGTCACCTTGCGATAGAACGCCTCGAAGTCGGCGTCGACCGTCGAACCCGCCTGCAGCGTGTGAACCGAGCGGAACGATTCCTTCACCGCGGCGGCCATGTTCTCGAACGGCAGGGCCTCGGCTGCCTTCCCTCCGAGTGCCTTCGCCGTTTCGATCAGGACGTCACCGGGGTCACGCGTCTCCCATCGTGGCTCGACGACAGGCTGACCGAGCGTACGCACCGCGAATCCAACGCCCGGTTCCGGCACATCGTCGACCCATCGCTCGAGCGTGACGTGGCTCGGGAGAATCAGATCGGCCATGACGGAGGTTTCGTCGAGAAACGACGCCAGGCTCGCGATGAACGGCACGTTCGCGAGCGCCGATCGCAGCTTGTCGGCTTCAGGCAGCGAGAAGAGAGGATTGGTGTCGAGCACGACCAGCGCCTTGATCTGGCTCTGCCCCATCGCACCGATGAGCGCAGTGAATATCGACTTCTGGTCTTCGGGCTTCCGGCTCCTGGCTTCGGGCCTGACGCCGAAGTCCGGAGCCGGCAGTCGGCACGGGGCCACTGATGTCATCGGCCCCGAACAGAACGCCGCCCTGGCGGCCGTATGCGCCCACGAGCGCATTCAGCGCGAAGATCGCCGTCAGCGACGCGACGTCGCGGCTGTCGCCGATGGCGACGCTCGGCCGGCGCGCGGCGAACTCGCGCGCGATGCGCTGGATTGACGCGGCGGGCACGTCGATCGCGGCGGCCACTTTCTCTGGCGCGTAGTCGCCGAGCGAGGCCGACCATGCCGCGAACCCGTTCGTCCTCTGATTCACGAAGTCGGCGTCGTAGAGCTTCTCGTTGACGATCACGTGAGCCATGGCGAGCGCGAGCAGGCCTTCGGTGCCTGGCTTCATCGGCAGCCACTCGTCGGCGCACGCCGCCGTCTGCGACAGCCGCGGCTCCGCGTGCACGAACTTGCCGCGCACGCCCGGGCGTCCCTGGCGGAACTCGCCGTACGAGTGCATGTAGCGCACGGGCGAGAGGAACGTCTCGAACAGGTTCGCGTTGAACGACAGCAGATAGTTCGCGCGGGCGAAGTCGACGGCCGGAAGCCGCGAGACGCCGGTCACCAGCTCCATCGCCTTGCGGATGGGCGCGGGATCGAACGGATCGTACGAGACGACGTTCGTGCCGAGGCCGGCGGCGAAGCGTTCGACGACGGTGCCCATGGTGCCGCGGTTGCGGCGGCCGGAGAGGAGCGCGATCGCCTGCGGCGACGCTTGCTGCTGCTGCAGCGCGGTGACGAGCTGCTGCTGCGCCTCCTTCCAGGTGATGGGTTGATACTGCCCCGTGCCGCGCGGTCCGAGGAGCTTGAGCGGCGTCTGGATGCGATCGGGGTGATAGAGCGCCTGCACGCCGGCCTGCCCGCGGGCGCAGGTGCCGCCCATGCTGATCGGATGCTCGGGGTTGCCCTCGATCTTCTTCGCCTGTACAGCCTTGACGCGTTTCTGCTGTCCGTCGATCGTGCGGATCGACTCACCCTGCATCACGCGCACGGTGATGCCGCATCCCGCGGAGCATTGCTGGCAGAGCGTTCGCACCCAGCCTTCTTCGCCCGGCACGAACCGATCTTCGGAAACGAGCAGCGGAATCAGCTGCTGCGGTTTGCCGCACCCGTCGAGGATGAGCCCGGCGGTGCCTGCGACGCCGCCGGTTTTGAGGAAATCGCGTCTTTTCATGTGCTATTTGTGGCAGACGAGGCAGTCGATGCTCACTTGTTTCTCCTTGTGGCAGTCGATGCATTTGCCCATCGTCCATTTGACGTTTTCCCGCATGTCCATCATCTGGGCCATGTCGCCGTGGCACGTGGAACACTCGACGCCGGCCTTCACGTGCCGCTTGTGCGTGAAGTTCACGGCGGCCGAAGGGGCGAAGCCGTAGACGCGCACCCATGGCGGTTCTTCACCCGCCTTGGCGAACGCGGCGAGCTTCTGAATCTCGGGGCTCTCGGGCTTGACGTTTTCGTGGCAGACCATGCACTCGGTCACGCTCGGAATGGTGGCGGCGATCGATCGGTCTGCGTTCACGTGACACGTCAGGCATTCCATCTGGTTGTCGGTCACGTGGGTCTTGTGCGGGTAGGCAACGGGCTGCTTGATGGGACCCGCGGGCCAGAAGGCGGCCGCTGCCGAGGCAATCAGCAGAGTCAGCACAACAGCGCCGAAAACGAATTTACGCATGCGTAGTCTGTGCTCAGGGAATTAGGCTAGCCGTGTCGAGGCGCGAAAGTTTATATCGCTTTGAGTACCGAAGTCTAGGGACGGGAGGCCGCGAACGGCGCGTTTTGAGAGGGGATCGGCTCCGGTGTGTAGGGGAGATTTCGCACGTACTTCTCAACCCACTCCATCTCCACGTTCATCTTGTAGAGCTGGTGCGCGGGTTGCACCCAATCGTGGCCTTCGCGCGGTGCGATGTGGACCTCGCTGGCCACCCCTTGTGCCTTGATGGCGCGACTCAGCTCCATCGCCTGCGACATCGGCACGCGGGGATCGTTCTCGCCGATGAAAAACAACGCGGGCGTGCGGACCGCCGTGACGTATTTCAAGGGAGAGTGCTCCCAGTACGTGTCGATGGGCGAGTTCTTCTGCCAGAGCGTGCCGCCGAACCACAGATCGCGATCGGAGCGCGTGTCCGACACGCCATACAGCGAGATCCAGTTCGCGACGCCGGCTCCCGAGGACGCCGCTTTGAATCGCGTCGTGAACGTGATCAGCTTGTTGGCGAGATGCCCGCCCGCGCTCCAGCCCATGACCGCGAGCTGATTGGGATCGGCGATGCCCATCGCGACGACGCGATCGACGCCGGCCAGCACATCGTGGTGGCTGTTCTTGAAGTAGCCGCCAATCGGCTCGCGATAGAACGCGTTGCCATACCCCGAGCTGCCGCGGTAGTTGGGCCGCAGGATCGCGTAACCGCGCGCCGCCCAGGCGGGCTGGTAATAAAAGAAGATCGATCCCCATCCGAATCGATCGGACGCTTCTGGTCCGCCGTGCAGTTGCACGATGAGCGGGTAGCGCGTGCCCGGTTTGTAGTCGATCGGATACGTCAGGACGCCTTCCACGCGCGCGCCGTCGATGCCCTTCCATTCGATCCGCTCCTGCCGCGGCAGCGCGAATTCGCGATCGAGGTAGTCGTAGATGCCGGTCACGCGTTTCGGCGCGGCGTCGCCCGGCGTCCACGTCCACACGTCGCCGATCCGCGTGGGCTCGTCGATCATGAACACGTGCCGCCCCGACACCGTGCTCCACGACGTCGGCACGAGCGCGTGATCCCCTTTCGTGATGGGCTTCGGCGTGCGCGACGCGAGGTCGACCTGAAAGAGGTCCAGCCGGACGCCGGTGTTGACGAGCATCCAGATCGACTTGCTGTCGGCGGCCCAGCCCGCGCGCTGCACTTCGTACGGAAAATCCGGCATCAGCGCGCGCGTCTGGCCCCCTGACGCGGGCACGAGAAACAGGTTCGCGTTGTAGTACGGCTCCTGCTTGTGATTCGCTCGCGCGATGAACAGCACCTGCGAGCCATCCGGTGCGAGCTCGCCGTCTTCTTCAGGGATCGCATTCCTGGTGAGCTGCACGGGCGACGTGCCATCGGCCGCGATGTTCCACAGCTCCATCCTGTCGGTGTCGGCCGGAAGCTGCGTGGGCTTGCGGCTGAGGATGATGCGGTGGCCGTCTGCTGAAATCCTGTAGGCGAAGACGTAGTAGTCGCCGCCGGTGATGCGCGTTTCGATTCCATCGGCGACGGCCATCTTCCACAGGTGCCGCTGCCGGTACTCGTCGAGCACGCGGACGTCGCCTCGAAGCTGCTGCCGCGCGCGTTCGGCATCGGTCGGCGGATCGGACGCCAGGAAATAGACCGATGTCCCGTCGGGATGCCACGAAATGTCGGCCACACCGGTTCGCTTGGAGACCTGGCGCGGCGTACCGCCCGCGGCCGGCACGACGAACACGCTGCCGCGCAGGAGAAAGGCAATCGCCGAGCCGTCTGGCGACCAGCGCGCGTTGTAGGCGCCTGCTTCGTCAACGAGCTGGCGAAGGCCGGTGCCGTCGCTGTTGATGCGCCAGATGCGCGGCACGCGCTGGTTCGCAGGCCAGTCGGTGGTGGCGAGCACGAACGTCAGGGTCTTTCCGTCGGGTGAAATCTGGGGATCGCCGACGCGCGGGATATTCAGCAGGTCGACAAGGGTCATCGGACGCTTGGCGTGCTGGGTGGAGGCGCTTGACGTCAATGCCAGGCAGACGGCCAGCAGAACGGCCGGGAAGCAGCATGAACGCGATGGCATGGAGGTCAAGCGAGTATAAACTGTCAAAACAGGCTTCAGACTTCGGGCTTCCGGCCCGAAGCCGGCAGGCCGAGGACAGCCATTAGGCAGTAGTGTCCGGCTTCAGCCGGACCGTCTGGAGCACCATGTCTGACCGTAAATATCGGCAGCGCGGCTATCAGGATTCAGGCCGCGACAAGCAGCCTCGTCAGAGTGGACCGCGTCCGCCCCAGGCGCCCAAGCCGCCCGCCGACCGTATCGAGACGCGTGCCGACAAGGCCGAGCGCCGCGCGCTCGAGGGGCGCGCGCCGAGCGTGCCCGGTTTTACCGAGGTCATGCGCTGCGCTCGCTGCGGCAACGTGTTCTCCGACGCCATTGCGGCCGATTCGCGATGCAAGCAATGCGGCACCGACCTGCGAAGCTGCGCGCAGTGCGAGTCGTTCGACACCGGCCAGACGATTCGAGTGCGCCCAGACCATTCCCGTGCGTATCTCGCCGAAGGACGTGCGGAACACGTGCGACCTCTTTTCCCCGCGCGTGACGGTCGAGCGCGAGACGCGATCGCCGGCGCAGCCGCAGGCGCCGAACAGCGCGCGCAAAGCGTTCGATGACCTCTTCAAGTAAGGTTCGCCTCGTCTTCTTCGAACAATCGATCGGCTGCGAGACGTGCGCGCCGACCAGGCGCGCGCTCGAGCAGATCGTCGACGAGAACGAGCACGTCGAGCTCGAAGCGCTCAATCTCGTGCTCGACAGGGAGAAAGCCGCCGAGTACGGCGTGGATCGAGTGCCCGCGGTCATCATCGAGGCGCCCGGACGCGATCGCATTCGTTACTACGGCGCGCCGCTCGGCTACGAGTTGCCCACGCTGGCGGAAGCCGTGCACATGGCGGCGACCGGCGAAACGCGCCTCAGCGACGAGAGCCGCGCGCAGCTGAAAGCATTGACGACGCCCGTGCATCTGCAGGTGTTCTACACGCCAGGCTGCGTCTATTGCCCGCGGATGATTTCCCTGGCGAACCAGGCCGCCATTGAAAGTCCGCTCGTGACCAGCGTGGCCATCGATGCCGCGGAGTTCCCGGATCTCGTCCGCCGCTACAACGTGAACGGCGTGCCCAAGACGGTGATCAACGATTCGCTCGAGCTGATGGGTGCCGCGCCCGAAGACGACTTCATGGCGGCTCTTGCCCAGGGCGCGAGCGAACAGGAAACCGGGGTTGAAGAGTAGGACAGTCCTTCTGACGTTGTGGCTCGCCGCGCCGGCGCTGGCGTTGGCGCAGACGCACCCGCAGACGCCGGTCGCCTATCGCGTCAGCTTTCCGGAAGCCGAACACCACCGCATGCAGGTCGAAGTCACGTTCCCCGACGTGCCGGTGGGAACGCTCGAAGTGGTGATGTCGCGCACCTCGCCCGGGCGGTACGCCATCCACGAGTTCGCGAAGAACGTCTACGACGTCCAGATCGATGACGGCGCGGGCGGATCGCTGGCCGTGGCACGTCCCGGTCCGTCGCAGTGGAACGTCAGCGGCCACAGCGGAACGGTGCGGGTCCGCTACAAAGTGTTCGGCGATCGGATCGACGGCACGTACCTCGCGATCGACGCCACGCACGCGCATCTGAATATTCCGGCCTCGCTGATGTGGGCGCGGGGGCTCGAGCCACGGCCCGCGCGCGTCACCTTCGACGCACCCGACGACTGGAAGATCGCGACCCAGCTGCGTCCGACGAGCGATCCGCGCACGTTTACGGCCGCCAACCTTCAGTACCTGATCGACAGTCCGACCGAGCTGAGCAGCTTTACCTTGCACACGTTCCAGGTGGATCGGGAATTCCGGATTGCCGTGCACCACGAGGGAGCTGACGCCGACGTCGAACGCTTTGCGGCGGGCGTGCAGAAAATCGTTCGAGAAGAGCGCGCGATCTTCGGCGAGTTCCCGGCCTACGAAGTGCCGTACACCTTCATCGCCGACTACCTGCCGGGCGCGGCGGACGACGGGATGGAGCACAGGAACAGTACGGTCGTCACGGCGCCGCACGGCATGCGGATGCCCGACGAACAGCTGTCGCTCCTGAGCACCGTCGCGCATGAGTTCTTTCACAGCTGGAACGTCGAGCGCATTCGCCCCGCATCGCTCGAACCGTTCCGCCTGGATGCCCCGAATCCGTCGAGCGAGCTCTGGTTCGCGGAAGGCTTTACGAGCTACTACGCCCCGCTCACCATGCGCCGCGCCGGGTTGTGGCCGGTCGATGAATTCGCCGGCCGCCTCGGCTACCTGCTCGACGGCGTCATACGAAGCCCGGGGCGCAAATATCGCAGCGCCGAAGAGATGAGCCGCATGGCCCAGTTCGTCGACCAGGCCGCGTGGAGCGACGCGTCCAGTTTTCCGAACCACTTCATTTCGTACTACGACTGGGGCGCCGTCATCGCCCTTGGACTCGATCTCTCGCTGCGCGTGCGCTCCAATCACCAGGTCACGCTCGACGACTTCATGCGGCGCGCGTGGCAGGAGTTCGGCCGGGTACCGCCGCCGGCCGACGGTGTCGTCGCCAGGCCCTACACGACTCAGAATCTGCGCGACCTCCTCGCAGAGGTCTCACGCGATCGCGCGTTTGCGGACGAGTTCTTCAACCGGTTCGTTCACGGGCGCGAGGTTCCCGATATTGCCTCGCTTGCCGCGCATGCGGGGCTCGTGTTGAGCAAGCGGAATCCGGGCCGCGGATGGATTGGTTCCGTGTCGCTGGAATTCGGCGCGAACATGGCTCGCGTGACCGAGCAGACCATCGAGGACACCCCCGTGTATCTGGCCGGCCTCGACCGTGGCGACGAAATTCTGTCGGTCGACGGCGTGGCCATGAGCAGCCGCTCGCGGCTCGACGATATCGTCCAGCGCCATCGCCCGGGTGACGCCATCCGCATGTTGATTCGCCGCCGCGGCACGACGCGCGAGCTGACGATCACGATCGCAGAGGACCCACGGCTGCAGTTCGTCCCGGCGGAGCAGCTCGGACGTCAGTTGACGGCCGCGGAGCGGACGTTCCGCGACGCGTGGCTCTCGTCCCGGCAATAGCCGTCCGCCTTCGCGCCGCATTTCTCATCGCTTCGGCGCGACAAGCCCATCGCACCCATCGCACCCATCGCACCTATCGCACCTATCGCACCTATCGATATACTGCGCCTCTGAATGTCCGACCCATCTCCGCGCATCTGGACGCGCACCTATCTCACCGTCATGGCCGTCGAAGTGCTCGTGCTGCTGGGCCTGTTGTGGCTGCAGCGCCACTACGGGATCTGATCGATGCACCTGCTCGATTGGGGAGTGATGGCCGCCTACATCGCATGGCTCGTGTGGGACGGCGTGAAGCGAACCAAGCTCGAGCGCACCACCGAATCGTACTTCCTGGCGAACCGATCGATGCCGTGGTGGGCCGTCGGTCTCTCGGTGATGGCCACGCAGTTGAGCGCCATCACGCTGGTCGGCACGACGGGGCAGGGCTACAACGACGGCCTGCGATTCGTGCAGTTCTATTACGGGCTGCCGCTCGCGATGGTGATTCTGTGCCTGACGCTCGTGCCGTTCTTCTATCGAGCCAGGGTCTACACGGCGTACGAGTACCTGGAGCGTCGCTTCGATCTCAAAACCCGCACGCTGACGAGCGGGCTGTTTCTCGTGTCGCGTGCGATGTCGTGCGGCGCGATCGCGGCCGCCCCGGCTGTCGTGCTGTCGGTCGTGCTCGGATGGACCGTCACGATGACGACGCTGCTGATTCTGGTGCCGGCGGTGATCTACACGATGCTCGGCGGCGTGCAGGCGGTGACCTGGACCGACGTCAAGACGATGAGCCTGACGATCGTGGCGCTCGTCGTCGCGATGGTGTTCCTCGTGCGGGGACTGCCCGAAGGCGTGGGCGTGGACGATGCGCTGGCGATTGCCGGCGGCACGGGCCGGCTGCAGGCATTCGATCTGCGCTTCACGCTCACGGAAACCTACACCTTCTGGTCGGGCATGCTGGGCGGCCTGTTCCTGATGCTGTCCTATTTCGGATGCGATCAGAGCCAGGTGCAGCGGTATCTCACGGCGAAATCCGAGGATGCCGGAAAGACGTCGTTGTTGATGAGCGCGTACTGGAAGATTCCTCTCCAGGTGCTCGTCCTCGTCGTCGGCGTCTTCACGTTCGTGTTCTATCTGTTCAACCAGCCGCCGCTCCTGTTCAACCCGATTCACGACCAGCGCGTGCGGACGGGCGAATCGGCGCCGGCATACGAGGCGCTGCAGCGCGAGTTTCAAACGACGTTCGACGCGCGCCGGCAGGCGGCGGTCGACATGGCCGCGGCCCGCCACGCGCACGATGTGCGCGAACAGGCGCGCGCGACCGACGAGTTCAGCCGGCAGGATCGGGCGTTGCGATCGATCAGGACGAAGGCGGCATCGCTCGTCAAACAGACGACGGGCGACTCGAGTTACAACGACGTGAACTACGTGTTTCCAACCTGGATCATGACGGCGCTTCCGATCGGCATCGTGGGGCTGTGGATTGCCGCCATCATCACGGCCGCGACAGATTCGATTGCGGCGGAGCTGAACTCGCTGTCGACCGCCTCGGTCATCGACTTCTACAAGCGGCTGGCGCAGCCTGCGGCGTCGGACGCCCACTATCTGCTTGTGTCGCGGGCCACCACCGGGCTCTGGGGCGTGTTCGCCGGCTTTGTCGCCGTGTACGCGAGCAGCCTCGGGTCGCTCATCGAGGTAGTGAACCGATTCGGGTCGTTTTTCTACGGCTCGATTCTCGGCGTGTTCATGCTGGCGATTCTCACGCGCCGGGCGACGGGGACGGGAGCCTTCGTTGGCCTCCTCACGGGCATGGCGGCGGTGGCGTCGGTGGCCTTCGGCCGGCCGGACATTTCGTTCCTGTGGCACAACGTGATCGGCGCCGTCGTAGTCTTCAGCAGTCGGATCGCTCGTGAGCCTCTTTACAGAAGATCAGAAGATCAGAAGAAAGGAATGATCTTTTGGTCTTCTGATCTTCTGTTAGCGAACCGAGCAACCTTCGGATAGATTGAAATTCGAACCGCGGGTTATCGTCGTCTGTATGACTACCCAGATTGAACAGATACAGCGCGCCTGCGAGATCATCCAGGCGAATCCGGAGGAGCGCCACACGCTTGGCGCCCTGGCGGGACAAGTGGGCCTGAGCCGGTTTCACTTCCAGCGCGCGTTCACCGAGGTCGTCGGTATCTCGCCGCGCGCGTTTGCCGAGGCGTGCCGGCTTGGTCAGGTGAAGCGCGCGCTGAAGAAGGGCGACCGTGTGACGCCCGCGATCTACGACGCGGGCTACGGATCGAGCAGCCGGTTGTACGAGCGCGCCGATGCCGCGCTCGGCATGACGCCGGCGACCTATCGAAAGGGTGCGCCGGGCATCGACATCGATTTCACGATCGCCGACTCACCGCTGGGCCGGCTGCTCCTTGCCGCCACGGCGCGCGGCGTGTGCCGGGTCATGATTGGTGACAGCGATCGCGCGCTCGAAAAAGATCTGCGCGCGGAATTTCCCAACGCGATCGTGAGGCCGAACGATCGCATCCTGAGCGCACAAGTGCGGGCGCTCCTGGAGCACCTCCGCGGCCGATCGCCGCACGTCGATCTGCCGCTCGACGTGCGTGCCACCGCCTTCCAGTGGCGCGTCTGGCGCCAGCTCCAGGCGATCCCGTACGGCGAAACCCGCACCTACCAGCAGGTCGCGGCCGCAATCGGCAGGCCAGCGGCCACACGCGCGGTGGCCCGCGCGTGCGCGACCAACCCCGTCGCGCTCTTGATTCCCTGCCATCGTGTCGTGCGTACGGACGGGTCGATGGGAGGGTACAGATGGGGGACCGGTCGAAAGGAAAAGCTGCTGAGGCGGGAAAAGGCACGGGCGGGGGAATTCAGCAGTTCGTCGGGTTCGTCAAGTTCGTCGGTTCGTCAAGTTCGTTAAGGTTCGTCGGGTTCGTCAGTTCGTAAAGTTCGTCGGGTTCGACGTTCTCAGGAATTGGGGCGGGCCGCCTAGAACCTGACGAACCCACGAACCCCGAACCTCACGAACCTCACGAACTTGACGAACTCTACGAACTTAACGAACCCCACGAACCCAACGAGCTTTACGAACCCCATGATCCTGTGAGTAGAATGACCTCACTTTGTCCAAAACTCACTACGGCACCAGCTTCTGGCTGGACCGTTTTCCTTCATCCCGTCGCCCGTCCTATCCCCGTCATCGCGGCCACCTGGAGACCGACGTCGCCATCGTTGGCGGGGGTGCCATCGGTTCGTGCGACGGCGTACGTGCTGGCGGCGGCCGGTGTTCGTGTGGCGCTGTTCGAAGAAGGACGGATCGCCCAGCGCCAGGCGGGCAGGGGAACCGGCATCGTCGTTCATGAGCCGGAGCCGTTTTTCTACAAGCTTGCGAAACAGCATGGGGTGCGCGACGCGAGGCACATCTACCAGGGCGCGCGCCGCGGATCGCACGAATACCTCGCCGCGCTGAAGCGCCTTCGCATCGAGTGCGGCCTCGAGATTCGCGACGCCGTGCACTTCAGCACCACGCCTGACGGCATTCAGGAGCTTCAAAAAGAGTACGCGGCGCTGCGCGACGCCGGGCTCGAGGTGGCGTCGATCAAAGGAACGCCGCTCTTTCGCCGGGTGGGCGCGAACGGGTTCGGCCTCATCACGCATGGCAACGCCAGCGTCGATCCCTACAAGGCCACGCTCGGGTTCGCCAGGGCCGCCGTCGCCCGGGGCGCGCAGGTGTTCGAGCAGTCGCGCGTCACGCGCATTCGCCCGAGACGGCGGACGGTCGAAATCAAGACCGATGGCGGCACCGTCACCGCGTCGAAGGTCGTCGTGGCCAGCGGGTATCCGATCGACGATTTCAAACCGTTGCGGCGCCGATTCGTCCGCTCCGACAGCTATATCGTGCTGACACCAGAGCTCCCGGCTGCGGTACGGCGCGAGATGACGCCGCCGGACCTCATCCTTCGCGACACCTCGGCGCCCGACCATTGGACGCACTGGACCGGGAATCGCGTGCTCTTCTCGGGCGCCGATCAGTCCAGCGTGCCCGATCGCGCGCGGGAACGCGCGATCGTGCAGCGCACCGGGCAGTTGATGTACGAGCTGTCGGTCATGCGCTCGGCGATTTCCGGCACGATGCCGGAATACTCGTGGGACTCCGAGTACTCCCGCACGATCGACGGCGTGCCGTATTACGGCCCTCACCGAAACTACCCCCATCACTACTTCGCATTCAGCGGCGGCCCGGGCGGCCTCGGCTTTTCGTTCACCGCCGCGCGCATCATCCTTCGCCACATCCAGGGCGAGCCCGAGAAGGGCGACGAGCCGTTCTCGTTCGTGCGGATCCGGGAATGAGCCAGGTCGACCTGCTCGCCTTTGGTCCGCATCCGGACGACCTGGAAATCGGGTTGGGCGGGACGCTGGCCAAGCAGGCGGCGCTGGGTCACACTGTGGGACTGTGCGACCTGACGCGCGGCGAGATGTCGACCAACGGCACGCCCGAAGAGCGCGTGAGGGAGGCGGAAGAAGCCCGCACAGTGCTCGGAGCGGCCTGGCGCGAGAATCTGGGGTTGCCCGACCGCGCGATCGGCACCTCGGCCGATCACACCCGCACGGTCGTGGAGCTCATCCGGCGGGTGCGGCCCAAAGCGGTTGCCATCCCGTACTGGCAGGATCGCCATCCTGACCACCGGGCCGCCGCGGAGATGCTCAAGGACGCCGTATTCAACGCGAAGCTCACGCGGTACGCGGCCGCGGGCGAGCCGTGGCAGCCCGCGTGGGTCTGCTTTTACTTCATCAACGACGCCGCGCCGGTGTCGTTCGTCGTCGACGTGTCGGACTACTACGAGGTGAAACGCCGCGCGCTGGGGTGCTATCGGAGCCAGTTTTCCCGCGCAACCGGCGACGCCGAAACGCGTCTAAACGCTCCAGGGTTCAATCAGCTCATCGAAAGCCGGGATGCGCAGTTCGGGGCCCTCGCTGGTGTAAGGTTTGCTGAAGGGGTCGTGGTGAACGAGCCCGTGGTCCGGGATCATTTGCTGAAGTAGGGCTGGGATGAACATCGGAGTGGTGTGTTACGCCTCGGTTGGCGGCAGCGGCATCGTCGCCACCGAGCTGGCGAAGTCGCTGGCGCGCCGCAACCATCAGGTGCATCTGATCAGCACCGAGCCTCCATTCCGGCTCGGCGAGTACGAAGCCGGGCTGGCGTTTCACCGCGTTCACACGCCGACCTATCCGCTCTTCCGCGAGCCTCAATACCTGCTGTCGCTCGCCAACAAGATTGTGACCTTGTCGCGCGAATTTTCGCTCGACATCGTGCACGCGCACTACGCCATTCCGCACGCGACCGCCGCGTACCTCGCCAAGCAGATTCTGGCCGCGACCAATGGCGGCCCCGACGCGAAGGTGCCGAAGGTCATCACCACGCTGCACGGCACCGACATCACGCTGCTCGGCAGCGATCCCTCGTACTCGGAAACGGTCGCGTTCTCCATCGATCAGTCCGACGGCGTCACGGCGGTGTCGGAAAGCCTGCGGCGCGACACCTACGACGGGCTGCCGATCAAGCGCGACATCCGCGTCATTCCGAACTTTCTCGAGTGCGATGAGCACAAGCGCCGCGAGCTGCCGGAGCTGCGCGCGCGGCTGTGCCCGCCGTCCAAATACGACAAGCTGATCATTCACCTCTCGAACTTCAGGCCGGTGAAACGGGTGGATGCCGTCGTGGAGATCTTCCAGCGGGTGCGCCGGGAGGTTCGAGCGAAGCTGATATTCGTCGGGGAAGGTCCCGAGCTCGGCGCGCGATGCGCATGGTGCACGACTACGGTCTTGCGTGCGACGTGGAGGCCCTCGGCGAGCAGGATCAGGTCGTGCCGCTCCTGTCCGTGTCGGATTTGTTCCTGCTTCCGTCGGCGCAGGAAAGCTTCGGGCTGGCCGCGCTCGAAGCCATGGCGTGCGAGGTGCCCGTGGTGGCTTCGCGGGTGGGCGGCCTGCCCGAGGTCGTCGAGGACGGCGTGTCCGGACTGCTCGCCGATCCCGAAGACATTGACGGCATGGCCAGGCACGTCATCAGCATCCTCAGCGATCCCGCACTGCACGAGCGCTTCGCGCGCGCGGGCCTCGAGCGCGTTCGACGCCACTTCTGCGCGGGCCGCGTCGTGCCGCAGTACGAGGCGTACTACCAGGAAGTCATCCGGGACGCGACATGACGGTCTGGCGTGCGAGCCTTCTCGTCGGCGTGATGCTCGCCGTGCAGCTGAGCGCGCAGCTGCGCGTGCGGCCCATCGATCTCGAAGACGGATCGGTCGCTCTCGGGCTGATGCTTCGCCAGCTGGGCACCACCGCCGTGTTCATGCAGGCGACGGCGCATCCCGACGATGAGAACAACGCGCTGCACGTGTATCTGAATCGGGGCCAGGGCGTCCGCACGATTCTCGCGACCGCGACACGCGGCGACGGCGGCCAGAACGAAATCGGACCCGAGCTCTACGATCCGCTCGCCGTGCTCCGAACCGAGGAGCTCGAGGCGATGCACCGCTTCGACTCGACCGAGCAGTACTTCACCCGTGCCATCGACTTCGGCTACTCCTTCAGCATCGAAGAGACGCTCGAGAAGTGGGGCAGGGACGAGATTATCGGCGACTACGTCAGGCTCATCCGCATGACGCGGCCCGACGTCGTGCTCGGGATGCTTCCCACCGGCACCGCGGGTGGACTTCACCATCAGACGTCGGGCTCTGCTCAGCCGCGAGGCGTTCAAGGCGGCCGGCGATCCGTCGCGCTATCCCGATCAGATTCGCGACGGCCTCATGCCGTGGCAGCCGCGCAAGTACTACTACCCGTTGGGCGGTCCTGGCGGGGGCGGGCGCGGCCAGCCGGCGCCGGCCGGCGGCGCGCTGCCGCTCGGCGCGCTGAACGCAGCCTCGTTTGATATTTCCGGGTTCGATCCGCTGCTGGGTCGCACCTACGTCGAGGTCGGGACGGAAGAGCGCGGCATGCACAAGAGCCAGGCGATGGCCGGCCTTCTGGCGCTGCCGTCGGGCCGGACGCAGCAGCGATTCCTCCTGATGGATTCGCTCGTGCCGGCCGTCTCCGGCGATGAACCGTCGTTGTTCAACGGCATCGATACGACGATTCCTGGTCTCGCGCTGCTGGCGGGGCCGTCCGCTCCCGCGCCGCTCGTCGACGGATTGCGTGCGATCGCCAGTCACGTGTCGGCGGCGCAGAAGACGTTCGCTGCCGGCGATCCCTTCGCCACGGCTCCGTCGATTCTTGCCGGCCTGAACGCCGTGCGAACGCTCCGTCAGCAGCTCGGCACGATGGGTCTGTCGCGAGAGGGGCAGTTCAACATCGATCAGCGGCTGAAGACCAAGGAAGACCAGCTCAACGAAGCTGCCGTGCTGGCGCATGGCCTTCGCGTCGAAGTGCTCGCCGATGATGGCGTCGTCGTTCCCGGGCAGGCCGTGCGCGTCTCGATCAGCATCGGCGATCGCGGCCGTCCGATCGCCGTGTCATCGATCGCCCTGAACGGATTTTCGGTTCCCGCCACGTGCCAGTCGGGTCCGATCGAGGTGGGCTCGGTCTACCGCTGCGACGCGCCGACACAGATTCCGGCGAACGCGACAATCACGAAGCCGTACTGGAAACCGCTGGCCAAAGCGGCACGTTACGAATTCGAGCCCGACGCGCCGTTCGGCCTCCCGTTCCGTCCAACGCCCTTCCGTGTGTCGTTCGCGCTCTCGGCGGGCGGCACCGACGTGCGCTTCGATCGCGACGTCCAGTTCAGGTACGAAGGACGCGAGCTCGAAGGCGAGAAGCGCATGGAGCTCACAGTCGTGCCACGCCTGGCATTGCGGGTGAGCCCGTCGATCGCGATCGTGCCGGCGGGGCGCGGGGCCACGGCCGCCATCGATCGGGAAGTCCGCGTCACGGTCGCCAATCACGGCAAGGGTGCGGCAGCCGGTCAGGTCCGCCTGGACGTTCCGTCGGGCTGGACGACGACGCCGGTGCAAACGCTCAACTTCACGCGCGAAGACGAGTCGCAGACGGTGCGATTCACGATCCGGCCGGGGGCGAAAACGGCGATGGGGCAGTACATCGTGAAATCGCTGGCCACCGCCGACGGGCAGAACTTCGGCACCGGCTTTCAGATCGTCGAGTATCCGCACGTGCGCCGCCGGCAGCTGGAGATTCCCGCCGCGGTGGCCGTGAAGGTGATGGACGTGCGGCTCGCACAGAATCTCACCATCGGTTACGTGATGGGGACGGGCGATGACATTCCCGCGGCGCTTCGCGGTCTGGGCGCGACGGTTCAGCTGCTCGACGCCGACGAGCTGTCCTGGGGCGACCTCGCCCGCTACAACGCGATCTTCATCGGCGTGCGCGCGTACGACAGCCGGGACGATCTGCGCGCCAACAACAAGCGCATTCTCGACTACGCGGCGTCGGGCGGCACGGTGATCGTCCAGTACAACCGGGCCAGCACGTGGACGCAGTACGCGCCGTTTCCACTCGGCTTCAGCAATACGCGGGTCACCGACGAGAACGGCCAGGTTCAGATTCTTTCGTCCGATGATCCCGTCTTTCATTTTCCCAATGAGATCGGCGACGCGGCCTGGAGCAACTGGGCGCAGGAGCGCGGCACCTACTTCGTGGTGCCCGACGATCGGCGCTACACCGATCTGATCCAGATTCAGGAGCCGTTCGAGCACAACGCGGGATGGAAGAAGGGCGCGCTCGTGAGCGCCAACGTGGGCAAGGGGCGCTGGATCTTCGTCGGTCTCGGCCTCTGGAGGCAGGTGACCGCCGGCACTGACGGCGCGTATCAATTGCTCGCGAACCTCGCCAGCCGAGGAAAATTGCCCCGGTAGTGCGGGACTTCAGCAGGACGATCTTCAACGAAGGCCGCCTCGCGATCATCCAACGCACCGGCTATGAAAACTCGAGCCGTTCGCACTTCGAGGGTACCGACATCTGGTCTACGGCCAATCCGATTTCGACGCAGGGTCCGGGTTGGCTGGGACGATATCTCGATACGATGCCTCCGCCGGCCGATCCGCTGTTGGGATGGAACACCAGCACGGAACCTCCGCGCGCGCTGCTGGCGCGCACGGTGGCCGTGCCATCGATTACCAATCCCGCGACCTACGATTTCGCCAGCCCCAACGGCGCAGCAGAGGCGGCGCTCGAACGCGCGGCCGCCATCCGTATGTCGTCGCACCTGCCGCTCAATCGGCCGCATCTCGCGTTCGTGAACGCCAACATGCAGTCGGCGCTTGCCACGCTCGATCGCGTGGCCCAGGTCGGCACGTACGTGCCGGCGGTGACGTATCCCGCCAACGGATTCGGCCTTGCGCTCCGCGCGGTCGCCAGCGCGTTGGCCGGCCAGGTTGGCACGCGCATTTTCTGGGTGCAGACAGGCGGATACGACACGCACGCGGCGCAGGGCGGCACCTACACGAATCTGATGGCGACCCTCAATGACGGCCTCTTCGCGTTCTATCAGGATCTCAGCAGCCAGGGTCTGCTGAATGACACGTTGATTCTGCAATTCTCCGAGTTCGGCCGACGAATTGCCGAGAACGGTAGCGGTGGCACCGATCATGGCGCCGCAAGCGTGATGTTGGCGCTTGGCGGCGGAGTACGAGGCGGCATCTACGGGACCGCGCCGTCTCTCTTGCCCGACCCCGGTAATCCCACTCTCGAAAACAACGCCGCCGACGTGCGCTACGAGACCGATTTCCGATCGGTCTACGCGCGTGTCATCGATCACTGGCTCGGCGGCGATTCAACCGCGATTCTGGGAGGAGATTTCAGGGCCGGGCATCAGTTCGTGTGACCCTCCTGGCACCGGAGAGCCGCCCGGCGGGTAATACCGGCCGCGCCTGGAGCCGAAACATCAGGTGCGGTGCCCACACTCAGCGTCAGCAGCATTCTTTCCGCCCTTTCCTACGCGCTCGACCTCACTGAGGGGCACCCTCGCGGTCATTCAGCGCGGACGTGTCTCATCGGAATGGAGCTGGCGCGCATCATCGGACTACCGGAAGCCCAGCAGCAGCACCTCTTTTACGCCCTGCTCTTGAAAGACGCCGGCTGCTCCGCGAACGCGGAGCGCATGTTTCAGGTGTTCGGCGGCGACGATCAGGCCGCCAAGCGCGGCGCCTGGGAGCGCGACTGGCGCACGCTTCGTGGCAAGGCGTCGTACGCGTTGAAATTCGCGGAGCCTGGCGGCACCCTGGGTGCCCGGATCAGGCGTTTTCTCTCGCTTGCAGGCGGCGGACGCGAGGTCGGCCGGTCAATCTACAAGATCCGTTGCGACCGTGGCGCGGAGATCGCGCAGGGCCTTGGATTTTCGGCGATGACCGCCGAGGCCATACGGTCGATGGACGAGCACTGGGACGGCGGCGGCTACCCCGAGGGGTTGAAAGGCCGGAACATCCCGCTGCTCGCGCGAATTGTCGGCCTGGCGCAGGTGGCCGAGATTTTCGCCGAACAGAAAGGGCCCCATGCCGCGCTCGCCGTCGTGCGCGCACGTCGCGGCCGATGGTTCGATCCCGGTCTCGTGACGGCGTTTGCCTGCGTGGCCGAGGACGCGTCGGTCTGGCGCCGGGTGACGTCGAACGAGCTCGACAGGGAAGTGTCTGCCGTCGAGCCGCAGGTGCTGCCGTTTACCGTGGACGAGCACAGGCTCGATCAGATTGCGGCGGCATTTGCCTGGGTCGTCGACGCGAAGTCGCCCTTCACGTTCCATCATTCAGAGCGCGTGGCGGAATTCGCCACGTCGATGGGCGGGCAGATGGGCCTCTCGAAGGCGGAATGCGTGCGGTTGAAGCGCGCGGCGCTGCTGCACGACATCGGCAAGCTCGCCGTGCCGAACCGCATTCTCGACAAGCCGGGACCGTTGACCGAAGACGAGTGGGGAGTCATGCGGCTTCACCCCTACTACACGTTTCAGATTCTCGAACGCGTGCCGGTCTTCGGCGAGTTCGCGTTCGATGCGAGCGCGCATCACGAACGGATGGACGGGCGCGGCTACTACCGCAATCTGCGGGGCGATCAGCTGTCGCTCAGCGCGCGGATCCTCGCCACGGCCGACAAGTTCGACGCCCTCTCCGCCGATCGTCCCTATCGCCAGGGCCTGCCGCGCGATCGTGTCTGTGACGTGTTGAGCGCGGATGCCGGCTTCGACCTCTGTCACGATTGCGTGGCCGCGATGAAAGATGTCGCGGGTGTGTAATACTTCTCAGTTTACATGCGCCAGCCAGTTGCGGTTCTGACAGCCGCTCTCCTGGGATGTTCGGGATCGCTCTCTCTCGCCGCCGCCCAGGAGCGCGCGGCGGAGCTGGGTCCCACGATTCTCCAGCAGCCCGCGGTGAAAGAGGCGGTCGAGCTCGCGCGCACCGCCGAGATGCAGACGATCGACGATCAAATCCGGCTGTGCGAGGTCGAAGCGCCCCCGTTTCAGGAAGCGAAGCGCGCAGAGCTGTACGCCGCGATGTTCCGCGAGGTCGGGCTGAAGAACGTCCGCATCGACGCCGAGGGCAATGTCATCGGCGAGCGCCCCGGTGCGAGCCCGCGTCCGCACCTCGTCATGAGCGCCCACCTCGACACCGTCTTTCCGAGCGGCACCGACGTCAAGGTGCGCCGTCAGGGATACGTGCTGCGCGGACCCGGCATCGGCGACGATTGCCGCGGGCTCGCCGATCTGCTCGCGGTGGCGCGGGCGCTGAACAAGGCGTCTGTTTCGACGCCGGGCACCATCACGTTCGTCGGCACCGTCGGTGAGGAAGGCCTCGGCGATCTGCGCGGCGTGAAGCGCCTCTTCGACGACACGCTGAAGAACCGGATCGATCGCTTCGTGTCGATCGATGGCGAGGGGCTCGGGATTACCCATGTGGCGATCGGCAGCACGCGGTACCGCGTCACCTTCAAGGGACCTGGCGGGCACAGCTTCGGATCGTTCGGCACGGTGAATCCCGTTCACGCGCTCGGCCGGG
Source organism: Vicinamibacterales bacterium (assembly GCA_963821395.1). Taxonomy (GTDB): domain Bacteria; phylum Acidobacteriota; class Vicinamibacteria; order Vicinamibacterales; family JAMQPK01; genus JAMQPK01. Next base: position 280,628 of record CAWGDY010000030.1, on the reverse strand, counting down.
CGATCGCGCGCATCGGCGACTTTCAGGTGCCGGGCTCTCCGCGCACGACGTTCAACGTCGGGCGGATTGGCGGCGGTACGTCCGTGAACGCGATTGCGAGCGAGGCCTGGATGGAAGTGGATCTCCGGTCTGCCGACGCCGCGTCGCTGCGTGCGCTCGAGAAGCAGTTCCGCCAGGCGGTCCAGGACGCGGTGACGCAGGAAAACGCGCGCTGGAGCAGCCAGGCGCTGACGGTCGCGATCGAGACGGTCGGGTCGCGTCCCGCGGGCCGCGTGGCGTCGGGCTCGCCGATCGTCCAGGCCGCGATCTCGGTGTCGCGTGCGCTCAATCTGCCGATCTCGTTCGCCGAAGGGTCGACCGATTCGAACCTTCCCCTCAGCCTCGGGATTCCCGCGGTCACGATCGACACGGGCGGCCGCGGCTCGGGCGCCCACACCGACCACGAAATGTTCGATGCAACCGACGCATGGAAGGGGACGCAACGCGCCGTGCTGCTGGCGGTGGTCCTCGCCCAACCCTGATTCGTTGGTTTACACTTCTATTTCGATGGCTCCAGCGAAGGCGATGCCCCCGATCAAGCGGACGAAATTCAAGCTCAGCAACGATGAGCTGCTCGAGATCTACTACTGGTTGAAGTTCATCCGGGCGTTCGACGAACGTCTCAGCCTGGGCGTGCGCCAGGGCAAGGTGCGCAGCGGCGTGTATACGGGGATCGGCCAGGAAGCGATCATCGTCGGCTGCTGTTTCGGCTTGCGGCCCGATGACTGGATTTTTCCCCTGCACCGCGACCTGGGCGCGCTGCTGATGAAAGGCGTGAGCGCGCGTCAGATGATGGCGCAGATGTTCGCCAAGGTGACCGGCCTGTCGAAGGGACGCGACTCGGCGCTGCACAGCGGCGTCAACGAGCTCGGCATCTTCGGCAACACGAGCATGCTGGGCGCCAACCTGCCCGTCGCGGCGGGCGTCGCGCTGACGATGAAGATGGAAGGGACGGACAGCGTCTGCGTGGCGTTTTTCGGCGAAGGCGCGAGCAACACCGGCGACTTTCACGAGGCCATGAACTTCGCCGGCGTCAACAAGCTGCCCATCGTGTTCATCTGCGAGAACAACCTCTACGCGTATTCGGTGCCGATCGAGAAGAGCATGGCGATCGAGGACGTCGCGGTCCGGGCCGAAGGCTACGGCTTCGACGGGGTCGCCATCAACGGCAACGACGTGCTCGCCGTGTTCCAGGCGATGAAGGGTGCCAGGCGCCGCGCCCGCGCCGGCGAGGGTCCGACGCTCATCGAGTGCAAGACCTACCGATGGCACGGCCACTCGGAGCACGACAAGGCGTTCTACCGCACGAAGGAAGAGCTCGCGATGTGGAAGAGCCGCGATCCGCTTCCGACCTTCACGACCTATCTCGAGCACATGAGCGTGCTGACCGAAGAAAAGGAACAGGAAATCGATCAGCGCATCAAGGACACGCTCGACGATGCCGTGCGGTTTGCCGAGGACAGCCCGGATCCGGCTCCGGAAGAAGCCGTCACCGACCTGTACGCATAGATCGCTGAATCATGGCCAAGGAACTTTCCTACCTCGAAGCCATTCGCGACGCGTTGTTCGAAGAGATGCGCCGCGACCCGAAAGTGTTCGTCCTGGGCGAGGACGTCGGGCCGTACGGCGGAGCGTTCGGCGTGACCGCCGGCATCGCGGATGAGTTCGGCGAGGCACGCTGCCTCGACACCCCCATCTCCGAATCGGCCATCGTCGGCGTGAGCATTGGCGCGTCGCAGCGCGGCTATCGTCCGGTCGCCGAGATGCAGTTCGCCGATTTCATCACCTGCGGCTTCGATCAGATCGTGAACCAGGCCGCGACGCTGCGGTACCGCACCGGCGGCCGCGCCACGTGCCCGATCGTCGTGCGCGCGCCGGGGGGCGGGAATGTGGGCGGCGGCCTGTATCACTCGCAGAATCCCGAAGCGTGGTTCGTCCATCGCGCGGGTCTGAAAGTCGTCGCGCCCTCGACACCGTGGGACGCGAAGGGCCTGCTGAAGGCGGCGATCCGCGACGACAACCCCGTCATCTATTTCGAGCACAAATATCTCTACCGCCGGGCGAAGGGACCCGTGTCCGAGAACGACGAGATCGTCCCCATCGGCGTCGCCGCCGTGCGGCGCCCCGGCAGCGATGCCACGCTCGTGACCTATGGTGCGATGGTGCAACCCTCGCTCGAGGCCGCCGATCGGCTGGCCAAAGAAGGTGTCGAGGTCGAGGTGATCGATCTGCGGTCGCTGATGCCGTACGACAAGGCCGCGATTTTTGCGTCGGTCGAGAAAACCAGCCGCCTGCTGATCGTGCACGAGGACGTGAAGACGCTGGGAATCGGTGCCGAGCTGGCTGCCGTCGTGGTGGAGGAGCGATTCGAGGCGCTCGACGCGCCCGTGATGCGGGTGACCTATCCCGATACGCACCCGCCGTTCTCGCAGGTGCTCGAACACTACAACCTGCCGAACGCCGACAAGATCTCCGACGCGCTCCGGCAGCTCGCCGGGTACTGATCGCGCCGGCGTCGCGCGAGGTCAGGCACATGACATCGCAGATGGCAGATGGCAGATGGCGGATGGCAGATGGCAGCGGGCAACGACAACCATCTGCCATTTGCCTTTGCCATGTGCCATTTGCCATCTGCCATGATGGGCGTTACTTGTTCTCCTTAAACCCCGCCGGCATCGCGACGTCCGCGGCCGTGACGTTCGTCGCAATCTTCAGCACTTCGTTGTTCATGGTCATGAAGGTCACGCGTGCCGGGTTGGCAGTCGCGGCTGGCGTGGATCCGGTCTTCTGTTCCGGTGGTGGCTGTTGCTGCTGCTGACGCCTCCGCATGAAGCCGCCGATGGCGCCTTCGATCGACGTGGGAGGAGGCGCCGATTCGTTGGATGACGCCGTCGAGCTCGACGTCGACTGGTTCGCGGCTTCCTCTTTCACCTGCTGGGCACTCTTCACCGCATCGATCTTCGTGATCGACTGAATCGCCGTGCCGCCCAGGTCTTCTTTGCTCAGGCGCGCGAAGGCATCCTTGAGGCCGGGGTACATCGCCAGCGCGGTCGCCATCTGCTGCGCGTCGGCGGCGACCTGCGGGCCGGCCAGTTTCTCGAAGTACCGGCGCTCGAAATCGCCGATCTCCTTCAGATCGACCTGCTTGGTCAGCCAGTTGTCGACGGTCATCACCAGGCCGCCGCTGTCCTCGAGCGTCTTCCCCTTCTCACGAACGGTGATCGTGGCGACGACCTCTCGCGTGTCGAAGCCGTTGATGGTTTTCGTCTGACCGGTGCTCTTGATGTCGAAATCGACTTCCATTTCGGCTTCTTTGCCCTGTTGCGGCTTCTCCTGCGGTTTCGCCGTGGAGTCCGCGGTCTTTTCCTTGGCGGCGGCCTCGCGGGCCTTCGCCTCGGCCTCGCGCATCTTCTGGCGCATCTCTTCGAAGGTCGTCACCTTGTAGGTCTTGCGGCGCAGGTCGATGTCGTAGATCTTCTCTTCCCGCAGGTCGACGATCTGCGCGGTCTGATCGCCGGTCGTCGTCATCTTGCGATCGCCCGACACGGCGACCGTCGAGACGGTGCCTTCCCGAGCGGATTTGCCGCCGAAGAAGTTGACGACACTGCCGAGCATGCCCGCGAACGACACCTGATTGCGCTCTTCCTTCTTGACATCCGCGCGTGCGGGCGTCGCCGCGAGCGCCACGGCGAGCGCGAGTGCCGCAACCGTGAATTGGCGTTTATTCATGAGATGCAGTCTCCTTCGTCACAAGGGGGAACCATGGATATTTTAGGACAGGACATTCGACAGCGCGTCGTCGATATTGGAGTATCGGAAAGAAAAGCCGAGATCAGTAGCGCGCACCGGCAGCGCGCGCTGTCCGCCCAGAAGCAGCGCGTCGGCCATTTCGCCCAGCGCGAGGCGCAGCGCGAAGGCGGGCGCCGGCAGCAGACTGGGCCGGTGCAACGCGCGTCCGAGTGCCTTGGAGAATTCGGCGTTGGTGACCGGTGCGGGAGCTGGTGGCGTTCAGCGCTCCGCGCGCGCCTTCGTGCGTCATCGCGAATGTCACAAGACGTACCCAGTCCTCCTTGTGGATCCACGGCATGTATTGACGTCCCGATCCCAGCGGACCGCCGACGAACAGTTGAAAGGGCGGCAGCATTTTCGCGAGCGCGCCACCCTTGCGATCGAGCACGATGCCGGTCCGTACGAGCGCCACGCGCGTCCGATCGGCCACCTGATTCGCCGCCGCCTCCCAGGCTTCGGCGACGCCGGCCAGATAGTCCTTTCCCGGTGCAGACGATTCCGTGAGCGTTTCATCGCCGCGATCGCCGTAGTAGCCGACGGCCGATCCGCTGACGAGGACCTTTGGCGCACGGGCCACCTGGCGGATGGCCGCTGTCAGGCTTGCCGTCGCCCGCAACCGGCTCTCACGGATTTCCTGTTTCTGCCGCTCGGACCAGCGTCTGGCGGCAATGGACTCGCCCGCGAGATTGACCACCGCGTCGGCGCCATCGAGGGCCGCGGCCCACGCGCCGCTCGTGCCGTCGGGCGTCCAGGAGACATGGGTCACACGCGGCTGTGGGGGCATTGACGCCGGGTTCTGGCGCGTGAGCACCGCGACGTCGTGGCCGTCGCGCGTGAGGGCCTGGGCGAGGGCGGTGCCGAGGAAGCCGGATCCGCCGGCAAGGGCGATCTTCATAGGCCAAGGATAGGCCGCTTGACAGGAGAGGAGTACTTTAGTTAACTAAATGGTCAGTTAATTAATGGCCCGGCCCAAAGCCCCCACCTCCGACACCCGGCAGCGCATCCTCGCCGCCGCCGCCGGCGAGTTCGGCGACCACGGCTTCGCCGCGACCACCATCGACCGCATCGCCAGGCGCGCACGCGTCAACAAGGCGATGATTTACTACCACTTTTCCAACAAGCGCGCCCTCTACACCTCCATCATTCGCGACGTCTTCCGGCCCATCACCGAACGCACGCGGGCCGTCATCGCCGACGATCTCCCCGCCGATCGCAAGCTCGACCGGGTGATCGAAACCATCGTGGCCTCGCTCGACGAATCGGCGCATTTCCTCCCGATCTTCCTGCGTGAAATCGCCGACGGTGGCGCGCATCTGGGACCCGACGAGCTGGCCCTCATCGCGGGCATGTTTGCCGCCGTCAGCGGCGTCATCGCCGAGGGCGGCAGGCAGAAAGTCTTTCAGCCGGTCCATCCCGCACTGGCGCACTTCACGATCATCGCGCCGCTCGTGATGTTCCGTGCGGCCGCACCCGTCCGCGCTCGGATTAGAAGCGTACGGCACGTCGATATTCCCGAAGCCGACTCGGCCACGCTGGTCCGGCATCTGCAAATGGTGGCAAGGCGCATGCTGGAGTCCGGAGAGTCCGAGTCGAGAGTCCAGGCAAGAGTCCAAGAGTCAAGAGTCGAGAGTCAGAGCGAAGAGAGGCTTATGAGAGCGATCACTGTGTTGTTCACGATGACGGCGGCCTTGCTGTGCGGCGCGTGTCAGGAACAGGCGCCCGCGACCGCCGCGCGCGTGTCGGGGCAGGCGGATGCGACCGAAGTGCAGGTGGCGCCGGAAGTGGGCGGGCGCATCCTCGAACTGGCGATTCAGGAAGGCGATCGCGTCTCGCGGGGCGCCCTCATCGCGCGCCTCGATTCTCGTGATGCCGACCTGGCGCTGAAGCGCGCCGAGGCCGAACGCGCGCAGGCCGACGCGCAGCTCCGGCTGTTGCAAGCGGGCTCGCGCCCCGAGGACATCAGGCAGGCCGAGGCGCAGGCGGCCGCCGCGGCGGCCGATGTGGCCGCGGCCCAGGCCGACCTGTCCGCGGCCGAAACGGATCTCCAGCGATTCGAGCGCCTGCTGCAGTCCAGCTCGGGGTCGCAAAAGCAGCGTGACGACGCGGCCACGCACAGAAACGTGGCCAGAGATCGCCTTGCGGCCGTGCGAGCGCGCGAGGCCGCGGCCGGCGCCACCGTCGCGCGTTTGAAGGCCGGCTCGCGCCGCGAGGAGGTCGATGCGGCCCGTGCGCGCGTGGCGGCCGTGGACGCCCAGATTGCGACGCTCGAAAAATCCAAGGCCGACGCCACCGTGACCGCTCCCATCGACGGCATCGTCACCGAGCGGCTGCTCGAGCTGGGCGAGATGGCGGCGCCGCGCGCGCCGATCGTGGTCGTCACCGATCTCGATCACGCCTGGGCGGAGGTGTTCGTCGACGAGCCGATGATTCCCCGCATCAAGCTGGGACAGGCGGCCACCGTGTTCACCGACGCCGGTGGGCCGGGCCTTCCAGGAAAGGTGAGCTACGTGGCGTCGAAAGCGGAGTTCACGCCGCGCAATGTGCAGACGGCGGAAGACCGGTCGAAGCTCGTGTTCCGTGTCCGCATCGCGGTGGACAACAAGCAGGGGATTCTGAAGCCGGGCATGCCGGTGGAAGCGGAAATCCCGTTTCAATAGGGACTAGGGATTAGGGATCAGGGATTGGACGGCAAACGGTGAACGGCAGAACGGTAAACCAGAGATGAAGGCGCTCGAGCTGGATCGCGTGACGAAGAAGTACGGCACGGTCGTGGCCGTGCGCGATCTGTCGTTCTCGGTCGAGCGCGGCGAGATGTTCGGGCTCATCGGGCCGGATGGTGCGGGCAAGACGACGACGATTCGGCTGATGTGCGGGTTGCTGAAGCCCGACAACGGCGCGGTTCGGGTGCTCGGCAACGATCCGGTGAAGGCGCACATGACCGTGACGAGCGATCTGGGCTATCTCTCGCAGCGCTTCAGTCTGTATGGCGATCTGTCCATCGATGAAAACATCGCGTTCTTCGCCGAGATTCACGGCCTCCGCATGGGCGATCCGGCCATCCGCGAGCGGCGCGAGCGGCTGCTCGAGCTGACGCAGCTCACCCGGTTCCGCTCGCGTCTCGCCGACGCGTTGTCGGGCGGCATGAAGCAGAAGCTCGCGCTCGCCTGCACGCTCGTGCACGAGCCGCGCATCATCCTGCTCGACGAACCGACGACGGGCGTCGATCCCGTGTCACGCCGCGAGTTCTGGAAGCTCCTCTCAGAGTTTCTCGCGCAGGGCATCACGATTCTCATGGCGACGCCGTATCTCGACGAAGCCGAGCGATGTTCGCGCGTCGCGCTGATGCACGAAGGACAACTCATCGCGCTCGATACGCCGAACCACCTGCGAGCGACGCTTCCAGGCACCGTGGTCGAAGTGATTGCGCCCGACCGCGATCGCGCGATGGGCGTCCTGGAACGCCTGAGCGGCGTGGCCGATGTGCAGTTGTTCGGCGAGCGGGCGCACGTCAGGCTCGAGCCTGGGGCCGAGCTGAGCGATCCAGATCGCCTGCGGGCTGCACTTCAGGCCGCGGCTGTGAACGTGGACGGCGTGCGGCGGGTGCCGGCATCGCTCGAGGATGTGTTCATTGCGCGTGTAGCCAAGGAAACAACATGAAACGCCGATTGCTCGTCGCTCTCAGTTTTTCTCTTATGGCCGCGGCCGATGCCGCTGCCCAGACCGGATCCGTTCGCCTGACGCTCGACGAAGCCGTGTCGCGAGGCCTGGCAGCCAGCGATCGTCTCGACGAGCTGAGCGCCCGTCAGGAGGGCGCGCGCGCCGTCGAAGATCAGCAAAAGGCCGCGGGCCGTCCGCAGCTTGCCGCGCGCGGCAGCTACATCCGCACGAACCACGTTCAAGAGTTCAGCCTGCCGAGTGCCGTTCCCGGTGTCCGGCTGCTCATCTATCCCGATCTTCCCAACAACGTGCAGACGGGCGTGGATCTGCAGTGGCCGATCTACACGGCGGGCCGTGTATCGGGACTGACGCGCGCGGCCGGTGCCGAGGTCGAGGCCGCCGGGCACGATCGCGACGCCGCGCGTGCCGATCTGAAGCTCGAAATCACGCGATCGTTCTGGGCGGTGATTACCGCGCGGGCGGCGGCAGACGTCGTGCGGCAGGCCCTCGACCGGACGAACGCGCACCTCATCGACGTGCGCAATCAGTTGGACGTCGGGCTCGTTCCGCCGAGCGATGTCCTCACGATCGAAGCGCAGCTGGCGCATCAGAGGACGCTGAGCATCGAGGCGGACAACATCGTGGAGTCGACGTCGGCCGAGTTCCGGCGCCTGGTCGGCCTTGATCCGGAAGCGCCGTTCGAACTGGCGGCCGTTCTCGGCCCGGAGGGTCCAGGCGCTCCCGTGCCGCCGCCGCAGACGTCCGTTCCGAGCGTCTGGCGCGGCATTCGATCTCGCAAGAGCCAATCGGGCCGAGCGCAAGGCGCTCCAATTCCGCATCAATGCAGCCTCCGAGCGCGCCAGTGCCGCATCAGCTGGAGGCCTGCCGACGGTCTCTGCGCTGGGCGGGTACGACTTCGCCCGGCCGAATCGCAAGATTTTTCCGGTGCGCGAGGCGTGGCAGTCGTCGTGGGAACTGGGTGTCCATGTCCGCTGGTCGTTCTTTGATGGTGGTCGCGTACACGCCGAAACCGCCGAGGCGGTTGCCGCCCGGCGTGGCCTGGAAGCGCGCTTGAGGGAGTTCGACGGTCTCGTGCAGGTGGAGATCCGCCAACGGATGGCCGATCTGGACTCGTCGCGGGCGTCGATCGAGGCCGCGCGGTCCGGCGTGCGCTCGGCAACCGAAGCGCGACGCGTGCTGGCCGAACGATTCAGCGCGGGGGTCGCGACCAACACCGACGTGCTGAACGCCCAGGTCGCGCTGCTGCAGGCCGAGCTCGATTTGACCCGCGCGCTGGCCAACGCGCAACTCAACGCGGCACGGCTCGACCGCGCGCTGGGACGATGACCGGACAAGACGCGATTGTCGTTCGCGATCTCACGCGGAAGTTCGGCGCGTTCACCGCCGTCGATCGCATCAGCTTCGAGGTGTCGCGCGGAGAGATCTTCGGCTTCCTGGGCGCCAACGGCGCCGGCAAGTCGACGGCGATCCGGATGATGTGCGGCTTGCTGAAGCCGACATCCGGAACGGCCGTGGTCGATGGCGTCGACGTCACGCGCGAACCGGAAGAGGTGAAGCGGCGAATCGGCTACATGTCGCAGAAGTTCTCTCTCTACGAATTGCTGACCGTCGAGCAGAACATCCGGTTCTTCGGCGCACTCTACGGCCTCTCGGACGCCAGGACCGCCGAACGCATGAAGTTCGTCGTGTCGATGGCTGGTCTTGTGGGCCGCGAAGGGACGAAGGCCCGCGACCTGGCTGGAGGCTGGCGCCAGCGGCTGGCGCTCGGCTGCGCCATCCTCCACCAGCCGCGCATCGTGTTTCTCGACGAACCAACGGGAGGCGTCGACCCCGTCTCGCGCCGGCAGTTCTGGCGCCTCATCGAGGACATGTCGCGCGACGGCGTGACGATCCTCGTCACCACGCACTATCTGGATGAGGCGGAGCATTGCCATCGCATTGCGATCGTCAACGCCGGCAAGCTGGCGGCCATGGGCACGTCGCGTGAATTGAAGGAAGTGTTCGCGAGGCGTCCGATCCTCGAGATTCACTCCGCCCGTCCCGTGGACGTGATGCGCGCGCTCGAAGAGATGCCGGAGATCGAGAAGACGTCGATCTTTGGAACCGCCGTCCACGCCGTACTGAAGTCGCCCGAGGTCGATCTGCCGGGCTTGACGAGACAGCTGAACGCGCGCGGTCTCGAGATTGGCGGCATCGATCGCGTGATGCCTTCGCTCGAGGACGTGTTTCTCGACGTGGTGGAGCATGCGTAAGGCGCTCGCGGTGGGCCGCAAGGAATTTCACCAGATCGCGCGCGATCGCCGGTCGCTGATGGTCCTGCTGTTCGTGCCGGCGTTCTTTCTTCTGCTCTACGGCTACGCGCTCAACTTCGACGTGTCGAACATCCGGCTCGCCGTCGAGGACAACGATCGGACGCCGGCGAGCCGCGATCTCGTGAACGCATTCGTCCAGTCAGGCTACTTCGAGCTGGCCGCCAGCGTGTCGAGCAGCCGGGAGTACGAAAGCCTCATCGACAGCGGAGACGTGCGGGTGGCGCTCGTCATTCCGCCGGGCTACCAGGAAGATCTCCTGACCGGCCGGCGGGTTCCGGTGCAGGTGATCATCAACGGAGACAACTCGAACACGGCGGCGACCGTCATGGGATATGTCCTCCGTGTTCTGCAATCGGCTTCGGCCCCCTATCAGATGCGCACCTCGGCGGCCACAGCCGGCGGCCCTGCCGATTTCCGTCGAATCACGCGTCTGGTACAACCCCCAGCTGCGCAGCGCGCTCTTCCTGATCCCGGGGCTCATCGCCTACATCGGCATGCTCTCCGCGGTGATTTCGACCACGCTGTCGGTGGTTCGCGAGAAGGAGCGCGGCACGATGGAGCAGATTCGCATGGCCCCGATCGGCACGGGCGCCTACATCGTCGGCAAGACGCTTCCGTACTTCGCCATCTCGCTCGGCACGTCGGTCTTCGTCGTGCTGGCGTCGATGGTGCTGTTCGATCTTCCCATGAACGGCTCGTGGCTGGTGCTGCTGCTGACCCTGTCGCTGTACCTGGCCGGTGCGCTCGGGATGGGGCTGATGATTTCAACGCTCGCCGAATCGCAGCAGGTGGCGTTTCAGCTCGCCGTGCTCGCGTCGTTTCTGCCGACGATGATGTTGTCGGGGTTCGTGTTTCCGATCGCGAGCATGCCGGCCGCGATTCAGGCCATCACGTTCATCGTGCCGGCGCGCTATTTCATCGTGGCGCTGCGTGCCATCGTGCTGAAGGGCGCCGCGCTCGCGACATTCTGGACCCAGCTTGCGGCGCTGGCCATTTTCGCCGCCGTTCACGCTGACGCTCGCATCGGCGCGCCTGAGGCGTCAATGGACGTAAGACGCATTCTCTTCGTGATGTGGAAGGAGATCCTCGAGCTGCGCCAGGACCCGCGCATCTTCGGCATCATTTTCGTCGCGCCGGTGGTTCAGCTCGCGGTTCTCGGGTACGCCGCCACGACCGACGTGCGCAACGTCCCCATCGTTGTCGTCGACATGGATCGCAGCAGCGGCAGCCGCGAGCTGATCAGCCAGTTCACGGGATCCGGTATTTTCGAGATCGTCGACGTCGTCTCGCACGCCGGGGACGTCGATCGGTACCTCGAATCCGGTCGTGCCTGGATGGCGTTGTCGATCCCGGCGCAATTACGGCGAGAGCGTCGCGACCGGACGGCCGGTCACGCTGCAGGTGGTGGCGGACGGATCCGACGCGAGCTCTACGAACATCGCGATGGGATACGCGACCAATCTCATCGCCGGGTACACCCAGGATCTGGTGGCGCGGCGGGTGCGGGCCGCAGGCGCGTCGCTGCAGGAAGCGGGCGGATCGGGCATCGAGCCGCGCGTGCGCGTGTGGTTCAACCCGACGCTCGAGAGCCGGTATTTCATGCTGCCCGGCATCTTCGCGCTCCTGCTGCTCGCCGTGACATCGAACCTGTCGTCGATGGCGATCGTCCGCGAGCGCGAGATCGGCACGCTCGAACAACTGAATGTGACGCCCCTCGGGAGGTTCGAGCTGATTATCGGCAAGCTTCTGCCCTACGGCGCGATCGGGCTCATCGACGTGATCATCGTGCTGATGGTCATCGTGTTCTGGTTCGAGGTGCCCATGCGCGGCAGCTTCTGGCTGCTCGTCGCGATGAGCGCGATCTACCTGCTGACCACGCTCGGGCTGGGCCTGTTCGTCTCGACGATCTCGAAGACTCAGCAGCAGGCGATGATGACGTCGACATTTTTCTTCCTGATTCCGATGATGTACCTCTCGGGCTTCGTGTTTCCGATCGAGAACATGCCCGATCTCATTCAGCCGATCACGTACCTGATTCCACTTCGCTATTTCGTCATCATCCTCCGCGGCATCTTCCTCAAAGGCGTCGGTCTCGAGACGTTGTGGCCCCAGGCGCTGGCGCTCTTCGCGTGGGGAGTGGTGATTCTGTCGCTGGCCGTCATGCGATCGAGCAAGCGGCTGGCCTGAGAGGCAGGGCTAAAGCCCTGCGCTACCGCAGGCTATCGGCACGTTACCGCAGGTAGCATACTATCGGCACGTTCCCATCATCGGTAGCGCAGGCCTTTAGGCCTGCCGTTGTACCTGATAGGCTGATCCGAATGTCACAGACCGCCATCCTCGAACGGCTTCGACTGACGACGGAATTTCTGAACGCGGTTGCCGACGACCGATCGGTGCTGAACGGCGTGGACCGGGAAGAGCGGCATCGCTTTCTGCAGGCGGTGGCGCGTGTCTACAGTCCCGACCGCGCCGAGCGCCGGCTGATGAAACGTGCGGCGGCGCGCGATCGCAGGGCGGCGCGTAACAAGGCCGAGCAGGCCAAACGATCCGAGACCGGCATCCAGGCTCTTCGGCGTAAGCCGATCTTTCACTCGCCGAACGTGTTCCCCCCTTCGCGCTTTCAGCAGCAGGATGTCGAGGACGAAGCGGCCCCTGGAGAATCGGCGGCGCCCGGCGTCGCCAGGACCATCGAGCCTCGCCACTGCTATGTCTGCAAGCAGGCGTACGACGAGATTCACCATTTCTACGACCAGATGTGTCCCTCGTGCGCCGAGCTGAACTTCGCGAAGCGCACCGAGCTGGCCGATCTCGGCGGGCGTGTCGCCCTGCTCACCGGAGGGCGGGTGAAGATCGGCTATCAGGCCGGGCTCAAGCTGCTCCGGTCTGGCGCGCATTTGATCGTCACCACCCGTTTTCCGCGCGATTCCGCGGCGCGCTACTCGCGCGAGCCCGACTTTGGCGAGTGGGGCCACCGGCTGGAGATCTTCGGCCTCGACCTCCGGCACACACCCAGCGTCGAAGCGTTCTGCCGCGAGATGTTGCGGACTCACCGGCGGCTCGACTTCATCGTCAACAACGCGTGCCAGACCGTGCGGCGGCCGCCTGCGTTCTACGCGCACATGATGGAAGGGGAGCGTGCGGCGCTCAAAGGCATGCCCGAGCACTCGCTGAAGCTCGTCGGCGAGTACGATCGTCCGGCCGTTCAGGGAGTCGCGCATGCGCCGAGCCTGTCGCAGGTGCCCTTGCTCGTCGAAGAGCTCGTTTCACAAAACGAGCTCTTCCCGGCGGGCCAGCTCGACCAGGATCTGCAGCAGGTCGATCTGCGTGGGCGCAACTCGTGGCGGCTTCTCCTGCACGAGGTGGCGACCGTCGAGCTGCTCGAAGTGCAGCTCGTCAACGCCATCGCGCCGTTCATCCTGAACGCCCGGCTGAAGCCGCTGATGACCCTCACGCCGGAACGCGACAAACACATCGTCAACGTGTCGGCGATAGAGGGCCAGTTCTATCGCCGGTTCAAGACCACGCGTCATCCGCACACGAACATGGCGAAGGCCGCGCTCAACATGATGACGCGCACATCGGCCACCGACTATCACCACGACGGGATTCACATGAACAGCGTGGACACCGGCTGGGTGACCGACGAGGATCCGGTGGAGATCGCCGCGCGAAAAGAGATCGAGCAGCGCTTCAGCCCGCCCCTCGACAGCGTCGACGGCGGCGCACGCATCGTCGATCCGATTATTTCCGGGTTCAACACCGGGAAGCATGTGTGGGGACTGTTTCTGAAGAACTACCAGCCGACCGACTGGTGAAGAAGGGGGGGGTTTGCCCACGGACAGGGCCGACTGGGCAAACCCCTCCCGCCCCGTTTCGGGACACTTGCCTCACGTGAAACAGCCTGCTCTCATCAAAATTTCGGCCGGCGTCGTTCTGCTGGGCCTGTTCGCCTTTCTGTTCGTGCGCTCGCTTCACGACACGCGAACCGCGCCGTACACGGTGCCGCCGCAGCATCTGCGAACCTGGACGCTGGCGCTCGAGCACGCGTCCAATCCGAACGATCCGGTTCTTGTCCTGCGGCCTGCCGCCGAGCTCGCGAGCGGGCTCTTCAAGCAGATATTCGCGCGGTCGATGGAATCGCTGAACACGCCAACGGCGCCGGCCTTGTCGGTCGTATTGAAGAGTGAGTTCGATCACGACGTCGGGGATCAGATGCCCGAGGACGCGCTGGTTCCGGCGGCACGCGCCGCCGGGGTCGAGTCGGCTCCGACGCCGCGCTGTCTCGTCCAGCGTCGCGTCAGCGAGCCCGGCCGTACCCGTCAGGTCTATTTCGTCTCGTTCGACGCGCCTGCCATCGTGCAGTTCCGGCGGCAGCTCGGCCTCGATTCGGAAGCGCTGTCGCCAATCGTGTTCGTGGCGGGCGCCGACGCCGACTTCAACTGGTGGCTTCCGCAGCGGGTCAGCGAGACCGACTGCCTTGCGCCCATCGAGATTGGCGATTGATGAGCCTGTACGAGATCCCGTTGACGACAATCGACGGCCAGACGGTCACGCTCGATCGCTACCGTGGAAAGAGGCTCCTCATCGTGAACGTGGCGAGCCGGTGTGGATTCACGCCGCAGTACAAAGGCCTGGAAGAGCTATACCGTCGACACAGGGACGATCTCGTCGTCCTCGGATTTCCCTGCAATCAGTTCGGCCGTCAGGAGCCTGGGAGCAACGAGGAGATTCGCCAGTTCTGCGACGATTACTGCAGCGTGACGTTTCCGTTGTTCGCCAGAATCGAGGTCAACGGCGCGAACGCGCACCCGCTGTTTCGCGTTCTGAAGGCGGAGAAAAGGGGATTTCTCGGGCGTGAGGCGATTGCGTGGAACTTCACGAAGTTCCTCGTTGGCCCCACCGGCGACGTGCTGAAGCGCTACGGCTCGCGCGTGAAGCCGGAAGCCATCGAGAAGGAACTGTACGGGTTCGTAGGTTCGTGAAGTTCGTGGGTTCGTCAGGTTCGACGAACTTACGAACCGACGAACTTGACGAACCCGACGAACCGACAGGGTATTCTCATGCCAACCGACCAGACGTTCCACCGCATCCTGGTTCTCGTGTCGCTGGTGATTTTTCCGATCACGATCTTCCATCGCATCAGGTCCCAGGCGACCGGCGAAAGCCTCGACCGCTGGCAGGAGGGGGCCTTCATTCTTTTCACCCTGAGAGCGATCGGCGGCGCGACCATGATCGGATTTATCGCGTATCTCGTGAATCCGGCATGGATGGCATGGTCGTCGACGCCGCTCCCTGTGTGGCTGCGCTGGACCGGTATCGGACTCGACGTGCTCGCAGGATTGTTGCTCGTCTGGACTCTCCGCTGCCTCGGAAAGAACCTCACCGATACCGTCGTGACCCGCCGTGAACACACGCTCGTGACCAGGGGACCGTATCGTTGGGTCCGTCATCCGTTCTACGATGCCGTGGCGCTGTTACTGACGGCCAATGCCCTCGCGGCGGCCAACTGGTTCTTGTTTGTCGGCGGTGCGCTCGCGCTTGCGCTGATCGTGTTGCGCACGAGAAGGGAAGAGGATCGTCTGGTCGCGCGGTTCGGCGATTCTTATCGCGATTACATGAATCGCACCGGACGATTCCTCCCGAAGCTGGGATGAGATAGTGCCCTCGTCCGAACACACGAAAGGTGCCTGGTACGTCGGGCTGGCGTACACGCTCTGGGGCTTCTTTCCGATCTACTGGAAGGTTCTCGCCGGCATTTCGTCGCTCCAGCTCATCTGTCACCGGATAGTCTGGTCGCTCCTCGTGCTGGTCCTGCTGATTGCGCGATCGAAGGATTGGGGAGAGTTGTGGCAGTCTGTTCGGACCCCTCGCGTCATCGTCGTCTATACGGTGGCGGCGCTGGCGATTGCCTTCAACTGGCTGGTCTTCGTCTGGGCCGTCAGCGTCAACCAGATCGTGCAGATCAGCCTCGGGTATTTCATCAATCCCCTGCTGAGCGTCGTGATGGGCACGCTGATCTTCCACGAGCGGCTGCGAAAACTGCAGTGGATATCCGTGGCGCTGGCGGCCGCCGGCGTGCTGTATCTCACAATCGCCCGGCACGAGCTGCCCTGGATCGCATTATCGCTGGCCGCGTCGTTCGGCACGTACGGTCTGATGAAGAAAGTCGCGCCGCTGAGCGCCGTTCATGGGCTGGCACTCGAGACAGGCATCCTCTTTGTGCCGGCGGCGCTCTACCTGCTGGTCGAGGCGCAGGCGGGACGCGGCGCGTTCCTGCATTCTGGACTGCTGCGCGACAGTCTGATGCTCGCCGCCGGTCCGACGACGACGCTGCCGCTGCTGCTGTTTGCCGCCGGTGTCCGCCGGATTCCGTTGTCGCTCGTCGGCATGCTCCAGTACATCAATCCGACGATGCAGATTTCCATCGGCGTGTTGCTCTACAACGAACCATTCACCCGTATTCAGCTCATCGGGTTCGGTTTCGTGTGGTGCGCGCTCGCGCTGTTCGCGCTCGAAGGATATGCGACGCGACGCTGGCCTCAGCTCGGCATCACCGACGTGTCCTGACCCCGGTCATCATTTTCGCGCGGGAATCGTCAACCGTTTGTCGGGGCCTTGAACGACACGCTGAGGGTATAGTGTTCCTCTGGACGGTAAAACTCCCATGATGTATCGGCAACTCGGTAGAAGCGGCTTGAGGGTGTCGGCGATTGGCCTGGGTTGCATGGGCATGTCGCAGAGCTATGGGACGCCCGACGCCGACGAATCCATTCGCACGATCCATCGCGCCCTCGACCTCGGCGTCACGCTCGTGGATACGGCGAACGTGTACGGCAAGGGAGAGAACGAAGAGCTCGTGGGCCGCGCCATTCGCGACCGGCGAAAAGATGTGGTGCTGGCGACGAAGTTCGGTCTCAGCATGGGCGCCAGCGCGATGTCGGCGGGCGTTGACGCCCGGGCCGAGCTCGTCAGGCCGTCGTGCGACGCGAGCCTCGCCCGTCTCGGTGTGGACGCCATCGATCTCTACTACCTCCACCGGGTCGATCCCAATGTGGCGATCGAAGAGACAGTTGGGGCGATGGCGGATCTCGTCCGCGAGGGGAAAGTGCGCTTTCTCGGGTTGTCGGAAGCGGGTCCCGAAACATTGCGCCGCGCGGCGAAGATTCATCCGATCGCCGCGCTTCAGTCGGAGTTCTCGCTCTGGTCGAGAGATCCGGAGCGGGCCGTGCTCTCGGCGTGCCGCGAGCTTGGCATTGGCTTCGTGCCATTCAGCCCGCTCGGCCGCGGGTTCCTGACCGGCACGGTGAAGGACACCGGCGGTCTCGTCGAGAACGACGTCCGCCGGCACTTGCCGCGCTTTCAGCAGGAAAACATTTCCCGGAACGTGCGTCTGGTCGAAGGTCTCGAGAGCATGGCGCGATCGAAGGGCTGCTCGGCGGCGCAGCTCGCGCTCGCGTGGCTGCTGCACAAAGGCGACGACATCGTGCCGATTCCGGGCACGAAGCGCCTCCGGTACCTGGAAGAGAACGTCGAAGCCGTGAACATCACGCTGACGCCTCGAGAGATGAGCGGGCTCGACGAGTCGTTTCAGACCGGCAGCGTCGCGGGCGAGCGCTACGGACCTGAGAGCATGGGACTGGTGGAGCGATCGGAGTAGGAAGGTTCCGGTTCCGGTTCCAGTTCCGGTTCTGGTTCAGGATTCTGTTCATGGTTCCGGGTTCAGTTCTCGGTGCCCGAACCGAAGCAGCACTAGGAACCCGAACGGGAAACGGAACCGGAACAGGAACCCCACATGCACTATTTGTTGTTCTACGAAGCGGGCCAGGATTACGCAGAACGGCGCCAGCCGTTCCGGGCGGCACATCTCCAGCACGCGCGCAACGCGGTCGCACGCGGCGAGCTCGTGCTCGGCGGCGCGCTGGCGGATCCGATCGATGGAGCCGTGCTGCTGTTCCGCGGCGATTCGTCGGCCGCCGCGGAGCAGTTTGCGAAGACCGATCCCTACGTGACAAACGGCGTCGTCCAGCGATGGCACGTGCGCGAGTGGACGACGGTTGTGGGGAGTGATGCTGAAACTAAAATCTAGAACGGTTCAGCTGGGCCACGCGATGGGCGTTAACGTCTGAGTTCGATCTCGAAAAACAGGTCGGCAGTGCCAGAGACCGAGTGAAACCACTTTTCACGCGACGAAACCCCCATCCACACCGGTGCATTGGCGCGACAGAGAAAGAAGCCGCCCGCTTCGTCGGTTTGCGTGACCGCGACACCGTAGCTGTTTAGCCCTGCCTCGAGCCACACGACGACGCCCGGCAACGGCTTTCGACCTTGCGAAGTCGTTTCGTAGACGAAGCCCGTAATCATCGGGTTTGCTGCCGCCGGCGCCGTCAGCGAGCTGCCCGCTGGGACGACCTGCACATCAATGGTCGTGGCCTTGTCCACGACTGCGCTCGCAAGACACGGCTGCCATGGTCCAGAGACGTCCCTGCCGTACGCGAACACCCGACTCCCCGGCGGCACGTTGGCCGTGTAGCGGCCATTGTCATCGGTAAGAAAGGCGTCCTCTGTCTCTGACTTGGCGCTGATGCTCAAGAGTCGCACTTGCCGCCCCGCGAGCGGACGCGAGACCCCATTGACTGTCTCGAAAAGAGTGCCGGACACCACAAAGGACTCGGGAAGGGGCTGCGAAAGAGGTGCGGGCGACGTCGGTGCGGAATTACTGCAGCCGCCCAGCCAGGTCAGCAACGAGGCCGCGAGGAGAAGACGGAAGATTCGCATGCGACCCTCCCTTCACGCCGGACCTTGGTCCGGCTGAAGCCGGACACTACGCACTGGAAGCTGGAAACTAAAAACTAGAATCTAGAAACTAAGAACTGAGATCTAGAATTTCAGATTCTAGTTTCTAGATTCTAGTTTCTAGATTTAACGTATCGCCACGCCCCACGGACTCCGGCCGCCGGGCACCGTCGCGATGACCGCCATCGTCTCGGCGTCGATGACGGAGATGTCGTTCGACGGGCCGTTGGCGGTGTAGAGACGCTTGCCGTCGGGCGAAATGCCCACACCCCACGGCCGCTGGCCTGCCTTCACGGATGCCACGACCTCGTCTTTGGCCGTATCGATGGCAAGCAGCATCGTGCCCCGGCCGGTGGTGACGTACACGCGCTTGCCGTCGGGCGCGGCGATGACGCCCATCGGTCTCGCGAGCTCGCCGGTGATCTTCAGCGTCTTGGTCACCGAGTGATTTTTCGTGTTGATGACGTGCACGGTGCCGCCGTTCTCGGCCGTGATGTACGCCTTCGAGCTGTCGGGCAGAAATTCCGACGATCGGGGACGCGCGCCGACCTCGAACTGCTTGATCACCTTGTTGGTGGCCGTGTCGATCACCGAAATCTGATTGTCCTCCTCGGACGTGACATATACCCACTGTCCGTTCGGGCTGGTTGTCACGCCTTCGGGCTCTCCGCCCACCTTCACTTCGCCCACGATTTTGTTGGACGCAACGTCGATGATGCTCGCGACGCCCGCGTCCTCGTTCGACACGTAAACCTTCGAACCGTCCGCGCTCAGCGAAATCTGTTCCGGATCCGATCCGCTGGTCAGCACGGTCGTGACTTTCCGCGCGGCGATGTCGACCACGCCCACGCCGTCGGCGGTGCGGTCGGGTGGCGGCAGCTTGCTTTCATCCGTTCCCGGGGGCGCCATCGGCGACCCGCTCAACGCGACGAACAGCTTCGTCCCATCCGGGCTCACCTTGATGCCTCTCGGTCTCTTGCCGAGCGCGATCGTCGTGACGACCTGGTTGGTGCCGCCATCGATGATGGTCAGATCGCCGCCGATTTCATTGGTGACGTAGACGTAGTACGGCGCCTTCGGCGGCTCGGGAGCCGGCGCCGCAGGCGGCGGCGCCGCGGCTTGCTCGGATGGCGGCGTACCGCCGCCGCACGCAGACATCGCCGTCAGAAAAATCAGCGCAGACAGCGTGACTCGCGCGTTCAGCCCTAATCCCCAATCCCTAATCCCTAATCCCTTCTTCATCATCATCATGAACTCCTAGAAACCGGATGGCTTGATCCAGAAGCTTTCCTGCCACGTGCCGCCCGGCTTGATGTACTGAAGCTCTTTATAAACGCCCTTGTGCGCGAGATTCAATGCGTTGGTGATGCCGGCCATCGGCTCGAAGCAGATGAAGTTCGGCGTCGCTAGTGGATTTGCCGGAGGCGTGCCACCGCGCGCGGGCGCTGGAGCCGGTGTCGCGGCCGGCAGCACTCGGATTCGGCGGTGGAATCTGGCTGCCAAGTCCGGTGTTCAGGGGATTCGGCGAGTAAATAACCAGCGACCTGTAGTTCGGTCCCTGACTGATTTCGAGTTGCTGCTTGCGTCCCTTCAGCACGACCGTCGCGCGCCCCTGCGAATCTCTGATGAGGTCGCCGAACACATCGTCCAGGTTGTAGTCCTTCAACGTGCCACGGTTGTTCGGAAAGAACTTGGCCGTCGATTCGGTGGTGCCGGTCGGCACCTTGCGATAGTCGAGCAGCCAGCGGGCGCGCGCCGGAATCGTCACCGTCCACTCTTCGCGCGGCGAGTCCGTCAACTGATAGTACGGATGCCATCCGAGCGAGACGGGCATCGGATCGGGAGCGTTATTCGTGATCTTCGTGATGACTTCCAGCGTCCCGTCCTGCAGCCGGTAGGTCACGTCCATCGTGTGCGCGAACGGCCACTGCTTCATCCAGTCGGCCTGCTTGCTCGTGTCGAGGCGGCTCGTCACCCATGCGGCCTTGCCGTCGGCCTTCACGTCGACGACCTGCCACTGATCGGTACGGCTCATGAAGCCGTGAATCGGAATGGCGCCGGTCACGTTGCCGAGGCTCATGTCGAACGCATAGCGCTTGCCGTTGGCGTAGAACGCCTGCTCGTCGAGGCGATTCGCCCACGGCGCGAGCAGCGGAATGCCGTGCAGGCCCGTCGGTTTCACCTTGAACTCGTCGATCGACTTGAACGGGAAGCGCAGCACGTTCTGGCCTTTCACCTTCATCTCGTAGGCCATCATCCCGACCGACGTGATGATCGACACGACCGTCTCGTTCTTCTTGTCCTCGAGCTGGACGACGTCGCCATTGCGCCGCGCGTCGTACTGCTGCGCCCATACCGGGACAGACACCGCAAACGACCACAGCATCACGCCGAGGACGACCGTGCTTTTCACGCGCATGACGCTACTCCTGTACGGTGAAGCTGAACACCACGTTGCCCGCCGCGAGCGCGACGAACTGCCGGCCGTCGATCGCGTAGCTCATCGGGGATGCCGAGTGATTGCCGCCGGTCTGGAAGTGCCAGAGATATTTCCCGGTCTTCGCGTCGAGCGCGACGATATTGCCGTCGCGCGAAGAGACGAACAGGACGTTGCCGCCGGTGGCGAGCACGCCGTTGGTGAGCGAGCCCTGGAAGAGCGGATACGACCACATGGTCTTGCCGGTTTCCGGATCGAGGGCCTTGATGCCGGCGTTGGGTGCCGGCTGATTCGGGCCGCGAGCGGGCGGCGGTCCCGCAGCCCGGCCCCGCCCGAGGTATTGCTGGCCGCGCGTGACGGTCTGTGTGGTGCTCGTATACACCGCGCCACCTTCGGAGAACGCGAGATAGAACCATCCGGTCAGCGGGCTGTAGGACGGCGCCTGGAAGTTCGTCCCGCCTCCGACGGTCGGATACACGAGCACGCTGCCCTTTTCCGTGGAGTTCGTGCCCGGAATCGGCTTCGGCCGTCCGTTCGCGTCGAATCCCGCGTTCCAGTTCTGATAGATGAACGGCGTGCCGGACAGGAACTTGCCGTTCGTTCTGTCGAGCACGTAGAAGTGGCCGTTACGGTCGGCGTGCATCAGCAGCTTGCGCTTCTCGCCGCGCCACACGCGATCGACCAGCATCATGTCCTGCACCGAATCCCAGTCGTGCCCGTCATCGGGCGTGAACTGGTAGTGCCATTTCATCTTGCCCGTGTCGGGATCGAGCGCGATGACGGAGTTGCTGAAGAGGTTGTCCATCTCGCCGCGCGCGACGCGATCGAATTCGGGCGCCGGATTGCCGATGGGCCAGAACACGAGGTTGAGCTCGGGATCGAACGTGCCGGTCAGCCAGGTCGGTGCGCCGCCGGTCTTCCAACTCTCGCCTTTCCACGTGTCGTTGCCGAACTCACCGGGCGCGGGAACGGTGTACATGCGCCACCGGCGCTTTCCGGTCGCGGCGTCGTAGGCGTCGAGGTGTCCTCGCGTCGCGTACTCGCCGCCGGTCATGCCCGTGATCACCATGTCCTTCAGGACGAGAGGCGGGCTCGTGATGCTCGATCCCTCCATCGTGTCGACGACTTCCACTTCCCACAGCGACTGGCCGGTTCGCGCGTCGATCGCGATGAGCCATCCGTCGAGCGTACCGACGAACAGCCGATTGCCGAGCATGGCGACGCCCCGGGCGAACGGGTTGATCTCGTACGGGTTGACTGTTTTCTGCTGACGCGTCCAGCGCCAGATCTGACGGCCCGTCCGGGCGTCGATGTGCCGTCACGGTGGCCGGACTGCCGCTGCCGGTCGTATACATGACGCCGTCGACGACAATCGGCGTGCCTTCGAGCACGGAATTCCCGCCGAGCACCGGGAAGCTCCAGGCCGGCTTCAACTGACGTGCGTTCGCCGCGGTGATTTGCGTCAGCGGGGAATAGTGCGTGCCCTGGTAGTTGCCCCAGTACATCGGCCAGTTGTGCGGCTCTGCGCTCGCATTGACCAGACGCTGATACGGAACGCCGCCGGTGATTTGCTGCGCGACCGTCTTGCTCAGGTCGCGCGCCTGCTGCATCCGGAGGAAGCCCACGAGGTTGGTGATGTCGTCGGCCGACAGCCGCTTCGCGTAATCGTTCGGCATCAGCGACTGATTCTCGACGGTGACCGGCGTCTTGTTCTTGTCGATCAGATGGAGACGGCCCGAGGTGTCGACGATTTGAGCGGAGAACGTGTCTTCGTTTCTTCGCACGCCGCGAACGTCACGTCCGTCGGCGCCCTTGAAGACGAGGGTCACCGGAGGAGGACCACCGCGTCCCCCGCCACCGCCGCGCGCGCCCGGCACGGGCGGCAGCGGCTCGTTCGGCGCCATGATTTTCTGACGGATTGCCACCGCGGTCAGGCGGCCGGCGTTGGACAGATCGGGACCGGTCACACCGCCGCGCGCGTTAATCTCGTGACAGCCGGCACATCCGGCGCGGCCGAAGAACAGCGATTCGCCCGCCGCGATGTCTCCTTCCGGCATAATGGCGCCGCGCGAAGGTCCGGTAGACGCCGCGGTGCTCTGAAGGCTTCGAATGTAGCTGACGAGCTGCCACACCTGCTCGTCGCGAAGGCCCTTGTAGGGCGGCATCTGCGTGCCCTGGACGCCCTGGCGGATCGTGCGGAAGAGGTCGGCGTCGCTGTCGCCGTTCTTCAATCCCGTGGTGTTCAGCGCGGGACCGCCGCGCCCGGGATCGCCCACACCGGCGGCGCCGTGGCAGGTCTGGCAGGTGCCGTCAAACGTCCGTTGGCCCTCCGCGGCGGCGGTCAAGCTGGCCGCCAGCGGATTGGTCACGGTATCTGCCGCCGGCGGCTGCTGCGCGAAAAGCGCACCGGTGGCGACAGCCGCAATCGCGCATGCGACGAGTTTGATCCGATTGTTCATAGTGTCAGAGACTATAACCCATGGCCCGAACACCCTCGTCCATGAAAGAGCTGGGCACCGACGCTCCCGACTTCTCGCTTCCGGACGTCGTGACCGGCAAACACGTGTCACGACAATCCGTTGCAGGTCCGAAGGGAATGCTGGCGATGTTCATCTGCCGGCACTGTCCGTTCGTGAAGCACGTGCAGGACGAGCTCGCCCGCATCGCGCGCGAGTACGCCGGCCGTGGCGTGGGTATGGTCGCCATCAGCGCGAACGACGTGACATCGCATCCTGAGGACAGCCCGACGAAGCTGGCATATCAGGCGAAGGAGCTCGATTTCAACTTCCCGTATCTGTTCGACGAATCGCAGCAGGTGGCTCGCGCGTACGACGCGCAGTGCACGCCCGACTTCTTTCTCTACGACGGCCAGGGCAAGCTCGTCTACCGCGGTCAGCTCGACGACAGCCGTCCGGGGAACGACGTCCCCGTGACCGGAAAGGATCTGCGCGCCGCGCTCGACGCCGTCATCGCCGGCCGCGCCGTCTCTCCCGAGCAACGTCCGAGCATCGGCTGCAACATCAAATGGAGATGAACGCGGGAGCGATGACCAGGGTCGTGCAGTTGCAACAGGGTTCGACCAGGCGCGTCGCTCGCGTCGATGAACCGTCGTTGCGACTGCTCGCCGACACCGAGTCCGTGTTCGCGCTGGCCGGCGATGCCATCGTCGCCCGAGTGCCGTTGAAGACGCTCATCGATCGACGCGTGACGTCGGAATGCCTCGACTACGATGCGGTCTACTCGGGCTCGTCGCCATGGCGCCTGCTCGTGCCGATCGATCATCCCGAACCGGCGCGCTGTCTCGTATCGGGAACCGGCCTGACCCACCTCGGAAGCGCCGAGAGTCGAAATGCCATGCACGGCAAGAGCGACGTCGGAACTGACCGACAGCATGCGGATGTTTCGCATGGGCCTCGAGGGCGGCCGCCCGGACGGGGGAAGAATCGGCGCGGCACCCGAATGGTTCTACAAAGGCAACGGGACGGTGCTGCGCACGACGGGCGACGTGCTGGAGGTGCCCGGATACGCGGAAGATGGCGGTGACGAGGCCGAGGTCGCCGGGGTCTATGTGGTCGATGCCGAGGGGCGTCCACGCCGTATCGGGATGGCCGCCGGCAACGAGTTTTCCGATCACACGTTCGAGAAGCGGAACTACCTGAACCTCGCGGGCTCGAAGCTCCGGACCTGCGGGCTGGGTCCCGAGCTGGTGATCGATCCGGTGTTCGATCTCGTGCCGGGCCGGGTGAGCGTCGAACGGGCCGGCCAGACGATCTGGCAGCGCGCGATTGCAACCGGCGAGCGCGAGATGTGTCACACCGTCGCGAACATCGAGCATCATCACTTCAAGTTCGAGGCGCACCGGCGGCCCGGTGACGTGCACGTGCACTACTATGGAGCGCACACGCTGAGCTTCGCCGACGGCGTTCGGCTCGAAGACGGCGACGTGATGGCGATTCAGTTCGAAGGATTCGGCCGGCCGCTGCGAAATGCGGTCCGTATCGCGGCTCCCGTGAACGAGCCGATTAAGGTGCTGTCGATTGCCTGACGCAGTGAAGATTTGCCGTTTTGTCGGCGCAAACAACGACGTTCGCATCGGGCTCGACGATGGGGGCACGCACGTGCTCGATCTGGGACCGGCGGGCGCTGGAGGGGTGACCGAGCTTTTGGAGAGTGGGAATCCCGTCGAGGCTGTGAGCCAGCGCGCTCGCGGGACGTCCGCGCGGCTCGAGGCCTCCAACATACGGTTCGCGCCTCCAGTCGAGCGCCAGGAAATCTGGGCGGCCGGCGTGACCTACCTCCGCAGCAAGACCGCCCGGATGGAGGAGTCCGATTTCAGCGCGACGGCCTACGATCGGGTGTACGACGCCGATCGGCCTGAAATCTTCTTCAAGTCGATTGCGGAAAAGGTCGTCACAGGCGGCGACGCGGTCGGCATCCGCCGCGACGCGCGCTGGAGCGTGCCCGAACCGGAACTGGTGCTCGTGCTGAACTCTCGCGGCAGCGTGGTCGGCTGCACGATCGGCAACGACATGAGCTCGCGCGACATCGAAGGTGAGAATCTCCTCTATCTGCCCCAGGCCAAGGTCTACGATCGGTCCTGCGCCATCGCGCCCTGGATGCTCCTCGGCGCAACCGAATCCGAGGTTCGTGACTGGACGATTCGCATCGCTATCCATCGGGGCGGAAAGCCGGTGTTTTCCGGCGACACGCCGATCGGCAATATCAAGAGAAGCTTCGACGAGCTCGCGTCGTACCTGTTCCGGTCCCAGAAATTTCCGAACGGTGCGATGCTGCTGACTGGAACGGGCATCGTGCCTCCCGACGAGTTCACGCTTGCCGAAGGCGACGTGGTCGAAGTCGAGATTCCCAAGATAGGCGTTCTCCGGAACCCTGTCGTCATCGTGTGACTATGGCTGAACAACCTGTATTGATTGACGGTCAATGGCGCGCCTCGCGGGCGGCGTCGAGCTTTCATGCCGTGAACCCGGCCACCGGCGAGCGGCTTCCCGATTCCTATCCGATGAGCGGTTGGGAGGATTGCGACGCCGCGCTCGAGGCGGCAGCACGCGCGGCCGACGCGCTTCGCCGCACGCCTCCGGATTCGATCGCCCGCTTCCTGGCGCGCTTCGCCGAGCGCATCGAAGCCATCAAGGGCCCGCTCGTGGAGCAGGCGCATCTCGAGACGGCATTGGCGAAATCGCCACGCCTGGCCGATGTCGAGCTGCCCCGGACGACGAGCCAGTTGCGGCAGGCGGCCGACGCGGCACTGGAAGGTTCGTGGGCGCTGCCGACGATCGACACCAAGAATCAGATCCGCTCCTGCTTCGAGCCGCTCGGCCCCGTCGTCGTATTCGGCCCGAACAATTTCCCGTTCGCGTTCAACGGCGCCGCGGGCGGAGACTTTGCGGCGGCGATTGCCGCGGGCAATCCCGTGATCGCGAAGGGACATCCGCTGCACCCGGGCACGTCGCGGATGCTGGCCGAGGAAGCGTTTGCCGCGGTCAAGGAATGCGGCTTGCCGCCGGCCACGGTGCAGCTGATCTACAAGATTGACCACAAGTCGGGAGAGCGGCTGGTTTCGGACAAGCGGGTTGGAGGAAGCGCCTTTACCGGCAGCCGCGGAGCGGGCATGGCACTGAAGGCGGCGGCCGATCGTGCCGGCAAGCCGATCTACCTGGAGATGTCGAGCATCAACCCGGTTCTCGTGTTGCCGGGCGCCCTGGCCGAACGCGGCAGCAAGGTCGCGGGCGAACTTGCCGCGAGCTCGCTCATGGGAGGCGGACAATTCTGCACGAGTCCCGGCCTGGTGGTGCTCTTTGCCGGCGAGCAAGCCGAGCAGTTCATCAACGAGGTGAAGCAGGCACTCGAGTCGGCGCCGACGCCCGCGCTCTTGTCATCAGCGGTCGCCAAAGGGCTGGTCGCCAGCGTGAAGACGCTTCGGGGCGCCGGTGCGCAGCTCGCGACGGCCGAAGCGCGAACCGGCCGCGGATTGCGCGTATCCCAACACCCTGCTTCGCGTCAGCGGCACGGACTTTCTCAACAATCCCGAGCAGTTGCAGACCGAAGCGTTCGGATCGACCTCCTTGTGCGTCGTCGTCCGCGATGCCGGTGAGGCCGAGGCGGTGCTGTCGCACCTCGAGGGGAACCTCACGGGATGCATCTACTCTGATACCGGCGGCGGCGACGACGTGCTGTATGCGCGCCTCGCGCCGCTCCTGCGCCAGCGGGTCGGCCGTCTGCTGAACGACAAGATGCCCACCGGCGTGGCCGTGAGTCCCGCCATGAATCACGGCGGCCCGTTCCCGGCGACCGGTCACCCGGGGTTCACGGCGGTCGGGATTCCAGCATCGCTGCGGCGATTCGGGATGCTGTGCTGCTACGACAACGTGCGAGAGCAGCGCTTGCCACCGCGGCCTGCGCAACGAGAATCCCAACGGGCTGATGTGGCGCTTGATCGACGGCCGGTATACGCAAGGCTCTTGCATCTGAAACACGATCTGAAACAGAGTTTCACGTTCTGATATGACCATCACTCGGCTCGATCCTGCGTTCGACAGGCTCGTCCCAGGCGACGCGCGCGTTGAAAAGGTTGCCGGCGGGTTCACATTCATCGAGGGCCCGCTCTGGCGGCCGTCCGGCGCGCTGTGGTTCAGCGACGTCGTCGGCAACGTCGTGCGGCAGTGGTCGCCGGATGGCGGTGTCGTGGAGTTGCTGAGGCCGGGCGGCTACGACGGGCATCACCTGCCTGCCGGCGGGTTCGTGGGTCCCAACGGCATGACCGCCGCGCCGAACGGCGACGTGCTGTTGTGCCAGCACGGCAACCGCCGCATCGTGCGCATCAGCCGCGACATGACCGTCACCACGTTCGTCGACAAGTTCCAGGGCAAGAAGCTGAACGCCCCGAACGACATCGTCTTTCGATCGGACGGCACGCTGTATTTCACCGATCCGCCGTATGGACTGCCGCTGCAGGATGACGATCCATCGAAGGAGCTGCCGTTCAACGGTGTGTTCAAGCTGCAGAACGGAAAGCTCGACGTCATCATCACCGATCTCACGCGGCCGAACGGGATCGCGTTTTCGCCAGACGAGAAGACGCTGTATGTGTCCAATTCCGACGAGCGCCAGCGCATCTGGATGAGGTACGACGTCGCGGCAGACGGGAACGTCAGCAACGGCCGTGTGCTCTTCGACTCGTCGGGTTTCAAGGAAGGCGGCGTTCCCGACGGCATGAAGATCGACGTGCAGGGCAATATCTGGGCGACCGGGCCGAGTGCGGTGCTCGTTCTTTCGCCGGAAGGCAAACACCTCGGCAGCATCGTGCCGCCGGAGGATCCCGGCCAATTGCGGCTGGGGCGACGACGGACGCTCGCTGTACATCACGGCGGAAACCGGTCTCTATCGCATTCGCACGTCTGTCATGGGCCAGAAGCTGGTCTATGCATAGGCCGAAGATTCTAGATTTTAGATTCTAGATTTCAGATTCGGAGATCCTAATGATTCAGGTTCACGTCGATCTCGGTATCGATCCTGCCAAAGAGCAGGAGATGGTGCGTTATTTCCAGACCGTGTTCAGGCCGGCCGCGCAGAAGTTTCGCGGCTACATCGACGTGCGGATGTTGAAGATTGTCGCCGTGCCCGTCGGCACGGCCCCTCCCGGCATCAACTATCGTTTTTTGATCATCTACGAAAGCGAAGAGCTCCGGCAGAAGTGGGTGGCCTCGGAGATCCACCAGGAGGTCTGGGGCGCCATGGAGAAGTTCGCGGCTCCCGGTTACACGGTTCTGCAGTTCGATGTGATTTGAAAGGACGCTATGAGAAAACAATTCTTGACGCTTGCATCGATGTTGGCCGTCGCCGGCGCGATTTCGATCGCCCAGCAGGGGACGCCCGTCAGTCCGCAGAAGCTGCCGCTCGCCGAGCGAATCGCGCACACCGAGCCCTCGAAGTATCGCGACTCGCCGAGCGTGCACGGCGGGCCGGGTCAGTTGAACTACATGGGCCTGTTCAACGCGAGCTCGCTCGACACCAACCTCTACTTCCTGCACCGCGGCATCATCCAGCCGAAGAGCGGCATCGGCGCGCACTTCCATAACCAGTGCGAAGAGATGTTCGTCATCTTCGACGGCGAAGCACAGTTCACGATCAACGGCCGCACCTCGACGCTCAAGGGCCCGGCGGGCGCGCCGACGCGCATGGGCAGCATGCACGCGATTTACAACGCCACCGACAAGCCGGTGCAGTGGATGAACATCAACGTCTCGGCGCGCAAGGGTGTGTACGACGCGTTCGACCTGAGCGATGGCCGCGTCGGCGTGCCGATCGACCCGATTCCGGTGTTCATGACGATGCGGCTGGATCAGTCGCTGCTGCGTCCGATCGATGCGCTGAACGGCGGCAAGGGGACGGTGCAATACCGGCGCGCGCTGGCGCCGAGCGTGTTCCTGAGCGCCTGGTCGTATGTCGACCATCTGCTGCTGCCGCCGGGGACCTCGACGCGGTCCGCAGGCACTGGCCGAGGTGGGCGAGTTCTACTACGTGATGAGCGGGCAGGGGAAGGTCGACGATCGGATCGGAAAGCGCCGAGATTCGGACGGGCGATGCCGTACCGATTCAGCTGAACGACAGGAAGTCGTTCGAAAACACCGGGACGACGCCGCTCGAGTTCCTGATTGTGGGCGTCGCCAAGGATGCCGATCGCAAATACGACGTGGTGACGGCGCCGCCGATGCCGGCGCGCGGCGGCCGCGGGGGACGCGGTCAGTAGGCCGGTCCTTCGGACCCGGCGCATCTTATGAACAAAGAGAAGCTGTTCGTCACGAGCTGTTTGTCCATCGGGACCGCCGCGATGGTGTTTGCCATTCGCGGCGACGTGGCTGGCCCGATGAGCGCGGCGTTCTCGATTACCAACGAGCAGATGGGATTGATCTTCAGTCCCGCCTTCTGGGCGTTCACGATCGCGATCTTCATCAGCGGCAATCTCGTCGACGTCATCGGCATGCGCACGTTGCACATGCTCTCGGCGCTGGGCTTTATCATCGGCGTGTCGCTCGTCATCCTCGCGCCGCGGCCGAGCGCGCCGATCGCGTCGCTGCTCGATCACCCGGGCACGATGATGCTCTATGTCGGGTTCTTTCTCTTCGGGCTGTCGCACGGGCTCGTCGAGGGCGTCATCAACCCGTTGATCGCGACCATCTACAGCACCGAAAAGACCAAGAAGATCATCGCCGTCCACGCATGGTGGCCCGGCGGGCTGATCGTCGGCGGGCTGGCGGCGGTCACCCTGTCGGCTGTCTTCAATGCGAGCTGGCAGCTTCGGCTGTCCCTGATTCTGATTCCCGCCGTCGTCTACCTGGTCATGGCGTTCTCGCTCTCCTATCCGCAAACCGAGCGGGTGACGTCGAATGTCTCCACGGCCGAGATGTGGAGCCAGGCCATGCGGCCGCTGTTCATCGTGCTGTTCATCTGCATGTGGATGACGGCGGCCACCGAGATGGGCCCCGATCAGTGGTTCCCCACGGTGATGGGCGAGCTCGTGCCGCAGCTCAACCCGGGCGCCGGCAGTGGTGTGCTGTTCCTTGTCTACACCGCGGGACTGATGTTTGCGCTCCGGCAGTGGGCGAGCGGCCTCAGCCACAAGTCGCCGCTCACGACGCTCATCGTCAGCTCGCTGCTGGCAGGGATCGGTCTCTACTGGCTTGGAGGCCTCGACAGCAATTCGAACGCGCTCGTGGCGTTTGTCGCCGCCACGCTCTTCGGCATCGGCAAGACCTTCCTCTGGCCGACGATGCTGGGCGTCGCCGCCGAACAGTTTCCGCGCGGGGGCGCACTGGTGCTCTCGCTGCTCGGGGGCGCAGGCATGTTGTCGGTCGGCCTGGTGGTGCCGCTGATGGGCGAGCGCATGGATCAGTTCGGGCCTGGCGCCGCGCTGCAGATGGTCGCGCTGCTCGGCGCGATTCTCGCCGTGATTTTCACGGGCGTCTGGTTCTACTTCAAGGCGCGCGGCGGCTATCGCGCGGTCGCGATTTCCACCGTCACTGGCCGATAGCCCCTCGACTGCGCTCGGGGCGGGCCGCTTCCTGGGTCAAGCCCAGGTTTCTGACGACGGCGATCGTCGATTTCGACTTGTTCAGCGTGTAGAAGTGCAAGCCCGGCACGCCTTCCCGTAGCAGTTCCTCGCACTGGCGCGTCGCGTACTCGATGCCGTACTCCGCCGCCGCCTCGTCATCCGATCCCCGCTTGTCGAGCTCGCTGGCGAGCTTCTGCGGAATGTCGGCGCCGCACAGGGCCACGATCCGCTTGATCTGTGTCGTGCTCAGTATCGGCATGATTCCCGGAACGAGGGGCACCGTCACGCCGAGCGAGGTCAGATAATCCCGGAACTCGAGGTAGTCGCGGTTGTTGAAGAACAACTGCGTGATCACGAAATCGGCGCCCTGATCGATCTTGTGCTTCAGATGGTGCCAGTCGGTGCGCTTCCCCTCCGTTTGCGCGATGTGCCCCTCGGGAAAACCGGCCACACCGATGGAGAAGCCGCCCATCTCCTTGATGAAGCGGACGAGCTCCCATGAGTACTCGAATCCACCTTCGGTCTTCTGAAAATCGCCCACACCGCCGGGAGGGTCGCCCCGCAGCGCCAGGATATTGGTGATGCCGAGGGCGTACGCCCGCTCGAGCACGGCCGACGTCTCTTCGCGTGTGGCGTTGACGCACGTCATGTGCGCCATCGCGGTCAGCCCCTGCTCGCGCTGAATGCGATCGACGATGGTGAGCGTCTTCTCGCGGGTGCTGCCGCCGGCGCCGTACGTGACCGAGCAGAAATCCGGTTTCAGCTGTCCGAGGGCCGGGATCGTCTTCTCCAGGAGCGTGCGCTCGCCTTCGGGTGTCTTGGTCGGGAAGAATTCGAATGAAATGACGGGCCGCCGTGTGCTGCCCGCGGCAGCAAAGATGTCGCGTATGAACGGCATGTGCAGATATCCTATCGCAATGAGGATCATCGTGTGCCTCGCCGCCATCCTCTGGGTCGCGCCCCTGGCGCATGCGCAGAGTGGTTTCGAGTGGTCGCCGACGCGCAGGCTCATGAAGGAGGATTTCCGCGGACGCGTGCCGGTGCAGGCGCAGAACTCCTCGCTGAGCTGGCTGCACATCGAAACCTCCTGGGAATGCGTCGTCGGCGAGCTGGTGGCCTCGGCGCACGCGATCTTCGACCCGTCACAATCGTGGTGGCGGACGAGCTACGGGAACATGTGGGGGAACGCCGGCGAGCGCACGACCGCGAGCCAGGCCCAGATGCAAGCGCGCCGCAACGTCATGCAACTGGACAGACAGCTGCTCGATCACGAGCAGCTGCACTTCGACCTGGCGGAGCTGGCGGCCAGGAAGATCAGGAAGCGGTTCGGGGAGTTCAAGGACGCCTGCCTCGACCCCGGCGGCACCGAGCCGATTCAGACGATGGTGCTCGAGGTCGATCGCGAGCTGCAGGAAGAGCAGAGCAAGATACGATCTGGAAACGGGTCACGGCACCAACGTGCGGGCGCAGGATCAATGGGCGCAGCGGGTCAGGGCGTTGCTGAAATAAGCATTCGCAGATTCGCAGATTGGTAGATTCGTAGATTGACGGCCTCGTCAGTTTTGTAATCTGCCAATCTACCAATCTCCCACTCTACCAATTCTTCACCGCCTCTTGCCCCTTCCGCACATCCACGAACGTCAGCACCGCGGCTCCCGCGATAAAGAACACCATCACGCTGAGAATCGCGCTGCGGCTCGAGCCGGTCGCGCGGCTGGCCACTTCGAACGCCGCCGGGCCGGCAATCGCGCCGAACTTCTCGAAGATCGAGAAGAACCCGAAGAACTCCGACGATCGCTCTTTCGGAATCATGCTGGCAAAGAGAGAGCGGCTGAGCGCCTGGCTTCCGCCCTGCACCGAGGCGACCATGAGCGCGAGCAGGTAGAAGTCGCGCTCGGTCTTCATGTAGTAGCCCGCCACCGTAATCAGCGTGTAAACCGCCAGCGCGATGAAGATCGCCGTTTTCGCGCCGATGCGGCCCGCGAGCATGCCGAAGAGAAAGGCGAACGGAATGCCGACGAACTGCACGAGCAGGATGGCCGTGATGAGCGCCCCCTGGCTCAGGCCGAGCTCGGTCCCGTAGCTCGTCGCCAATCTGATGATGGTGCCGATGCCGTCGCTGTAGATGACGAAGGCGACGAGGAGCAGAAACGCCTGCCGGTACCGTCGAAGATCGCGAAGGGTGTGCACCAGTCCGAGGAGCGAGGTCCGCATGAGCGCGACGGTCGAGCGCGCGCCGGCGCCGACGACCGCCGGCTCGGGCACGCGGCGGAACAGCGGGATCGAAAACAGCGCCCACCACAGCGCGACGCTCAGGAAAGACAGACGCGAGGCCTGCCCCGCGTCGCTGATGCCGAATGTCGCGGGCGACAGAATCCAGGCGACGTTCAGCGCGAGCAGCAGGCCGCCGCCGAGGTATCCCAGACCAAAACCCGCCGTCGAGATGCGATCGATCTCGTCTTCGCGCGCCAGGTGGGGCAGGAACGAGTCGTAGAGCGTGAGGCTCGCGGTAAATCCAACGTTGCCGATGCCGAACAGGATGGCGGCCAGCAGCCAGTCGTTTCGATGCACGAGCACGAGGCAACCCGCGGCGATGCAGCCAATCGCGGTGAACAGCCCGAGCAGACGCTTCTTGATGGGCGCGTAGTCGGCCAGCGCCCCGAGAAACGGCGCGAGAATCGCGGAGGTTGCGAGCGCGATGGTCGTCGTGCGGGCGAGCAGCCGGGTGGCTTCGCCGGCGGGCAGATTCGCGCCGGCGACCGACGTGAAGTACACCGGGAAGATGGCGGTGATGATGGTGGTGGCGAACGCCGAGTTGGCCCAGTCGTACATCGCCCACGCGCGAATCTCGGGGCGATGCAGCCCCACCCGTGTCAGAAGGTCTTTCGCGCGATCCATTCCCGCATCAACGAGTCGACGACGACATACCGATCGTTCTCACGCGCGACCAGGTCTTCTCGCGCCAGCGCCTGCAGCGCCGCCTGCACCGTGGACGCGCCACCCAGCCTGTAGCGGGTGCGCAGGTCGGCCGAGAGCAGCTCGCGCCCGTCGGCCAGCACCACGGCCCGGAGCGTCGCGCGCTGGGCGAGCGTGAGTCGCTGCCACATGGCTTCGAACATCGTTTCCTGCTCGGCCAGCAGGCGATGGAGCGTCGCGTGGAGATCCTCCACGCCGATCCGCCGCTTGCCCGCGGCGCGCGCATCGTCCCAGCTCTCGTGCGCCAGGCGCTGAACGTCGTAGGGCATGTTGCCCGCCAGATCGACGATGGCGCCGCCGAGTCCCGCTTCGGGCTTGATGCCGGTTCGTGAAAACCGCGATTCGATGAAACCGGAGAACAGATCCGCCGGGATCTTCTCGAGGCGCATCACCGGACCGGCCTTGTAGAACGGGCGCTTCGGGCCGAGCATCCGTTCCATGAGGCTGGGCTCGGAACCGGCGAAGACGTACCCGACGCTGCGCTGATGCTGCACGGCGGCGCGCATGGCGTGCTCGACGCTGCCGCCGTTGAAGCCGTTGATGGCCTGGAACTCGTCGAGCGCGACGACAATGCGCGCCTTGCGGACTTCGCTGAGGCGTCCGGGCAGCAGGAACACGTCGGCGGCGAGGCGCGAGATGTCGCGATCGGTCCGCACGCTCGGAAACTTCACCGAGATGCCCATGACGCCGGCGGAGTCGGCTTCGAGGCGCAGTTCGGGCTTCGCGGCGCCGATCGCGTCCCTCAGCCAGGCCCGCGCCTTGTCCCAGCCGCTCTGCATCGCCAGGAGCGAGCGCGTGTAGCCTTCCAGGAACGCGAGGTAGGAGCTGTAGCTGCTGACGGTCACCTCCGCGGTCAGGGCGCCGCCCCGGGCCACGGCGCGCAGCGCCTGGTGGATGAGGGACGACTTGCCGTACCGCCTCGGCGAGATCAGAAAGACCTTCTGGCCCGAGCCGAGGTCGCGGACGAGGCGATCGAGCTCGTCGAGACGGTCGACGAACGCCGCCGCGGGCACCACCTCGCCGTATACGAAGGGATTTTCCATTACGTCAATCTACGTAACCGTTACGGATTATAACGTAATGGCCGCCGCGCGCATTGGTGGATTGAGAGCCCATCAATCTGCGAATCTGACAATGGTGCGAGTTTCTATTCGGGCGACTGCCAGACGGCGCGGCCGACGAAGAACGGTCCGAGCCGATCCAGGTAGAGCGACGTCTGCTGGGTCTTCCGCATCGCCTGGACGATGTGCGAGAGGGGGAAGAGGGCTTTGCCGAGCAGGCCGATGACGAAGTCGTTGTCACTCTTGTCGAGGCCGTGGCAGGCGAGACGGATGTCGTGCGCGTAATCGCCCGCGCCGTACGACATGCCGATCGCGCCGTGTTCGGCGAGGATGACGCGCTGCTCCTCGGGTGGCAGCTGGGCGAACCGGCCGTTCCGCCGCAGGGGGTACCACACGGCCCAGGGCCAGTCCCGGTTCAGCACCGTGCGCCGCGGTCGGTGCAGGATGGCTTCGGCCAGGTCGGGCTCGTAACCCAGCGCGTAGGTGCGCCCCAGCATCGTGAACTCCGGCTTCGGCGGTCAGCGATCCGAACGGACCGCTGTTGAGAAGGGGCCGCATCGTGTCGAGAAAGAAGTTCGGATCCTTCGTCAACGACAGAATGGCGATGCCCTGCGGGTCGTTGGCGTCCTCGTAGACGGCGCCTTCGACGCCCGGCGTTCGACAGCGCGCTCGACACGGCCCGCGAGTCGCGGCAGCCGCCATACACCAGCAGCTGCATGAACAGCCGTTCGTCCGACCGCTGCGGTTGTCCGTTCTTCATGCCGCCCCGCTCGGCGATGTCCGGCGGCTCGGGCCCTCGTCGCGTCTGTGTCTCTGATTGATCCAGTTCGGTTCGCGATTCTAGATCTTTAAGGTTCCCGTATAAACGGCCATGCCGACGACCGCATCGATGCCGAGCGCATCGAGCTCGTCAATCTCGGCCTGCGTGGTGACGCCCCCTGCGGCGATGAGCGGCCGGTGCGTGGCGTCGCGCACGGTGCGGATGGCCGCGATGTCGGTGCCTTTCATCAACCCTTCCTTGTCCACGTGCGTGTACAGGAACTCGCCGCAATACGGTTCGAGCGCGCGGACGGCATCGGCGGCCGTGGTGCCCGTCGTCGATTTCCAGCCGTGCGTCACGACCCGGCCCCCCTTGCTGTCGACGGCCCCGACGATGCGCTCCACGCCGACGGCCTCCGAGAAACGTTGGGCGCTCGCCGTGTCCGGCAGGCCGTCCTTGAACATCGCCGAGCCGACGATGACCTTCCTGGCCCCGATCGACGACAGCTCGATCGCGCGCTCCGGCGATCGCACGCCGCCGCCGACCTGGCAGGGGAGCCGTCTGCAGATCTCGCGCACCAGCCCGTCGTTCGAGCCCGAGCCCATGGCCGCGTCGAGATCGATGACGTTGACGCGTCGAAAGCTCGAGAACCGTTCGATCCAGTAGTCGAGGTCGGTCGTTTCGATGGCCAGCTTCTCGCCCTGAATCAACTGGACGACCTTGCCGCCCTTGAGATCGATCGCCGGGATCAGCATGTCTACAGCCGCACCGGAATGCCCTGGTCGCGCAGCATTTCCTTGAGGTCGCGCACGGCGTGCTCGGAAAAGTGGAAGATCGAGGCGGCCAGCGCCGCATCGGCGCAACCGTCGGTGAACACCTCGGAAAAATGCTCGAGCGAGCCCGCGCCGCCTGATGCGATGACGGGAATCGGCACGGCTCTCGAGACCGCCGCGGTCAGCTCGCAGTCGAAGCCTTTCTTGGTGCCGTCGCGATCGATCGACGTCAGGAGAATCTCTCCCGCGCCGCGATCGGCGGCCTCCCTGGCCCACTCGACCGCCTCCCGCTGGGTTTCGGCGCTGCCGCTCCGCACGTAGACGAGCGCCCGGCCGTCGACCCACTTGGCGTCGATCGCGACGATGGCGGCCTGGCTGCCGTAGCGCGAGGCGAGCGTCGTAATCAGCGCTGGATCGTTGAGCGCCGCGGTGTTCAGGCTCACCTTTTCCGCTCCGGCATCGATGGCGGCCGCGGCGTCGTCTTCCGAGCGGATGCCGCCCCCGACGGTCAGCGGAATGAAAATGCGTTTGGCCACCGCCGAGACGGTGGCGGCGAGCGCGCGCCGTCCCTCGAGCGTGGCCGTGACGTCGAGAATCACGACCTCGTCGATGCCTTCCTTGTTGTAGCGCTCGGCCAGCTCGGCCGGGTCGCCGGCGTTCCGCAGGCCTTCGAAGTTCACGCCCTTGACGACCTGGCCGTTCCTGACGTCGAGGCAGGCGATGATGCGTTTAGAGAGCATTGAGAAAATTCGTCAGCACACGAAGCCCGATCTCGCCGGACTTCTCTGGATGGAACTGCACGCCGAAGACATGCCCGCGCTCGACCGCGCTCGCAAAGGGCACGACGTGCGTGGTCACCGCGATCGCTTCGTCGGTCACGGGCGCCGCATACGAGTGCGTGAAATACACCTGTGAGCGATTCGCGGATGCCCTCGAACAGCCGTGAGGCTCTCGGAAACTCGAGCTCGTTCCAGCCGACGTGCGGCACCTTGTTGGGCCATTCCGGCTTGAGGAGCTGGCACTGGCCGGGCATCAACGCCAATCCCTCGCAGCCCGGGGCCTCGGTGCTGCCTTCGAACAGCCACTGCAGTCCGACGCAGATGCCCAGGAGCGGCCGGCCTCGCTCGACGACGCCCAGAATCGCGTCGCGCCACTCGCGGTCGAGCGCCGCCGTTCGCGCGAAGTTGCCGACGCCCGGCACGATGACCCCTTCTGCCGTGTCCAGATCCGCGGGCCGCTGCGGCGTCTGCACGTCGGCGCCAACGGCCGCGAGCGCCTTGCGGACCGACGTCAGGTTTCCGGCGCCGTAGTCGACGAGGGCGATCACAACAATCCTTTCGTGCTGGGCAGCGTACGCAGAAGCTGCTTGTCGCGGGAGCACGCCACGCGCAGCGCCCGGCCGAACGCTTTGAACACCGCTTCGACGTGATGATGGCTGGAGCGGCCGTAGAGCACCTTGAGGTGCACGTTGCCGCGGACCCCCAGCGCAAATCCCTCGAAGAAATCGTGCACGAGCTCGCTCTGCAGATCGCCGACCCGATCGACCTTCAGGGCGAGATCGACCACGGCATGCGGACGGCCTCCAAGATCGATGGCCGCGACCCCGAGCGTTTCGTCCATCGGCATCACGAAGTAGCCCGCACGGTTGATGCCGCGCCGGGTGCCGAGCGCCTTGGACACGGCCTCGCCGAGCGCGATGCCGAGATCCTCGACCGTGTGGTGCTGATCGACGTCGAGGTCGCCGGTTGCGCGCACCTCGAGGTCGAACCCGCCATGGCGCGTCATCAGCTCGAGCATGTGGTCGAGAAAGCGAATGCCCGTGCTGACGTCGTACCGGCCCTTGCCCTCGATGCCGAGGCGGACGCGAATCTGCGTCTCGCGCGTTCGCCTGTCGACTACGGCACGGCGCACAATCCCTCCAGCGCTTCGACGACGATTTCGGTGTGGCGGACGAGGCCCGCGGTGACCCGGATGCAGCCGCCGCAGCCTGGCTCGCGCGAGCGGTCGCGTACGAGGATGCCACGTTCGCGGAGCGCCCGGACGATGTCGGTGGCGTTGCCCGATCGGCTGACGTCGATCAGCACGAAGTTTCCCGCGCTCTTCCAGTAGGACAGGCCAAGTCGATCGCACGCCGCATACAGGACCTCGCGCGATTCCACGACCTGCGCGCGGTACCAGTCGAGGTACTCGCGATCGCGAAGGGCCGCGCGCCAGCCGGCGGCCGCGAACACGCTGAGGCTGAACGGCGGTATCGCCTCGCGCACCGGCTCGAGCCGCGCGGGATCGCCGATCAGGCAGCCCGCGCGCAGTCCGGCCAGACCGTGGGCCTTGGCAAACGTCCGCCCGACGACGACGTTCGTGTGCCCGCCGAGCTCGGGCAGAAACGTCTCGCCGCAGAAGTCGAAGTACGCCTCGTCAATCACGATGGTGACGTCGGGCGGCGCGCATCGAACGATTTCGCGCGTCGCGTCGCGCGGAATGAGCTGGCCGGTGGGATTGTTGGGATTGGTCAGAAAGATGATTCGCGTCCGATCCGTGATGGCGTCGCAGATCTCGCGCGTCGGGAACTCGAAGCCGGGCTTCGGATCGACGGCGACCATGCGGCCACCGGCCGCCTTGATGAACACCGAGTACATTTCGAAGGCCGGCACCGGGACGATCGCTTCGAGCAATCCGCCCGGGTTGCCGTTCATCCGGAACGCGCTCACCGTGAGGGCCCAGAGACCTTCGTCCAGTCCGTTGGTCAACGCAAGCTGAGGCTCCGCGACGCCCAGGTATTCGGCGCACTCGCGAACGAGCGCGCCGTAGTTCGGATAGTAGGCGACGTCTTCGGCGGAAATCTCCCTGATGGCCTCGATGACGGCCTGAGAACAGCCCCCCGTGTTCTCGTTCATGTGCAGCCGCAGGGCACCCTGCCGATCGCCAGGACGCACGTAGGTCATCTTTTTGTTTGTCGCGGGGCGCGGGGTCCCCAACGCGGCACCCGCGTTGGGGTGCCGTAGCCACCCCCGCGACCTGTACCTCGCGCCCGATGGGCGCTCGGCAATGGTTGCGTTAACGATCTGCGACCCGTCGCCAAACGTATTTCGATGGATCGCGCGTGTGCCTCGAGCCCCTCTTCGCGCGCAAGCGTGATGACCGTCGAGGCGAGATTGTCGAGTCCTTTGCGCGTCATCCGCTGAACGGTCGACACGCGCACGAAATCGGCGGCATGCAGGCCTCCACGAAACCGGGCGGCGCCATTGGTCGGCAGCACGTGATTCGAGCCGATGGCGTAATCGCCCGCGACCTGGGCCGTGTACGAGCCGACGAAGATCGCACCGGCGGAGCGCACCTGGGCGGCGAAGCGGTCGTCGTCGCAGACGAGGTGCTCGGCGGCGGCGCGATTGGCGAGCTCCACGGCTTCCTCCCGGTTTCCCGCGACGATGATGCCGCCATGCCGCGCGAGCGACTCGCGCGCCGGCCCCTTCGCCGGCATCTGTAACGAGACCGCGCGCGCAACCCTCGATGCCAGACGGCCGGCTGCTGGTAATCAGAATCGCCCGCGCCTGCGGATCGTGCTCGGCCTGCGCGATCAGATCGGCGGCGATCCATTCCGGGTTCCCGGTGTCGGACACGATGACGATCTCGGTCGGCCCGGCGTAGAAATCGATGGCGCAGTCGCTGGCGACGAGCGCCTTGGCGGCCGCCACGTACTGATTGCCGGGCCCGACGATCTTATCCACGCGCGGCACCGTGCGCGTGCCGTACGCCATCGCGGCAACAGCCTGCGCCCCGCCCATTCGGAACAGCTTCGTCACGCCCGCCGTTCGCGCAGCGGCCATGACGACGGGTTCGGGACGGGGACACGCGACGATGATCTCGCCGACGCCGGCCGCGCGCGCCGGAATGGCCGTCATGAGCAGCGAGGAGGGAAGGGGATAGCGCCCGCCCGGCACGTAGCAGCCGACGCGATCGAGCGGCGTGACCCGCTGTTCGACGCTGACGCCCTCCATCGTCTTCACGGTCCAGCCACGCGGCCGCTGCCGGCGGGCGACTTTTTCGATGTTCCGCGCGGCGGCCGCGATCGCCGCGCGGACTCGCGGCGGAACGCGGGCGGCCAGTTCTTCGATCTCATCGGGCGGGACTTCGAGTGGGCCCTCGAGCCGATCGAAGCGCCTCGCGTAGTCGAGGAGCGCGGCATCGCCTCGCCTGCGGACGGCCGACACGATGGTGGCCACCGAAGCGGCGATACGGCGATTGTCCTGGCTCGGTGGCCTCAGCAGCCGCTCGACGGCCTTCGCGTTGCGGGAAGTGAGGATTCGCATCACACCACGATCTTGTTCAGCGGGTACTCGACGATGCCCTGCGCGCGCGCCGACTTGAGCCGTGGAATCAGATCGCGAACCGTTCGTTCTTCGATGATCGTGTTCACGGCCACCCATCCGTCCTCGCTGAGCGGCGAGATCGTCGGCCGCTGCAGCGCCGGCAGCAGGGCGAGGACCGCTTTCAGATCCTCGTTGCGGACGTTCAGCATGATGCCGACGCGTCCCTGCGCTTCGATGGCGGCCTTCAACAACAGCGAGATGTTCTCGATCTTGGTTCGCTTCCACTCGTCGCTCATGGCCGCGCCGTTGGCGATGAGCTGCGTGTTGCTTTCCATCACGGTGTCGAGAATGCGCAGCCGGTTCGCGCGCAGGGTCGATCCGGTTTCGGTCGCCTCGACGATGGCATCGGCGAGCACGGGCGGCTTCACTTCGGTGGCGCCCCAGGAGAACTCGACGTTGACGTTCACGCCGAGGCGATCGAAGTACGCCTTGGTTGCGCGCACCAGTTCGGTGGCAATCGTGGCGCCTTCGAGATCCTGCGGCGTCTTGAATCGGGAATCCTCGGGCGCGGCGAGCACCCAGCGGACTTTGCCGAAGCTCTGCTTCGAGTAGATGAGATCGGCCACCGGGACGAGAGCCGCCGGCGTGGCCAGACCGCTCTGGTGTTCCGCGATCCAGTCCTGGCCGGTGAGACCGCAGTCGAGCACGCCGTCGGCCACGTAGCGGGCCATTTCCTGCGCGCGAATGAGCATGCACTCGATCTCGGGGTCGTCGATCGAAGGAAAGTACGACCGCGAGCTGACGTAGATGGTGAACCCCGCGCGCGCGAAGAGCTGCACGGTGGAATCCTGGAGCGATCCCTTCGGCAGGCCGAGCTTGAGCATTGGCATGGTTAGCTCGCGAGCTCCCTGAAGCATGAGCGAGCGCCCGTGTGGCAGACGTTGCCGTCGCCGAGGCGCTTCACCTTCATCAGGATCGTGTCGTCATCGCAGTCGACCAGGATCTGCTGGACGGCGAGCTTGTTGCCCGACGTCTCGCCCTTGGTCCAGAGCTTCTGGCGCGACCGGCTGTAGAAGGTCGCAAACCCGGTTTCCTTCGTTGTGGCGAGCGCGGTGTCGTTCATGAAACCGACCATCAGCACTTCGCCGCTTTCTGCGTCCTGAACGACCGCGGGCACGAGCCCGTTTTGTTTTGTGAAATTTATTGGCATAAACAAAAAACCCCGCCGGTTGTGGCGGGGCAGTGGATGCTCGGTATGTGATCGTCTCGAACTATCCGCAGCTCCGCCGGCCCGTCACCTTGTGGTGATGGTGATGATGGTGGTGCGGCCGGTGGCAGACGGACGTCATGAGGCTTTTAGCCTACTGCACGGTCGTAAATGGTGTCAAACTGTCGCGCATGAAAGCGATTCGCGTTCATCAATTCGGCGATCCATCGGTGATGAAGCTCGAGAGCGTTCCCGATCGCCCGGCCGGACCGGGGCAGGTGCTCGTCGGCGTGAAAGCCGTCGGCATCAACCCGGTCGATACCTATATTCGCAGCGGCGTGTACGCGTCCCTTCCGACGTTGCCCTATACGCCAGGCGTCGATGCCGCGGGCACGGTTGAAGCCGTTGGCGCCGACGTCACCAGCGTCAAGGTTGGCGATCGCGTGTACCTGAGCGGCAGCGTGGATGGGCGCGCGTACGGATCGTATGCGGAGAAAGTGCTTTCGAACGTCGATCAGGTTCACCATCTGGCCGGCCATGTCTCGTTCGCCGAGGGCGCCGGCGTCGGCGTGCCGTACGTCACCGCATGGCGGGCGCTCTTCCACAAGGGCGATGCGCGTCCGGGCGAAACGGTCCTCATTCATGGCGCGAGCGGCGCGGTCGGCGTCGCGGCGGCGCAGATCGCGAGGGCCGCGGGCCTGGTCGTGTTCGGCACGGCGGGTACCGATCGCGGCCGCCAGCTCGCGCGCGAGCAGGGCGTCGCCGAGATCTTCGATCACACCGCCGCCGGATACGAGAAGGCCATCGTTGCCAAGACCGGCGGGCGAGGGGTCGATCTCGTCATCGAAATGCTCGCCAACGTCAACCTGGTGCGCGATCTCGAGCTCATCGCCAAGCACGGCCGCATCGTCGTCGTCGGCAACCGCGGCGCACTGGAATTGAATCCCCGGCTGATCATGGCGAAGGATGCCGTCATCAAAGGCATCACGAACTGGAACGCGTCGCCGGCCGAGCTGGCCACCGCGCACGCCGCGATTGTGGCGGGCATGGAGCGATCCGGATGGAAGCCGCAGGTCGGCAGGGAACTGCCGCTGGCCGACGCGCCCCGCGCGCACGAGGAGGTCATGAAGCCTGGCGCATACGGGAAAATTGTCCTGATACCGGACGGATCGTAGAAGTTCGTATAGTTCGTGGAGTTCGTGGAGTTCGTGGAGTTCGTGGAGTTCGTCAGGTTCGTAGGGTTCGTAAGGTTCGCGAACTCCGCACCTGACGAACCTCACGAACCTCACGAACCGACGAACTTTACGAACTCTACGAACCCCACTTTGTACTAATATTTTTCCTGGATGCCCCTCTCCGAACTGTTCCTCGTCATCGCCGCCCTGATCATCGGCCTCGTCGGAGGCGCGCTCGCTATTCGCGCGCTCAAGGGCGGACAGCAGAAGGATGAGGGAGCTGGGGCCGTTCGCGCGCTCGAACAGCGGCTCGACGTGATTACCGCCGAGATGAACCGCACGTTCGCGCAGGCGCTGCAGCAGGCGACACAGTCGCTCAACGGCACGATTGGAAGCGTCCGGGACGAGACGCGGGCCGTGAGAGAGGAAACGCGCGCGGCCATCCAGCAGCAA
Source organism: Vicinamibacterales bacterium (assembly GCA_963821395.1). Taxonomy (GTDB): domain Bacteria; phylum Acidobacteriota; class Vicinamibacteria; order Vicinamibacterales; family JAMQPK01; genus JAMQPK01. The sequence goes on along the minus strand of CAWGDY010000030.1, from coordinate 236,799 downwards.
TCCCTGCAGGTGACGCAGACGCTCGGCGACCTGAAAGACACCAACAGCCGCATTCTCGAACAGAGCCGCAGCCTCGACGAGTTCCAGCGGATGCTGCAGTCGCCGAAGCTCCGCGGCGACTTCGGAGAGTTCACGCTCGAGCAGATGCTGCGCGACCTGCTGCCATCCGAGCAGTACGAGTGCCAGGCGTCGATCGGAGACGGCCGCGTGGACGCGCTCATCCGCACGCCCTACGGAGCGCTGTGCATCGACTGCAAGTTCCCGCTGGACAACTTTCGGCGCGCGCTCCGGGAGACAGAACCGGCCGCCCGCGATGCGGCGATGAAGCAGTTCTACTCGGACGTTCGCGGACGCATCAAGGAAATCGCCGATCGCTACGTGCTGCCGCCGCAAACGCTCGACGTGGCCTTCATGTTCGTGCCGGCCGAAAACGTCTACTACGAAGTCATCGGCCGCCCCGAGCTGCTGACCTACGGCCGCGAGTGCCATGTCGTGCCGGTCTCGCCGAACACGATGTACGCCTACATTCAGGCGCTGGCCGTTGGCTTCCGCGGCATGAAAATTCAGGAAGAGGCCAAGCGCGTGCAGGAGATGCTCGCGCAGCTGACCACCCGGTTCGACAAGTTCCAGGATCATTTCAGCATGGTCGGCAAGCATCTCGACAACGCGAAGAGCCAGTTCGAGCGGGCCATGCGCGATGTCGAGCGCTTCGACGCGACCCTGCAGGGCGTCAAGATCGGCCGCATCGAGGAAACGCAGCAGCAGTTTGCCGAGATCGGGCCGCTCAAGCTCGAGTAGCCGTGTTGTATCTGGTTCATCACGGGGACGCCGTCGGGCCCGACGTCAATCCGATGCGGCCGCTGTCCGATCGTGGCCGCGTCGAGGTCGACATGCTCGCGCAGAAAGCGGCCGAGCGGGGAGCGAAGCCCGACGTCATCTGGCACAGCGGCAAGCTGCGCGCCCGGCAGACCGCCGAGGCCTACTGGAAGCGCTGCAATCCCCTCGCAACATTTGCTGCAGCGCGCGGGCTGCAGCCGACCGATCCCACAGGTTGGATCGTCGATGCGATCGCAGGCGACGACCGGCACATCATGCTCGTCGGACACTTTCCGTACCTGCCGCGCCTGCTGGGGAGATTGCAAACCGGCATGGCCGATGCGATGCCCGCGGACTTTCCGCTCAACGGTGTTGTTGCGCTGGAGCAGGTTGAGGGGCGATGGGTGGAGCGGTGGAGGCTACGGCCTTAGATGGCAAATCGCATGATGGCGATTAGGGATTGGCGATTAGGCAATAAGACCGTCGGATTGCCATCTGCGCAGTCGCCACGCCTGACCTGAGATCAGAGTTATCGCTCGACGGTCACCGTCGCGGGCGAGCCCATGCGAACGGTGACGGTGGAACCCGCCGGCAGTGTTGCGGCATTCGGCTCGCTGGCTGCCACCGCGACGCCGCCGCCGGCCGCGCCGACCGTGCTGCCGATGATCGCGCCTTTCTTGCCGCCGAAAATCGCACCGAGCACCGCACCGCCCACCGCGGCGCCGCCAATCTTGGCCGCGCTTTCGCGCGCCGGCGACTCGCCCTCGCGATAAATCGTTTCGGTGTTGATCGGCAGCCGTGTGCCGTCGGCCAGCACGATCGTATGGAAGCGGATGCCGAGGCGCGCCTGGTCCTTCAACCGCCCGCCGCGTTCGACCAGCGTGACAGACCCTTCGGCTTTCGCACCGGCAGGAATCGCAACCTGATCGCGAACCTTGACGTCGCGCGTCACGCGCGCGCCGACTTTATCCTCGAGCTTCGCACGCTCGGTGGTGACGGCCGTCTCGACTTGCAACCCGATGACAGAATCGGCCGGAATCACGAGCTCGTCGTAGATCTTGCGTGGCGGCTCTGTCACGACCGGCGCGCGTTCAACCGTCGTGTTCTCGACCGGCTCGATAGCAGGTGAGACGGAGGGATCCACTGGCGCGCTGGGCGGCGTGTAAACGGGCGCCGAGGGGCTGTTGCCGCCGTAGCTCGGCGACGTGCGCGCGCGCTGAGACGGTGCGGGCGACGGCGCTCGCGATGGCGCCGGGGCCCGGCGAACGGTGCGCGCAGGGGCCGGCGCAGGCTCGGTCACTGCGGGTTGCGGCTTCGGCTCGGCAACCAATGCCTGAGGCGCCGGCTCGACGGCTGCCGCCGGGGCGCTCGTGATGCTGTTCTCTGTCTCCGTGACCGCATTGCCCGTTGAAGCCGCGTACATCGGCACCGGTTGTGCCGAATCGGACCCGTTGTGCAGGACGGCCAGATAGGCGCCTCCGCCCGCTGCTGCGAGGCCGATGACGGCGATGGCTCCTAATGCGGCCGGTTTGATTTCCATGGGACTGAACTCCTCGGTCACATCTAACAGCAAGGCCCGTACCCACCTCGACACGGCAAAAATGGCGAAAAACCGCGTCTTTCTGGCCAGTTGCGGGCGCCCATGTCCCCTTCGGACACCTCGATTGTCCTTCCGAGGGAGCAAGGGCCTGCGTGAGATGATAAGCAAGAAATGCCAGATTGTGACGTCGCCGTCGTCGGGGCCGGGGTGATAGGGGGAGCCATCACCTACGAGCTCGTGGCACGGGGGGCGTCGGTGACGCTGGTCGATGGCCGGGGGACCGGCCTTGGCGCGACCCAGGCGTCGGCGGGCATGCTTGTGCCGTATCTCGAGGGCTTTGGCCGGCCGCTTCTGCCGCTGGCCGCGCGCAGCCTGGAGATGTACGACGCATTCGTCGACCGCGTGTCGCGCGACGCTGGAATCGGCGTCGCCTATCGCCGCACCGGCTCGCTTCAAGTCATCACCGCCGACGAGCCGTTCGGTCACTTCAGGCAGATTGCCGACGACGCGCACCGCGCGGGACTCGACTGCGAGCTGCTGGATGCACAGGCCGCGAAGGAGGCCGAACCGCAGCTGACGCCCGACGTCGCCGGCGCGCTGCTCGTGAAAACGCACGGGTTTGTCGCGGCATCGGAACTGTCCGGCGCGCTGGCGGCGGCTTCGATCAAGCACGGTGCGCGCATTCGTGTGCCCGCCCGCGTCCAGCGGATCGAGAGCCACGACGATGTCGTGGAGATCCATTTCGAGAACGACACGCCGATGACCGCCCGGGACGTTGTCGTCGCCGCCGGAAGCTGGTCGGGACAGATCGACATCGACGGCGTACCGCCGCTGCCGGTCCGGCCCGTGCGAGGGCAATTGCTGCAGCTCTCGTGGGAAGGGCCGCCGCTGCGCCGAATCGTGTGGGGACCACGATGCTACCTGGTGCCGGTTGCCGCCGGCTCGATTCTCGTGGGTGCGACGGTGGAAGACGCCGGATTCGACGAACGGACGACAGTGGCAGGCGTTCGAGACCTGCTCGACGGTGCGTGCGATCTCGTGCCGCACCTCTGGCAGGCCGCGTTCGTCGGTGCGCGCGTCGGTCTGCGACCGGCGACGGCGGACGAGATGCCGATCATCGGCCGTTCGGCGAGGATGCCGGGGCTGGTGTACGCGACGGGACACTTTCGAAACGGCGTGCTGCTTGCCCCGCTGACGGCGCGCATGGTGGCCGATCTCGTGCTCGACAACCGTGAGGATCCGCTGCTGGGCGCGACGAAGCCGCAGCGGTTCGGGGAGTATTGATATGGCGATTCTGTCCGATCAGGAAGTGCAGCGTCAGCTGAAGGGGCTGACGGGCTGGACGCTCGAGGGCCACGCGATCAAGAAGCAGTACACGTTCAACGATTTTCCGGCGGCCGTCGCGTTCGTGGGCCGTCTGGTTCCCGACGCCGAAGCCGCCGATCATCATCCCGACATCGTGATCAACTATCGCAAGGTGACGCTGCTCTACAGCACGCACAGCGAAGGGGGACTCACGCAGAAGGACTTCGACGGCGCCGCCATGGCCGATCGCAAGGTTTCCCGATCGTGAATTTGCAATTGACGATTGCGAATTGATGCGACTCGACCTCAAGAAAAACTACAGTTCGCGCGAAGTGGCCTCGATCACCGGCCTCTCCGCCCGCCAGCTCCAGTGGTGGGACACCCGCAAGCTCATCAAGCCGTCGGTCGCGTCGCATCGCACCGAAGCCGGCGGCTTCACCGAGCGCCGCTACTCGCCGGTCGACCTGTTCGAGCTCGCCGTGCTCGCCGATCTCCGGCGAAACGGGCTGTCGGTGTCCAAGATGCGTCTGCTCATCGACACGCTGCGCAGGCGGTTCGGCATCCGGCTGTTCGACGCGATTGGAGGAGGAGGCGCGATTACGCTGCTGACCGACGGAAAGGAGATCTACGCGCGCACCGAGAGCGGCCAGTTCTTCAACCTGCTGCGCGAACCCGGCCAGCCGCTGCTCGTCGTCGGCAACGAAGGCACGTTGAAGGAATTGAAGCTGCGTATGCGGTCGAAAAGCCGCCGGAAGAAGAAAGCGGTTGGTTCCTAGCTGATCGGAAAGATCTTTTCGAGGTCGTCCGCGGGGCGGGGAATGACGTGGACGCCGACGAGCTCGCCCACGCGCCGGGCCGCTGCCGCACCAGCGTCGGTGGCGGCTTTCACCGAGGCGACGTCGCCGCGCACGATGGCCGTCACCAGGCCCGCATCGACCTTCTGCCAGCCCACGAACACGACGTTGGCCGTTTTCACCATGGCGTCGGTCGCCTCGACCATGCCCACAAAGCCGCGCGTTTCGATGAGACCGAGCGCGTCGCCAAGCTCGGATCGAGATGGGCGCGTTATTTTTTGGCCGGTCCGCTGTCATTGTGAGAGGTCATGCTATCACGGTTGAGGCGGCCCCATCGTGAGATTCAGATTCAACGTCTGTCCTTCCGTGAGCGAAAAATTCTGCGCGCCGATGCGCAGCTGCTCGAGCACGGCGGGATCGTTCTGCATGCCGTTCTCGAGCGCAGCGACGACCGAGGCCATGTAGCGTCCGGGCGGCAGACCCTTGATGGTGAACGCGCCGTTCTGGTTTGGCCGCGCGGTTTGCACGAACCGTGACTGCGCGCCCCAGAGCTTCGTATCCTCGGCAAACGCCACAAGGACGTAATCGGCCACAGGTTGCCCGCGCGAATCGCGCACGCCGCCGGTTACCTCGGTGAGCCGATTCGTCATCGTGATCACGACACCGCTCACGCTGGTGCCGGGCTTGAATTCGAACGGCGTGTCGATGACCTCGTTGCCTTCGACGGTGACGCTTTTCAACGCCCAGCCTGACGGCACGCCCTGAACACGAATGAGCCGCGGACCCGCGAGACCGCGAAGCTCGAACGTGCCGTCCTGATTCACGCGCCCGCCGCCGAGCGCGCGGGCGGCCATCATCATCGCCACCGGTGACGCTGCGCCGGCCGAGGGGTTGGCGACGACCTGCATGTTCGATTGCGGGGCGGTCTGTCCCGGGAAGACCACGCGCCCCGACATCGTGACGCCTGGTGTCGTCACGACGGTGAGATTGTCGATGTCGCCCGACACCGCCAGCGGCATCGACGCGAACTCGAGCAGCGACAGATTGATGTCCTGCAGGTTTCTCACGTTCTGCGGCCGCTGCTGTACGTCGAGCACGTATTCACCAGGCGGCACGCCCGTCAGCTGGAAGGTTCCGTCGGGACGAATCTGGTTGCCTCCGCCGAACGCCGCGCGAAGCATGCCCATGCCGTTGGCTGCCGCGCTGCCGCAGCATGATCATCCCACCGGCAAGCGGCCGCCCGTCCGATCCCATGACGATGCCCGAGACGCGCGAGAGGCGAGCCGGGACCAGCGGAAACGCAACCGAGCTCAGCTCCTGGCCGAGTGTCACGGTCACGGTCTGTGCCTGGGTGACGTCAACGACGCCAGGATAGTAGGTGCCCGGATATCCGACCGGATCCGGTTGGTTCATGGTATCCGGGTTCTGATTCAGGCGCAGCGACGCCTGCACGACGTAGTCGCCCGGCATCAGGCCGAAGACTCGAAACTGACCGAGGTCGTCCGTCTGCGCGACGCGCCCGGCGTTGACGAGCTGGCGCTCGCCGTTGACGAACTGATAGCGCATCGCCTGCACCTGGACGTCGGTCATCGGATCGCCGAACTCGTCTGTAATCCGGCCGGTGATGACGCTGCCGCGGGGCAGGCTGAAGTCCACTTTCTCGACCGCCTGGCCTTCGGCGATGTCGAGCGGCTTGCCGTTTTCGAAAGGACGAGCCTGTCCGTACTCGAGCGCCACGTACCCGGCGCGATTCACGAAGAGGCGATACCGTCCGGCGGGAAGATTCAGCAGCTCGTAGCGGCCGTCGCCGTCGGTTGTCACGACGCGATTGAAGCGCGCTTCGCCCGACGTCACGCGGATTTGCGCGCGTCGAATCGGCGATCCCGTATCCGCGGCGACGACGCGCCCGGTGATTTTCGCGTTCCCGGCGGGCGTGGTCTGCGAGTCGTCGCGCGGGGGCATGCCCAGCCTGCCGCGTCCGCCTGGGACCCTGTCCCCGTCCAAGCGGTCCCGGGCCGGGCTCCTGGGCCGAAGCGACCGAGGTAGTTAGGACAAGAGCGAGAAGCGTCAATCTATTCAGAGTCATGCTTTCGAGTCCGGGAGTCCTGGAGTCCGGCCATCAGAGAGTCCCGGAGTCGTTCCCTTCGTGTTCTTTCCTGCCTTCGTGCTCTTCTTCTTTTCTATCTTCGTGTCGTCGTGTCTTCGTGGTCTGGCGTGTCTTCGTGGTTTACTCGATTAGCGACAATTCCAGTTTAGCGCTTTCTCCGGGGGACAAATGGAACGGCGTCGCCCGCTCCTTGATGGATTGGTGAAAATCTATGTCGTAGGGCGCATCGTCGCGTGCCGATGCGAGCGCCGCGGCGAAGTAGCTGCCAGGCGGCAGGCGGCCCAGCTGAAATGTTCCGTCCGGGTTGGAGCTCCAGCTCCCGGCAATGAATCGGCCCTGTACGGCGCCCTCCTTCGGGTCGCTCGGAAATGCGATGACGACGAACCGGGTCGGCGGGCGGCCGAGGGCGTCGACAACCCGTCCTCTCACGACCTGCCGCTGATCGGTCACGACGATTTCGAGCCGGTCCGTGCCGCCACGGGCTGTGTCGTATGGCACGTCCGTAATGTCCACGCCGTCCAACGTGACCGACTTCAACTCCCATGGTGGCGTCATGATCCGGAACAGCACCTTGCCGAGTCCACCCCGAATCGTGAAGCTCCCATCCTCGGCAATCACGCCGTTGTTCGGATACATGGAAAGCGAACGCATCCCAAAGTTGGTGCCCACGACGGTTGCGAATACACGCGGCTGCTGCGATCGTTCTGGCACCGCGCTCCGCGGCGAGTTGCCTTCGAAGATCACCCGTCCGCTCATCGCGACACCAGATCCGGTCGTGATGAGGAGTCCGCTGAGGTCCTCGTCGCCAACGTCGAGCGGAACCGACGCAAATTCCGGCGGTCGAGTGTTGGGCATACGGGCGGCGTTTGAAGAGACGTCAAGCGTGTAGGACCCCGGCGGCACGCCCTCAAATTCAAATTCGCCAGTGCGGGGGTTGACCGGTGCGCCTCTCGAGCCAATGGTCGTCTCGGTCCTCAGGGTGACCTGATAGTCCCGAAACGATTCGCCTGTCGACGATCGTACCTGTCCTGTCACGCGCACCTGTCGTGCTGTCAGCATCGTGAAGCTGGCCGTCACTTGTTCGCTGGCACCGATGCGAAACCGGCGCGCCTCGTTGAACCGCAGCGTTCCGGGATAGTAGGTCGCCGCGTAACTTTCCCCCGGCGCGTTGGTCTGAAAATCGGCGGCGATTACATAGGTGCCCGGGCTGAGGCCTGGAAGGCGAAACTCGCCGCGGTCGTCCGTTCGGCCGCTGAACGGCATGGCGTTTCCCGGAAAGAGACGTACACCACTGCTCGAATAGTTGAAGCGAAGTGCGGTCACCTGCACGCTTGCCAGCGGCTCGCCCGTGTCGTCGGTGATGCGCCCCGAAATCACCGCGCCGCGTGGAAGGGTGAAGTCCACGCGCCTGGCCTCTCCGGCTGCCACGTCGATCATGTTGTAACGGAGACCGGGCTGCTGATCTGAGGACGTGTCGAGAAACCCTGCACTCCTCGACTGGAGAGTGTAACGGCCCGCCGGAACTGCCTGGAAACGGTATTGGCCGTCTCGATCGGTCAGTGCAACCAACTCGAGTTCCGAGTTGGCGTTACCCATCCCTCGCAATTCAACGCGCGCCCGATACAGTGCCTTTCCCGTGTCTGCGGCCACCACGCGTCCATGCACCGTGGCCGGGGTTGTCGTCGGCAGGGCTTTCGCCGGAGGGGGCGCGGCGGTCGGTGTCGGCGTGCCTGTCCCGGTGGAGACTTGCGCGGCGGTCATCCGATCGCCGAGACCGGCGGTCAACATGACGGCCGACGTTGCGATCGAAACCAACACTCTCGCGCGCAACATGACTCTCACGGCACGAGTTGCAGTTCGATCGTGGATGTGAGGCCTTCAGTCAGACGGAACCGCCTGGCGGTCGGCTCGATCTGTTTGCGGAACGCCGGATCCCAGTGCGCGCCCTGCTCGAGGGATTCAACCGCGGCAGCGAAGTAATCACCTGGAGGCAGACCTCTTGTCTGGAATCGTCCCTGCTGATCGGGCCGGACGACGCGCGTGTAGCGGGAGGAAACCGCGCCGTCGCGCAGCCTGTCGGGGAAAATCACGACGGTGTAGTCGGTCACCTCCACTCCGCTCGGGTTCCTGACCGAACCCAGCAGAGTCGTCTGCTTGTCGGTCATCACCACCTCGACTCCCGTCACGCTGCCGGTGGTGGCGATGTCGAGCGGCATGTCGGTGATGTCGGCGCCGTTGAAGGTGACCGATTTGATCGACCAGCCGATCGGCGGCGGCCCGAATCCGGTCCCGGCCGCTTGAAACAGCACGCGACCGGCCGCGCCGTTGATCTGAAACTGCCCATTTGCGTCGATGGTGCCCTGCGTCGGGTCGTAGCCGCGCACCACCTGAGGTCCTCCAGGGTCGGGCGAATAGATCACGACGCGTGACGGCTTGTCGGAACTGGCGTTGCCGCCCTCGAACGTCACGCTCCCTCGAATCGTGGCGGCAGGGGTCGTGGTGATGGTCAGATCGGTGATATCGCGATCGCCGGCCGTGATCGCAACGGCTGCCGATTCTCCGCCATCGGTCCGCTGCATCACTTCGAGCCAGTGCTCGCCCGGTGGGATGTTGGCGATGTTGAAGCGACCGTCATTGCCCACGGCCGGAAGCCCGCGCATGAACATGCCGTTGCCCATCCTTGACCGGATCGTGAGCATGACACCTGGAAGCGGCTGTCCTTGCGAGTCCCGAACGATGCCGCTGACCCGCGTCATCCTCGACGGCACAAGTGCAAAAGACACCGCGGCTTCTTCGGACAACGCTACTGTGATGGGCTGCGCCTGATCGGCGTTGATGGTGCCGGGATAGTAGGTGATGCCGTGTCCGTCGCTGTCGGACGGCGACGGCGCTCCGCCGGGCATGATCATCGTTCCGCCGACTTCCGAAGGTGTCGCGCTGACGACGTACGCGCCGGGCATCAGGCCGAAGAGACGAAATTCGCCGAGGTCGTTGCTGACGGTGCCGCCAAACATGCCGCCCATGGCCTGGACGAGCTGCCGCTGGCCGTTGGGGAGGTACTGATGCCGCATCGCCTGCATCCGCACGCCCGCGAGCGGTTCGCCGAGCTCGTCGGTGATGCGGCCGGCGATGACGCCCCCGCGCGGAAGGGCGAAATCGATTTTCTCGACGGTTTGAGCCTCGCCTACCTCGAGCGGGCGCCCCGATTCGAAGGGCCGTCGCTGGCCGAACTGCAGCGACACGTATCCGTTGCGCGTGACGAAGATGTTGTAGCGTCCGGCGGGGAGATCGGCGAACTTCGTACTTGCCTTCTGCGTCCGTGTTGGCGCTGCGATTGACGCGAAGCTCTCCGGCAGACACTCGGACCGTCGCGCGACGCAGGGGCGTCCCTGTGTCGGTCGACACGACGCGGCCGCGAATGCGCGCCGTGCCGGTTGGGATCGCGGAGTTGTCGCGTGCGGGTATCTGCGGGCGGGCAGGAGGCGGTCCAGGCACCGGCGTGCCTTGTGGCACCGCAATCGCCTGTGCCGCGGCGATGACGGGAAGGAGAAGGACGCCGATCGCGAGACTCAGAGGACGCACTCCCATGTGACCTCCGACGGGCTATCAACTACCGGCCACCAGCCTCAGCCCTAGCCCTACCAGCCAGCATTAGACGCCGCGAATCCGCACTCGGCTCTGTTCGCGCATGAATTGCTGCACGTAATACGGTCCGCCGCTGCCCCGGCCGGTCGAGCCGCTGGCTTTCCACCCGCCGAAGGGGTTGATGCCCGGCCAGGCGCCGGTGGTGGCCCCCGCCCGTCGATTGGCGTAGGTGACGCCGGCCTGAATCCGCTCGAAGAACGTGCTGAGATCGTCCTCGTCTCTCCGAATAGATGCCGGCGGTCAGCCCGTATTCGGTGCGGTTGGCCAGCTCGAGCGCTTCGTCGAGCGTCATCACGTCGGCAATCACGACGATCGGCACGAACAGTTCTTCGGAGAACAGCGGGTGGTTGGCCGGCAGGCCGTCGATGATCGTCGGTTCCACGAAATATCCGCGATCGAACGGCGGCGTGGTCATGCGCTTCCCGCCGACGAGAATCTTTCCGCCGTCTTTCTTCGCACGCTCGATCGCCGAGACGTATGTCTTGACCGCGGCCTCGTTGATGACCGGCCCCATCCACACGTCGCGCTCCAGCGGGTTGCCCACCTTGATGCGCTTCGTTTTTTCCACGAGCATCTCGACGAACGTGTCGCGCACGCCCTTCTGGATGTAGGCGCGCGAGCACGCCGAACACTTCTGCCCTTGTGCGCCGAAGGCCGAACGCATGACGCCGTCGGACGCCTTGTCGAGATCGGCGGTGCCGGTGACGATGGCGGGATTTTTTCCGCCCATCTCGATGATCAGCGGCCGCGGTACCGGACGCGCCGCATTGTCGCGCATCAGTTTCAAGCCCACTTCCTTCGAGCCGGTGAACACGATGCCGTCGATGCCCGGGTTGTCGATCAGTTCCTGTCCGACCGTGGATCCCGGTCCCGTCACGAAGTTGAACACGCCCGGCGGCAAGCCTGCTTCGATCACCATCTCGGCGAGCTTCGCGCCGAGCAACGGCGTGTCGGAGGCCGGTTTGAACACGACCGTGTTGCCGGCCGCGAGCGCGCCGCCAACCGGTCCGGCCGCGAGCGCCAGTGGAAAATTGAACGGCGAGATCACGGCCCAGACGCCATACGGACGCAGCACGCTGTAGTTCTCTTCGCCGGGTCCGAGCGTGCCCATCTTTTCGACGAAGCCTTTGTGCTGTTCGATTTGATCGCAGTAGTACGCCGCCAGGTCTGCGCCCTCTTCGACGTCGCCGACGCATTCGAGCCTGTTCTTGCCGACCTCGTAGCCCATCAGCGCGGAGAGCTCGTAGCGGTGGTTGCGAATCGCGTCCGCCATCTTGTGGACGTACGCGAGCCGTTCCTGCCACGGCCGCGCGGCCCAGGCCGGATACGCCGCACGCGCCGCGTTGACGGCCGACTTCACGTGCTCGCGCGTGCCTTTCTGGAAGTGACCGATGACGATGCTGGTGTCGATCGGGCTGCGATCGTCGAATCGCTCGTCGGCCTTCAGGTGTTTGCCGTCGATGTAGAGAAGGTGCTCGCTGCCGAACGAACGGGGGACCTCTGCGATCGCCTTGTCGAGCTCGCGGTGCAGATCCTCGAGTGATTCTCCACCGAGCGTTGCGTAAGTGATTTTGGTTGCCATAAGTAGTCTGGACAGGGCTGAAGCCCTGTGCCACCGATGTCAACGTCGGCATCGTCGGCGACAGAGCTCAGTGCGGTGTAATCACGCTGTCATCGGTGGCACAGCCCTTCAGGGCTGTCTAATCATTGGAACTGGCTGCCGGCGGGCGTTGATACACGATCTTCCCGTCGAAAATCGTGACCGTGACGGCGCTCTCGCCGAGCGCGTTGGGACGCGCCTCGAAGATGTCGTTCGACAGGATGACGATGTCGGCCAGCATCCCGCGCGCGAGGGTGCCCTTGCGCAGCTCGTCGTACGACGCATAGGCCGCGTGGGTTGTATAGGCGTCGATGGCGCTGCGTAATTCTCCCGGAGCCGACACGGTTTCGTGGACGGCCTCGAGCGGATCGAAGGGCCCTGCGGGCCAGTTGCTGCCGAAGAGAATGCGGGCCTGGCCCTCGCTCAGCAGGCTGTCGTCGAGCCGAATGCGACGGGTGCGGGCCGGCGTGCCGTTGACGCTGGTGGCGTGCTCGAACGCGTCGACCGTGGCGTGCACATCCGAGCCGCTCGCCGTCTTCACCATCACGTGCCAGTCGTGTTTGTCGAGCAGCGTCACGGCGCGATCGATCTGCTGCGGGCTCGCACGGGCAGGTCAGCAGGACGCCCCCGAGCTTCAACGCGGGATCGTCGGGGAATTCTTCGCGAAGCTGGTTCAGCTCGTTGATGCGGGCCTCGGTAATCGTCGGCGTCACGACGATCGATTCCGAGACGCGAAGCTCGAGATCGCCGTCTTTCCGGATTTCGTCGAGCAGCTGCAGTTCTTCTTCGCTCGAGCTGACCGACTGGACGCTCGTGATGCCATGCCGGTGCGCTTCGTCGATGGCCGCACGCAGCGCCGCAAGCTTCTCTGCACGAGTGGGTTGCGGTACGGCACGGACAGCCAGGTCGACCGCGCCGTCCCTGAGCACGCCGGTGGGCTCTCCGGTCCGCCGGTCTCTGACGATCCCCGCCGCGCGATTACGCGTCTTACCTGTGAGGCCGGCAAGCTCGAGCGCCCTGGAATTGGCCCACGCGATTGTTGCGTGTTCGCTCGTGATGAGGACCGGCCGATCGGGAACGGCGCCATCGAGCGTCTTTCGGGGGTGCGTGCTGGCGCCCAGGAGGTCCGAGTCGGCATCGTGCGCGACGAGCCACGGCAGCTCGGCGTTGTCTTCGGCGTAGTGGCGAAGTTCGGTCTCGACGTCGTCGATCGTTGAAGCCGCTGAAAGATTCAGGTGCTCGAGCGTGAGCGCGCCGCTCATCAGGTGCACCTGTGCGTCGTTGAGGCCCGGGAGCACCGTCGCGCCGTGCGCATCGAGCACCACGGTCTGGGCGCGCCGCAGCCGCTTGACCTCTCGATTCGAACCGACCCGGAGGATCTGGTTGCCGCGGACGGCCACGGCTTCCTGAAGCGCCGCGCCTCCGCCCGGATAGACCTTGCCGTTGACGATGATGAGATCGACCGGGCCGCTGGCATCGTCGCGCTGGGCACCGACGATGAGACCGGCAATGAAGGTCGCTCCGACGATGACGGCCACGAGTATCGTGGTCAGGCGCGTCGCCATTTGCTGATATAGCGTAGCATTTGGGGCCCTTTTAGAGGAGACGAAAGATGGACGTGCTGGTGAGTACCGACTGGGTCAAGGACAACCTCGAGAATCCCAAGGTCCGGATTGCGGAGGTCGACGTCGATACGGCGGCCTACGATCAGGGTCACGTGCCGGGCGCCGTCGGCTGGAACTGGACCACGCAGCTGTGCGACACGCTCGTTCGCGACGTGATTCCCAAGGACAAGCTCGAAGCCCTGCTCGGCGCGTCGGGCATCGACAACGACACGACCGTGGTCGTGTACGGTGATAACAACAACTGGTTCGCCGCATGGGCTTTCTGGCAGCTCAAGCTCTACGGTCATCAGGATGTGCGCATCATGGACGGCGGCCGAAAGAAGTGGCTCGCGGAAGGGAAGGAGCTGACCACCGACGCCGCGAAGCCGCCGAAGAAAGTGTACAAAGCGAAAGATCAGGACAGGTCGATTCGCGCCTCGCTGCTCGACGTGCAAAGTGCGGTCGAACAGCGCAGCGCTGCGCTTGTCGATGTGCGCAGCCCGGCTGAATTCACCGGAGAGATTCTTGCGCCCCCTGGACTGCCCGAAACCTGCCAGCGTGGCGGTCACATACCGGGCGCCCGAAGCATGCCGTGGGCGAAGCTCGCGAACGACGACGGCACGTTCAAGAGCCCGGTCGAAATCAAGGCGCTCTACGACGGTGTCGGTGTGAAGGGCGACAAGCCGGTCATCGCCTACTGCCGGATCGGCGAGCGGTCGAGCCACAGCTGGTTCGCGCTCAAATACCTGCTCGGCTACCAGGACGTGAAGAACTATGACGGGTCGTGGACCGAATGGGGCAACCTGGTCGGCGCGCCGGTGGAAAAGCCATGAAGGCCGAAGACTACACAGAACGGCGCGACACGATTGACGGCTGGCCCATCAACATCGTCACGTATAGCATCGGCGGGAAGTACTACTGCACGATCGACAACGTCGACCCCGGTGCGCGCTTTGCGCGCGCCGAGGGCCCGGCGCGCGACGAGGTCGAGCGTAAGGCGCTCGAAAAAGCGAAGAAGTATCTGGGTCAGACCCGGCGGTTTCTCACCACAAAGATGAAACTAGAAGCTGGAAACTAGAATCTAGAATCTGAAAGCAGGAGCAGGACGAGACGCTCAGATTTCAGATTTTAGATTCTAGATTTTAGATTCTAGTTTCGACGCAGCCCTTCAGGGCTGCCTTGCAATCGCGGCTGCGAGCGCCCGCACGGTGAAGACACGAACCATCGCCCGACGGTATTCCGCGCTCGCGTGCAGGTCCGAGTTCACGTCGTCCAGGCCGGCATCGGCAAGGCGCGAAGCCTCTTCGAACGTGGCCGCCGACGGCTGTTTGCCGGCCAGCGCCGCTTCGACCTGCGTCAGGCGCGTCGCGTTCGGTCCCGCGCCGGTCACGCCGACCCGGGCCGAGCGAATGACGCCGTTGTGCACGTCGAGCGCGGCCGCCACCCCCACAATCGCGAAGTGCGACGCCCGTTGATACAGCTTGGCGTAGGCTGCGGTCTTGACCGGCGCGAAGCGCACGCTGACGATGATTTCGTCGGCCGCGAGATCGACCGTAAACAGCCCGCGGAAGAACTGCTGCGCCGGGACAGACCGCGATCCTTTCGGGCCCTTGATGTTGATCTCGGCGTCGAGCGCGAGCAGTGTGGCGGGATAGTCGGCTGAAGGATCCGCATGCGCGATGCTCCCGCCGAGCGTGCCGCGATTGCGCACCTGCGCGTCGCCGATAGACGCGGCCGTTTCCGCGATGAGCGGGCACTCCTGCCGCAGCATGGCCGATGACGCGACGTCGTGATGCACCGTGCCGGCACCAATCTCGATCTTGCCGTCCGTTTTTCGAATCCCGCGCAGTTCCGGGATGCGCGCGATGTCGATGAGCGCGCCTGGCTGGCTGAGCCGGAGCTTCATGACGGGAATCAGGCTGTGCCCGCCCGCGATGAGCTTGGCTTCGCCGTTGGCGGCGCCGAGTTTCGCCAGCGCGTCGTCGAGCGATGTGGCGCGTGTGTATTCGAATGACGTCGAAATCACGAGTGGCCTCCCTGAATGATGCGCCACAGCTTCTCGGGACGCAGCATCATGTCGACGTGCTTCACCCCGAATTCGCTGAGGGCATCGACCGCCGCCGCGACGATGCTCGGCGTCGAGCCGAGCGTGCCGGCTTCGCCGACGCCCTTCGCGCCGAGCGGATTGACCGGCGTGGGCGTCGTTGACGCCGTGAGCTCGAACCGTGGGAAGTCGATCGCGCGTGGAAACGCGTAGTCCATGAACGAGCCGGTGACGAGCTGGCCCGATTCGTCGTACACGACCTCCTCGATCATCGCCTGCCCGATCCCCTGGGCGAGCCCGCCGTGGATTTGTCCCTCGACGATGAGCGGGTTGATGCGATTGCCGGCATCGTCGACGGCCACGAGCTTCAGGAGCGTCGGCTCGCCCGTCTGACGATCGATCTCGAGCATCGAGATGTGGCAGCCGAACGGGTAGGTGAAGTTCGACGGCTCGAAGAACGCTTCGCCGCTGAGCCCTGGCTCCAGACCGGGCGGAAGGGTAACCGGCACATACGCGAACGACGCGACGTTGGCGAATGGCTTCGCAGAAGCCGGTGAGCCCTTGACGGCGATGGCGCCGTTCTCGAATACCAGATCGTCCTCGTGCGCTTCGAGCATGGCGGCGGCGAACTTCGCCATCTTCGCCTTTACCTTGGCGCCCGCCATCTGCAGCGCCACGCCACCGACCGCCTGCGAGCGGCTTCCAAACGTGCCGATCCCCTGCTTCACGACCGCCGTATCGCCGTGCAGGATCGTGACGTGCTCGAGCGGCACACCGAACTGGTCGGCCAGCATCTGCGCGAACGTCGTCTCGTTGCCCTGGCCGTGGGGCGATGCGCCCGTCGTCGCCGTAATCCGGCCATCGCGCTCGACGGTGACCTGCGAATACTCCCATCCGCCAGTCCCCATCGCCGATGACGGTCCCATGCCGCAGACCTCGACGTACATCGCCAGGCCGAGTCCGACGAGCCGCCCCTTCGCCCGTGCGGCGTCGCGTTCGGCTTTCAGCTGCGCCCAACCGGCCTTCTCGAGGGCGAGGTTGAGCACCTTTTCGTAGTCGCCCGAGTCGTACTCGGCGCCCATCTGCGTCTTGAACGGGAACTGATGCGGCTGGATGAAATTTTTCCGCCGGATCTCCGCCGGGTCCATCTTCAGCTCGCGCGCGAGCATGTCCATGGCGCGCTCGACGAAGTACGTGGCTTCGGGCCGGCCGGCGCCTCGATACGCATCGGTGGGCGTCTTGTTGGTGAACACCTCGGTGAGCGTGGCGCGAATCGCGGGGATGTTGTACGTCGCGCTGGCCATCAGCTGCGTGAGGGTCGGGATGTCCGCGGTGAAGAGCATGTTGTACGCGCCGATGTCGGCGATCAACCGCATCTTCAGTCCGAGCACGGTTCCATCGCGTCTGGCGGCAAGGTCGACATACCCGAGGATGTCGCGTCCGTGGACCGTGGCGACGAACGCTTCCGATCGGTCCTCGATCCACTTCACTGGAATACCGAGCCGCCTGGAGACCGCCGCGGCCACGTACTCTTCGCCGTAGATGTTGATCTTGGCGCCGAACCCTCCGCCCACTTCGGGCGCGATCGCCCGGACCACATCCTCGCCGAGCCCGAGTTGCTTCGCGACGAACGTGCGCAGGATGTGCGGGTTCTGCGTCGACGACCAGATCGTCAACGTGCCCTTGCCCGGCTCGAAGTGCGCGACCACGCCTCTGGGCTCCATGGCAGAGGGCGCGAGCCGCTGGTTGATCATGCGCTGCGAGATGACGACCTCGGCCTTCTTGAACGCGTCTTCGATGGCGGAGTCGTCGATCGTGCGCGAGCTGCCGGAGCCGGTGACGCCCGTGCCGCTCGGTACCAGCAGCGCGATGTTGTTGGGAAAGTCAGCGTGAAGAACGGCGGGCTTTCCGGTCATTGCCGCTTCGGGATCCACGACAGCCGGAAGGGTGTCGTAGGTGACCTCGATGGCCTCGGCTGCGTCGCGTGCCACGTACCGATCGCGCGCGACGACGACCGCAACGGGCTCGCCCGTATAGCGAACCGTATCGACAGCCACCGCGCGATGCTCGGGCGACGGTGCCGGTGTCCCAATCGGCATCGGCCCCAGAATTTCGGCGATCTGCGCGCCGGTGAACACCGCTTCGACGCCGTCCATGGCCTCGGCCGCGGTGGTATCGATGCCGAGAATGCGTCCATGTGCCACGTCGCTGCGCTTGAACGCGAGGTGCTGCATGGCCACCAGCACCACGTCGTCGACATACGTTCCGCGACCCTGGATGAGACGCGGGTCTTCTCTGCGCTTGACGCGCTGGCCCACGAGCTTCGGCAAGACGGGAGATTTGGACATCGATCAGCTCCGCTTCGCGGCGTTCTGGATGGCGTTGACGATGTGCTGGTAGCCGGTGCACCGGCAGAGATTGCCGGAAATCCCTTCGCGGATCTCACGCTCTGACGGCTTGGGGTTGTCCTCGAGCAGCGTGACGGCCGCCATGATCATTCCCGGCGTGCAGTAGCCGCACTGAAGCCCGTGTTCTTCCCAGAAGCCCGTCTGCAGCGGATGCAGCTGACCGTCCGGCGCGAGTCCTTCGATGGTGGTGACGGTCGATCCGTCGGCCTGCACCGCGAACATGGTGCACGACTTCGCGCTGCGCCCGTCGACGAGCACCGTGCACGCGCCACACTGGCTCGTGTCGCAGCCGATGTGTGTGCCCGTGAGACTCAATTGCTCGCGAAGGAAATGCACGAGCAGCGTGCGCGGTTCGACGAGCGCCTTGCGGACCTTGCCGTTGACGGTGATGGAAATCGCAGTCATGTGCTCCTTGGGTGGTGAAGAGGCGCCCTAGCCTACCCCAAAAGAGTCTGACGGCGGAACTCGTCGAGCGTGGCGCGCCGCTCGGTCGCGCCGACGAGCGGGAACGTCTCGAGGACATGTTCGAAGTCCTCCGACGTGAGGCCGTAGCAGATCGCGGCCAGTGCCTGGACGCGCGTGTAATCCGCAGGCGAGTACGAATGCCTCAACGCGTGCGAGAGCTCGACCACGTCTTGAAACAGCCGCGAATCGTACGGCGGCTTCGGCACCCGGAGCGCTTCGATCGTCGCCGAGCCGAGATGAGTGGTCATGACCTGCCGCACGAGATAGTTCGCGACGTAGCTGTTGAGCATGGCGCAGAGGAAGGCCTGGTTGTCGCCGGACAGGCGTGTCTTCAGGCAGAACAGCGAATGCGTCGTCACGACGCCCGCCGGCAGGATCGCCGCGATCAGCGAGAGGCGATTGGTCGAGCTCGCGACATCGCGATAGGCGAGCCGGGCTCGCGAGAATGTGGCGGCGGCATCCAGCAGTCTCGCGGCGGTACGCTCCGCGATTCGCGCCGGTGCCTGGTCCACGTGCACGCCGAACGGCTCGATGTGTTTCCCTTCCAGCACGGGCAGCCCGCCTCGTCTCGAATGAAAGTGCACGCGGTCGTCGGTCGCGTTGAGCTCGCGGCCGAACGTCACGTTCCAGCCGTCCGATGCGTCCAGGCGCCGAATGGTATGGACGATCCGGTCGAGGATGCGAAGGTCGGCCACGGCGCGCAACTCGGGGATGGCCAGCTTGCGTGCGTCGAGGTCTGCAAGGAAGGCCGGCGTCAGCACGATGGGGTGTGAGGGAGAGACGGCGCGATCGCCCGCGTCCGGAATGGTTTCGAGCTCGGCGGTGTCGTCGACGCCGAACCTGCAGCGGATCTGGCCGGTGGTCGCGCCCGCGGTCGCGGTGCAGATCAGAAAGCGAACGCTCCGGTGAATCGGAAAGATGGCCTTGCGGTTGTCGAAGCCGGTAATCGTGTCGACGTTGGCGTGCGTCAGCAACTCGCGCCGGAGAAGAGCCGATGTGTGATCGGTCGCAAACCCCGACGGCAGGACGAGGCCGATGCGCCCGCCGCGTCTGGTGAGCGTGATGGCTCGCTCCAGAAAGATCTGATAGCGGTTGATGTGGCCGCTCGCCTGATGCCGGTACACTCCCGATCGGCGGAAGAAGTGCTTCTCGGATCCATCCGCCCGCAGCATGTCCCAGGGCGGGTTGCCGACGACCGCGTCGAAGCCGCCGTTGGTCAACGGCCGCCCCGCGTCGTCGAAGTACGCTTCGGGAAATTCGAGCATCCAGTGGAAGAAATGATTCGTGCCCGCAATCTCGCGGGCCTGGCCCAGCAACGGGTCGCGGAGGCGTTCCGGCAGCTCGGAGCGGCCGCGGGTGAGCGCATCGACGAGCGCCGCGAAGACAGCCGGACCGGGCGCACGAACCCGATCGGGCCACATCCAGCAGGCGCACCAGAGATCGGCAATCGACTTCCAGTCTGACGCCGCTCTCAGGCGGTCGAGCCGGCGTTCCTTCTCGCGCACGACATCGGCGGTGTCGTCGCGCGTTTCCGCGAGCCAGCGCCGCTCGGCGACGGCCGCAGCGAGCGACGGCTCGAGATCGGCATCCGTGAAGAGGGGCGTATCGCGACGCGGCCAGGCCCGCGACGTCACGCCAGGAGGCTGACGTGTCACGTCGACCGGTGACGCGCCCAGCAGGCTGTTTCCGCAGGCGAGGTGGTGGTCGAGAAATGTCAGCGGCTTGCCGGCCGACAGCGTGGCCAGCCACAACGAGAGACGGGCGAGCTGAACCGCGGTGGGATTGAGATCGACGCCGAACAGGCAGCGTTGGGCGATGAGGCGCCTGAACGCGGCGCGATCGGATTCCTCGATCTCGCCTTCGTGATGGACGTGTTCGTCGACGAGCGCCCGTTCGTAGGCGCGTGCAAGGTAGCGGCACGCCGACACCAGAAAGGCACCGCTTCCCATCGCCGGATCGACGATGCGAAGGCTCAGGATGCGCTGGCTGTCGGCGCCGTCCACAAGCGGGTGCAGCGTGCGTCGCACGACGTAGTCCGTGATGGCCTGCGGGGTGTAGAACGATCCGGTCGTCTTGCGCGCGCGGCCACCCTTTCGAAGAACGATCCGCCGCGGTCCTTCGTCGGCGATGACGGGCTCGTAGTCGAGCACGCTTTCGTAGACCGCTCCGAGCTGCTCGACGCCGAGATCGCGATAGTTGATTCGTGTCCGCTGGCGTCCCGACGTGGTGGTCGACAGCGCGAGCAGCGCGCGCGCGACGACACCATCGTCGACGGCGCACGATTCGGCGATGGGGGAGCGTGCCGGCGAGAACAGCCGTCCGTTGAAGGGCGGGACCACGAGGCTGCCGGCGTGACAGCCTCTGTGCGCGAGGCGCGAGATGGCCTGAAGCGTTTCCCACAGTCCGCGTTCGGGCTCGCGGCTCTCCACACGGCTGCGGAGCGATTCGATCGTGTAGCTGTCGCGATAGAGCGGATGCCAGTTCGGCACCAGCCGCCGCGATTCCGCGAACATGAGAAACAGAAGGCGATAGACGACGGTGAGCGATTCGTCGAGCAGCCGCGGCAGCGTATGCCGTCCGCACGTGTGCAGGCCGCCGATGAGATGTTGAACCGCCTCGATGACACCAAAGCGCAGCGAGCGATTCACGGCCTGGCCATGCCGCGCGGAGGATCGGATCACCCGATCGATCAGCGAAGCCCCGCCGTCGGGGCGAAAGGCTTCTTCGCGGAGGACGCCCCAGAAGACGCGGAACGTCGGCAGGTGTTCGATCGCGTGCTGAAGGTCGAATTCCAGATACGCGCGCGAGTACGTGCGCTGGGTATCGACGAGGCGCCACTGGTGACCGTTCGTGCAGAACACCCACGGTGCGTCGCGATCGATACCGCCCCTGACCGCATCGCGCCAGAGTGTGTCGAGCGATGTGGTCCAGGTCGAGGCCATCAACACGAGACGGCCGGGAGCGCCGGTCAACGTCGCGTACCGCCGGTCGCGCACGGCGCCGATGCTGGGAGACACCGTGAACCCGAGCCGTTCGGCGACCGGGGCGGCGGCCAGGTCCCAGACGGCCCGAGCACTCGAGGCGGGTCCCAGCCGTGAGCCGTCGCTCGACCACCATCGCGCGAACGATCTGTGCGCCGCGCCCGCCGATGCGTCGCCGAGGCGTCCCGCGAACTCCTCGTGCAGCACGCACTGGGCGAAATGGTGAGAGACGAGCGATCCGGTCAGTCCGATCAGCATGCCCCGATCAACAGGTGAGGAAGACCAGCGCCACGTCCGGATCGTCGTCGAAGACAGATTCGCGTGTCGGCCTCGCGCAGGTTTGCATGAGCGTGGCTTTCGATCTGGATCGCGTCATGTCGCTTCTGACCGTCCAGATGCCCGGTCACGGCACGGGTGTCGAACAGGCCGGCCTGCACGAGAGTGCCGGGCAGAGACGCGGCGTTCCGCGCGATTTGCCGTTCACGCGCGATGGCGCCGAGGCTCCACTGCGCCGATTCGGTCTCGAGCGCCTTCGACCGCAGCTCGGCGTGCTCTCTTGCCACGCGCACCAGGTGGGGATGAATCGTGGCCAGCGCGGCTGTTGCTGCAATCCGGACATCTCTCCGCGTCTTGCTGCGAGTGCCGCTCCGGAACGGGACGCGCACAGGCACGAACGTGTCCTCGATCAACCGTCCCGCGAGCGTGACCAGACGCACGCGCATGAAGGCGACCAGGCAATGGCGAAGCCCATGTGCGGACCGGAGACGCTGGCGCCGCAGACAGGTGACGGGAATCACCTCTTCCGGCAAGATCCGCGTGAGGTGCGACGCGTGTGCGTGCCATCGCCATGCGCTGTGCTTCGGCTTCCGCGGAGCCGCGCATCTCGACGACGGTCGTGCAGATGTGTTCTGCGCTGTGGCGCTGCGTCGGCTCCGACCGGTTGATGACGCACGCCGCCAGCTCGATTTCGCTCATGCGAATGCACGCGAGCCGCTGCTGGAGCCGCGCGAGCACGTCGCCTTCCGCGGTGCCCGCGGCAAACAGGTTGATGGCGTGCACGGTACGCGTCTGGCCGATGCGATCGACCCGCCCGATTCGTTGCTCGAGCCGAATCGGATTCCACGGCAGCTCGAGATTGATGACGAGGCGGCACGTCGCGTGAAGATTCAACCCTTCAGAACCCGCATCGGTCGCGAGCAGGAGGTCGGCGGCGCCGCTCGAGAACGACGCGACGGCATCGAGCCGTTCCTGTGGCGTCTGGCCGCCGTGCAACGTCGCCGCTTGTCCGGCACGTGCCGATGGCGGCGGTAATCGCGTCGAGCGTGTCGCGGTACTCGGTGAAGACGATGACGGGTTCGCGGACCCGCCTCAGGATCCGCTCGAGCGCGTGCAGTTTCCGGTCGTGGCGCTGCGCGCGCCTTGCCACTTCCATGAGTGCCTGAAGGACGTCGCGCTCGTCGTCGACGCGATCGAACGCGGGTGCTTGCGGCATCTGCGGCTCGTCGGAGGCGTCGGTGTCGAGGTCGAACGGCAACACCTGCTGAGCGGGCGCTTCTGTCGGCAGGACAAGGCCCGCGAGACGACGCTCGAGCGACCGGACGAGCGAATGCGCGCACGAGAACGCTCGCTTGGCGAGCACCATCGCCACCAACTGGGCGTCCTGCCTGCCCCGATCGCGGCCAATCTGCCAGAGCGCCGCAAGATAGGCCTCGAGGCGGCGGTGCATTTCCATCGCGTCCGAGCCGGGCCGTACGCCAAGCAGGTGCGCGCGGCGCGTTCGAGGAAGACCTGCCTGCTCGCGCGTCCGTCTGAACAGCAGAATCGATTCGGCCGGGTCGAATCGTCCGAGGCCGCACAGCGCGTGGAATGCCCGATCGTCGCCGGCGTGGGGTGTGGCGGTGACGAGCACGACATGACGCGCGCGCGTGGCGACAGCCTGCACGGCCTCGTGCCGCTGGGGTGCGACGGCGGCCTGATGCGCTTCGTCCACGATCACGAGATCCCAGATCTGGGACGCCAGCGCCCGGAGCACTTCGGGTTGCTTGACGAAGTCGATCGACGTGATGACGACCGATTCGATGGTCCATGGATTCACGTCGAACGGCAGCGAGGCGGTAAGGATCGACAACGATGAGGCGTCGATGACGACCGATCGAACCTGGAAGCGGCGCTGAAGCTCGTCGGCCCACTGCTGCCGCAGGCCCGATGGCGCGAGGATGAGCGCGCGATTGCACCAGCCGCGCCGGCGCAATTCGGCTAGCATCAACGCGGCCTGTATCGTCTTGCCGAGGCCGACCTCGTCGGCCAGCAGGAATCGCGACGCGCGGCCCTGGATGAGCGCAATGGCCGGCTCGAGCTGGAACGGGAGAATGTCGATGGCGGCATGCTGCGCCGACCGCAGCTGGCCGTGAATGCGCTGTTCCGACAGCAACGCCGCGAGATGGCCAGCCCAGCGTCGCGGCGTCATCGCGCGAATGCGAGGGATGCGGGCAGTTGGGACGGGGCGATCGAAGGGCAGCAGGATCTGGCAGCGACGGCCGGCGCCAGACGAGCCGGCGCTCGACAAATCGAGCAGCGTCGAATCGGCAAACGCCGTTGCCTCTTCGACCACCCACCGCTCTCCGCGGACCGAGACGCGATCGCCGGCCGTCACGCGCACGGCTGACGATTGGCAACGCGCGTGCCGCTACGTTTCGGGGCTGGTGGACCTCAGGATGGCAATTGTTGCGCCCAGATGCGACGCCGTGTCGTCAAAAAATTCCACGACCAGCGGGTGGCGTTCGAGCACCTGCTGCACGATGCCGCGCTGCACGCCGCGGCCCCGTCCGTGAATCAGACGGACTTCGCGGAAACCGGCGGCCTGCGCCTCGTTGAGGTACTCTTCGACGACCGAGGGGATGTCTCGTGGCGCGAACGGATGCAGATCGAGCGCGCCTTCGATGGGGATCCGGAGCGGGTCCTGATCTTGCACCGTCTTCAGGGTGTGTTCAGGCCGGAGGCGTCTGTCGTAGCGGGCGGTGACCTCGGTCTTGATGCCGCCGCGCACCGAAAAGTCTCCGACGACGGTCATGTGGCGCGGCTGACACGCGGCCACCAGGTCGTCGAGAATCTGGTTGGTGACGTTTTCGTAGAAAATGCCCTTGTTCCGGAACTCGACCAAGTAGTATTTGAGGGCCTTCAGTTCGATGCAGAGGCGGTCGGGCACGTAGGTGATGCGAATCTCGCCGAAGTCGGGCAGCCCGGTCTTCGGACAGACCGATGTGAACTCGGGACATCGGATGGCAATCTCGTAGTCGCGGTTCGGCTGCGGATTGGGAAACGTCTCGAGCGTCGAGCTTGACATGATCGAAAAATTCTAGCATCTATGGGCTGAAACACGAGGTTTCCACGCGCGCCTCATTTGACAGCATGGGAAGCGCGCGCTAGGATACGGCGTTTTTTTCAACTTCGTAATCCGCACGTGACTTCGCGCGCATCGTCACGTGCGGCCTTACCACGCGCGCTCAAGTCAGGGGGACGCCGATGGCGGACGCCCGCAGAATGGGCAAGTCGGAACTCTTCTCACACTTCGCCGAGCGGTTCGAAGTGAAGCGGACCCAGGCTCGCGAGTTTTTCGACGAGCTGACGGCGCTGGCTGAGAAGGAATTGAAGCGGTCGGGCGAATTCGTGCTACCCGGGATGGTGAAGCTCGTCAAGCAGCACCGCAAGGCCCGGATGGGGCGCAATCCGGCCACCGGCGAAGCGATCAAGATCCCGGCGAAGACAGTCGTCAAGGCCCGGATCGCCAAGCAGCTGAAGGACGCTGTTCTGCCGCGCAAGTAGCGCGCACCAGTAGGCGCAGGAGACACAGAGATCCCCCCTCTGTGTTCTCCGCGGTCTTGCGGCGGCGGCTCAGGCAGCGTCGATCCGTGCCAGCGTCCGGCTGTACACCGTGGCCGGCATCAGCCGCGCCACTCGCCACTCCAGATCTCCCAGCGAGCTGCCATCGACAATGATGCGATCGCCGGGGCCGAGCACCAGCTCGGAGCTGTATCTACGCGTTCCGCGAGGAGTGGTCACCTCGAAGTAGTTGATGGGGTACGCGCGTCCGTCAACGTTGATTTCGCCTGTCTTGACGAGCGTTTGTTTTGGCATTGTGTCTCTCTTTCTTTCAGTCTGTCGTGGGGCCCCACCCCCACGACCTGTGCCTCGCGACCTGTGCCGACGCTCGGCGCTGATCGCGGCGACTCGCTGCTTGGTGTTGCGTTCAGCCTGACATCTCCCATCCACCAACCGTGCCTCGTCCCTCCATTTCGCTCGGGGCTCGGTGGTGTTTGCGACGATTCACCGCCCCGCAGTACGTAGTGTCCGGCTTTAGCCGGACCTCACTCCATCTCAGCCCGCGACGGCGGCGACCGCCACGGGGCGATGCGCAACAGGGAAGCGCATCGTGAAGGTCGTGCCCTTGCCGAGCTCGCTCGCGACGGTAATCGTGCCGTCGAGCTGCTCGACGATGCGCTTGGTGATCGCGAGTCCGAGCCCGAGTCCGCGCTTCTTGGTGGTGACGAAATCGTCGAAGATCGCGCCGAGGCGATCCGCCGGGATGCCCGAGCCGGTGTCGGTGACGCTCACCTCCACCTTGTCGCCGGTCTTCGACGTGGCGATCGTCACGCGGCCCCCGGCCTGCGTCGCCTGAATCGCGTTGGTGATGAGGTTGCGGTAGACGCGGCCCAGCGCGAAGACGTCGCCCTCGATGATGACCGGCTCGGAGGCGTACTTCGACTCGAGCGCGACGCCCGATTCCTCGGCGAAGCCGCGCATCGATTCCACGATGTCGGCGACCGACCGGTTGACGTCGAGCGGGAAGCGCTCGACCGGCGCCGGGCGCGCGACGTTGCGCAGGTCGTCGAGCACGCGCTTGAGCGTCTCGATTTCGCGGTCGATCGTGCGCGTGAACGTCTGGCGGTACTCGGGGTCGTCGAAGACGCGCACGATGAGCTTGCAGCTGTTGCCGATGTTCTGGACCGGGTGCGAGAGGTCGTGCACGAGGCCGGCGGCCATGCGTCCGAACATCGCCTGCCGCTCTTTCTTCCGGACGTCCTCGGTGAGCTCGACGAGCTTGTCGGCCATGCTGTTGAACGAATCGCCCAGCTGCTTGAACTCGTCCCTGGAGGTGATGGTGACGCGCTCGTCGAGGTGGCCTTCGGCGACCGCGTTGGTGCCGCGCATGAGCTCGAAGATGGGGCGGATGAACGATCGGCCCATGAAGTAGCCGACCGACATGGCCACGCCGAGCGCGAGCGCGATGACCAGCACCAGCTGGCGCGTCAGTTGATCGGCGAGGGCGTAGGCTTCGCCGCGCGGCTGTTCGACCATGACGGTCCAGCCGAGCGGTTCGAGCGGCGCGGCGACGCCGAGCATCTGCACGCCGCTGTCGTTCGTATACTCGAGCGACGCGGGACGGGCGTCGCGATTGCCGTGCACCAGGCGCACGAGCGGCTGATTCGCGAGGTTGTCGCCGCGCGCGACGCGCGGCTTTTCGTTCGAGTTGCCGTGGGCGATGAGCTGACCGTTCTTGGCGACCACCAGTGCATAGCCCTGGTCGCCGACGCGAATCTGGTCCACCATCCGCCACATTTCTTCGAGGCTGATCTCGCCGACAAGCGACCCGGCGCTCTGGCCGACCTGCGTGCAGCTTGATGCCGACGACTGCGGTCGGCAGGAAGTCGTCGTCGATGCCGATGGGCGACAGCGTGATGTTCGGCCCGAAGCTCGTGCCGGACTGCGGAAACTGAAGCTTCGACTGGCCGACGCGGCTGGATGCGAGCTGCACTGCCCGCGGCGTCGTACAGCGTGATCTCGCGGAACTCCGGGAAATCGAGGACCGCATTCTTCAGGATGCGATCCTGCTGCCACTGCGCGAGGTTCGTGTCGTCGAGGTTCGCCGGCGACCGATTGAAGAATGTCGACGTTCGTCTGAACGTAGAGGCCGATCTGCTCGGCGACGCGCCTGCGCGACGTTCTCGTTGCCGGTGATGACCGATCGCCGCGTCGCGTCGCGAAGCGAGTAGATCGACACCGCGCCGTAGACCAGCAGCGGCAGGATTCCGGCCGCCGCCAGGAGCAACACGAAGCGCGAGGTGATCCGCTTCAATTCGTCGATCCTCGGCCGGCGTTCGGCCAGCTGCCAGTCGGGGATGGTCGGGAGGATGTCGCTGCCCGGCGGTGCGACGACCTGAAACCGCTTGCTCACCGCTCGCGTGATCTTGTCCGAGGGCCAGGAAAATGGCTGGAGGATCCTCGAGGCTCTGCGATCTGGAACGTGTCGAAATGCGCTCGCGGTATTGCGTCGTCGTCGGTGCGCTCGCGCAAATCCGTCGAGCGCTCGATCAACGTGCGTTGTTCTGATAGCCCCAGAAGTTCTGCGTGCTCGTCGAGTGACCAGAAGTGAACGGCCGGCTCGGCGCTGTTGCCGACGATCAGCTCCATGATGACCGCGTCGAAGTCGCCGGTGCCGATCCGTTCGATTGAACTCTTCGAACGGCACGCTCTCGAGCTGCATGTCGACGCCGATCTCGGCAAGATCCCGCTGGACGATCAGTGCCATCCGTTCCCACAGAGCAAAGTTTTCCGGAACCAGGCATGTGAAATGAATGCGGCTCGGTGCCGTCGTGCTTCGGCCGTGCGCTTGATGCGGGAATGCCTGCCGCGTCCAGGAGGGCCGTCGGCCGCGGCAGGATCGTACGAGTAGCCCGGGACCGATCGAGTCAAATGCCCAGTGCAGCGGCCAGACGGGTCCGCTCGCGGCTTGCCCTGTTGCCCTGAAGCGCCTGCTCAATCAGAGTCGTCGCGATTGACGGCATAGTTCAGTGCCCGTCGAACTTGCCAGTCGTCGAAACGGCTTGCGCTTCGGAGTTGAAGACGACGGCGTAGACGTAGTTGCGCAGAAACGGAAAGACTTGACCGAGTTCTCGGCTCGAATGAATTCGAGCAGCCTCGGGTGGGACTTCATACAGGAAGTCGATCTCCCCGCGCATCATCGCGGCCCATGCCGTTCGGACGGCGGGGTACGACTTCCAGACGATGCGATCGATGGTCGGCTTGCCGCGGTAGTAGTTCGGGAACGGCCGTCATCACGAGTTCGTTGCTCGGACGTGGACGCCGTTACGAAGGGACCAGTTCCAACGACGGTGCCGTCCGGCACCGAGTCTTGATGATCGCGACGGTCAGATCGTCGAGAAGGAATGTCGAACGGTTCCGCAGCGTGAATGAGCACTTCGTCGGTGAGCTGGTGTTTCGATCGCGACGATATCCGAGAGTCCCGGCGATACGATCGCGGTCTGCGCCTGTTCAGGGAACGCTCCAGCGACTCCTTGACGGCCGCGGAGTCGACCGGAGTGCCGTCGTGAAAGAACGCGTTCGGTCGGAGTTGGACGGTCCAGGTCAGACCATCGGCAGATTCGGTCCAGCTTTCGGCCAGTCTGCGGCTGGGCTCGGCCATCCCGTGTCGGGATAGGTCAGCCCTTCGAAGCTGAGCAGTCGAGCAGCTTGTTGAGCGCCGTGAAGCGGATCTTCGCCTGTCTGATGGGAGTAGCCGATCGTCAGCGTGACGGGGCCTGAGGAGTGCGACGGCGCTGGGCGATCCGGATGTGCGATGCAGCCGAGCCAGAACGAACAGGACACAAGCAGAGCAGAAAGGCAGAGCCTGCCGCTCTGTTGCCCGTCGCTCGTTTTCGTCGATCCGCAGCATCGCCAGCTCCTCTGCCGGATCTACCGGAGAACGGCGGTGGATGGATTAGTCCACCGCCGTTCACCAGATACAGAGTCCCGGCAGTCGAAGAGCTTTTCGGCGCGAAAACGCTAAATCGTTTAGCGTACTCTACTTCTGCGGCGCGGGATCGCCCGTGTCCACAACCCACGGGCAGAAGTTCACGCGGCTTCGCGCTCTCCTTACCCGACTTGATGACCTTGATCTTCGCCATGATGATTGTCTCCTAAGAAGCGCTGGCCGCCTCATGCGCCAGCGAAATCAGTGCCGATTCGAAGGCCGGCTTGTGACACGTCGGCATGTTCATGTCACCAAGCTCGGTATGCGATGCGACCGAACAGCCGCCCGCGCAGACCGGAATAAACGCGCAGTCTCCACACTTGTGCCAGGCCGCCAGGTGCTCGAAGCGCTCGGCCGCCGACATCCGCCAGCTTTCCTTCCGATCGTCGATATGCCCGGTCGCCAGCGTCGGCTCGCCCGTAAACCCGGGGCACGCGTAGGTCGCGCCATCCGGGCCCACCGTGTACGCGTGACGCTTGTGGATTTCGCACGGGCCCATGTGGACGCCGTCCACCGTCGGGAACCCGCGCTTCTTGGTCTCGTCGCGCAGATAGGACAGTTGCTCGTCGACAAACTGGCAGGTATCGCAGATGCTCGACCCGCCCGAGCCGGCCGCCGTCATGCACGTGCCGTTCAGGGGCTTGTCGGTGACGACCGTGAGCGGAATGATGTTCTTCGGGACCTGACGCTCGCGCACGATCGGCTTGAACGCCACCTTCGCGAGCTTGTCGGCAAAGTCCTGCTCCTTCAGAAAGTCGAGCAGCGCGGGATAGCTGGCCGCGGAATCGACGTCGAAGTTGCCCCCGATCGCAATCCGCACCTTGCCCGCGACCTTGCGGACGTTCTCGATAATCCGGTCGAACGTCCCCTGGCCCCCCCGCAGCGGCCGCATCTTGTTGTGCGTGTCGCGGTCGCCGTCGAGCGTCACCTTGACGTATCCGAGCCCGTAGGGGAGCAGCCGATCGACGAGTTCCTCGGTCAGTAACAGGCCGTTGGTGATGATGCCGAGCGCCAGCGTCACGCCCCGCTTCTGGCACGCGGCAAACGCGCGCTCGGCCTGGTCGTAGACCACCGGCATGTTCAGCAGGGGCTCGCCGCCGAAGAAGGTCAGCGTCAGCCGCTTGGGCTTGAGCTCGTCGAGCCGCTGCTCAATCCAGGCCGACAACCGGGCGCTGTCGTCGAGCGACATGCGGTCGGCGTGCTTGTTGTGGTCCCCGTGGTCTCCCTGGAAGCAGTAGTCGCAGGCGAAGTTGCACTGCAGGGTCGTCAGGACGGTGACGCGCATCTGCTCGGTGTCTTCGCGATAATCCGTGAAGAACTTGTTCAGGGCTTCGGTGTCGCTGGCCCGGCTGGGCACGATGAAGCCGTGCTCGGTCAACGTCACGAGCGCCTCGCGGTCGTCGTCGCTCAGCCGCTCGGGCGCCACCGACGCGGGATCGGCCGACAGACGATCGAGCAACCCGGCAATGTCGTCCGAGACGATGAGCTGCGCATCCGTGAGGGTGTTCATCAGGAACACTTCGCCTCGTTCCGGAAGCGGGACACGAAGGTTGAACATCGACTGTTGCATAGGGCGCTTAATGGGACAGCTGGGATGAACGCGTCAGGTAGCTCTCGGGTCGCGTTCAGACCCGTAGCGTTCTTGCAACATTCCGTAGAGCAACGGCCGTTCCACTTCGCTTCACACAAAATGCGGCTTCGGTAAATCTCTGTGAACTAAAGACTTCTACTGATGGTTGAGCACTGTTCAACACGCCCCGTATTTCGAAGACGGCCAATGACTTGGCCGAGCTGAAGCGGCCGCCGTTCGACGCGAACTTTCTAAGTGACTAGAAAATCAATCGGTTAAAAGATCCGCCAGCGACTTAGCCGGGGCGGCCAAGTTTTTGGCCGGCGTGTTTGGGAGCGAACTGATGGAGACGGTGGGAAGAATCAGGCGCCGCGAAGTTTCTTGGCGAGTTCGCGAATGTCGAGCCGATCCATTTTGAATTTTAAGGTACTCAAGGGGATTCCAAGATAGCGCGCCGTCGCGGTCACGTTCCATCCCGATTTTTCGAGCGCGCGCAGAATGAAGTTCCGCTCGAACGTGTTCGTCGCTTCCTGGAAGAGGCTCTCGCCGGGCGACGACACCCGGTCGAGCTGTGCGAAGTGGAACTCGAAGGGCAGGTCCTCGTCCGTAATCCACTCCTTGTCGCCGACCGCCACCAGCCGCTCGATGAGGTTCTCGAGCTCGCGGATGTTCCCCGGCCACCAGTAACTTGACAGGATTTTGAGCGTCGAGTCCGAAATGCCCTGGATTTGCTTCCGGAAGCGGACCTTGTAACGGTTCAGGAAGAACCGCGCCAGCTCGGGCAGATCCTCGATGCGATCGCGCAGCGGGGGCAGCTTAATCGGGATGACGTTGATGCGGTAGAAGAGGTCCTCGCGGAAGCGCCCTTCCTTGACCGCCTTTTCGAGGTCGACGTTGGTCGCCGCGATGAGCCGGAAATCGGTCTTGATGGGCTTGGCGCCCCCGACCCGCTCGATCTCCCCCTCCTGAATCGCCCGCAGCAGCTTGGACTGCAGCTCGATCGGCAGATCGCCCACTTCGTCGAGAAACAGCGTGCCGCCCGACGCCAGCTCGAACTTGCCGAGCTGCTGTTTGAGCGCGCCGGTGAACGACCCGCGCTCGTGCCCGAACAGGGTGCTTTCGACGAGCTCGCGCGGAATCGCGGCCAGGTTGACCGCGATGAAGGGCGCGTCGGCGTTGCCGCTTTCCCGATGGATGAGGCGGGCCAGCAGCTCTTTGCCGGTCCCGCTTTCACCGAGCACCAGCACGGTCGCCGAGAGCTTCGCCACCTTCTGCACCAGATCGACGATGTCGCGCGTCAGCTTGCTCGGCCCGACGACGAACTCGCGGTCGCCCTGGTCGGCCACCTGCGCGCTCAGCGTCATCACCTGCCGGTTCAGATCCTGGCGCTCGCTCGCGTTGTGCACGAGCGATCGGATGGTCTCGTATTCGAAGTCTTTCGTCGTGTAGTGGTAGGCGCCGAACTTCATCGCCTGCACGGCGGTTTCGATCTCGGTGATGGCCGAAATCATGATGACCTCGACCAGGCTGTAGTTCTCCTTGACGATGCGCAGGACGTCGAAGCCGCCGATGCCGGGCAGCCGCACGTCGAGCAGCATCAGGTCGACGTCTTCGCGGTTGAGAATGGCGAGCGCCGCCTCCCCGGTCGCCGCGCGCAGCACGCGATACTCCCGCCCGAGAATGGCGTTGAGCGTATCGCGCATCCCCTCGTCATCGTCGACGATGAGGACCGTTTTCGGTTTGGGACTCATGGAAAGAGCAATCGGCATTGTATCCCACGCGCGCGAAGAGCGGAGCTTGCTTGACAGCCTCTGGTGGCTCCAGTAATTTGCCCAGTTTGGAGCTCACATGGCGAACGAGTTCGATGTAGTCGTGATCGGCGCTGGTACCGGCGGCTACGTCGCCGCGATTCGCGCGTCGCAGCTTGGACTGAAGACGGCGGTGGTCGAGAAGCAGAAGGCGCTCGGCGGCACCTGCCTCATCTGGGGCTGCATTCCCACCAAGGCGCTGCTCGAACACGCGCACGCGCTCAAGGTCGTGCAGAACGTCAAGGAATGGGGCGTCACGATCGGCGAGGGCGCCGTCGGCATCGACATGAACCAGGTGCAGGCGCGCAAGGACAAGGTCGTGACGGGCCTCACCAAGGGCGTCGAGTTTCTGTTCAAGAAGAACAAGATCGAGTGGATCAAGGGCACCGCGACCGTAACCGGACGCGGAACGGTCGAGGTGGTGGACGGCGACACACAGAGCCTGAGGGCCGGCAAAGAGATCGTCATCGCCACCGGATCGACGCCACGCAGCGTGCCGGGCATCGAGATCGATCGCAAGCGCATCATCACGAGCGACGAGGCGATCGCGCTTCGCGAAGTGCCGAAATCGATGGTCATCCTCGGCAGCGGCGCCGTGGGCGTCGAGTTCGCGTCCATCTTCCGGCGCTTCGGCAGCGAGGTGACGCTCATCGAGCTGCTGCCGCGCATCGTGCCGGTCGAGGACGAGGCCATCTCGGCCGAGCTGGCGAAGTCCTTCAAGAAGCAGGGCATCGTCGTGCACACGGGTACGAAGGTGACGAAGGCATCGGCCGGTCCGAGCGGCGTGGACGTCGAAGCGCAGCTGCCCGACGGGAAGACCGAGACGATCAGAGCAGACTACCTGCTCGTCGCGACCGGTCGCGGACCGGTCACGCAGGGTCTGGGCGCCGAAGGGCTCGGCCTCAACCTGGATCGCGGGTACATCACGGTCGACCATCTGTTCCGTACCGGCGTGCCGGGGCTGTCGGCGGTGGGCGATGTCATCTCATTCGGCGCCGGGGGACGGCCGCATCCGCAACTCGCGCACGTGTCGTCGGCCGAAGGCATCGTGACCGCAGAGCGCATTGCGGGGCACGACGTGAAGCCCATCAACTACGATCACGTGCCCGCCTGCACGTATTGCGATCCTGAAATCGGCAGCGTCGGGCTGACCGAGCGCGAGGCCCAGGAACGCGGCTTCGAGGTGCGGGTCGGCACGTTTCCGTTCTTCGTGCTCGGCCGCGCGAAAATGGCGGGCGAGACGGAAGGGTTCGTGAAAATCGTCGCCGACAAGAAGTACGATGAAGTGCTCGGCGTGCACATGATCGGGCCGCGCGCCACCGAGCTGGTGGCCGAGGCCACGCTCGCGCTCAGGCTGGAGTGCACCGTGGAAGAGCTGGTCAGAACCATCCACGCACACCCGACGTTTTCCGAGGCGGTCGGCGAAGCGGCGCATGCCGCTCATGGGGCGGCGATACACATGTAGTTCACCGTCATGACCGTTGGCAGTTGGCACGTGGCGAAATTGCAGAACGGTGAAGGGTAGACGGTAGACGGTCAACGCTGGATTCAAACGATGGCCAAACAGGTTGTGATGCCGCAGATGGGCGAGTCGGTTGCCGAAGGCACGATCGTCCGATGGCTGAAAAAGGTCGGCGACGCGGTCGAGCGCGACGAGCCGCTGTTCGAGATCTCGA
The DNA here is from genome assembly GCA_963821395.1 of Vicinamibacterales bacterium. GTDB lineage: Bacteria > Acidobacteriota > Vicinamibacteria > Vicinamibacterales > JAMQPK01 > JAMQPK01. Next base: position 202,629 of record CAWGDY010000030.1, on the reverse strand, counting down.
CCGACAAGGTCGACGCCGAGATTCCATCGCCCAGCGCCGGTGTCCTGAGCGAAATCAAGGTACGCGAAGGCGAAACGGTGCCCATCAACACCGTGGTGGGCGTGGTGGACGAAACGCAAGCCGGCAAGGCGCCGTCGAAGCCGGCCGCCCCTCCACCCGCTGCGGCAAAGGTCCGGCCAGACGGAATCGAAGTCCGTCGCCGCACCCGCCTTCGCGCCCTCTTCGCAAACCGCTTCCGCCTTCGCACAAGGTGCTACGGCGGACAAGACGGCGGGCAAGCCCAGCGCACCCGCCTTCGCGCCGTCTTCGCAAACCGCTGCCGCCTTCGCACAAGGTGCTACGGCGGACAAGACGGCGGGCAAGCCCAACGCACCCAGACCGTGGTCGGCGGCTGAAGCGCGCGAGCTGCGGCTGTCGCCGGTTGTCAGGACGATCGCGCGCGCGCATCACGTGGACGTGCGCAACATCGCCGGCAGCGGCGCCGGTGGCCGCGTCACGAAGAACGACATCCTTGCGTACCTCGACGCTGGCGCACCCGCCGTCGCGCCTTCCTTGCAGACCGCTACGGCGGGCAAGCCTATCGCACCCGACGCACCTATCGCACCCGTCGCACCAGTCTCGCTCTGAATCCAGCGGCGATCGCCGGACTCGACCCGGCGCGATTCGAGCGCACGCCGATGAGCGTGATGCGCCGGAAGATCGCCGAGCACATGGTGACGAGCAAGCGCATCTCGGCGCACGTGCACTCGGCCTTCGAGATCGACTTCACGAAGGTCGACGAGATTCGCAAGGCGAAGAAGAACGAGTACGAACAGGCCGGCGGCAAGCTCACCTACATGTCGTTCATCACGAAGGCGTGCGCCGAAGCGCTCCGGAAGGTGCCCATCGTGAACGCGTCGGTCGACGGCACCGACGTCATCTACAAGAAGGACATCAACATCGGCATCGCCGTCGCGCTCGACTGGGGCCTCATCGTGCCGGTGTTGAAGAACGTCGACGCCATGAGCCTCCTCGACATCAGCAAGGCGATTGCCGATCTCGCCGCGCGCGCGCGCGACAAGAAGCTGAAGCCCGAAGAGGTGCAGGGCGGCACGTTCACCATCACGAACCCCGGCGTGTTCGGTGCGTTGTTCGGGATGCCGATCATCAGCCAGCCGCAAGTGGCCATCGTCGGGATCGGCGCGGTGGAGAAGCGGCCGGTGGTCGTCAACGACGAGATCGCGATCAGGCTGCGCGCCTACATGATCGCTGGGCTACGACCACCGCATCATCGACGGCGCGGTGGCCGACGAGTTCATGCAGGTCGTCAAGAAGACGATCGAAAACTGGGACGGGGGGACGGTTTAGTGGTGTGTGAGGTTCGTCAGGTTCGTCGGGTTCGTGAGGTTCGTCGGGTTCGTGAGGTTCGGCGCGCGCTCCGCATTCGTCGCGCGCCGTAGAAACGCGGACCAAAAACGAAGCCAGGAACTAGACGAACCTAAACGAACCTCACGAACCTACGAACCAACGAACTCGACGAACTCAACGAACTCCACGAACCCCCACGAACCACAGGTAAGATCGATCTGTGCGTACTCTCGAAGTGAGGCGTCTCGGCACGCTTCCATATGCCGAGGCCAGCGAGCTGCAGCGCGCGCTGGTCGAGGAGCGACGCGCGGACAGAGTGCCCGATCTGCTCCTCCTCCTCGAACACCCCCACGTCATCACGCTGGGCGTCAAAGTCGACGCCTCGCGCTCGCACCTGACAGCCACCCCGGAGGTGCTGTCGTCGCGGCAGGTTGACGTGCACGAATCCGGCCGCGGCGGCGACATCACGTACCACGGCCCCGGCCAGATAGTGGGATATCCGATACTGGACCTCCGGCCCGACCGGTGCGATGTGCACAGATATGTGCGCGATCTGGAAGAGGTCATGATTCGTGCCGCCGGCGATTTCGGCCTGCAGGCGGCCAGAATTCAGGGCCTGACGGGAGCCTGGCTCGGTGCCGATAAGGTGGGTGCGATTGGCGTGCGTATCTCCCGCTGGATTACGAGTCACGGCTTCGCGTTCAACGTGTCTACCGATCTCGACTATTTCAAGCTCATCGTGCCCTGCGGCATCTCGGACGGCGGCGTGACGTCGCTGTCGCGAGCGCTCGGCCGCCATGTTGCCATGGTGGAGGCCGAGACGTCGCTCGTGCGCCATTTCAGCGAAGTCTTCGATCGCGAGGTCGTCGAGTCGGAGTCGTGGCGCGAAGCGAGGGACGCGGCGAGATGACCAAGCGAATTTATCGCCCTACACCGCTGACGGTCACGGCCGTGGCGACGATGGTCGCGTCGATCTCGGGCACGGTCGGCTACATCATCGGCCGCGCGCCCGCTCTGCCCCCGGTGCTGCCCATCCACTTCGATCACGAGGGTGTCGGCGATCGGTTCGTCCGCGCCTCGTATCCCATCGCGCTCGTGCCCGTGTGGATTCAATTGACGCTGGCGGTCGTGTTCGGGACAATCGTGGCCGTGCTGCTGTATCGCACGCAGCACCGGCGCAGCGCGGTGGAAGACAAGCTGATTCGACAGGAGCGCGAGCGCATGCTGATGACCGCCGAGGCGATCAGCCTGCTGGCGGCCATCTGGGTGACGTTTCAGGGCCTCCTGGCGGTGCGCCTGATCATCATGTGGCAGGCCATGTGCTGCGGTCTCGGTACGATCTACTACCAGGCGCTCTTCGTCTGCGTCGTGCTGTCGATCATCGTGGGCATCAGGGCCGCCGTGTACCTGCAATATCCCAAGCCGGTCGTCAGGGAAACCGATGCGGCCCACTGGAAGTTCCGGGGGGTGTATTTCAACCGCCAGGATCCCGCGCTGTTCGTCCCGCTTCGCAGCGGCGTGGGCTGGACGCTGAATTTCGGACGCCCGCAAGCCCTTGTGTTTCTTGGGGTTTTCCTGTTCGTCAGCATCTTCGGTCCGGTCTTCATCTTCAGGGTCCTGCTGCTGGGGGAATAAACCCGGCCCCCCGGGTGTTCTATTCAGCAGAGGACACCATGGCCCAGGCAGCAACCACACGCAATCTGGTCGAACGGCTGAAAGCCCACGACCCGGCAGCAGTGGCCGACCTGTCCGACTCCTACGGGGCGAAGATTTACCAGCTTGCCTTCCGGTACCTCCGCAACCGCGAAGATGCCGAGGAAGTCGCGCAGGACGTGCTACTGAAAGTGCATCAGAAGATCGAGGCGTTTCGCGGCGACGCGGCGCTCTCGTCCTGGATTTATCGCATCACGTTCAACGCTGCGATGTCGCGGCTTCGCGAATTCAAGCAGCACCTTCCGAGCGCCCCGGAGCCGGCCACCGACGAAGAGACCGGCCGGCCGTTGAGGCGCGATGTCGTCGACTGGTCGCCGCTCGCCGACGAAGAAACGCTGCGGAAGGAAATGCGGCAGGCGCTCGTGCGCGCGCTGAAGGAGATGCCGGCTCTATACCGGGCGCCGGTGATTCTTCGCGACGTGCAGGGTCTGACGACCGAAGAAGCGAGCGCCGTCCTGCACGTGAAGGAGCAGACGCTCAAGTCGCGCCTGCATCGAGGCCGGCTGATGCTGCGGGAGCAGCTGGCCGACTTCGCGAGCGGATTGTCGATGCACTGAACACCGCCTGCAATTACGGGCGATTGGTCAGCTCGACCGTCGCCCGTATTTCCTTGCCGTCGCGCAGCACCACCACGTCAACACGGTCGCCAGGCTTCTTTTCGCGCAGCGCGAAGGTGAAGTCGTACAGCGTCTTGATCGGCGCGCCGGCGAACGAAATCATCACATCACCGCCGCGCAGGCCGGCTTTGGCCGCGGGGCTGCCCGCCCGGACCTCGGCGAATTTCACGCCCTGCCCCTCGTTCGCGAAATCGGGGACCGATCCGAAATACGGGCCGTAACCGGATACCGCGCCCACGTTGCCGGTGGAATGGGGATCCTGTTCCTGCACCGTATCGACGAAGTCGGGGCGCTCGGCGCGATTCGACAACTGCCGGGTCAGCGCCAGCGCGAGGTCGGCCACGGCCGCGCCGCCGCGTGCGTCGATCTTGTCCCAGGTGTCGCTCGGCCGGTGGTAGTCGGAGTGAAAGCCCGAAAAGAAATTGACCGCCGGAATCTTTCTCAGCAGGAACGTCGCGTCGTCGCTCGCGCCGGCGCCGGGCCCGCCCCGCATGGCCCTCAGGTTGAGGGGGCTGACTTTCTCGGCGGCTTTGAGGTCGTCTTCGATCGAGGGCGCGCTGCCCAGGCCGTCGACCATGATGCGCCCGCCGGCGCGGCCGATCATGTCGAGGTTCACCATGGCGATCGTCTTGTCCAGCGGCGACGTCGGGTGATTGACGTAGTACGACGAGCCCAGCAATCCGTGCTCCTCGCCCGCAAACGCCATGAAGATCACGCTGCGCTTGAATTCCTGGCGCGCTTCGACGGCCGCCTTCGCCATTTCGATCACGCCCGAGGTGCCCGACGCGTTGTCGTCGGCGCCGTGATGAATCTGGCCGGTCGTGTTCTGCGACATCGAGAAGCGCCCGCTCCGGCCGAGATGATCGTAGTGCGCGCCGACGATGACCGTTTCGCCCTGAAGCGCGGGATCGCTGCCCTTCAGCAGGCCGATCACATTGCGAACGGGACGCCGGACCTTCACCGTGCGATCCACGGCGTGGAGCGTCACGTCGCCGAGCTCGCGCGATTTGGGGGAGAAGTCCCGGTCGATGTCGTCGGAGATGGTGTCGAGGTTCACCCGGGTGCCCAGCGCGCGCTGCACCATGTCGCGTGACACATAGAACACCGGCGAGACCGTATTCCTCGGCCTGCGGTTCGCGCATCCATCGGCGGAACCGCTCGAGGGCGGGGCGATGATTGGGGTCGTCGACGACCAGCATGGCCTTGACGCCGTGATTTCTCGCCACTTCGACTTTGCGCATCATCGTCGAATGAATCGTGTTGGTCTGCCCCTCGAAGGCGCTGCGCGCGTCGTTTTCCTGGGGCTCGTGCGTGAAAATCAGCACGGCCTTGTCGGTGGCGTCGATGCCGGCGTAGTCGTCATAGTGCTGGCCGGGCGCGGAAATCCCGTAGCCCGCGAACACGAGGGGCAACGTGTCGCCCGGGGACGACTGATCGCGTGACGTCGACACGATCTCGTAGTCGCGGCCGATGTCGAACGGGATCGAGCTGCGCCCGGCCTGAAGCGTGAAGACGTTGCCTGGTTCGACCGACAGTCCCGTTGTCATCTCGAAGCGCTGGAAGAACGTGCCGTTGTCGCCCGCAGGCTCGAGTCCCGCGTCCCGGAACCTCGCGGCGATGTAATCCGCGGCGGTTTCGAGACCGGGGCTGCCGTTCCCACGCCCCTCGAGGTTGTCGGATGCCAGGAACTTGACGTGATCGATGTAAGCCTTCGGATCGACACGGCGCGGATCCGCGCCGGTCGACACACCACCGAGAGAGAACGCGATCAGCGCGACGAACAGACGTTTCATTGCAATACCTCATCGACGACGACCTTGTCGCGTCCGGTCAGTTTCGGCGACGTGACGCGGTCGAGCCCGCCTGAGCCAAGTGTGACGGGCCAGGCGCAGACGGGAGCCCTGGTCCCATTATCGCGGTCGAGCGACACGAACGCACTGACAATGCGGCGCGAGTCGCCGGCAACGGCTTCGGCGAACAACGCCGCCGCCGTCCCGAGCGCGCCTGGACCAGGCGGCCACAGCCCGTGCAGCCGTCTTTCAATCTGATTCAACTGCGGTGGGCTCAGCATGGTGAAGATGCCGTGCCCGGCCACCGATGCCTCGCTCCATGGGATGGCAATCCGGTCTGGTGGCCTGCCGATCACCGCGAGTGCGACCTGTCCGGACGCCGCGCGGGCCTCGAGGGCGACCAGCGCGCGCGCCGTCGCCGCATGCGACTCGGGCGCCGACCCGACCATGCGACGCCGTGGAATACCCAACTCGTCGATCCCTTGCTGCATCAGCGCGCGTTGTCCTGCGCCGGCACAAATCAGGACCGATCGATCGAGGCTGCCGCTCGTGACCAGCCGGCGCAGGAGAGCGAGTCCCGTCTCGCCGGCCCATTCGCCCGATTCCGCAGCGTCGGCCAGGACGATGGCCGACGCGCCGTCGGCCGCCGCCAAATCCTGCGCGGATTCGATGCGCGTGTCCGAGCGGGAGATCGGTCCCGACTGCAGCAAATCGAGCGCCTTGCCCGCGGCGATCGAGGCCTTCTCGTCGATCAGGCGAACCGTGTCGACGCGCGCCCGCGATGCCAGCGCGCGAGCGACGGCTCCGCCGATTTCGCCCGCGCCGATAATCGCAACCAGCGACATCAATCGTAATCGCGGGGCGACGTCAGTGCCCCTTGAGCCATTCGGGCGGTTCTGACTTCGTTCGTCCGCCCCGCTTCAATTCCTCGCGCATGTCGGGATTGCTCAGAGGGTTGCTGAACTGGGGATTGGTGAGGAACTTCTGGTCGGTCAACGAGCCGAGAAACGCCACGAGGTCGTCGGTCTCTGCCGCCGTGACGATGAAGCCGCGCACCTTGTCGCTCTTCGGCCGGTCATACTTGCCGCCCGTCGCGTAGTGCGCGATGACGCCTCGCAGCGATGGGATGCTGCCGTCGTGCATGTACGGCGCGGTCACCGCGATGTTGCGGAGCGTCGGCGCGCGGAACTTCGCCGGCTCCGCCGACACGCCTGTGTCGTGGAAAAACGCTTCGGGATCGGACGGCATCGCGCCGGTGAAGATCGTGGGGCCCGAGATGTTGACGCTGCCGTGGCACTCGCTGCAACGGAGCCGGTCGGAGAAAAAGAGCGCCGCACCGCGCCTGGCCGCATCGGACACGCCGCGGCGGTCGTCGAGATACAGATAGCGATCGAAGGCCGAATTCCCCGACACCAGCACGCGCTCGAACGACGCGATCGCTTTGACCACGTTGGCGAGCGTCACCGGAGATGTCTCGCCGGGAAACGCCGCGCGGAACCGCTCGGCATAGGCTGAATCGATGGCGAAACGCGCCAGCACTTCCGCTTCGTTGCCCTTCAACCCCATCTCGACGGGGAGCTCGTTGTTCATCGGCACGTCCATCTGCGACTCGAGGCTCGAGCGGCGATCCTCCCAGCCGAACGAGGCGTTGTAGGCGACGTTGGCGAGCGACATGCTCGAGCGCGGATGCTCGCTGCCGGTCGATCCGATGGCCCGCGCGAGGCCGTCGGTGAACGCCAGCGCCTGCTGATGGCAGATGGCGCACGAGTACGTGCCGTTGCCCGAGAGCTGCGGGTCGTAGAAGAGAAACCGGCCGAGCTCGACCTTCTCCTCTGTCAGCGGATTGTCGACAGGAACTTTCGGGACGGGAAACCATTGCGGCAGACGGCTCGCGAAGAACGCCGCCGCCGACGGTTGGGCCGCCGCGGGCCACGCAAGGACGACGACGAAAATGAGGCCCGCCAGGCCCAGCCAGTACTTCACGCGGGCTACCTCCAGTCGGGTGAGTTGTGTCCGAGGTTCAGAACCGAGGCCGCGAGCGTGTCGCGCTCCTGCACCCAGGCGTCGAACGCGTTCAGCGTGGCCGCATCCACTCCCGCCGGATCCGTGCGGCGCTTTGCCACCCACGCTTTCATGGCCTTCATCAGCACGTGGCTCGTCATACGGTCGCTGACGAACAACTGCATGTACGCCTGCTTCGCCTCGTCGAGACGATTCAGGCCAAGGTACGCCTCGGCTCTGTATTCAATCGCCTCGGAAAACGCCGGCGCCAGCTTCAGCGCCTGTTCGTAGCTCTCGAGCGCGCGCGCGTAGTTCCCCAGCTTCCGGTACGAGTAGCCGAGATTGTTGTGTGCCCGGTAGTTGCCCGGCGCCAGTTTTACGGCGGTCTGGAAATCCTTGAGGGCCGCCTCGTAGTCCTTGCGTGCCTGCTTGGGGTTTTTCGTCTCGAGCTCGTCCGCCTTGGCGAGACGCTTCAAGCCGCTGTTCATCGCGTCGGCCGCGGCCGCGTCGGGCGACTTCTTCGGCGCCGCCGTCTCCTCGGTTTTGGGACGGATCGCCAGCAATCCCGAGCCGGACAGGACCACAAGCAGCGCCGCGAGCGCGGCCATGTGACGTGACATTTCGGGCTCCCTCTGTGATGCTATTGTAGCCGTTTGACGAGGCCCCGCCGCCTTTCTTCCTGGCTGGCCCTTGCGGGAATTTTCCTTCTTTGCCCGCAATTCGGGGAAGCTGCGGCCGCGCAGCCGCGCGGACCGACGAGCGCCGACCGGTTCAAGCAATGGCTGGAGATCGTCGGCTCGCACACGCCGGGCGACCCCGGCAAGGGCGCCGTCGAGGTGTCCACCTGGTCGGGCAGCGAGCTCGAAACGGTCGTCGTCGACGCCAAGCGCCACGCGCGCGTGCTGGCGAAGCAGAACCTCGACGAGGCCAATCAACTCCTCTTGCGCGGCGCGGCCCTCCACGCCGATATCGCCAGGCTGATTCCCGACGACACGACCCGGCGCTGGGAAAACCAGCAGAGCGTCTACGTCATCAAGGACGGCCGGTGGGAGGGGAGAAGGTTCCTCACGATCCATTGGCAACTGGGTCGCCTGCTGCTCGACGGCGTCATGCCGGTGCCTGCGGCCAATCCAGGCGTGCACGCCTGGTATCGGGAATCGTCAGCCGAGCTGATGCGGATTCAATCGCTCGTCGAGGCGCTGACTCACCTCAGCCGCGGGCTGCAGCTGTTTCCGAAAGATGCCGTCCTGCTGTTCTACAGGGGCGTCCTGCACGAGCGGCTTGCGTCGCCGCTCCTCCAGGCCGGCTCCAAGTCGCTGGATGACGACAATCGAGGAGTCTCGACCATCGGCACCGCTCAAGCCGAGCTGACGCGCGCCGAGCGTTATTACCGCGACGCGCTCGTGAACGATCCCGACCATGCCGACGCGCGTCTGAGGCACGGGCGTGTGCTGGGGGAGCTCGGTCACCACAAAGAAGCGATTGCCGATCTGCGCCGCGTCGTGGATGACGGCGCGAGCGGCGCCCGCCTGTATCTCGCCCATCTCTTTCTGTCGAGGGCCTACGAAGCGCTTGGAGAGTACGAAGCCGCTCGCACGTCGCTCGAACAGGCGGCGGCGCTGTACCCCAACGCGCAGACGCCGCGCCTTGCGCTCAGCAACATCGCCAGGCGCATGGGCAGCCGTGCGGCCGCGCAGCGGGAGCTTCAGATTCTCGCGAAGCTGCCCGATGCGGAACGGCAGCGGGAGGATCCCTGGTGGGATTACTACGATCTGCTCTGACGCTGGCCGGCGCGCTCGCGCTGGCGGTCGCCCTCCCGCTGGCGCAAACCTTTTCGAGCCGAATCGAAGCGGTCCGCGTGGACGTGCTCGTCACCGCAAACGGGCAGCCAGTCCAGGGCCTGGTGCCGGGCGACTTCGAAGTGCTGGACAACGGCGTGCGGCAGACGGTCGATCTCGCCAGCTTCGAGCAGATTCCCCTGAACGTCGTGCTGGCCCTCGACATGAGCGCGAGCCTGCAGGGTCTCCGGCTCGGCCATTTGCAGGCCGCGGGCAGCACGGTGCTCGACGGCCTGAAACCGGGCGATCGCGCGGCGCTGGTGGCGTTCAGCCACATCGTGTCGGCCAATCAGTCGCTCACCGAGGATCTGGATCGCGTGCGGGCCTTGCTGTTCCAGAATCGCGGCGAAGGCCTGACGTCGCTCATCGACGCCGCGCACACCGGCATGCTCATCGGCGAATCCGACGTCGGACGCTCGCTGCTCATCGTGTTCAGTGATGGCGTCGACACGTCGAGCTGGCTCGATGCCGAGTCGGTGCTCGAGACCGCGCGGCGCGGCGACGTTGTCGTGTACGGCGTGGAAGTGGGTGCGCGGCGCGCGAGCTTTCCGCGCGATCTCACCGAGATGACGGGCGGGCGGCTCTTTTCGGTCGAGTCGACCGGCGGGTTGTCCGCGGTGTTTGCAAAAATTCTCGAGGAATTCCGCAACCGCTATCTGATCAGCTATTCCCCTGAAGGTGTCGCGGCGGGCGGGTGGCATCGCCTCGACGTGCGCGTGCGGAATCGCAGCACCACTGTGAAAGCGCGGCCCGGATACTTCGCAGGACAGGGCTGACCACCGCCGCCAAGGCTACGGTGGTCCGCCGTAGCTTCACGCGAAGGCGGAAGCCCTGTGCCACCAGCGATCTGACGCCGATAACGTGGCACAGCCGTTTAGGGCTGTCATATAGTTTGGCCATGGCGTCTCTCGAAGGGAAGGTCGCGATCGTCACCGGTGGTTCGCGCGGCATCGGGCTCGCTGTTTCGGCCGCGCTTCTGCAACGCGGCGTTCACGTCGCGATTACCGGCCTCAACAAGGACCATCTCGAAAAGGCGGAAGCCGGCCTGGCCAGGGTGGCGACGCAGGGCGCGCGCGTGCTGCCGTTCGCGGTCGACGTGCGCGACCATCTGGCCGTGGCCTCGCTCGTCGACGAGACCGTCCGGCGGCAGGACGGGCTCGACATTCTCGTGAACAACGCCGGTGTTGGATGGTTCGGCAGCGTCGAGTCGCAGGGACACGACGACTGGCGCCGCGTGTTCGACACGAACGTGACCGGCATCTTCAATTGCTGTAAGGCGGCCGTGCCGCATCTCAGGCGCCGCGGCGGCGGCTACATCATCAACATCAGCAGTCTGGCAGGCAGCAACCCCTTTTCCGGAGGCGCGTCCTATTGCGCGTCGAAAGCGGCGGTCGATGCGTTCAGCGAGGCGCTCATGCAGGAAGTGCGGCAGGACGGCATACGCGTCAGCTACGTCAAGCCGGGCTCGGTGAACACGGATTTCATGGGCCACGCCGATCCGCAGAACGACTGGAAGCTGCGCGCCGAGGATGTCGCGCAGGTGGTCGTCGATCTCGTGTCGCACGACGAGCGCAGCCTGCCCAGCCGCGTCGAAATCAGGCCGTCGAAGCCGCCGAAGAAGTAGCCGCACGCATGCCGGACTCCATCGCACATTTCAAGATTCTCGAAACGCTGGGTTCTGGCGGTCTCGGCGAGGTGTATCGCGCTCGCGACACGAAGCTCGGGCGCACGGTGGCCATCAAGGTGATGCCTCCGTCTGTCACGAACAACGCGGCGAAATTCGATGCGCTGGGGGACGTCGCGCAGCGCCTGACGCGCCTCTCGCACCCGAACATCGCGATGCTCTTCGAGGGCGGACAGGTCGACAACTGCTACTACCTCGTGTTCGAGTTCGTGCAGGGAGAGCCGCTGGCGTCGCTCATCAACGGCCGTCCGCTGCACGTCAGACGAGCGCTGGAGTTCAGCATCAACCTGGCCGACGCCCTGGCCGACGCGCACGGGGCCGGCCTGATTCACGGAGACATCAGGCCCGACACGATCGTGATCACGCCCAAGGACCGGGCGAAGTTCATGAACTTCGGCCTCGCGGCGTTTACCGCCGGCGGCGCGGGGCGCCTGAGCACGGCCGCGCCCTACGTCTCGCCCGAAGAGCTCGCCGGCAAGCCGGCAGACGCGCGCAGCGACATCTACTCGCTGGGCGCCGTCATGTTCGAGATGTTCACCGGCCGCCAGCGCGCGCGGGGACTGGTCTTGAGCGGCCTGAATCCCGGCGTGCCGGCCGAGCTCGAGCAAATCATCGCGCGCATGCTCGCGGCCACCGTCGAGCATCGCGCGCAAAGCGCGGCGGCGATTGCGGCCGAGCTTCGCGGCGTCGCGGCGATGGTCGACACGCGCACCGAGGCGGCGGAAGCCGCGGGGATGGCAGAGCCGGTCCGTCTCCGGCCGAAGGGCGGGAAGGGCAAGGCGGTCTTCATCGTCCTCGTCGTACTGGCCGGCCTTCTGGCGGCCTGGTTCCTGACGAGGCCCGTCTGACGCATGGTCATCGAAACGCGCTCGGTACCGCCGTTCCAGAAGAACGGCTATGTCGTGGCGTGCGAGACGACCGGGGAAGCGATCGTGATCGACCCCGGCGACGAAGTGCACGCGTTGCTCGAGATCATCGACAGCCGATCCTTCGCGGTGCAGAGCATCCTGCTGACGCACGCCCACATCGATCACGTCACTGGTGTGGGGCCGGCGCGGAAGGCGCTGGACGTCCCCGTGTACCTGCATCGCGACGATCAGTTTCTCTACGACGCCGCACCTCAGCAGGCGCTGTTTTTTGGAGTGCAATGCGGCGAGCTGCCCCCGATCGACCACTACTACGCCCCGGACACGCAGCTGTCATTCGGTGAGTACGAGGTCAGCGTGCACCACACCCCGGGGCATTGCCCGGGCGGCGTCTGCCTCGCCGTGGGGCGGCGGGGTATGAAGAAGCAGGATCTCTTCGTCGGCGATACGTTGTTCGCCGGGTCGATCGGCCGCACCGATCTGCCAGGAGGCGACTACGCGACGCTGCTTCGATCGATTACACAGGTGCTGTTTCCATTCGGAGACGACGCCAGGGTGCACTCGGGCCACGGCCCGCAAACCACCATCGGCGCCGAGCGCCGCACCAATCCGTTCCTGCGGTAGGACGATAGGGGTCGGGAGGGGTTTTCGCCGGAAACTTGCTGAGAAACCCCTCCCGACCCCTTCCTACTCCTCCCACGACACGACGAGCTCGCAGCGGCCGACGGAAAGTTTGTCGCCGCTCTTGAGCGCCGCCGTCTTCACCCGCTTCCCGTTGACGAACGTGCCGTTGGTGCTGCCGAGATCCTTGACCTCGAGGGAATCGGCCGTGGCAGTCAACTGGCAGTGCAGCCGGGACACGAGCGCGAAATCGACGATGAATTCCGCGCCGGTCGCGCGGCCGAGCGTTTTGATGGAGCCGGCCGGCAGCCGGAACTTCACGGTCGGGCTGGCGGGATCGTTCGTTTCCAGAATCCACATCTATTTTGACGGGGGCGCCGGCAACGTTTTGATGAGCCACGCGGTGAGTTCGCGCGTGGCCTCAGGACTGATGCTGCGTTGTGCCAGTGTGCCATATTCGGCGACGTCGCCGGTGACGGCGTGCGCGAGGATATGGTTGAGACCCGCCAACTGGACGAAATCGGTCGCCGCCGCGCGTGGGCGCGATCGCGCGAGCTGGGCGAGCTCGTCGCCGTGATGAACCGGCAACTCGCGATCGAGCATCGGCTGCACGACCAGGATCGGCTGGCGAACGCGCGCCAGCGTCTTCGACGGATCGAACTGCAGAAAACTGCGGTAGAGCGGTGTGTCGACGCGGCGCCGGACATCCACCGTGAGGTTCTCCCAGCCCTTTCCGGTGATCACGGCGTCCATGATCTTTTTCTGCTGCTCGATCGCGGCCTCCAGCGGCGGGCTGTTGGCCTCGCCGCCACGTTCGAAGAACACCCGCTGCTGTTCGAGCACCAGCTCCGTTCCGGCAATCGATGGGGTTGCCACGAGTGCCATGGCGGCGATCTTCTGCTCCAGTTCGCCGGCGAGCAGCGAAATCCAGCCGCCCTCGCCGTACCCGACAAGGGCGATGCGTTTTGGATCCACATCGCGGCGCTTCGACAGATACGTGAAGACGGCACGCGCGTCGGCGGCAAACTCCTGCAACGTCGCCGCCTCCTGCCGGCCGCCGCTCTGCCCGGTGCCGCGCTCGTCGTATCGTGCGACGACGAACCCCGCGTCGGCGAACGCATTCGCAAACTGCGCGAACAACGGAATCCCGGCAACGAATTCGTCGCGATCGCTTGGAGCCGACCCCGACACCAGGACGACTGCCGGCAGACGCACCGGCGCCGGCTTTCTTCCCGGCGCGGGCGCCGCCTGAGCCGCGTCGAGCGGTCTCGAGACGGTCGCGGCGAGGCTGAACCCGTTTGCGGGAACAGAGACGTCTTCGTCGTTCGGTCGCGCCATCGTGACCAGACGCGCCGCGACGCCGGCGATGTCGTCGCGCACGACGCTGAGCATCTGCGAGGGGAGGTCGAGCCGAAGGAACCGGTTTCCGTCGGTCCAGACGTCCATGTCGAGCGTGGCGCCGCTCTCACCGAGCAGCAGCTTCCAGCGCCGCGCGGCGATCGTCCGGCCGGGAACCTGAATGGTTTCGTCGGTGACGGTGTTTACCGTAACGGAAACGGTATCCTGCGGTGCGATGAAGATTTCGAGCTTCCCGCCGGGCTTCTGCGACGGCAGCCTGGCGGCCAGCGCCTCGTACGCACCAAACACGAGGCTCGGCACCACGATCGTGTCCGGGGCGACGGTGTTCTCCCGCTGTTGAGACTGGCCGTCCTGATTGATGTCGCTCGACGCGGTCGAGCCGGCGAAGTTCGTGCGAATCGTCCACTTCTTCGAGGCGGCGCTCATGTTGACCGTCAGCTCGATCGGCTTCCACGCGGGATCGTACCTGGCCTCCCAGTAGTCGATCGCGACGTTGATCGGCGCGCGCAGCCGTCCGGATCCCCGGAGCGTCCAGCCTTCGGCCGATTCGAAGACGGTGACTTCCTCGACGCCAGTGTCGGCGCCGCGCAGAAACACGCGGAAGGTGCTGGCAGAGGTGCTTTGAGCGTCCGGGCGGATGCCGGTTGCGACGATGAGCGCCGCAACAACGGTAAGATATTTGGGAAAGGGCACTCGCAATCAGGATAGCAGATGTTTTCTCTCAGCCAGTACACCGCTGCCCGCACGTCGGCCGTGATGATCGATCGGTCGGCGCTCGGAACCATCGCGCTCACCGGCGCCGATCGCCGGACGTTCCTGCATGCGCTGCTCACCAACGACATCGCGGGGTTGACGCCGGGCAAGGGCACGTATGCCGCCTACCTCACGCCGCAGGGCCGCATGATCTCGGACATGCGCGTCATCGAAACCGGGAGCCGCATCCTGCTGGGCGTCGAACGCGAAGTCGCCGACGGGCTGGCCCGGCGACTCGACTCGTTGATCTTTTCGGAAGACGTGCAGGTCGTCGACGTCAGCCGCGCGATCGAAGTGATCGGCGTGCACGGACCATCCGCGCCGGCGCTGACGCAGCGTGCGACCGGCCTGTCTGTCGACACGCTTGCGAATCAGTACGACAACGTGACATCTGGCGACGTGACGATCGTGCGTGACGACGCCCTCGCGCTGGCGGGATTCGACATCCATGTGCCTTCGGCAGAGGCGCACGTCCTGCGCGAAAAACTGTCGGATGGAGGCGCCGTCACCGCGAGCGCCGGGACATACGAGACGTTGCGCATCGAAGCCGGCCGCCCGCGCTTCGGTCTCGACATGACGACCGACACCATTCCGCTCGAAGCCGGCATCGAGGATCGGGCCATCAGTTTTACCAAGGGGTGTTACGTCGGCCAGGAAGTCATCGTGCGGGTCACGCACCGCGGCCACGGCCGCGTCGCCCGTCGTCTGGTGTCGATCGTGCTGCCGGCCGGACGCGTGCCCGGACCGGGCGACGCCATTCTGTGCCGGCGATCGGCAGGTCGGCGAGATGACCAGCGCAACGGAGTCGCCGAAGCTGGGTTCGGCGCTGGCGCTGGGCTACGTCCAGCGCGACTATGCGGCGGCCGGTACCGCGCTGACGGTCAACGGCTCACAGGCTCGCGTGCACCAAACCGTCGATTAGCTCCGCATCGGCAGGCGGAAAGTCCATCGACGTGAACTCGTCGCGGGCGATCCACCGGAGTGCCTGACCCAGCATCGGTTCCGGATCGCCCGTCAGCTCACCGCGAAAAAAGTGCAGCTCGACCGTGCGTTCAGGGTACGTGTGAGCGGTATGAAAGATCTTCCGCAGGTTCGAAATGCCTGCGTTCAGCTCTTCCGAGATTTCGCGCGCCAGCGCCGCTTCGTGCGTTTCGCCCTCGTGCACCTTGCCGCCGGGAAATTCCCAGCAGCCGGCGAGATGCGTGCCGTCGAGCCGGCGGGTCACCAGGAACCGTCCGTTGCGCTCGACGACGGCCGCGACGACGACGATGCGCTCAGGCATGTCTTTCGTTTTCAGGATTGTGCGGATAGGCCTCGCACTGGGACGTCATGGGGCAGATCAGGCACTTTGGTTTTCTGGCCGTACAGAGCGTGGCGCCGAAATCCATGAGCGCCTGGTTGAAGTCGAACGCCCGGCGGTGCGGCACCAGCGCCGCGGAAATGCTCCAGAGCGTCTTTTTGGTCGCGTGCGCTTTCGGCACGCCTTTGCCGATGAAGACGCGGAACAGCACGCGCGCGACGTTGGTATCGAGAATCGCGGCGCGCTCGCGGAACGCGAAGCTGCGAATGGCGCCGGCAGTGTACGCGCCGATGCCCTTGAACGACAGCAGCGTCGCTTCATCAGACGGCAACTTGCCGCCGTAGTGTGCGACCGCCTCGCGGGCGATGGCCTGCAGCCGCTTGGGCCTGATGTTGTAGCCGAGCGGATACCACGTGTTGGTGACATCCGTTTCGGGGGCATCCGCCAGCGCCTCGAGCGACGGATAACGGTCGAGCCACTCGTGATACTTGGGCAGCACGCGATCGACCTGCGTCTGCTGCAGCATGATCTCGGACACCAGGATGTGGTACGGGTCCGACGTTTCGCGCCAGGGGAGCGTGCGGCCGTTCCGGTCGTACCAATCCAGGAGCTTCCGGCGAAACGTGCGACGGGCCGGAGGGCGCGGAACCTCCGCCTGCGGCTTCTTCTTATTACGTATACTGACGGCCATGAAGATTTACACGCGCACCGGCGATGCCGGCGGGACGGCGTTGTTTGGAGGTCAGCGCGTGTCGAAAGCCGATCCCCGCGTCGCCGCGTACGGCGATGTCGACGAGCTCAACGCCTGTCTCGGCGCCGTGCGCGCGCAAAGCGAGCTGGCGGGCGATGTGGCAGCGATGCTCGAACAGCTTCAGAAGGACCTGTTCGCCATCGGCGCGCGACTGGCCGACCCGGCCGAGAAGATCGCCGATCGCGTCACGAAAGTGGCCGTCACCGATGTGGACGTCCAGCGTCTCGAAGACTGGATCGATCGGTTCGAAGGCGAGCTCCCGCCCCTGCGCCGTTTCATCCTGCCCGGCGGCAATCGCGCCGGCGCTCTGCTGCATTTCTCGCGGACCGTCTGCCGGCGCGCCGAACGCGTCGATCGTGGCGCTCGGCGCCGAGCACGTCGAACCGCATCTGCTGGCGTACGTGAACCGGCTGTCGGACCTGTTGTTCGTCGTGGCGCGCGTCGTCAATCATCGCGCGGGCCAGCCGGAAGTCGAATGGTAAGGGGTCAGCACCGCTTTTCGAGGTCCAGTTTGACCGCGTCGAAGATTTTTCTCGCAAGTTCCTGAGACACGCGCTCGCGCACGGCGCCGCATTCCACGAGCACCGTCCCGCCTGCCGTCTCGATGGCGACGTCCCATCGATCGCGTGCGATGCCTTCCGGGCGGTCCTCGAAGGCGGTCGGCTGGCGCGCCGCGCCGCTCCAGCGGGGCGACACGAACGCCGCGATGGGCGATCCGTTGATGAGCACCCGCACGGCCACAATCGCGCCCTTGTCGATCGCGGTGGCGCCGTAATAGAAGTGCTCCTCATCTTCCGTGAACAGCGTCAGTTCGGGATCGGTCGGCAGTTCGACGATGATCGTCCGGCCCCGGCCGAGCTCCCGCTCGCGCGCGCGCTGATGACGCTTCCGGTAGAAATGCAGCGTCGTCAGCAGGCTCAAGGCGGCGAAGATGAGCGCGGCGGCGACGAGCGCCGCTAGCAGGTCGCGCATGAGGGTGCGACCGGTCCGCTACAATATCCGTCTTGCCGATACGAGATCACGTGACCGGGCCTGACGCGGCGTCGGTGCGGGCGGCCTACGCCGAGTGCGAGCGGCTCGCACGCGCGCACTACGAGAATTTCCCGGTGGCCTCGTGGCTGCTGCCGGCGCGCATGCGTCCGCACGTGGCCGCGCTGTATGCGTTTGCGCGAACCGCCGACGACTTCGCCGACGAAGGTCAGCATTCGGCCGATGAGCGGCTTCGGTTGCTGGACGACTGGCAGCATCGGCTGCACGCGTGCGTAAGGCGGGACCATCCAGAGGATCGTGTGTTTCTCGCGCTCGGCACGACCATCCGTGACTGCGATCTTCCGGTGTCGCTCTTCGACGATCTGCTCAGCGCGTTTCGTCAGGATATCACGACGCATCGATACGCCACGTGGAGCGGCGTGCTCGACTACTGCCGGCGCTCGGCGAATCCGGTCGGCCGGCTCGTGCTGCGCATCGCGGGGCACCGCGACGCCCGCCTCGATCGATCGTCCGACGCGCTCTGCACGGCGCTGCAGTTGACGAACTTCTGGCAGGACTTCGACCGCGACTGGCAGAAGGGGCGTCTCTACGTGCCGCTCGATGATGTGCGCGCCGAGAACGCCCAGTTCCGCGACCTCGACGATCGGCGTCTCACCGAAGGCTGGCATCGGGTGTTACGCGGCGTCGCGACCCGCACGCGCGAGCTGTTCGAGGGCGGGCGCGAGGTCTGCGACCTCGTCGATGGCCGGCTCCGGCACGAGCTCCGCGTCACGTGGCTCGGCGGCATGCAGATTCTCGATCGCCTGGAGCAGCGCGACTACGACGTGTTCACGTCCAGGCCGACGCTCGGCGTGGCCGACGCGCCCTCATTGCTGTGGCGAACCCTGGCCTGGAGCCGCCGGCGGCGCGGAGGAGCGGCGGCAGAACCATGAGCGGGCGCGCGACGAGCTTCTACTATGCGTTCCTGGCGCTTCCCGCTGACAAGCGCAACGCCATCGTCGCGGTCTGGGATTTCTGCCGGGCCGTCGACGATGCGGTGGACGAGCCCGGCGATCGGGATCCCGCGAGTGCCCTGACCGGGTGGCGCGACGAAGTCGCGCGGTTGTACGAGGGGCGCGAGCCCGCCACCCCGCAGGGACGCCAGCTCCTGCCGTACATTTCGCGGTTTACGCTGCCGCGGTCGGCGTTCGAGGATTTGATCGACGGCGTCGCGATGGATCTCCGCCATACCCGCTACCAGACCTTCGACGAACTGCGGCAGTACTGTCTGCGCGTCGCGTCGGCGGTGGGCCTGATCTGCGTGGAGATCTTCGGATACCGCGATCTGCAGACGCGCGACTACGCGATCGATCTCGGGATTGCGCTGCAGCTGACCAACATCGTGCGCGACGTGGCGTCCGATCTGGACCGGGGCCGGCTCTACATCCCGGCGCAGGATCTCGAGCGTTTCGGGTGCACCGAGGCGGACCTGCGGGCGGGCGTGGTGACCGAGAAGGTCCGGCAGCTGCTGGCCTATGAGGTGGAGCGCGCGCGGACGTTCTACAAGAAAGCCGAGGCGGCGCTGCCGCGCCATGACGAGCGCCGGCTGATATCCGCGCGTATCATGGGCGCGATTTACTATGCCCTCCTCCGCGCGATCGAGCGGGCGGGCTATGATGTTTTCCGCCAGCACGTGCGGGTGTCGCGCCCACGGCAGGCGTTGATCGCCGGTGTCACCTGGCTGAAAGTGATGGTACCGCTGAAATGATATCGCCCGACGTTCTCATCATCGGCGCCGGCGTGGCCGGGCTTCGCGCGGCCGTCGCCGTGGCCGCGCGCGGCGCACGCGTCACGGTGCTCGAGGCCAGGCCGGTCCTCGGCGGGCGCGCGACGGCCTTCGACGACCCGCGCACCGGCGAGCGGGTCGATAACGGCCAGCACGTACTGCTCGGTTGCTACGACGACACGTTCGCCTTTCTCCGCCAGATCGGGAGCGAAGAGCGCGTGCGCGTGCAGCCGAATCTCGAAGTGGACTTCGTCGACGGCGGGGGCATCCGCAGCCGGCTGCGCTTGTCGTCGATGCCGCCGCCCATGAACTTTGTGTCAGGTCTGCTCGACTGGCCCGCGCTCGGCTGGCGCGATCGGATCGCGGCCTCGCGGCTCATCGGGCCGATTCGCATGGCGCAGGCAGAGCAGAAAGCCAGGAAGCAGGGGCAGTCCCCCACACGCATTGCCGCGTCGCCGGGTGAAACGGTGCAGGAGTGGCTGATCAACAACGGCCAGACGTCCCGCATACGGGAGATGCTGTGGGAACCGCTGGCGCTCGCCGCGCTGAACCAGTCGGTGCGGACGGCCGCCGCCCCGCCCTTTGCCGCCGTGCTCGCGCGGATGTTCGGCGACGGACCCAGGGACGCGTCGCTCGGATTGCCGGTGTGTCCGCTGGACGAGCTCTACGCGGAGCCGTCGCGCCGCTTCATCGAATCACATGGCGGCGACGTGCGCGTCGGCGCGCCTGCGCGAATCCATCTGCGGAACGGGCACGTGGACTACGTCGAGGCTCGCGGCATGCGCCTGGTTGCCGGCGCCATCGTCGTCGCCGTGCCGTGGTACGCACTGAGCGACCTGTTTGCCGGCGACACCGCGCCGGTGGAAGGACTTCAGAAGGCCGCGGCCGCGACCCAGCCGTCCCCGATCGCGAGCGTCAACCTCTGGCTCGACCGGCGTGTACTGCAAACGCCGTTTCTCGGCCTGCCCGGTCGAGTGATGCAGTGGGTCTTCGACAAGGAACAGATGTTCGAATCGGACACGTCGCATCTGACGCTGGTGTCGAGCGGCGCCGACGAGGTGATGGCGTTTCAGAACGAAGACTTGATCGCGCTGGCGCTTCGGGAGCTTCGCGAGGCGCTGCCCGACTCGCGTGCCGCAAAGGTGTTGCGCGCGTCGGTCGTCCGGGAGCGGCGCGCAACGTTTTCGCTCGCCCCTGGTCAGCCGAAGCGGCCGGAGACCGCCACCGAGGTGCCGCGTCTGGTCCTGGCGGGAGACTGGATCGAGACCGGGCTGCCCGCGACGATCGAAGGCGCCGCCGCGAGCGGCCGTCTTGCGGCCGACAGCCTGTCATGAAATCTGTCGTCGTTCACTATCAGGAGATCGCGCTCAAAGGACGAAACCGTCCGTGGTTCATCGCGCGGCTGGTGCGGAACATCAAGACCGCGACGAGCGATCTCGACGTGACACGGGTCGTCTCGAAGATGGGGCGCATCGAGGTGATGCTCGGCTCGACCGACGCGTGGGAGGCGGTCGCGGATCGGTTGCACCACGTCTTCGGCATCGCGAACTTCTCGAAAGCGGCGCTCGTGCCGCTCGATATCGACGGCATCGCGAGGGCGATTCTCGATGACCTCGGCGATCTGCAGGTCGCCACGTTTCGCGTGTCCGCCCGCCGGGCCGACAAGCGCTTTCCCCTGACGTCGCCGCAAATCGAGCGCGAGGTGGGCGGACGCATCAAGCAGGCGAAGGGATGGACGGTCAACCTCGACCATCCCGAGTTGACGATCCATGTCGAAGCGCTCACCGGCGAGGCGTTCTATTACTTCGGCAAGGAACCTGGCGCGGGCGGCATGCCGACGGGCGTGAGCGGCCGCGTCGTCGCGCTGCTGTCGGGCGGCATCGACTCGCCGGTCGCGGCGTACCGATTGATGAGGCGCGGCTGCCGGGTGATTCCGGTCCACTTTCACAGCTATCCGATTCTGTCGCGCGCGTCGCAGGAAAAAGTCCGCGAGCTCGTGGGGCTGCTGACGCGGTATCAGCAGTACACGCGGCTCTACATGGTGGCGTTCGGCGAGATCCAGCAGCAGGTCATGCTCGCCGTCCCGCCCCCGCTTCGCGTCGTCATCTACCGGCGATTGATGGTGCGGATCGCGGAGGCCATCGCCGGACGCACGCACGCCGGGGCGCTGGTGACGGGAGAGGTCGTCGGGCAGGTCGCGTCCCAGACGCTCGAGAACATGGCGACGATTGCAGCGGTGACGACGCTGCCGATCCTGCGTCCGCTCGTCGGCATGGACAAGGACGAGATCACAGTGGAAGCCAAGCGTCTCGGTAGCTATCCGATCTCGATCATCGAAGATCAGGATTGCTGTCAGCTGTTCACGCCGAAGCATCCCGCGACCAAAGCCAGGCGCGCGGACATCGATTCCGCCGAACACGCGCTGCCGATCGACGATTTTGTCCGTCAGGCCGTCGAGGCGGCGGTGGTGGAAGACTTCAGGTACCCTGCCGCAGTGCGACAGACGCACGCCCAGACCCAGGGTTCGTGAAGTTCGTCGGGTTCGGCTGGCGTTCGTCAGGTTCGACGGTTCACAGTGATAAAATGTCGCCTTCTAAGGGAAGGGTGAATTATGGCAGTTCAATCAGTCGGCTCGAAAATCGAAGAAATCCTCGGCGATCGAGGCTGCGGCGCTGCTGCAGCACCAGTGCAAAACGATTCCCCGGGACTCGCTCCATCTGCCCGGACCCGATTACGTCGATCGTATTTACAGCCTGGCCGATCGCCAGACGCGCGTGCTGGGCGCGCTCCAGTCGATGTTGAGCCACGGGCGTCTCGCCGGCACCGGCTACGTGTCCATCCTTCCCGTCGATCAGGGCATCGAGCACTCGGCGGGGGCGTCGTTTGCGCCGAACACGCTGTACTTCGATCCCGAGAACATCGTGAAGCTGGCCATCGAGGGCGGCTGCAACGCGGTCGCCTCCACGCTCGGCGTGCTGGGATCGGTGGCGCGCAAGTACGCACACAAGATTCCGTTCATGGTGAAGCTGAACCACAACGAGTTCATCTCGTATCCGAACACTACGATCAGATCAAGTTCGCGCGCGTGCGTCAGGCGTTCGACATGGGATGCCAGGCGGTGGGCGCGACGATCTACTTCGGCTCCGAGGAATCGAAGCGGCAGATCGTCGAGGTCTCAGAGCTGTTCCAGCAGGCGCACGAGCTCGGCATGGCGACGGTGCTGTGGTGCTATCTGCGCAATCCGGCGTTCAAGACGAAGGAAAAGGATTATCACGTTGCCGCCGACCTCACCGGTCAGGCGAATCACCTGGGTGTGACGATCGAGGCCGACATCATCAAGCAGAAGCTGCCCGAGAACAACGGCGGCTACAACGCGATCCAGGGCTTCGGCAAGACGCACAAGAAGGTGTACTCGGATCTGTCGTCCGACCATCCGATCGATCTCACGCGCTATCAGCTCGCGAACTGCTACATGGGCCGCGCCGGCCTGATCAACTCGGGCGGCGCATCATCGGGTGAGAGCGATCTCAAGGAAGCCGTGAAGACCGCCGTCATCAACAAACGTGCGGGCGGCATGGGGCTGATCTCGGGCCGCAAGGCGTTCCAGCGGCCCATGAAGGAAGGCGTGGGGCTGCTCAACGCGATTCAGGACGTCTACCTGAACAAGGACGTCACAATAGCCTAGCGCCAGAAGGTTCCGGTTCCTGTTCCTCTTCTAGGGTTCGTGGTGGGCGATGGATTCAGTACGCCATCTTCTTTGTTAAGAAAAGAACGCGCTCGGGGACTCTGGCGCCACCGCGAACCTGGAACCAGAACAGGAACAGGAATCGGAACAGGAACCCCGTTAACGCTTGATGGTTTCCGTCCCGCTGACCGGTCCGTTGCACGACGTGCCGGAGTAGGTCACGACGATGTTCGACGTGCCCTGGAACGTGCCGGATCCGGTGAGGTTGAACGGGCACGTCGCGCCGCCTTTCGACGCGGTGCCCGTGGCTGCCCAGGGGATCGTCGTGTCGCCGTGCGTGGCCGTCATGGTGCCGGCCAGCGTGACCCCGTCGGCACAGTTCGCGGAGAAGTCGCCGGATGCCTGACTCCCCGACTGGGACGTAATCTTCCACTGCAGCCCGCTGCAGCTCTGCGCGGCGGGTGCCACGGCCGATCCGTTCCATGTCCCGATGTACGACCGGACCTCTCCGTGTTCGAGTCGGGGCTCGTTGGCGAGCTGAAGAGGTTCTTGATCGAGTCGAGACCGAGACATGCGGTCGAGGTGGCCGCGAGCGCGATGACCAGCGCAGTTCTGAGCAGCTTCATGTCCTGTCATATCGGGTCAGGCGGGCTCGCGCCTGTAGTCCGCCCGTCCAGCGTCCATGAATCACTCAATCCGTGAATCTGCGAATCCGCCAATTTTCAATACAATCTAGCTATGTCACTTCTCAAGGTTGCCCGGATGGGGCACCCGGTCCTGCGGGCCCGCGCGAGAGAAGTCGAGCGCGTCGAGCTGAAGCACGCCGCCATCCAGAAGCTCATCGACGACATGATCGACACCATGCACGAGTACCACGGGGTCGGCCTGGCGGCGCCGCAGATTCACGAGGGATTGAGGATCTTCGTCGCGGCGATCGCGCCGCAGGAAGAGGAGCCGCTGTCACCCGGCGACGATCCGATGGTGTTCATCAACCCCGTCATCACGCCGGTGGGGAACGAGATTGTCGAGGACTGGGAGGGCTGTCTGAGCATCCCCGACATCAGGGGCCGCGTGCCACGGGTGCGCACGATCAAGGTGAGCGCGCTCGATCGGACGGGAAGCCCGATCGACATCACGTCGCACGATTTTCCGGCGCGGGTGATTCAGCACGAGACCGATCACCTCGACGGCGTGCTCTTCTTCGATCGCATGCGGACGTTCACGTCGCTGGCGTTCCTCGATGAATACGCGAGGTACTGGTCCAAAGGGCAATGGACTGGCACATGGCATCGCCGATCTGCCATCTGCCATGACAAGGATCTAGGATCGCGCCTGACGTTTCCGCTCCGCCGCCCGTTCCGCTTTGAGCCGTTCCAGCTCCACCTCTGAGTGATCCGCGTATGTCATGGCGTCGGCGATGAGGCGATGGCCCGCCTTGTCGGCGATGAGCGTGTGCATCGCCTGGCAGATGCGCCGGTAGGCGGGATGTCCCTGCGGCGCCGTCCGCAGCTCGATGAGGTGCATCGCCTCGCGCGCGTTCATCTCCATGTAGAACCGGATGCGGTACGCCATCGACACCGCGTACGGCGCGACCGCAGACAGACCGGCGGCGTGCAGCGAATCGTGCAGTTCGGCCGACGCGTTCATCACCTCGGTCCACTCGTCGTGGGCGCCGGCGGCTTCGATGGCATCGGGCTCGACGTAGCCATGGAGCGCGCCAAGCGGCTGCCATTCGAGGGTCAGCAGGCGGTGACGCTGCAGATCCCGGAACGCGCCGTAATCGGCGAGGATGTCGAAGCGATACGCCGTGCGCTCGAACGCGCGTCCCGGCTTGTGCCGGCGATTCTCCCGGCGCCCGATGTACGCCTGGAGCACGCGCGCGCGGTCGTCGGACGACATGCGCCGCGCCACGTCGAACAACTGGTCGTCCGGGAGATCCGACACGGCGTACAGCGCCGCGGCGACCACCTTGATTTCGCCGTCGGGATCGAAATCGGTGAGGGTCACTTCGGGACGGAGCTCGCGGTCGACATCCGACAGAAGATCGGCCCCGACGCTCTCGATCGCGGTGCGCGTCGCGGCGAGATAGGCCGTCCAGCGGCCGCCTCGCTCGGGTTGATCGACGCGTGTCAGGAATGCGGGCATCACCTTTCTCAGCTCGGTCAGGATGAGGTCGGCGTATTCGCGGCATTCAGCCAGCGGGTTGGCGCGCATGCGGAGCAGGAGCGCCTCGTACGCCTGGCCCGTTCCAAACAGGCCGAGATTCGATTGCACCGCCGCGGGCAGCAGGCCTCGAAGCGTATCGAGTGCCTTGGCGCGAATGGCCGCGCGATACACCGCGTCGCTGTCGGACGCCTCTTTCGGAAACCGCGCGCGGAAATGCTCCTGCATCGGCTCGAACCAGCGCGCGTAGGTCTCGAATGCCCGATCGAGCGTGGCGTGATAGCGATCCGCCAGCGGCGTGCCCGCGAGCTCGGTCGGGACGTGGTATTTCCAGCGGCCTCCCGGTCGATCGGTGTAGGGCACATAGCGCGTCGACTGCTCGAGATAGGCCATCAGCCGGCCCCACTCGAGGATCTTGGTGAGCACGTTCGACACGCCTTCGCAGGCGAGATGCACGCCCCCGAGCTGGGCGACCGAATCGTCGCCGTAATCGGCGAAGACCTTCGCGTACAGCTTTTCGGCCCGCTCGAGGCCCACTTTGCTCTCGCCGACCTGTGCGTGCTCCACGTCCTTGTGGAACTCGTCGAGGAACAGCCGCCGCAGCGATTTCGCCGATCGCGAGTAGCGCGCGAAGAGCGCGCCCTTCACGGTTTCCGGCAGGTTGGTGAGCGCGAAGACGGGTCCGTCGAGATTGGAGAAATACGGCGCGAGCGCGCGTTGTTCGTCGGAGGTGAATTCAGGCACGACGTCAGGGTACACTAGTCCGGCTACGCTGAACGCTCGGACATGCCCGCCTTTCGATTTCGCCATCAACTGCGCGCGCGTTTCCGCGACTGCGATCTGTTCGGCCACGTCAACAACGCGGTCTACTTCACCTACATGGAAGAGGCGCGATGGGCGTACTGGCGCGAGCTGACCGGTGATTCTCCGCAGGGCCGGTTACCCGGCCTGATTCTCGCGCGTGCGGAATGTGACTTCATCCGGCCCGTGCTGGCGGGCGAGCGTGTCGAAATCTGGCTGGGCACGGTCAAGATCGGCCGCACGAGCTTCACGATGGATTGCGAGATGCTCGACGAGGCCGGCGCGGCCGTTGCGAAGGGACGCGCGGTGATGGTCACCTACGATTACGCCGCCGCCAGGCCCGTGCCGGTGCCCGACTGGGCGCGCACCCGCATCGAAGACTACGAAGGACGGCAGTTGTCCCGCCCGCCTAAGATATAGTTTCTGAACGATGTCTCTGCTCGTCACGCCTGAAGAGCTCTCGCGTGAGCTCGAGTCGTCTTTGCCGCTTCTTATTGATCTTCGGCCCGTCGAAGACTATTGCGAGAACCACCTGCCCGGCGCCGTGCACCTCGACCTGTTCGGCATCAGCAGCGTCGATACCGATCCCGCTCCGTTGAACGCGTTTTTCTGGATCATCGAGCACCTGCTCGCGTCGCGCGGTGTGTCCAACGACGTGCCCGTGGTGGTCTACGACGATTCGTCGGGCGTCAGAGCGGCGCGCGCGTTCTGGTTTCTCGAGTTCTTCGGTCACCCGAATACGCGTCTGCTCGACGGCGGCTACAACGCGTGGGTGAAGAGACAATTGCCCGTAACCCGGCACGCGTCCCGGCCGAAACCGACCGACTGGAAAGGTACGCGTGACGCCGGCATCCTCGCCGGCTGGCGCGACGTGAACGATCGGCTGGGCAAGCCGGACGCGGTCATCGTCGATACGCGAAGCGACGGCGAGTACTGCGGCACGACCGTCCGCGCCGCGCGCGGAGGCGCTGTGCCAGGAGCGATCCATCTCGAATGGACCAACAATCTCGGTCCCGATGGCGCGTTCAAATCTCAGAACGATCTGAAGACGATGTACGAGCAGGCCGGGATTACGCCGGATCGAGAGGTCGTCACCTATTGCCAGGGTGGCTATCGTGCCGCGCATTCGTACCTCGCGCTGCGGCTGATCGGCTATCCGCGCGTGCGCAACTACGTCGGATCGTGGAAGGAATGGGGCGATCGCGTCGATCTGCCCATCGAGCATCCGAACAAACCGTAAGGCCAGAGGGACCATGGAGAACATCGATAAAGTCGTTGACTACATCAACGTACAGCGCGACCGCTACGTCGACGAGCTGAAACAGTACCTCGCCATTCCGAGCATCAGCGCGCTTCCGCAGCACCAGGGCGACGTGCGGCGTGCCGCGGAGTGGAGCGCCGATCACCTCAAGGGTGTCGGCCTCGAGAACGTCCGGCTGATCGACACACCGGGAAACCCTATCGTCTACGGCGAGTGGCTCAACGCCCCCGGAGCACCCACGATTCTGTTTTACGGCCATTACGACGTGCAGCCGGTGGATCCGGTCGAGTTGTGGGAATCGCCGCCGTTCGAAGCGACCGTGCGCGAGAACGAGATCTACGCGCGCGGCGCCGCCGACGACAAGGGCCAGGTGTTCATGCACTTCAAGGCCATCGAAGCGCACATGAAGCAGACCGGGCGGCTGCCGCTGAACATCAAGGTGTTTCTCGAAGGCGAGGAGGAGGTCGGCAGCCTGCACCTCGACGAGTTCGTGCGCCAGAACAAGCCGTTGCTCGCGGCCGACGTGGTGGTGATCTCGGACTCGGCCATGTTCGCGCGCGAGATTCCCTCGATCTGCTACGGCCTCCGCGGGCTCGTGTACTACCAGATCGATCTCCGGGGCACGAAGAGCGATCTGCACTCCGGTGTCTTCGGCGGCGCCATGGCAAACCCGGCCTTCGTCCTGGCTCAGATACTGGCCCAGATGAAGGACAAGAGCGGCCGTGTGAAGATCGCCGGCTTCTACGATGACGTCAGGGATCTCACCGAAGCCGAGCGTGCCGAATGGAGGAAGCTGCCGTTCGACGAGAAGAAGTACCGGAAAGAGTGGGGCGCGCCGAAGCTCGCCGGTGAATCGGGCTACAGCGTGCTCGAGCGGGTGTGGGGACGGCCGACATTCGAGGTCAACGGGCTGCTGTCGGGCTTCACCGGCGAGGGGCCCAAGACCGTGCTGCCCGCGGTCGCGATGGCGAAAGTCAGCATGCGCCTCGTGCCCAACCAGGATCCCGACACGATTGCGAAACAGTTCGAGGAGTACGTCACGAAGGTTGCGCCCGCGAGCGTCGAGCTGAAGCTCACGAGGCTGCACGGCGGCAAGCCGTGGATGGCCGAGTTCGACAGTCCGTACATCCGTGCGGCGGGACGCGCCATCGAGAAGGGCTTCGGCAAAGCGCCGGTCTTCACGCGCGAGGGCGGATCGATACCGGTCGTCGCGACGTTCCAGGAAGAGCTCGGCATTCCGAGCGTGCTCTTCGGCGTCGGCCTGCCGGACGAAAACGCCCACGCGCCCAACGAGCGGCTCGACCTCGGCAACTTCCACGGCGGCGTCATTGCATCGGCACATCTGTATGAGGAGATCGCCAAGCTTCGTGCATGAGCTTGCCATCTGCCATCATCCATCTGCCATGACGCGTCTGCATGATTAAGGTCATGGACCGCCTCGAACGATTTTACGGGCCGCTGCCGCAGCCGCCCAGCGAGCCCTTTGCCCTGTACGTGTGGGAAGTGCTCGGCGTGCACACCACCGCGGCGCGCCGCGATGCGGCGATGAGCGCGCTGCGGCGCATTCCCGCACTCACGCCGGACTCGATGGGACGGGCTCCCCGCGCGAAGCTCGAAAGCGCGGTGGCGCTGTCGGGACCGTACCGCGAAGAGCGGTTGCGCGCGCTCGTGGCGGGCGTCGACGTGTTCAAGCGACATCGCGATCTGGCCGATCAACTGCGCGGTGACGCCACGGCGGCCAGAGACGCGCTCGCCCTGCTGCCGTATCTGACGTCGATTTCCGGTCAGCGGCTGTTGCTGTTTGCGGGCCATCATCCACTGTTGCCCGACGATCCCCATCTGCAGCGGGTGCTCGCGCGGCTTCAAACCGCAAGCGAAGCGGTCTCGCGCGAGCTGGGCGATGTGTTGACGGCCATGCAGCGGGCGACGCTTTACCTTTCGCATCACGGCCGATCGACCTGTCTCGAGTCGGATCCGTTGTGTCACGTGTGCCCGTTGCGGTCGGAGTGTCCGTTTCCGAGTGGAGTGGCGGCATGAAGGTGACTTCCGGCAACCTGGCGGTCGCAACCGCGATCATCTTCGCCGCGGCGTCTGGCCTGCCGGCGGCGGGCCCGGCATTCGTCGACATTACGTGGATGTCGGTGTCGAACATGTACTACGAGCTCGGACCGCTCCACATCGTGACGGACGGCTACATCACGCGCCTCCCTCAAGGCGACTTCTTTGGTGGTGGAGGCGGGTACGCCGAGACCAGGAGGCCATTCACGCCCGATGTCGCCGCCGTCACGCGCGTGATGAACGCGCTCGGTAAACCATCGCGTGTGAATCTCCTCCTGACGGGCCACAGCCATTGGGATCACTCATTCGACACGGCGACGTGGTCGAAGCTCACGGGCGCCCGCATCATCGGATCGAAGACGACGTGCTTTCAGGCGCAGGCCGAGGGCGTGCCCGCCGAGCGCTGCCGTGCGGTCAACGGCCGCGAAGTCATTCCGCTCGCCGACGGCGTGACCATGCGAGTGATCCGATGGAACCACAGCGGCGATCCCGCGGTGAACCCGGAGCAGCACAATCCTGTCGAGCTGAGCGCCGTTCCCGTACCCGATCCGAAATCCGGCGGGCTGCGGGCTGGTGTGGCCGAGGACTTTCCCAACGGCGGAGGGAATCGTGCGTTCCTGTTTACCGTGGACGGACCGGACGGGCGGTTCAGCTGGTTTTTCAACAACTCGGCGAGCCCGGTCGATCTGCACGTGCCGATTGTGATCGACGGCACCGACTACGGTGCGCCGATTGAGAATCTCAAGCTCGCGATGCGCGAGGCGAAGCTGGAGTCCGTCGATCTCTGGATTGGCTCGAGCGCGGTGGCCGTGGCGAAGCTGGTCGTGCCTGTCCTGAAGCCCAGGGCGTTCATCCCGGTCCATTGGGACGGCCTGTTCGGGGCGTTCGAAGCGGGCGTGCCGAAGCCGTATGCGGATGCGGGCCTCGAGGGCTTCCTCAAGGCGTCGGGCACCGCTGTCGTGAAGCCTGCGCAATACATGGACAAATGGCGGCTCGATCGCAAGGGCGTGAGGCCGGTGGCGAACGTAGAGGTCAAGAAAACGCTTGGGTTCAACTAGACGAACGGTCAAAGCCCTCATCTTCGATTTCGATGGACTCATCGTCGACAGCGAGAGCCCCGGCTTCCAGGCGTGGTCGGAGCTGTATGCCTCGCACGGCTGCTCGCTGCCATTCGAAAAATATGCGGCCTGCATCGGTACGCTCGACGGGTTCGATCTGCAGGGATATCTCGAGGAGCAGTCGGGACAATCGTTCAGTCGAGCTGAACTGGAAGAGGCGTGCAACAGGCGGTGGCTCGAGTTGATGCGCGCGCAGCCGCTGCTGCCAGGCGTGGCCGCGTGTGTGACTGGCGCGAAGGCGCGGGGGTTGAAGCTCGCCATCGCGTCGAGCTCGACCCAGACATGGGTGACGCACAATCTGAAGAAATTCGCGCTGCTCGACCAGTTCGACGCGATCTGCACGCGAGACCACGTCGCGGCCGTCAAACCCGATCCCGCGCTGTACCAGCTCGCGCTCGAGCGGCTCGACGTGACGGCCGATGAGACGATTGCCTTCGAGGATTCGCCGAACGGGATTCTCGCGGCGAAAAGAGCCGGGATCTACTGCGTCGCCGTTCCCAACGAGCTGACGAAGGATCTGGCGCTCTCGCTCGCCGATCATCGCCTGCGCTCGCTCGAGGAGTTCAACCTGGACGATGTCTGAACGTCATTGCGATCGGCGGAGGTGGCTTCGTCGGCGATCCGCAGAACCTCGCTCTCGAGAAGTACCTTCTCGACCAGTCGTCGAAAGAACGGCCGAACGTGCTGATGATCGCAACGGCCCGTGGCGACGATGCCGCCTATGTCGAGAAATTCCATGCGGCGTTCGGATCGCTCGGCGCCACCACCCGGGACCTGCCCTTTTTCCACCGTACGCCGGACTTGCGCAGCCTCATCCTCGATCAGGATGTCATCTACGTCGGAGGCGGCAACACCAAGAGCATGCTGGCGGTCTGGCGCGACTGGGGGCTGACCGACATTCTCAGGGAAGCCTACGACGCGGGCATCGTCCTGGGCGGCCAGAGCGCGGGCGCGATCTGCTGGTTCGAACAGGGCGTCACCGATTCGTGGGCCGATCGTCTGCGCCCGCTCGACTGTCTCGGGTTTCTTCCGGGAAGCTGTTGTCCGCACTACGACGGCGAAGTCGAGCGCCGGCCCGCGTACCACGCGCTGATGGAACAGGCGCAGATCCGCCCGGGCTATGCGATCGACGATCGCGTGGCCGCGCACTTCAGGAACGGACACCTCCTGCGGGTCGTCTCGAAGAAAGCCGGAGCCACGGCCTATCACGTTGCCGTCGACGCCGGCCGCGTCACCGAGCAGCCGCTCCCGGCCATCGTGCTCGCATGACTTCGCGCGTGTGCGCCATCAGTACAAGTACGCAGGTGTCTGCAGGATTAATTGGCTATCATACGGATTGCCTGATGAACGAAATCGACGAGCGAGTCATGCAACGACATGCGCTGCACGTCACGCGCTACGAGACCGCAGAGGCGTTTCTTCACGTGGCCGAGCCTCTGATGATGATGGCGGAGGCCGAGAACAATCTCATCCTGAGCATCGCGCAGGGGATCGCGCGCAATCCCGCAGCGGCGGCGCGCCCATATCTGGCCACGGTCGGCAGCAGCGCCGGCGTCCACGCCTGCGCTGTCCACATCGCGCCGTACAAGCTCGTCATCACGCGTGCCAACCGGGATCCGATTGCGGAACTGGCCCGGGACGCGTTCCAGGCCGTGCCCGATCTCGAAGGCGTCAGCGGTCCATCGAGATCCGTAGACGACTTCGCGCTGTCGTGGAGCCGGTTGTCGGGCATCGCGCCGACGTTCGGCAAGCGCCTTCGCATTCACGAAACGCGCAAGATCGTCGAGCCCGATCTGCCTCCGGCGTCCGGACAGCTTCGACAGGCGACCGCCGACGATCGCAGCCGGCTGGCGGACTGGACCGTTGCGTTCGTGCGGGAAACGCAGGTGCCGGATCCGATCGATGCCGATCGGATTGTCGCCGATTCGATTGCGCGGGGACGGCTGTACGTGTGGGATGACGCGGGCCCCGTGTCGATGGCGGCCTGGGCGGGCAAGACGCCCAACGGCGTTCGCATCAACTTCGTCTACACGCCACGGGAGCTGCGCGGCAGAGGATACGGCACGGCCTGCGTCAAAGCCCTCACCATGCAGCAGCTCGAGCAGGGTAATGCGTTCTGCTGGCTCTATACGGACGTGACGAGTCCGGCCTCGCCCAGTCTCTTCAAGCGGATCGGCTACTGGCCGGTGTCGGACGTCAGCGAGTACTACCTGAAATAGTCGCCGGTCGCCGGTCGACAGTCGCAAGGCGACAGTCGAGGGGCACCTGTCGGTTCAGCGAAGATTCAGTTCAGCGAGGCGACGCGACGGCGGAGCGTCTTGACGTGCTCCCACAGCTGCTCGTGATCGCTGCGGCCTTCTTCGTCGACCTCCGATCCGGCGCTGAAGTGAAGGTACTGCTGCAGGTCGCGCAGCGCGGCGGAGAAGTCGTTCATGTGATAGGCCAGCAATCCCCGGTCTCGCAGCTCGGCCAGCGCCGGCGGATCGACCGCAAGCAGCAGCTCCGTGACGTTGCGGGCCTGCGGGAACGAGTGCAGCCGGACGTAGATGCGCTTCAGGTTCAGCAGCATGCGCGTCAGCATCTGCGGTTTCGTCGCCGGCGCGAGCAGAGCCGGATCGAACGCCGCCTCCTCGCCGATATGCCGCTGTAACAGACGGCGGCAGTCATTTTCCGACAGCCGCGCGCCGCGATGAAACGGATCGAGAATGAGCGGCGTGAAACGCATGAGGAAGTGTCCCGGAAAGTTCACGCCGTCGATGAGAATGCCGGCGCGCCGGGCGACCTCCATGTAGACGAGCGCGAGCGTAATCGGAATGCCCGTGCGGCGCTCGAGGACTTCGTTCAGGAAGCTGTTGCTGGGATCGTCGTAGCGGTCGCGGTTCCCCGTGAACCCTTCCTCGTCGAACAGATACGCATTCAGGATGTCCACCGCCGTCTCGGAGTGGCGCGAGTCCACGAGACAGCCGCTGGCCACGAGCCGTTCGTGCGCGGCCGCGCCCATGGCGTCGAGCCGCTCCAGCGACGGTCCCGGATCGAGCGACGGGCACTCGAGCTTCGCGATCATCAACGCGGGCGTCGCCAGGTCGCGGTCGGCGCTCGCCGCCATCTTCGAGAATTCGTTGATGAACGTATCTTTCATCGCGCGACTCCATTATCGCGCAACAGTTCCTCGATTCTCGACAGCGTCAGATCGCCGAGCCGATCGACCACGAGATCGGCCACGCCAGTTCGGCCGCCGGATATGTGTGAGTGACGGCAATACAGCGCAATCCTGCCTCGCGTGCGGCCGCGAGGCCCCAGTGCGAGTCCTCGATGGCAATGCACGAGGCCGGATCGACCGCCACACGATTGCGAATCTTGGCCATGGCGAGCAGATACAGGTCGGGCGCGGGCTTGCCCCGGACGCCGTCGGACGCGGAGGCGATGGCCGCAAAGTACTGCCGGAGCCCGGCGCCGTTGAGCACCTTCTCGATCTCCGGTTCGAGGGCCCCGGAGGCCACGGCGAGCGGAACGTGCCCGGCGAACATCTTCACGCAGTCGGCCGCACCCGGGAACAGAATCGCCGCGCTCGACAACATCTCGTCGACGACATGCGACTTCGCCTCCACCCAACGATCGATGGTCTCGGCGGTCAACGCGAGGCCCTGATCCTTCGCCAGCGCCTGAAACAACCCGACATCGTCATAACCGAGATATCGGGCGTAGTAGTCGTCTTTCCGCAGATCGATACCGTCGGCCGACAGGACCGTCTGGTACGCGCGAAGATGCAGAGGCTCGCTGTCGGCGATGACGCCGTCGAAGTCGAAGAACACGGCTTGAAGCCGCTGGAGGCTCAAGGCAGACGCTCGCCGGCGCGAATCGGCAGGGACAGCACGCTTTCACGGGGAGGATACGGGCAGTCGTACGACGCGTTGTAGTAACAGTACGGGTTGAACGCCTTGTTGAAATCGATCGTATACACGCCGCTCGCCGTCGCATCGAGTTCGAGATACCGGCCTGCCGCATAGGTTTCGGTCCCGCTCGTCATGTCCTTGAACGGCACGAACAGGCGCTTCAGGCTGGCGCCTTCTTCGACATAGGCGCCAAGCGTCATCGGCTGGCCTTTCAGCGTGAACTCGAGCACCCCGACGCGCTCATGCTTTCGAATCTTGCCAGCCGAGGTCACCATCTCGACGGGAGTGCGCTCGGTTGACGGATTCAGTGAGGCAGGCACGGCGTACTCCGGATCCGGCGGGAAGTACTTCAGCGGCAGGAACTGGCCCGACCTTGTCCGCAGGCACCGGCTCGTTTGGCTGGTCCCTGAACGCCTGATCTTTTGCCGCGCGCTCGACTTGAATCTGACTGACGTAATCGCCACCGGTTTCTTCCGGAGGTGGATTGCCCGCATTGCAGCCGCTTGCTCCGGCAGCCGCGAGCAGGACGATCAGGGCCGTTTGTAGGTACTTCATTGAAAGATGTAGCTTCCCCGGCGGACGGTCTCGTCGGCAATCCGCCGCCGTCTCTTAACGGTATCAATCGGCGTGACCTTGAGCAACCGTCTCAACGCGGCGAGATGGGTGCGGAGCGTGTCGCCTTCGGCCATGGCGGCCAGTACCTGCCTGGCGGACGCGTCGATCCGGAATGCCGCGTCGTTGATGAAGATCGACGCCGCGTCGACGTGGTAGGCCGCCATCTCCCCGCGGACCGTCGAAGCTCTCAGCAGGGCACTTTCCGCGCACGCCAGCGCGATGACGATATCGGCAATGGCGAGCAGAACCTCCTGCTCGTTGGCCAGGTCTTCGCCGTAGCGCTGCATGGCGAGGCCGAGCGACATCAGGGCGACTTTTCTGAACGCGCGCACGGCCGCGTGCTGCTCGTCGAGCGGGTCCTCGCCTCGAGACTCGGACGCGCCCGGGCCCGCGAGAATTTCGTCCTGGAGCTTGCGGGCAGCCGCGATGAGCGGGAGGTCCCCCTTCAGGCCACGTCGAACGAGCATGCCGGGAATGAGCAGGCGATTGATCTCGTTGGTGCCCTCGAAAATCCGGTTGACGCGCGCGTCGCGGTAATGCCGCTCGGCCGGGTAGTCGCTGACAAACCCGTTTCCGCCGTGAATCTGCACGTTCTCGTCGAGCACGAACTGCAGCATCTCGCTGCCGGCCACCTTGGCAATCGAGGCTTCGACGGCAAATTCCTCCAGTGCCGAGAGCACCGCGCCAGGTGTGGTGTTCCGCGCGATTGACGCGTCGATGAGGCCGGCCGTGCGGTACAGCAGGCTCTCGACGGCGTAGGTCTGCACGCTCATCTCGGCGAGCTTGTGCTTGATGGCGCCGAATTCGGCGATGGGTTTTCCGAACTGCCGTCGCGAGGCCGCGTATCGCGCGCTGTCGCGGATGGCGCCGTAAGCGCCGCCCACGCACATCGCGCCGAGCTTGAAGCGGCCGAAGTTCAGCACGTTGAACGCCACCTTGTGGCCTTTACCGACCTCGCCCAGCAGGTTCGACGCGGGCACCTGCGCGTCCTGCAGAATCAGCGGCGTCGTCGACGACCCGTGCAGCCCCATTTTGTGCTCTTCGTTCCCGGTGCTGACGCCCGCGAACCCGCGCTCGACGATGAACGCGGTGAAATGCTCCCCGTCGACTTTGGCAAAGACGATGAAGACGTCGGCGAAGCCGCCGTTGGTAATCCACATCTTTTCGCCGGTCAGCGCGAAGCCGCCGGCGGAGGTGCGGACCGCCCGGCACGACGCGCTCAACGCATCGGACCCGGAGCCGGACTCGCTGAGGGCATACGCGCCGACCAGCTCGGCCGAGATCAGTTTCGGCAGGTAGCGCGCTTTCTGCTCGTCGGTGCCGAAATAGAGAATGGCGCTGAGCGCTAGATTGCTCTGCGCGCCAAACGTCGAGCTGAACGAGGCGCTCCCCGAGGTGTGGCTGCTGACGACAAGCGCGGCAGTCTTGTCGAGCCCCACACCGCCATATTCCTCCGGCGCGTCGACGCCAATCAGCCCCAGCGCGCCGGCACGCTGCAGCAGCTGCCGCGCGAACGCCCAGTCCTTCTTCTCGAGGCGCTCGATGCCCGGCACGACTTCCTTTTCGACGAACTCGCGCGCCGTTTGTGCGATCAGCCGAAGCTCGTCGGTCAACCGCTCCGGCGTCAGGATGCATGCCGCATCGCCGGGTTCGAGCATCCACGCGGCGCCCTTCATGCCACACGCTCCAGAATGCCCGCGGCGCCCATGCCCCCGCCGACGCACATCGTGACCAGACCGTATCGAGCCTTGCGCCGCTGCATCTCGTAGAGCAGGCTCGTCGTGAGTTTGGCGCCCGTGCAACCGAGCGGGTGGCCGAGCGCGATCGCGCCGCCGTTGACGTTGAGACGCGCCTCGTCTATCGGCAGCTCGCGCAGGCAGGCAAGGACCTGAGCGGCAAAAGCCTCGTTCAGCTCGACGAGATCGATGTCGTCGAGCGAAAGCCCGGCACGCTTCAGCACTTTTTTGATCGCGGGTACCGGTCCTGTGCCGAATCGCTCGGGTGCGACACCCGCGGTGGCGTACGCCACGAACCGCGCCAGCGGCGTCAGGTTGTGCGCTCGCGCGAATTCTCCGGAGGCGACGACCACGGCCGAAGCCCCGTCGCTCGTCTGCGACGAGTTTCCGGCTGTCACGGTGCCGTTGACGTGAAAGGCCGGTCGCAGCTTGGCCAGCGCGTCGAGAGACGTGTCGCGCCGCGGTCCTTCATCGGCCGAGAACGAGCCGACGGCAACCGTCTCGTCGCGAAACTTCCCGGCATCCAGAGCGGCCAGGGCTCGCTGATGACTGCGGAGCGCAAACGCGTCCTGTTCTTCGCGGGATATGCCGTGGTCTCTGGCGTGGTTCTCGGCGACGAGACCGGTGGTCAAGTACACATCTGGATACTGGTCGACCAGTGTCGGATTGGGCGCCACCTTGTTGCCGCCCATCGGCACGAGGCTCATGCTCTCGGTTCCCCCGGCGATGATGACGTTGGCCGAACCGGCGACGATTCGGTCGGCGGCAAACGCGATGGCTTGCAGCCCCGAGGCGCAGAACCTGTTGATGGTCACCGCCGAGGCTTCGACGGGCAGCCCGGCGCGAAGGCTGGCGATGCGCGCGACGTTCAGCCCCTGCTCGGCTTCGGGCATCGCGCAGCCGAGAATCACGTCGTCGACGTCGGACGCCGACAGGCCTGGCGCCCGCTTCAGCGCCTCGCGCATGGCGAGCGCGGCGAGCTCGTCGGGACGCGTCGTTCGAAGCGACCCGTTCGGGGCTTTGCCGACGGGCGTGCGGACCGCGGAAACGATGAGCGCCTCAGCCATCGAAATCCTGCAGCAGGTCTTCGATGCCGTCGCCGACTTCAGAGACTTTGCCGTCGAAAAGATGATCGGCCCCGTCGATGACGACGAGCTCTTTCGGCTCGGACAACTGCCCGTAAAACTTTCGGATCTCTTTCAACGGAATCACCTCGTCGCGCTCGCCGTGAATGAGAAATGTCGGCTTGCCGGCCTCGACGACCGCCGAGTAGTCGTAGCGGTTCACGGGGCAGGCGATGCCGATGAGCGCCGTGACGTGGGGATCTGCGGCGCCGACCGTCATCCCGACCCACGAGCCGAACGACATGCCTCCGGTCC
The DNA here is from genome assembly GCA_963821395.1 of Vicinamibacterales bacterium. GTDB lineage: Bacteria > Acidobacteriota > Vicinamibacteria > Vicinamibacterales > JAMQPK01 > JAMQPK01. Next base: position 164,525 of record CAWGDY010000030.1, on the reverse strand, counting down.
AGACGCGCGTCACCTCAGGATACCGCGCTCTCATGAACTCGAGTGCCGCCCGGAAATCCTCCTGCTCGCCGGGACCGCCGGAAAATGCCCCGGCACTTCGTCCCACGCCGCGGAAACTGAATCGGAGCACGGGCACGCCGATGCGGGCGAGGGCCTTGGTCGCGTGATACACGGCCTTGGTGTGCATCGTGCCGCCACCGGTCGGCAGCGGGTGGCCCAGCACGGCGATCGCGCGCGGCAGGTCTCCGGCCTTCGCGTTGATCAGGCCCTCCATCGGCCCGGCCGGGCCGTGAATCGCCACGTCGGTGAGACGGATGTCTTTGTCGTCGGTCATAGCGTCCGGGAAAATGTCGAAACAATGTTCGCAAAACGATCGGGCGCGAGCACCGTTCCCAGATGGCCCGTTCCCTCGAACAGCTGGAAGCGCGATCCGGGTATCAGGTCGAGATACTTCATGGTTTCGTCACACGGCACCACCTGATCGAGATCGCGTTCGCCCGTCACGACCAGCGTTGGAGCCTTCACACACGTGCAATCGGCTTCGAAGTCCTGCCGCTCGGCGAGCCGGGCGCGCAGGCTCATTCGTCCGGGCACGCCCGGCGCTCTGGCCACGTGCCATGCGGCTCTGACGCACGCGTTCAGACGCGCGCGCGGCGTCGGATGGAGCGCCCGCACTTCCCGCCAGCCGCGCCGGACCGCGCCGGCCGCGAACAGCGGGCTCGTCAACAACGGCCAGGCGACGTATCGGCGTTGATGCGGGCTCAGTTTCCAGTGTGGGCCGGGCGTCGAAACCAGAATCAGTCCGCTCACGCGGTCGCTCCGCTTCGCGGCGTATCGAAGGGCGATGAGGCCACCGAACGAGATACCGCACATGATGACGTTGGAAACGCCGGACGTGTCGAGAAGATGGTCCAGATACTCGACGAACACGTCGAAGCCTGTCTCGGCACCGAACGAGAGTCCGCCGGGTTCCCCGGGAAGCGACGCCGTAATGACCCGATACTCGTGGGCCAGCGCCTCGACGGAAGGCGCCATCCATTCCCACCGCCCTTGAATGCCCGGCACGAGCACCAGCGGACGACCCGCTCCTACGTCGACCATCAGTTTCTCAGTGTCTTGCCCGTTTTCAACGTGTACTGGATGCGTTCGAGCGTCTTCGGCTCGCCGCACAGGCTGAGAAACACCTCGCGTTCGAGGTCCAGCAGTTGATCTTCGCTGACCTTCCCGGCGTGAGGCAAGGAACCACCCGAAAGAATCCACGACAGCTTGCGGCCGATCATCGCCTCGTGATCGGTGATCCGTCCCGCCCGCCATGCGAGGTGCACGCCGAGATCGAGCGTCGCTCGAATGGCCTCGCCGCCGACCGGGATGGCGGCGGGCCGGAGCGGCGGACGATATCCATCCCTCACACGCTTCAGGGCTTCCTGCTTGGCGTCGAACACGAGCCGGTCGCGATTCATCGTCAGGCCGTCGACGCTCCTCAGATATCCGAGTCCGAACGCGTCGCGTCCCGACGTGGACGTTTTCGCGAAGCCGATGGTCTCGAACGCCTTCTGCGGGCCGAGCCGCAGCAGCATCTCCTTGGTCCCGCCGCCGGCGGGAATCAGGCCGACGCCAACCTCGACGAGCCCGATGTAGCTTTCGGCCGCGGCCTGCACGCGATCGCCGTGCAGCACGATCTCGCAGCCACCGCCCAGCGTCATGCCGAATGGGGCCACGACGACCGGTACCTCCGAATAGCGAAGGCCGGTCGTGGCCTTCTGAAACGTGCGAATCATCGCATCCACTTCGTCCCAGTTCTGATCCTGCGCCTCGAGGAGCAGGAGCATGAGGTTGGCGCCCACGGAAAAATTCTGTCCTTCAGCCGAGACGACGAGCGCCGCGAAGTTCTGCGAGGCCTCGCGGACGCCGCGCTGGAGCATGTCGAGCGCATCGCCGCCGATGGCATTCATCTTCGAGTGCAGGGACACGGCCAGCACCCCATCGTCCAGATCGATGAGGCTGGCGCCGGCATTCGAGGCCACGACTTTCTGACGATCGCGCGCGCTCCGCAGGATCTCCACCTCCGGTCCGGCCGGCGGGAGCGGCGATGTTCGAAACGGCGGTGTGTTCAGCCCGATCGCGTCGGCCAGCTCGAAGGGACCCAGTGGCCAGCCGTATCCCCAGCGCATGGCGCGATCGATGTCGTCGATCGACGAAGCGATCTCAGGCGCCACCTCCGCCGTGTACTGGAGGGACGCGGGAAGCGTGGCCTGGAGAAATGCCGCGACGCGGTCGGTTCCCGAGGACAGCTTCCGCATACGCTCGGCGAGCGGAAGAGAGGCGGCCGCGTCGAGTGACGGTAGCCTGACAGGCTGTCGTGGCCTGTACTCCATCGTTTTTGGATCGAGCGCCCAGATGTCAGTGTCGCCGGCCTCATTCTTCTTTCGCAGGTAGAAGCCGCGCCCCGCTTTCTCGCCAATCCACCCGCGGGCGAGCATCTCCTGCACGAACGGTGGGAACTGGAACTCGGCACCGCGGCCCTGAGGCAGGCGTGCGACGAGATCGTTCGCGACGTGCACGAGGATGTCGAGGCCGGCGATGTCCACGGTCCTGAAGGTCGCGCTCTTGGGCCTGCCGATTGCCGCCCCGGTCATCGCGTCGATTTCCTCCACCGTGTAGGTGCCGGCGGCCAGCGCGTCGAAAATTCTGACGAGACCGTGCATTGCCACGTGGTTCGCGATGAAGCCCGGTGTGTCTTTTGCAACAACGACGTTCTTGCCCAGGCGGCGATCGACAAACTCGCGGAGGATCGCGAGCACATTGGGATCGGTGTCAGCCGTCGGAATGAGCTCGACGAGCGTCAGATAGCGAGGCGGGTTGAAGAAATGTGTGCCGACCCAGTGCCGCCGGAAATCGTCGCTGCGGCCTCGGGCCAATCCGGTGATGGAAAGCCCCGACGTGTTCGAGCTGACGATCGAGCCAGGCCTGCGCGCGGCGTCCACCCGCTCCAGCAGCGACTGCTTCGCGGCCGCCTGCTCGATGATGGCCTCGATCGTCCAGTCGGCCTGCGCGATCAGGTGAAGGTCGGCGTCGAAGCCGCCTGTGCGGATGCGTTCGAAGACCTCGGGCGTGTAGAACGGATCCGGCTTGAGCGTTCGTGCGCGCTCGAGACCCTTGCGGGCGGCATCGGCCGACACATCGAGCAGCGTCACCTCGTATCCGGCATTGGCGAGGTGCGCGGCGATTTGTGCGCCCATGGTGCCGGCGCCGAGTACGGCAGCCGATCGAATTTTCAGTGAAGCGGACGGCATCATTCGCCATGTTACACTCTCGTCACTTCCCCTCTTCAACCTGGAGGCCCCGATGACACGGCCGCTGACGTCCATGCTGGCTGCGTGTTGTCTGGCCGTCACCTCGGCCGCGGCGGGGCAGACGCGCGCGACGACGGCAGATTTGTCAGGGACGGTCGTCGATCAGTCGTCCGCGGTGCTGCCCGGAGCCACGGTCACGGCGCAGAACGTCGACACCAACCACGTTCGAAGCGCCATCACCGACGAGCGCGGCCAGTTCATGATTCCGGCGCTGCCGCCCGGCAGGTACGACGTTCGGGCCGAGTTGCAGGGGTTTTCGCCGCGAACCCTCGAGCGCGTCGTGCTCGCGCTGGGGAGCCTGATCGACGTACGCCTGACGTTGAACGTCGCGGGCGGCCAGGAAACGGTGGACGTCTCAGTGGACGCGCCCGTCATCGATACGCAGCGAACGGCGGTCTCGAGCGTCATCGCTCAGGATCAGATCGACCGGCTTCCGATCAACGGCCGCAATTTCATCGGCTTCTCGCTGCTGACGCCGGGAGTGGCTTCCGATCGAACGCCGCAGCAGGGCGCATCGGGCACCTCGGGCCTCTCGTTTGCCGGCCAGCGCGCGCGCTCGAACAACATCACCGTGGACGGGCTCGACAACAACGACTCGATTATCGGCGCCGTGCGTGCGACGTTCAGCCAGGAAGCGGTCCGGGAGTTCCAGGTGCTGACCAACTCGTTTTCGGCCGAGTTCGGCAAAGCCTCGGGCGGCGTCGTGAACATCGTGACCAGGAGCGGCACGAATGCGTTCGACGGCAACGTGTTCTTCTACTTCAGAGATGATGCGCTGAACTCGAAGGAGCACTTCGAGCGGTTCGATCCGGCCGGTCAACCGATCGATCGCGAGAAGGCGCCCTACTCGCAGAAGCAATACGGCGCGACAGCCGGCGGCCCCATCAAACGCGACCGGACGTTCTTCTTCGCGTCGTTCGAGCGGCTCGACATCGGCGCGAACAATTTCGTGACCATCGACGACACGAACAACGTGGCGTTTCTCGGGCAGAACTTCGGGACACCGGCCGCGATCCTCCGGCGGGCCGGCTTCGCCGTCGAGACGGGCCACGTGCCGTACGACATCCGCTCGAGCCAGATCCTCGGCAAGATCGATCATCAACTGAAACCGAACCACTCGCTGGTCGCGCGGGTCAACTGGGCGGACGACTTCAACGAGAACATCGAGCCCTTCGGCGGCAACGTGGCGCGCAGCCGCGGCGCCGTGCTCAACAGCAGCGACCTCATGTTCGCGGCGTCGCACCTCTGGGTGCGCTCGGCGCGGATCGTGAACGAGAGCCGTTTTCAGATCGCCGGGCGCGATCAGACCGTGGACTCGCTCGATCCACGATGCGGCGGGGCATGCACGCTCGAAAGCCAGGGTGGGCCGACGCTCGAAGTGCTCGGTGTGGCGAGCGTGGGGCGACAGCGGTTCACGCCACAGCCGCGCAGGAACGTCCGCTACCAGGTTCTCGACACGCTGAGCTATTTCACCGGTCCGCACCAGTTCAAGACCGGTTTCGATTTCAACTACATCGACGCCACCGAGCAGAGCCTTCCGCTGCACTTCGGCGGGCGGTACATCTTCGGCAGCATCCCGGCCGCCCAGGCGCCGCTTCTCGGGCTCCCTCCAGTCGAAGTACCGGCCATCGTTGCCGTGCAGCTTGGTATTCCAGGTCGGTACGTCCAGGGTTATGGCAATTCGGAAGCGCCCTACACCTACAACGATCTTTCGCTCTTCGTGCAGGACGACTGGCGCATCACGCCGAGGCTGACCGCCAAGCTCGGCGTGCGCTATCAGGTTCAGGGGTTTCCAGAAATCAGTTACCTGGTCACCGGATACAACGGGGCGTACACGTTCCCGAAGGATGGGAACAACATCGCGCCGCGTCTGGGGATCGTCTGGGATCCGACGGGCGAGCGGACGACGACGGTCCATGCGGCCTACGGCATCTATTTCGACAATCTGGTGACGGGCATCGCCGGGATCACCAAGGGGATCAACGGTCGCGATCGCGTGCGGACGCTGGTGGGCGGGCTTCCCACGACGATCGGGGCGTGGAACGCGCCGGGCCGGAAGCTGCCGGAGCCGGCAACCGCGTATCCGAGCCTCGTCATTTCGATCGACCCCGGCCTCGAAACGCCGTACGCGCACCATCTCGCGGCGGGCTTCGAACACGAACTGCCGGGACAGATCGCGCTCTCCACCGACGTCATCTACGTGCGCGGCTTCAAACAACTGTCGACGCTCGACTACAACCCGCTCGTGCCGTCGCTGGGCACGAACCGGCGTCCCTCGGATGTGAACGGCGTTCCGGGCTCATCGGCATCGGTGCTGCAATACACATCGTTTGGCGAGACGTGGTACCGCGGCGTCACCTTTGCCGCCACGCGGCGATTCACCGATCGGCATCAGCTCATGATGAGCTACACGCTTTCAAAGGCCGACGACAACGGGACGGATTTCCAGAGCGAGTTCATCGCGCAGGACAGCGGACGCGGGAGGGATCCCGGCGATCCCGACGGGCTGCCGGTCGGTTTCGATCCCGATTCGGAAAAAGGGCCGTCGGTGCAGGATCAGCGCCACCGGTTCGTGGCCAGCGGCATCTACATGCTGCCGCATGAAGTGGAACTCTCGGCCATCGTCGCGATGGGATCGGGGCGGCCTTACAACGTTCTGGCGGGCGTCGATCTCAATGGTGACGGCGATGGCGGCGCGACCGATCGCGCCAGGGCCACGCTGAGCGATATCGGCACATCCATCTACCGGAACGCTGGCGTGCTGCCGATGCAGGCGACCGTCGATCTCAGGGTGTCGCGGCGCTTTCCGGTGGGTGGCATCACACTCGATGGGATTTTCGAAGTGTTCAATCTATTCAACCGCTCGAACTTCATCGCGGTGAACAACGTGTTCGGCACCGGGTCGTACCCGTCGGCACCGATGCCGACCTTCGGTCAGTTCACGCAGGCGGCCCCGCCAAGGCAGGTGCAGCTCGCGCTCAAACTGGGGTTCTGACGCTGAGGGGTTCCGGTTCCTGTTCCAGTTCCGGTTCCTGTTCGGTTCCAGGTTCCTATTCGGTTCCGAGTTCCATGTTCACACCTGCGCGCGAACAGAATCCTGGAACCCGAACAGAATCCTGGAACTAGAACAGAACGCTGGAACCAGAACCGGAACCGGAACAGGAACCGGAACCTGCAACCCCTAGTTCTAGTCCACCAACCCCTGCTGAATACCGTAGTGCATCAGCTCGGCCGTCGTGCGCATGTTCATCTTTTCCAGCACGCGCGCGCGATAGGTGCTGATGGTCTTGACGCTCAACGAGAGCCTCGTCGCGACCTGCGACACCGTCAGTCCCGACGCGATCATGCGCAGGACCTGGTACTCGCGATCGGACAACGCTTCGTGCGGACGGCGCTCCGAGTCTGGCTGCGCGTGGGTGACCAGCTCCTCGATCACCAGGGGATTGAGGTAACGGCGGCCCGCGATCACTTCGCTGACGGCTTTCACCAGCTCCGTCGGGGCGCTGTCCTTGGTCAGATAGCCGGCCGCGCCCGCGTTCATAGCCCTGCGCGCGAACTGATCGGGTGGATGCATGCTCAGCACGAGCACGGGAAGCGACGGGCGCTCCCGGCGCAGATCCTTGAGCAGGTCGAGGCCGCTGATGCCGGGCAGCGTGAGATCGAGGACCAGGACATCCCACGCGGTATTGCGGACCTCGCTCAATCCCTCTTCGGCGTTGGCCGCCTCGCCCACGAGCGCTGGATGAAATGCGCCCGAGAGCACCTGCTTGATGCCCTGGCGCACGATGGGGTGATCGTCGACGAGAAGAATACGAGTCATGTTTTGCTGCGTCGTTTCGTCGGTTTCCTGTGTCCTGGGAACGTTCGCCGTAATGGTGGTGCCACGCCCGGGTGCGCCCGCGATCGACAGCCGGCCGCCGAGCAGCCGTGCGCGTTCCGTCATGCCCAGCAATCCAATCGACTCGACGCTCGAGCGCTCGGCGCTCGTGATGCCGCGACCATTGTCGCGAATCGTCAACGTCAGCGTTCTGCCGCGCTCGCGAACCGCGATCTGCACGGCGCCGGCGTGCGCATGACGAGCCACGTTGGTCAGGGCCTCCTGCAGAATCCGGAACATGGCGAGCTGACGCGTGCGATCGGCCGGTTCGTGCTTCAGGCCCCACGCGACCCGGCAGCGGATGCCCGTGCGCGCCTGGAACTTCGTGGCCTCCCACTCAATCGCCTCGCGCAACCCGAGGTGATCGAGCACGGCCGGGCGCAGGTCGCTCGAGATCTGGCGCACCGACTGGATGCTCACCTCGATGAGCCCCGTCAAGGCCTGCAGCTTGTTCACGAGCTGGATGCCGGGCTTCGGCTCGCTCTTGCACAGCTCGTCGACCAGCCACATGAACTCGAGCTTGAGGCTTGTCAAGACCTGGCCGAGCTCGTCGTGCAGTTCCCGTGCAACACGCGCACGCTCTTCTTCCCGCGCGACCTCCATCCGGAGCGCCAGAGCGTCGAGTCCGTGTGCACGGGAAGGCCGATGTGCTCGCCGCGTCTGCCGGCGTCTGGCAGGCGCGCGTTTCATGTCTCGCCTGCGGTCATGACAGACGCAAAAGGAGGCTGTGCGGCGTAAGTATAGCCGTCCGCACACCTGCGCCGCTGCCAATGCAACCAATCTCTATCCGTTGTCGGATAAAGACGGACATGCGAATAGTCACGTGACGCATGAACCATTCGATCCAATAATCCGAAGTTCTGGAATATGTGCTATGTCCTGCAGTGTACTGCCCGCTCCGATGGCGTCCCAGACAAAAACCGCTCTCCAAGGGAACGGGCGTACGATTGGCTGATGGCGATGGCGGGAAGGGTGCGGCCGTGATGACCGAGCTGAAACGGATCGTCCTGGCAGAAGACAATCCGAACGATGTCGAGCTGACGCTGGCGGCGCTCGCCGAAATGAACCTCGCGAACGAAGTCGTCGTGGTGCGTGACGGCGCCGAGACGCTCGACTATCTGTTCCGCCGGAACAGCTATGCCAACCGGCCCGCCGGCAACCCCGCGGTCCTTCTGCTGGATCTCAAGATGCCGAAGGTCGACGGTCTGGAAGTGCTGAGCGCGCTCAAGGCCGACGACACGCTCAAGACGATTCCCGTGGTCATGCTCACGTCGTCGCGCGAAGAACAGGACCTCGCCCGCAGCTACAAGCTCGGAGCGAACGCCTACGTCGTCAAGCCCGTCGACTTTCGCGATTTCATCGAGGCGGTACGGCAGCTTGGCGCATTCTGGGCCGTCGTCAATGAACCGCCGGCCTAGTAGGCGGTGACTTTCTCGATGGCTCTGAGAATGTCGTTGGTCTGAGGCAGGATCACTTCTTCCAGCTCCGGCGCGTACGCCACAGGCGTGTCCATCGCGCCGATCCGCGTGACGGGTGCGTCGAGGTACTCGAACAGATCCTCTGAAATCCTGGCGGCGATCTCGGCGCCGAAGCCGCACGTCATCTGATCTTCGTGTGCCACGATCACGCGGCTCGTGCGCTTGACCGCTTCCGCAATCGTCTCGAAGTCGTACGGCTGAATCGTCCGCAGATCGATGACGCCGGCGCTGATGCCATTCTTCTCGGCCATTTGCGCGGCGAGGAGCGATCGCTGCACCAGTGCCCCCCAGGTGACGATGACGACGTCACTGCCGGGGCGGCGCTCGGCGGCGCGCGCGAACGGGATCATGTAGTCAGGACCCGGATAGACGGACTTGTTGTACGTCTGGCGGTACAGGTGCTTGTGCTCGAGGAACATCACCGGATCGTCGCAGCGAATGGCGGTGCGCAGCAGCCCCACGGCATCGGACGCGGTCGAAGGAAACGCAATGCGCAGGCCGGGACAGTGCGCGAAGATGCTCTCGCCAGACTGGCTGTGGTACACGCCGCCGCCTCGCAGGTATCCGCCGATAGCCACGCGGATGACCACCGGCGCCTTGAACGAATTCGCCGAGCGGTACCGCAGCATCGAGAGCTCGTCCCGAATCTGCATCATGGCCGGCCAGATGTAGTCGAAGAACTGGATCTCGACGACCGGCTTCATCCCGCGCACGGACATGCCGATCGAGCGCCCCACGATGTTGGCTTCGGCCAGCGGCGAGTTGAAGACCCGATTGTTGCCGAACGCGCGCTGCAGTCCGTGTGTCGCCTTGAACACGCCACCTTTGCCCGGCACCTTGTCGATGATGTCGCACTTGCTCGCGTCGGCGACGTCCTGGCCGAACACCACCATCACAGGATTGCGCTGCATCTCGTCGTGCAGCGTCCGGTTGATGGCCGTCACCATCGTGACGGGATCGCCCTGCGGTGATGGAGCGGTGTCGAAGGCATCCGATGAGGGATCCACGTCCGGGGAATACACATACAGACCGGCGGATTCGGGTGCGGGGCGCGGCGCCTTCAAGGCGCGGTCGGCGGCGTCGGTGATCTCGGCGTCGACTTCCTTGCGAATCTCTTCAAGCTCCTTCTCGGTGGCCAGCCCCTCCGAAAGAAGGAGCTTCGTAAGGACCAGGATGGGATCTCGTGCGGCTTCCAGCTCGCGCTCTTCGGCCGTCTTGTAATTGCGTTCGTCGTCGGAGTGCGAGTGCGAGTAGGGCCGAATCACCCTCGCGTGAACGAGGGCCGGTCCCTTTCGTGCCCGGGCATACGCCACGGCTTCGCACAGCGCGCGATAGCTCTGCACCAGATCGGTGCCGTCGACGCGGATGACCTCGAGGTGCGGGAACGATTCCACCAGGCGCGAGACATCGCCGCCGGCCGTATGGTATTCCGCGGGGCACGAGATCGCGTACCCGTTGTCTTCGACGACACAGACGACCGGCAACTGTTCGTTGCAGATCGTGTTGAGGAACTCCCAGAACTCGCCCTCGCCCGTGGCGCCATCGCCGATCGAGACGTAGGTGACCTCGTCCTCTTCGACCTGCGGGGAGCCGAAGCCGAGCTTCGGCAGCCGCTTCGCCGCTTCGGCGCTGCCGGCGCCCTGCAGGCACTGCATGCCGGTCGCGCTCGACCGGTTCATGATGTGCAGCGACGGCTTGCTCCAGTGCGACGGCATCATCCTGCCGCCTGAGGAGGGATCGTCGGACGAACCGACGGCCGCCAGAGCAGCATCTCGTAGGGCGTGAAGCCCAGCATGAGCATGAGGGCGCGGTCGCGATAGTACGGAAAGAACCAGTCGTAGCCGGACTTCAGGGCCATGCCCGCCGCCACGAGGACCGCTTCGTGGCCGGCGCCGCTAATCTGAAAGAAGATCTGGCTCTGGTTCTTGAGCTGGATTTCCTTGTCGTCGAGGCGTCTCGACAACACCATCCATCGGTAAGCGTTGATGAGTTCGTCGCGGGTGAGGCCTTCGTGAGAGCGCCGGGCCCGGGCGTGCGTTTTGTGTCCGTTTGTCACTGTCGACTTCATCCGCGCTCCGCCAACAGCGAATTATACATCGGCGCCAAATGGTATAATCGCGTTCCAAGGCCGCCGACGCAAGCGGTAAAACTCCACACAATTGCAACCGTATCGTCTGTTCCGCTGGGACGAGATCGCTCTCGAAAAAGTCACCGAGATGGTTTCCCGGAAATTCGTCTCCGGAGAACGGGAGACCATGGCTCAAATCTACCTGAAACGCGGTGCCCTGGTGCCGCAGCATGCTCACGAGAGCGAGCAGATGACCTACGTGCTGCAGGGGGCGCTGAAGCTGCTCGTGGCCGGCGAAGAGGTCACGCTCCGCGAAGGCGAAGTGTTGCATATCAAGCCCGGTATTCCGCACCAGGTCGAGGCGCTCGACGACACGTTCGTCCTCGGCGTCTTCAGCCCGGTCAGGCAGGACTGGGTGGATTCAGGGGGGACACCTTGACGTGGATTCTGCTGGCGGTCGTCGCACTTGTGGTCGTCTGGGCAATCGCCCTGTACAACCGGCTCATCGGTCTCCGCAACCAGGTGCTCAACGGCTGGCGGCAAATTGACGTGCAGCTCAAGCGGCGGCACGACTTGATTCCCAATCTGGTCAACACCGTTCGCGGCGCCATGGAGTTCGAGCAGGACACGCTGACACAGGTGATGGAAGCCCGGGCCCGGGCCGTGTCGGCGACTGGTCCGGCGGATGCGGCGCGCAAGGAAGGGGAGCTCTCGCAGGCGCTTGGGCGGCTGTTCGCGGTGGCCGAGAACTATCCCACGCTGCGCGCGAACGAAAACGTCAAGATGTTGCAGGAAGAGCTGACCTCGACCGAGAACAAGGTCGGCTTCGCGCGGCAGTTCTACAACGACATCGCGACGACGTTCAACACGGCCCAGCAGACCTTTCCCTCCAACATGTTTGCCTCGGCGTTGGGCTTCAAGCCGTCCGAGCTGTTCGAGATCACCGATGCCACCGAACGGCAGGTGCCCGCCGTCGATCTCTCGATGAGGAAGTAGGTCTGGCGCGGAATCTCTACGAACAGCAGGCGTCGAACCGTCGGCGCACCTGGGCGGTCATGATTGTCTTCGTCGGGTTTCTCTTGTTTCTGGGGTTCGGCTTCGACGTGTTTTACATCGGCGAAGGCGAGCTCACGTTCCCCATCGGCAGTCTGGCCGCGCTCGGGATCGGCAGCGTGTCGGCTCTGACCAGCTACTACTCCGGAGACCGCGCGGTGCTGCTCTCCACCGGCGCGATGGCCCTCGATCGCGCCCTTTCCAGCGCGGCCAGCCCGGACGACACCTACAAAATCCGCCAGCTCGACAACGTCGTCGAGGAGATGAGCATCGCGGCGGGCCTGCCGAAGCCCAGGGTGTACGTGATTCCCGATTCGGATCCCAACGCGTTTGCCACGGGCCGCGACCCCGAACACGCCTCCATCGCGGTGACGCGCGGGCTCCTCGATAAGGTCACGCGCGACGAGCTTCAAGGTGTGGTCGCCCACGAGCTGAGCCATGTGCGCAACCTTGATATCCGCCTGATGACCGTCATTGCGGCCATGGTCGGCACCATTGCGCTGCTGTCGGATTGGAGCAGCCGCGGCATGTCCGCCGGCTCGCGCAGCTCGAGCAACAGTCGAGACAACGACAAGGACAGCGGCGCCGCCGGACTGATTCTGCTGGTCGTCTGGGTTGTGGCGATCGTGCTCGCGCCGCTCATCGCGCAGGCGCTGGCGATGCTGGTATCGCGGCGCCGGGAATTTCTCGCCGACGCCACCGGCGCCGAGCTGACGCGTAATCCCCTCGCGCTGGCGAGCGCGCTGGAGAAGATCGATCGCGAGGCCGCGCCAACACTCTCCGTCAAACGCGGCACGGCGCATCTGTGCATCGCCGATCCGCTTGGCCGTGCGATGGGACTGCGTGAAGGGTTCCTGCCGGATCTGCTCGCCACTCATCCGCGCATGGCCGACCGCATCACGGCACTGAAGCAGATGGCGTATCAGGCGTAATGGCACCCGCGGCTCGCGCGTCCGATTTCGGAGCCTCCAGTCACGGATCCGGCCCACGACCGGGCAGCGGTCGCGCTCAACGCGTGGCGCTCGTGCTGCTCCGGCTCTGCATTGGCGTCTTCATCTTCTTTTTCGGCGTCGAAAAAGCATCGTGGCTGCTTGACGCAGAGCCCCTCACCAGCCAGCTGTCGGCCTGGATGGCTGGAGCCACGCCGATCAGCCGCTGGTATCTCGAGCGGCTTCTGCCAGGCGCGCCCGTATTTGCGCGGATCGTGCCGATCGGATCGGTGCTGGCTGGTCTCGCGTTGACGCTGGGCTTGTGGACGAGGATGGCCGCGGCCGTTGCGCTCGTGATGGTCTTGAGCCTCCAGCTTGGCGCCGGCGCGATGTTCCGGTACGCCTACCTCATGGACGCGAGCGGACTCCCGTTGGTGGGAGGGCTGGTGGCGCTGATGATCGGCAGGGAGTGGAAAGGAAAAAGGAAGAAGGAAGAAGGAATAGAGATTAGGGATTGGGGATTGGGGATAGAAGTATTCCTTCTTCCATTTTCCTTTTTCCTTTCTAGTGTACATGCTTATCCCAGTCCTTCTTTCCCCCCGTGTACACACCGAATTTCTTCCGCGCGCGGTCCATCTTCCATCGCAGATAGCGATACCGCACTTCGTTCGCCGGGCTCAGATGGCGGCCGCGAAGCATGACGTATCCGGCAACCAGTCCGCCCAGATGCGTGATGTGCGCGATGCCGCCGCCGCTGTCGCCCATCGCGGAAAGCAGAGCGATGAGGCCCATGATCATCACGAAGTATTTCGCGGGGATCGGAAAGACGAAATACACGTAGATCGGTCTGTTCGGAAACGTGAGACCGTAGGCGAGCAGCAGGCCGTAGATGGCGCCTGAAGCGCCTATCGTGACGACGTCGAACATGCGCGCCGTTTCGGGAAACGGCAGCAGCGACACGGCGATCGTCGTGATGGCGGCGACGATGCCCGTGACGAAGTAGTACCGCAGGAAGAAATTCGTGCCCCAGATTCGCTCGAGCTCCGTCCCGAACATCCACAGCGAAAGCATGTTGAAGAAGATGTGGCCGATCGTTCCGTGCAGGAACATGTAGGTGACCGGCTGCCACAGACGGAACGACTCGAAGATCGCCGCAGGCACCAGGCCGAGGAACTGCTGAACGGCGAGCCGGGACAATGGCGGCATGAGCGCCATGACGATGAAGACCGCGACGTTGACGGCGATGAGCGCCTTCAGCGCGGGAGAGAGCGGACCTGGCCCGAACGAGAACGACGAGGCGAGTCGCGCGACGGGTAACGGCGCATCGGATCGAATCTACCACGTTCAGGACCGCAATACCCGGCGTCTCAGATCGGCGAACTCCTCGAGTCCCAGCAGATGGGTCGAGACGGCCAGCACGCCGAGCCCCACGGCAATCGAGCCGCCGACGCGCACGCCCTGGGCGATGACGTCGTGTCCTGCGAACGGAATGTGCAGGAATCGTTCGGTGTAATACGCCGCGCCCGCCATCACGATCGACGCGCACGAAATCTTGAGCACGGCGGTGACGAGCCGCCGGCCGTCGAGGCCTCCAAGACGGGCGCGAAGCACCAGTATCAGAATGCCGGCGTTCAGCAACGCCGAAAGGGCCGTGCCCAGCGCCAGCCCGCGATGGCCCAGCGACCGCACGAGGATGAGGTTCAGGCAGATGTTCAGCGCCACGCTGGCGCCGCTGGCGATGACGGGCACGCGGCTGTTGCCCATGGCATAGAAGGCCGGGGAAATCAGCTTGACCGCGGAGTAGCCGATGAGGCCCGGCGCATAGAACGCGAGCGCCGCCGCCGTCGCGGCGGTGTCTGCCGGCGTGAAGCGCCCGCGCTCGAAGATCAGCGACACGATCGGTGTGGCGAGCACCGTCAGTCCGAGCGTGGCTGGAAGGTTCAGCAGCAGCATCAGGCGCAGGCCGCTCACGACCGCGTGCCGGATGCCCGCATCGTCGCTCGTGGCCGCGTGCGCCGAGATTGCCGGCAGCGAGGCGGTGGCAATCGACACGCCGAAGAGGCCGATCGGCATGTACATCAATCGGAAGGCGTAATCGAGCCACGACACGGCGCCCGTGCCGAGACCGGCCGCGAGCCAGCTGTTGACGAACAGGTTGATCTGCACCGCGGCGAGGCCCGCCACCCCCGGCACCATGAGCCGCCCGATCTCGCGGAGCCAGGGATCCTGCCAGTCGAGGACGCGGTCGTAGCGGAATCCCTCGCGGCGTACCTCCGGCCACTGGAGCAGGATCTGCCCGAGCCCGCCCAGCAGCGTGCCGGCGGCGACCGCCACGATCGGTTCGACCCCGAAGCGCGGTGCGAGCGGGACGAAGAGAACCGCACACGTAATCGTCGCGACGTTGAACATCGCCGGCGACAGCGCGGGCACGAAGAAATGGTGCAGTGCGTTCAGCATCGCCATCAGCACTGCGGCCACGCGCCACCATGCACAGGAACGGAAACATCAGCCGCGTCAGGCTGATCGTCAGCTCCAGCTTGCCGGGCACGTCGCGGAATCCGCCCGCGTACAGGTTGACGAGCGGCTCGGCGAACACGATGCCGGCCAGCACGATCGCCCCGGACGTGAGGAGCAGCACGCTGATGACGTTCGATGCGAGGCGCCAGACGGCGCCCCGGTCGCCGGCCACGAGCGCGCGGGTGAACGTCGGCACGAGCGCCGCGCTGAGCGCGCCTTCGGCAAAGAGATCGCGGAGGACGTTGGGGATGCGAAAGGCGATGCGGAAGGCGTCCATCGCGTCGCCGGCACCGAAGAAATAGGCGAGGACCTGATCGCGAATGAGACCGAGCACCCGGCTGGTCATCGTCGCGATGCCGATGATCCCTGCCGATCGAACGAGCTCTGATGTGGGGTGCGCCTGTCGGTCTGGTGCGGCGCGGGTCCTGGACTGCAAGACCTGCTCTAGGGTTGAAGCTTGCGGCGCACGATCTCGTTCACGGCTTTCCCGTCGACCGTCTTGCCCGCCAGCTCGGCCATGACGGCTTTCATGACCTTCCCCATGTCCTTGGCCGAGGTGGCGCCCGTCGATGCGATGACCGCATCAATCGTGCGCTCGAGATCGGCGGCATCGACGGCCGGGGGCAGGTACGATTCGAGAATCACGATCTCCGCGGTCTCCTTGTCGGCGAGGTCCTGCCGCCCGCCCTTGAGGAACTGGTCGATCGAGTCGCGGCGCTGTTTGACCAGCGCAGAGACGACCTGGAGTGATTCGTTGTCGTCGAGCGCACGGCCTCGCTCGATCTCGCGGTTCATCAGCGCAGCCTTCAGCATGCGAAGCGTGCTGAGCCGCAGCGGGTCTTTCGATTTCATCGCGCCGGTAATGGCGCGGTTCACGTCGTCTGCGAATGTCATGGTGATGTGTCAGTCCCAGTCGCGAATGCCGACGTCCTGGTCCGAATCGCCGAGCGTGATGTGCCAGTCGTCGGTGTCCTTGTAAAACTTCGGCGGCACGGTCACCGCGTTGATCTTCATGGCCAGCGTCAGGGGGTGAGGGCGCATCTGAAAGTACCCCGAGTGCCGCATGATGCGCCGGAAGCCAAGATGCGCCGCGTAGCAGCGGATCTTGTCCGACCCGGCCTGCCGCGCTTCGGCGTCGACCCACCGAAGGAGCGTCTTGAAGCCGATGTCGTCGTGCGTGTCGGCGAGAAAGTCGACGAGCAGCGTGACGCGGCCGCGCGGTTCCTGCGCGTGGCGATACACCGCATATCCTTCAGGCTTGCCGTCGCGCTTGAGCGCCGCCACCGAATACCGTACGTGCGGTGGCTCGATGAACTTCCAGTTCAGGTAGGCCGCGTCTCTCCGAACCGCCAGCTCGAATCGATCGGCGAGCCGCTCCCACAATTCGGTGAACGACGCGTCGAAACGGCGGATCGGCTCGACATCGGCACGAAGCGGGCGCACGCGCGCGGCGACGCGCACGATCGGCAGCGTGACGGCCGAGACGAAGCGATTGAGGGCATTGGGCCAACGCGGCACGCGGACCGCGCGGCGCGTCAACGGTTTCACCAGCCCCGGAATCGGCGGCACCTCGGGAAAGTGCATCTTCTTCAACAGCCGCGACGACGCGCTGGACAGGCCCAGGCCGAGGGAGGCGCCCACGCTGCGATCCCAGGCGCGAAACAGCTCCTCACCAAGGCCGCGACGCTGCCGTTCGGGCGCGACCATGGCGTCCATTCCCCATGCCGCCTGAATCTCTTTGCCGCCCAGCGAGAGGCGCACGGGCATCGTCGCGTAGTGGCCGATAATCGTCGGCCCTTCCCGTACGACCCACAGCAGCGGTGCGCCGTCCGGGTTGTTCGGATTGCGTCGGTATTGCCAGTCCCACCGCAGCCGGCTCGCGGCGGCGGCATCGGGTCCGAACACGCGGCGATAGAGCGTCTCTACACCGCGCTGGTCCTCCGGCCTGTAGCGATCGATTTCTGGCATTGTGCTGTGAGACTGCCCCGCGTGCCTTTCGTGCCGAAGCTCGAAGGATTCTGCGAGCGTAGTTGGAATTGTATCGCGACGGACGCGAACTTCAGCGATCGGGCTGCGGTGGCCGCGGCCGCGTAATCGGCGTGGTCGTAACCGGGGTTGACGTGGCCGGCGGCGGAGGCGGCGTAAACGTCGGTGCCGTGGATGTGCCGGCAGGCAGGGTCGGATTCGACGGTGTGGCAGCAGTGCCCGGCGCGGACTGCGCGGGCGGCGCTTGCGAGACACCAGGCAGCATCAGCGGTGCTGAAATCTGTGTGGGATTCGGTGCCGGCACGGGCACCAGTCCCGCGGCTGCGGCTGCGGCAATGGCCGGGTCCTCTGACTGGTCTTCGGGCGGTTCGGGGATCGCACCGGGTGTCAACGCGGGCTGCGGCGGCCTGAGCTGCGTGAAATTCGGGCCAGGCTGCATGCCCGGGAAGGCCGATGGTGTCTGCGGCCGGCCTGCGGCGACAGCCGCCGTCGTGGCCATGACGAGAATACGGTCGTAAATCGACGCATCGGCGACGAAGGTCTCGCGCGGCCGGGCCATGTACCCGGGCACCGTCCGCAGAATGATGTCGAGCGCTTGCTTCTCGGGCACGTCCTGCAGCTTCAACGTGACAGGGCCGCCCGTGATGCGCTCTGCGTTGACGATCTGCGTCTTGCCGATGCGCGCCCACTCGGTAAGGATTTGCCGAACCGTGACGTCCTGTGCATCGAGCGTCACACGCCCGTTGCGGATGGACATCTGCAGCCCGGCGGCCCCCGCGGGCGGCGCCGCCAACATCATCAAACAGAGGCCGAAAACGAGCCTTTTCATCAGGTTGAACGCAACCCCGATTATAAATCAGGACCCGTGCGTGCGGAAATATTCGATGACTTTCGTGATGATTTCATTCAGCTGCACTTTGGGCTCGTAGCCGACGAGATTCTGCACCTTTCCGAGGTGGGGAACCCGCCGCGGCATGTCCTCGAATCCCGCCTCGTACGCCTTGTCGTAGGGTACGAACTCGATCGTCGAAGACGAGCCGGTACGCTCCTTCACGATTTCCGCGAGCCTGAGAATCGTCACCTCTTCCGTGTTGCCGATATTGAAGACCTGTCCGACCGCCCGAGGCTCGTTCACGAGCTTCAGGAGGCACTCGACGACGTCGCCGACATAGGTGAAGCTGCGCGACTGCGTGCCGTCGCCAAAGACCGTAATCGGCTCGCCCGCGAGCGCCTGTCGCACGAACGAGGGCAGCACCATGCCGTACTGGCCCGTCTGCCGCGGGCCCACGGTGTTGAAGAACCGCACGATGATGACCGGAAGGTCGCGCTCCTTGTAGTAGGCCAGGGCGAGGAACTCGTCGATGGCCTTGCTGCAGGCGTACGCCCAGCGATGCTTCACCGTCGCGCCCATCACAAGGTCGGCATCCTCCCTGAACGGCACATCAGTGCTCTTTCCGTAGACTTCCGACGTCGAGGCGATGACGACCTTTTTCTTTTTCTTGTTCGCGTGTTTCAGCACGACCTCGGTGCCGTGCACGTTGGTTTCGATGGTGTGCACGGGCTCTTCGACGATCAGCTTCACGCCAACCGCGGCCGCGAAATGAAAGATGACGTCGTTGCGATCGACCAGCTCGGCGAGCAGCGGCTCGTTGGTGAGGGTGTCGATGGCGTACTTGAAACGCGGATTCGGCTTCAGATGCCCGATGTTGCGGATCGAGCCGGTCGAGAGATTGTCGATGACGTCGACGTCGTGTCCGGCGTTCAGCAACGCCTCCGCCAGGTGGGAACCGATGAAGCCTGCGCCGCCGGTGATTAACGCTCTCAAGATGCTTCCTTTCGCACGGCGTCGGCGACTGTGTTGACGGCTTCAGTCGAGAGGCCGGGATACAGCGGGAGCGACAGCACTTCATTCGCGGCCCGCTCGGCCTCGGGACAATCGGCCCGACCCAACGCCGCGAATGCCGGCTGCTGTGAAATGGGAACAGGGTAGTGCACGAGGGTTTCGATTCCAGACTGCGCGCAGACGGTCCTGCAACTGCGTGCGCCGCTGAGCACGGACCGGGAACAGATGATACACGTGTCCCGGATCCAGCTCTCGCGGGACGGTGACGCTCGAATCGGCGAGCGCGAGCCGATACTGCGAGCGCGAGCAATCGTCGTCGATCGAGGTGTGCCGGGCGAGCAGCAGGCAGCCGGGCTCGCAGAATCGCCGCCTGCAGCTCGTCGAGGCGGCTGTTCACCCCGATCTCGACGTGATGGTAGCGATCGGTCTGGCCACCGTTTCTCAGCCGCTTGATGCGATCCGCGAGGGAGGCGTCGCGCGTAATCACCGCGCCGCCGTCGCCGAGCGCGCCAAGGTTCTTCGTGGGGTAGAAGCTGAACGCGCCGGCGATGCCGACGGTGCCCACCGGACGGGTCTGGCAGGTGGCGAGATGCGCCTGGCAGCAGTCCTCGATGAGGACCAGTCCTCTCCGCTTGGCGAGCGCCTCGAGCGCCGGGAGATCGGCGGGCTGGCCGTACAGATGCACCGGCATGAGGGCGACCGTCCGCTCGGTGATCGCGCGCTCCGCAGCGGCAGGCGAGAGAGTCAATCTCTCGGGATCGATGTCCGCGAAGACGGGGCGCGCGCCCGCCATCACGATCGCCAGCGCGGTGTATGCCGCGGACAGACGGCGTGGTAATCACCTCGTCGCCGGCGCCGATCCCGAGCGCTCGAAGGATGAGCGCGAGCGCGTCGGTGCCGTTGCCGACGCCGACGGCGTGCGGCGCACCCGAGGTCAGTGCGAACTCCCGCTCGAAGGCCTCGACCTCGGGACCGAGCACGAACCATCCGCGATCGATGACACGCTTGATGGCGTCGTGGACCTCCGCCGATTCCTCGGCGAGATGAAGATCCAGAAAAGGAACGTTCATGCGACCGGCGAAGGCGTGGGCGTGGGATCGTCGAGGTATTCGCGCGCGTGTGCCCGGTAGTACTCGAGCGTTCTCGCGAAGCCCGTTCTGAGAGACACACGGGGCTCCCAGCCGACCGCCCGTCGAAAACGCGTCGAGTCGGCGTAGAAGCTTCCGATGTCGATCGCCTTCTTTTCCGATGGCCATGACACGTAGCGGACGCTCCCGGCGCCGGCGACGTCTATCAGCAGCGCCACGAGATCTTTGTGCGAAATGGGCTCCGTGCCGCCGACGTTGAACACGTGGCCGTTGCAGGCGTCGGAGGCGCCCGCCCGAAGGAACGCGTCCGCCGCGTCGTCGACGTAGACGAAATCGCGAACCTGGGAGCCGTCGCCGAAGATCTGAATCTCGTGCCCTTCCAACGCCAGGCGGATGAACCACCCGATGAATCCCTGGCGATTGTGCCTGATCAACTGGCGCGGACCGTACACGTTGGTCAGGCGCAGCGAACAGGCCCGCACCTTGAAGACGTTGTTGTACAGCAGGTGGTAGTTCTCACCGGCCGCCTTGTTGATCCCGTTGACGTCGATCGGGCGCACGAGATGATCTTCGGTCACCGGCAGGGAATCGGGCTTGCCGTACACCTGGCGCGTGCCCGCGAACACGACCTTGACGCGCGCATTGAACTTCCGGCACGCCTCGAGGATCGACAGCTGGCTGCGGCAGTTGATGTCGAGGTCGGTGTACGGATCCTTCATGCTGTCGATGTGGCTCACCTGGCCGGCGAGGTTGAAGATGACCTCGCGATCGCGCACGAGATGGTTCATCGTGCTTTCCTGCCGGACGTCGGCGATGTTCACCGTGACCTTGTCGGCGATGCCGTCGATGTTGAAGAAGTTCGCGCCGGCGTCGGGAATGAGCGAGTCCATGAGCAGCACGTTGGCGCCGAGCTCGACCAGACGGCGGGCGATGTTGCTGCCGATGAAGCCGAGGCCGCCCGTGATCATCACGCGCCGGCCGCGGTAGAACTCCAGATACGGCTCGACCACTAGAGCACCCGAGTCCGCTCGCCGGTGGGCGCGGACGCCTCGGCCGGCCGCCGGTGTGTCTGCCGCACGACGAGCGCGAACCAGAGCTTCATCACGTCCACGGCCGTGCGGAACACGCGAGGGAAGTTGAAGAACTGCGAATGACCGTGCGCGCGATGGTAGTGGTGAACGGGGACCTCGACGATCGTGAAACCGGCGTCCTGGATCTTCTTCATCATCTCGAGGCAGATGACGCCGCTGTTTTTCTCCAGTCGCACGGTGTCGAAGATCGAGCGCCGGAGCAGCCTGAAGTCGCAGTCCACGTCGCGCACGTGCAGCCCGAACAGCGTCTTGACGGTGTGATGGTAAATCCGGCCGATGATGATGCGGTGCAGCGGATCCGCGCGGCTGATCTTGAAGCCGTTGACCAGATCGGTGCCGGGCGCCATCTTCTGCCACAGCGCTTCCATTTCGGACGGGTCGTACTGGGCGTCGCCGTCCGTATAGAAGATGATCTCCTTCGACGCGGCGCCAAACCCGCTGCGAAGCGCGCCACCGTATCCCCGGTTCACGGTGTGCGTGACGACCCTGACCTGCGGGTACAGCCGGGCCAGCTCATCGAGAATCTGCCCGGTCGAGTCGCTGCTGCCGTCGTTGACGACGATGACTTCGTAGTCGGGCGTCAGCTTCGAGGCCGACTGAATGGCCGTGATGACGAGGCTCGCGATCGTCCCGCTGTCGTTGTAGGCGGGAAAAAAAACACTGAGACCAGGCGACTTCGTCGGATCGGCAGCTGGCATTTTCTAGGCGAAGACACGTTAATACACTAGCGCCTCAGGCGCAATCGCCACGGCACGATGACCGATTCCAGGAGCACGCTCGACGAGAGCTTCGATGCGCCTTCGCGCCGCTCGACGAAAATGATCGGAATTTCCCGTATACGGCACCCCAGTTGCCGGGCCAGAAAGAGCTGCTCGACGAGAAACGCGTAGCCGTCTGCCACGAGCGTGTCGAGCGGCAACCTCGCGAGCGCGTCGCGGCGCCAGCAGCGGAAGCCGGTCGTGCAGTCCTTCTCCGCGAGTCCGATCACCGACCTGACGTACTGGTTCGCAAAGCTGCTGAGGATGATGCGATACAGCGGCCAGTTCACCACGCTGACGCCGTGCAGGTACCGGGATCCCAGCACGAGATCCGCGTCGGCCGCGGCCGACGCCATGTCGGGCAGGTACTTCGGATCGTGCGAGAAGTCGGCATCCATCTGGAAGATCAGCTCGGCGCCATCGGCAAGCGCCTGTTTGAGGCCTGCCACGAGCGAACGTCCGAGACCTCGCGCACTCTTCCGGTGGATGACCGTGAGCCGGCCGGCGTAGGTCGCCGCCAGCTCGTCGGCAAGGGCGCCGGTTCCGTCCGGCGAATCGTCGTCGACGACGATGACGCGGTAGCCGTCGTACTGAAGGATGGCTGATACCAGCGCTGCCAGGTTGTCGCGCTCGTTGTAGGTGGCAATGACGACGGCATTCATCGAGGCCCCTGCAAGCGCATCGCGGAAATCTGCTCGGAAACCAGGCCCACGAGAAAGATCACGACAGCGAGCACGAGGAGCAGCACCGACGAGTCGGTCATGTCATGGCGCGTCGCCACCGTCCAGATGGCGTAGCCCGCGCCCAGGGCGAAAAATATGCCTGAAATCGGAAGAAAAATTCGGAGCGGGCTGAAGATCGTGACGACCCTCAGCAGAATCATGAGGAAGCGCGCGCCGTCGGACACGAGCTTGATCTTCGACTTGCCGAGTCGAGGCGCGACCGAAATCGTCTCGAAGCGCACGTTGTAACCGGCTTTCACGAACGCGAGCGTTGTCGTGGCCGGTGTCGAGAATCCGTTCGGAAGCAGATGCAGGAATTCGCGAAGCCCGCTCGTACGCGCCGCACGAAGTCCCGATGTGAGATCCGGAATGTGCCGGCCCGTGAGATAGCTGGCCAGCCAGTTCAGCAGGTGGTTGCCGGCGTAGCGCGCCGCCGATGCCTGCTGGTTCGCGCCCGTCCGCGCGCCAATCACGAGATCGTACTCGCCAAGAAGGTTGACCAGCCGCAATCCGTCGGCTGCTGAATGCTGTCCGTCACCATCGATGATGAGCATGAACTCGCCGGCGGCGTTTCTGATGCCGGTCTTGACGGACGCGCCGTTCCCCTTGTTGTAGGGGTGTCTGATGACGCGCGCACCAGCGGTTGTGGCAACGCGTGCCGTCTCGTCGGACGATCCATCGTCGACGACGAGCACTTCGCACCAGGTCGCGGCCCCGCGCAGCGACTGGATGACGGTGCCGATCGCCTCCGCCTCTTCGAACGCGGGAATGACGACGCTGACGGTGGACGGATCAGCCACGAGTGCGAAATCGTATCATGCTGTAAACTAGGGGCGAAAATTTAGCGTAAGCCTTTATAAATCTAGATTTTACCCGTTGACATCCCCATACCCGTCCTCTACTATCGCCGTGGACTTTTTTGGAGAGAAATGGAGTAGCCGAGCGTGCTTCGGGGCAACTCGCCGGCGAAAATTGATGACCGGGGGAGACTCAAAATCCCCAACGGGTTCCGCTCGCTCATCGAGGATGAGCACGGGCGCGACCTGTTCGTCACCAGTCTGCACGGCGACTCGGTGCGCCTGTACCCGATGACGGTCTGGGCGGCCATCGAGAAGAGGCTCTCACAGATCCCCTCGACGCATCCATCACGGCTGAAATTTCTCGACCGCGTGAACTTCTACGGTCAGGTCTCCGAGATCGACACGCAGGGCCGCGTCGTGATTCCCCCGCGCCTGCGCGAGTCGGCCACGATGGTCGGCGAGGTGGATGTGTTCGGTCAGTTCAACTACCTCGAGGTCTGGAACCACGAGCGGTTCATCGCGAAGCTCCAGCGCGAGCCGTTCACAGACGATGACGCGCGGGCGTTGTCTGATTTGGGTCTGTAAGACCGATGGCGCGCCACGAGCCGGTCATGACGCGCGAAGTGCTGTCGTTTTTGCGGCCGGAAAACGGCGGCGTGTTCGTGGATTGCACGGTCGGGATGGGCGGGCATTCGCGAGCCCTGCTCGACGCCGGCGCCACGAGAGTCATCGGGCTCGACCGCGATCCCGCGTCGCTCGTGATCGCCGCCGAAACGCTGGGTGTCTACGGCAATCGCGTAGAGCTCGTGCATTCGGATTATCGGGCGATCGAATCGGTTCTTGACGCCCGGGGGCTCGACCGCGTCGACGGCACCGTCACCGATATGGGGATGTCGTCGTATCAGCTCGACGGCGAAGGACGGGGTTTCAGTTTTCAGCGTGACGATCCGCTCGACATGCGGATGGACACGTCGTCCGGTCCCACGGCTGCCGATCTCCTGCGCGACTCGGCGGAGACGGACATCGCCGACGCGATCTACCGGTTCGGCGAAGAGCGGTTCTCGCGGCGCATCGCACGGGCCATCGTCCAGGCTCGCGAGTCGGCGCCGCTCGCGACCACCGGGCAGCTCGCGGCGATCGTGAGGAGGGCAGTACCGAGGCGCGGATTTTCCAGGATCGACCCGGCGACGCGCACGTTTCAGGCGCTTCGCATCTGGGTAAACCGCGAGTTGGAGAACATCGACGATTTTTTGAGGGTCGTGGCGCGTCGTCTTCGGAAAGGGGCGCGTCTGGTCGTGGTCACGTTTCACTCGCTCGAGGATCGGATCGTCAAGCACACGCTGCGCGCGCTGGCTCAGACAGACGGCGCCCGTATTCAAGTCTTGACGAAGAAGCCGATTACCCCCCAGCCCGACGAGTTGGAACGGAACCCCCGGGCGCGCAGTGCAAAACTCCGCGCGGCGGAGTGCGTGGTGTAACGCAGCGGTTCTGGGTTCTCGGAACCCGAACCAGCAGAACCGAGAACTCAGAACCCAAGAACCGTACCGATCGAGCAACTGACTGGGGCAGCACATGAGCTCATCCGCAGAAGCATTCGAATACGCCATCAAGAAAGACGTACGGAACAACCCCATCGTCCGGGAGGTCGACGAGCGGCGGCTGCGCGAGCAGTGGCGATCGGTGGCCTTCGGCGTGCTCTTCGTGGGCGTGCTCCTCTTTTCCGGATGGCAGCGCGTCGAGCTCCTGCAGCA
Source organism: Vicinamibacterales bacterium (assembly GCA_963821395.1). GTDB lineage: Bacteria > Acidobacteriota > Vicinamibacteria > Vicinamibacterales > JAMQPK01 > JAMQPK01. Next base: position 139,211 of record CAWGDY010000030.1, on the reverse strand, counting down.
CGGCTACCGCCTCGAGCAGATGCAGAAGGAGCGCGGCGACGAGGAGGCGGCGAACCGCCATCTGCGGCTGGAGATTGAAACGCTCAAGTCGCCGCAGCGCATCGAGCGGCTCGCGACGACGAACCTGCACCTCGTGACGCCGGATACGGGCGCCGCGATCGTGATCGAGCGCGTGGTGCCCGGCGAACCGCCGGCGGCGTCTGTCGTCGCCCGAGTCAGGGAGTAACGCCGTGAGCGAGCCGACCCAGGACAAGTGGCGCGCGACGATCCACGGCCGGCTCCTGCCGGCGGCGGTGATGTTCGTGCTGTGGGCCGTGAGCATTCAGGCGCGGCTGCTGTACCTGCAGGTGCACAAACACGACGACCTGCAGGCGCGGGCGGAGAACCAGTCCGAGCGCACGATGGACATCTCCGCCAAGCGGGCGGAGATCGTCGATCGTCACGGACGCGTGCTCGCCTACAGCGTCGACGCCGACTCGGTGTTTGCGGTGCCCAGCGAGATCGTCGATGCGCAGCAGGCGGCAAAGCGGGTCTGCGACGCCCTGACCGATTGCGCGCCGAAGGAAGAGCAGGCGCTCGCGGCCAGGATGCGTCAGCGGCGGGCGTTCGTGTTCCTTCGCCGCCGGGTGACGCCGCACCAGGCCCAGCGAATCGCACAGTTGAATCTCGAGGGCGTCAGGTTCGTCCAGGAAGATCGCCGCTTCTATCCGAAGAAACAGCTGGCGGCCCAGTTGCTGGGGTTCGTCGGCGTCGACAACAAAGGTCTCGCCGGGATCGAAGCGGCCTACGACAACCAGATCAGCGGCGCTCAGGGAAAGCTGCTCTACCAGACCGATGCCCGCGGCCGCGCCTTCAGCCGCCTCGAGCGCCCGCCGACGGCGGGGGCGACCGTCGAGCTGACGATCGACGAGTACTTGCAGCACGTCGCCGAACGCGAGCTGCGTGAAGGCGTCGCGCGCACCAGGGCCTCGGGCGGCACGGTGTTGATCATGTCGCCGACCACCGGCGAAATTCTCGCGCTCGCGAACGAGCCGACGTTCAATCCCAACGCCTTTGCCAGCGCGCCGCCCGAGCATCGCCGGAATCGCGCGGTACAGGACCTCTACGAGCCCGGCTCGACGTTCAAAGTCGTGACGGCGAGCGCCGCGATCGAAGAACACGTCGTCGGCGTGAACGACATCATCGACGTGTCGGGCGGGCATATCCGTTTCGGATCGCGCGTGATCGACGACACGCACGACTACGGCCACCTGTCGTTCACCGACGTCATGGTGAAGTCGAGCAACGTCGGCGCCATCAAGGTGGGGCTGAGGCTTGGTGCGGAGCGTCTCGGGATGTACGTGCGCCGTTTCGGATTCGGCCGCGCGCTCTCGCCCGACTTCCCCGGCGAGACAACCGGCATCGTCTGGGATCCGAAGCACCTGGACATGAGCGCGCTCGCGTCGATGTCGATGGGCTACCAGATCGGTGTGACGCCGCTGCAGATGGTGGCGGCGGTCAGCTCCGTGGCCAACGGCGGCGATCTGCTTCAGCCGCGCGTCGTGCGCGCGCTCATCAAGGACGGCAAGCGTCAGGATGTGAAGCCGACGATCCTCGGGCGCACGATTTCGAAAGATACCGCGGCGACGCTGACCGACATCATGGAGCAGATCGTCAAACGGGGAACCGGGACGTTTGCCCAGGTCGAGGGCTACACGATCGCGGGAAAAACGGGCACCGCGGCGAAGCTCGTCAACGGACGGTATTCGAAGTCGGACTACTTCGCGTCGTTCGTCGGGTTCTTCCCGTCGCGCAATCCCGTCGCCACCATCATCGTCGTGCTCGATTCGCCGCACGCCATGGGGTACTACGGCGGGCCCAACGCCGGGCCGGTGTTCCAGCGGGTCGCGGCGGCCACACTGCGGCACTTCAGCATTCCGCCGACGCTCAACGCCCCGCCGCCCGTGCTCGTCGCACGCCGGACGAGCCCGCCCGAGATTCAGCCGGCTCGCAGCGAACGGGACGCCGCGATCGTCCCCGTTGGAACCAGTGGCGACGTGCGCGATCTTCCGGATTTTCGCGGGCTGAGCGCGCGAGAAGCCCTGCGCGTCCTGACCAGGATTGGCCTGACCGCGCGGCTGAAAGGCACCGGCGTGGTCGCCGGCCAGACACCGCTCCCTGGAACGCCAATCGAACCGGGTATGGCGTGTGAGCTTCGCCTCGAACGTTCGGTACCGGCCGTCGTCGCATCGCTGGAGCCATGAAAGTCGCGTCGTTGCCAGGCATTGATATTCACGGAGTGGCGTACGACTCGAGGCGCGTGCAACCAGGCGACGTCTTCATCGCGTTGAAGGGATTGAAAGCCGCCGGAACCGATTTCGTGGACGATGCCATCCGCCGGGGAGCCGTTGCGGTCGTCTCCGACGAGCCGGAGCCGGCAACGTCCACGGTGCCATGGATCACGGTTCCCGACGCGCGGGGCGCGATGGCCTTGCTCGCGGCCGAGTTCTACGGGCATCCCAGCCGCTCGATGCAGGTCGTCGGCATCACCGGCACGAACGGCAAGACGACAACCGCGTATTTGTTACGCGCCGTTTTTGACGCGGCGGGTAAAAAGTGCGGGCTCATCGGAACCGTCACGTATTCGACCGGCGATCAGGAACTGCCCGCATCGCGGACCACACCCGAGGCACCGGATGTGCAGCGCATGTTTCGGCAGATGGTCGACGCGGGTTGTGGCGCGTGCGTGATGGAAGTGTCCTCGCACGCGCTGGCGCTCCGGAGAGTGGACGGAACGACGTTTGCGGCAGGCGTGTTCACCAACTTGACTCGCGACCATCTCGACTATCACGGCGACATGGAGTCGTACTTCGCCGCGAAGCAGCGGTTGTTCGAGATGCTGCCCGCCGGTGCGCCCGGGGCGATCAACCTCGACGATCCCAGGGGCGAGACGGTTCGGAAGGCGACCGCAACGCCGGTGACCTACGCCATCCACAAGCCGGCCGATGTCACGCCCGGTCCCTTGACCCTGACGTTCGACGGCCTGGAGTTCGACGCGCGAACGCCGAAAGGCAGCGTGCGTGTGAAGTCGCGTCTGGTCGGCCGTCCGAACGTGTCGAACATCCTCGCGACGGTCGCGGTCTCGACGGCGCTGGGGCTCCCGGTCGCCGCCATCGAACGCGGTCTCGCCAACCTCGACGGCGTGCCCGGACGGTTCGAGGTGGTGTCGGATGCCCGCGACGACATCACGGTCGTCATCGACTACGCGCACACGGATGACGCGCTGAGGAACCTGCTCGAGACGGCCCGCCCGCTGGCTCAGCGCCGCGTGATCACGCTCTTCGGGTGCGGGGGCGATCGCGATCGCACGAAGCGGCCGCTCATGGGCGCCGTGGCGTCCCGGCTGAGCGACGTCGTCGTCATCACCTCGGACAACCCGCGCAGTGAGGATCCGTCGCGCATCATCGACGAGATCAAGCGTGGCGTTCCGGCAGCGTCCGATCGCGACGACAAGACGACGTTTGCCATCGTCGATCGCAAAGAGGCGATCGAGTTCGCGATCAAGGCGGCACAACCCGGCGACCTGGTGCTGCTGGCCGGGAAAGGGCACGAGAAATCGCAGTCCATCGGTGCCCGGGATCTGCCGTTCGACGAGGCCGACATCGCGCGCCGCGCGCTGGAGCGGAGACGCTGACGCCGGACACGATCGCGGCGGTCGTCGGTGCGGCGGTGTCGGGACAGGGGCATGAGCGGGAGATCGCGGGCTTCTCGATCGATACGCGAACGATCGCGACGGGCGACATGTTCGTGGCGATTCGTGGTCCCCGCTTCGACGGCAATGCGTATGTCGTCGAGGCCGCGCGCAAGGGAGCGGCGGCGGCCATGGTCAGCGATGCGGGCCTGATCGGCGTGCCGGAACTGGCGTCGACGCCGCTCGTCGTCGTGCCCGATACGGTCGTGGCGCTCCAGACGCTGGCCAACCGCGTACGGCGCGATTCGGGCGCGGCCGTCGTGGCGGTGACCGGCAGCGCAGGCAAGTCGACGACCAAGGAGATTACGGCCGAGTTTCTGTCGGCGCGATACAAGGTCTTCCGGAACAAGGGGAACCTGAACAATCACATCGGGCTTCCGCTCTCGCTCCTCGAGCTGAGCAGGAAGCCCGACATCGGAGTGCTCGAGCTGGGAATGAACCACTTCGGAGAGATCAGTGCGCTCGTGAGGATCGCCGAGCCCGAAGTGCGCGTGTGGACCAACGTCGGTCCGGCCCACCTCGAGTTCTTCGGAACGGTCGAAGCCATCGCCCGGGCGAAAGCCGAAATCATGGAAGGCGCCGACAAGGATGCCTTGCTCGTCGCCAACGCCGACGACGATCTCGTGATGCGTCATGCGGTGTCATTCGCCGGACGCGTGCGCACCTTCGGTGTCGAGCGGCCGGCCGACGTCCGGGCGCTCGCGGTTCGCGATCTCGGCATCGATGGCAGCGCCGCGCTGGTCCGGACGCCGATTGGCGAAGCGGAAATCAGGACGCCGCTGGCGGGAGCCGCGAATCTCTCCAACATCCTCGCGGCCGCGGCGGTCGCGATCCGTTTCGACGTGCCGCTCGGCGACATCGTCGAACGGGCGGCATCGCTGAGACCCGTCGCGCGGCGGGGGGAAATCATCCGCACCAGGCGGCTGACCATCGTCGACGACTCGTACAACTCGAACCCGAGGGCTCTGTCGCGGGCGCTGTCGATGATTGCGGGCGAGACGCGCTGTCACCGGCGGGTGGCGTTCATCGGGGAGATGCTCGAGCTTGGTGAGGCCTCGGCGGCGCTGCACCGCGCGTCCGGCGAAGAAGCGGCGCGGGCCGGCATCAGCGAGCTCGTGGCGGTCGGAGGGGCCAGCGCGCGGGCGCTCGCGGAAGGCGCGGCCGCCGCCGGCATGTCAGGCGCCCACGTGCACTACGTCGCCAGCAGCGACGAAGCCGCGGATCTCGCGCTGACGCTCGTGAAGCCCGGGGATCTCATTCTCGTGAAAGGGTCGCGTGGCATTCGTACCGAGGTTGTGGCGGATCGCCTCAGGGCGGAGTTCGCCTGATGCTCTACAACCTCCTGTTTCAGTTTCACAACCAGATTCCCGTACTGAACGTCATTCAGTACATCACGTTCCGCACGGCCGCGGCGAGCCTGACGGCGCTCGTCATCAGCCTGCTGCTCGGGCCGTGGCTCATCCGCAAGCTGCGGGAATTTCAGATCGGCCAGATCATCCGCCACGAAGGGCCGGCGTCCCACGCGCCGAAGGCCGGTACACCGACGATGGGCGGCCTTCTGATACTGACGGCGGCGCTCGTGCCGACGATATTGTGGGCGGATCTTCGCAACGTGTACATCTGGATCGCCGTGCTCGCGACGACCGCGTACGGCGCGGTTGGTTTTGCCGACGACTACCTCAAGATCGTGCGACGGTCGCACCACGGTCTTCTGCCGCGATACAAGCTGCTCGGGCAGGTGGGTGTCGCGTTGCTGGTGGGCGCGACGCTCATCTATCTGGCCGACTACAGGCAGCCGCCGTTGTACACCACGCGGTTGATCTTTCCCTTTTTCAAGTCGCTGATTCCCGACCTCGGCTGGTGGTACATCCCGTTCACCGTCGTCGTTCTGGTCGGGGCGTCGAACGCGGTGAACCTCACCGACGGTCTCGACGGGCTGGCCATCGGCACGTTCGCGATTGCGGCCGCCGCGTTCACCGCGCTCGCCTATGTCACGGGGCACAGCGTTCTCGCCAGCTACCTCCTCCTCGTCCACTTCTCGCCGGCGGCGGAGCTGACGATCTTCTGCGGATCGCTGGTGGGCGCGAGCCTCGGATTCCTTTGGTACAACTCGTATCCGGCGGACATCTTCATGGGCGACGTCGGATCGCTGGCCCTCGGCGGAGCGCTGGGGACGGTCGCGATCCTCATCAAGCAGGAGCTGCTTCTGCCGCTCGTCGGCGGCGTGTTCGTGCTCGAAGCGCTGTCCGTGATTATCCAGGTGGCGTCGTTCAAGCTGACCGGCAAGCGTGTGTTCAAGATGGCACCGCTGCACCACCACTTCGAACTGATCGGATGGAGCGAGCCGAAGGTGATCACGCGCTTTTTGATCGCGGCGATCATCTTCGCGCTCTTCAGCCTGACGACGTTGAAACTCAGATGAGCTTCTCTGTGCGCGGACAGAACGTGACGGTCGTGGGAGCGGCGCGCAGCGGCGTCGCGGCCGCGCTGCTGCTCGCCGATCGCGGCGCGCACGTCGTGCTCACCGACGCGCGGTCCGGGCTGGAGCCCGCCGAGACCGGCAGGCTGCAGGCCGCCGGGGTCGCGCTCGAGCTGGGAGGCCACCGGCTGGCGACCTTCACGTCGGCCGATCTGCTCGTGCTGAGTCCCGGCGTGCCGCTGAACCAGGCGCCGGTCGTCGCGGCGCGCGAGAAGGGCGTTCCGATCATCGGCGAGATCGAGCTCGCGTCGCGCTGGCTGAGCGGACGCATCGTCGCGATTACCGGGACGAAAGGGAAGTCGACGACGACCACGTTGACGGGCCGCATGTTCGACGCGGGTGGTCTGCGGGCGATGGTCGGCGGCAACATCGGTACTCCCCTCAGCTCGCAGGTGGCGGTCTCGACGCCGGAGACATTTCACATCGTCGAAGTGAGCAGCTTTCAGCTCGAAACCATCGAGACGTTTCATCCGTGGATTGCGGTGCTGCTGAACCTGTCGTCGGACCATCTTGACCGGCATGGCTCGATGGAGGCGTACAAAGCGGCGAAGGCCCGGATTTTCGAGAACCAGACCGAAGCCGACTTCGCCGTCGTGAATGCCGACGATCCACAGACGCTGGCGATGGCCCGCGCCAGCCGCGCGAGAACGATCGTCTTTTCCGTCAGCACGCCGGTCGTGCCGCTGTCGTCGATTCGGCTGCTGGGACGCCACCTGTTCAGCGACGTCATGGCCGCGGCGACGGTGGCGAAGATTGCGGGCGTTTCGCACGACGCGATGGTGCAGGCGGTCGAGTCGTTTACCGGGCTCGAGCATGCGCTCGAACCCGTTGCCGTGATCGACGGCGTGCGCTTCGTCAACGACTCCAAGGCGACCAACGTCGATGCCGCCGAGCGAGCCATCGAGAGCTTCGAGCCGGGGCTCGTCGTCATCCTGGGCGGGCGTTTCAAGAGCGGAGATTTCTCGCTTCTCGAAAAGCCGCTCAAGGCGCGCGACGCGCACGTGGTCGCGATTGGAGAAGCCACGCCGCTCATTCGGGAAGCCCTGGATGGGCGTGTGCCGGTCGAGACGGCCGAGTCGATGCCGGCCGCCGTCCGTCGATCGTTCAAGCTGGCGAAAGCGAAGGGGGGCGCCGCCACGGTGTTGCTCGCACCGGCGTGCGCGAGCTTCGACATGTTCCGCGACTACGCGGAGCGAGGTCGGGTGTTCAAGAAGGAAGTGCTCGAGGCTGGCTGCGAGGAAGTGAGACCGGCGCGACGAACGGTGAACAGTCGTCAGTCGGCTGCAGGCGGATGGGAGCTGGCTGCTGGGAACGCAGGCTGCCCCGGCCTGTGAAGCTGGTGTCCCACTCCCTGGGCTGACTGATGACTGTTGACCGTTCGTGGGTCGCTCCGCGTGAGCGGAGCAGGCGAACGATGTTCACCCTCTTTCTCGGCCTTGCCCGCGAAACCCTGTAGGGGCCGCCGGCAAGGCGATAACTATGGCCCGAAAACTGAAGTCCGACAAGGTCCTGTTCCTCGCCACCCTGCTCCTGGTGTGCGCGAGCGTCGTGATGGTCTACAGCGCCTCGGCGGCCCTGGCGATGAACCGGTTCAACCAGCCCTATTTCTTCCTCGTCAAGCAGGCGATGTGGGCGGCGCTGGGCCTGGCCGCGATGAGCGTCGCCATGCGGTTCGACTACCGCAATTACCGCCAGCCTTCCTTCATCTGGGCGTCGCTCGGGCTCGTCGTGCTGGCGCTGGTCGCCGTCCTCTTCAGCTCCCCCATCAACGGCAGCCGCAGGTGGTTCGGTGTCGGAGGGTTCGGCGTGCAGCCCTCGGAGCTGGCGAAGCTGAGCGCCATCTTCTTCATTGCCGCTCTGCTCGAGCGGCGGATGCACCGCATCGACGACATCCCGTACGCGCTCATCCCGATCGGCGTCGTCATCGGCGGGCTCGTGGGCCTCATCCTGCTCGAGCCGGATCTCGGCACGGCGATGACGCTGCTGCTGATCGCGGTCGCCATGGTGTTCACGGCCGGCCTGAGCTACCGCTACATCGTCGGCGCCATGCTCTGCGGCTTGCCGGTCGTGTATTTCATCCTGATGAGCGCGTCGTACCGGCGCCGGCGGCTGCTGGCGTTCTGGGATCCGTGGAGCGATCCGCTCGGCGACGGATTCCAGGTCATCCAGTCGCTCATCGCGGTCGGCTCGGGCGGATTCGTGGGCCGCGGGTTCATGTCGGGCGTGCAGAAGCTGTTTTACCTGCCGGAGCCGCACACCGATTTCATTTACGCCGTCATCGGCGAAGAGTTCGGCCTGGTCGGGACGACCGTCGTGCTGGCGTGCTTCGTGGTCATCGCCTGGCGTGGATTGAAGATTGCGATGGAGGCGCCGGACCGCTTCGGCGCGTTCCTCGCCGTCGGCCTCACCACGATGATCGCGGTGCAGGCGTTTTTCAACATCAGCGTCGTGCTCGGTCTGGTGCCGACCAAAGGCATTCCGCTGCCGTTTGTCAGCGCAGGCGGATCGTCGCTGCTCATCAGCCTGCTGGGCATGGGCATTCTGCTCAATGTGTCGCAGCACTCGGCACCGGCGTCGTGAGCGGAGGCGGTCTGCATGCGCGTGGTCATTGCAGGAGGCGGCACGGGCGGCCACCTGTTTCCCGGGCTGGCGGTTGCGCGCGCCTTGAAGGCGCGGCAGGCGGATGCGCAGATCTCGTTTGCCGGAACAGCCGCGGGCATCGAGGCCCGTGTGATTCCGCCGACCGGGTTCCCGCTCGATCTGATCCGGAGCGCGGGCCTGAAGGGGAAGTCGATCGTCGCGCGGCTGCGTGGAGCGCTGCTGTTGCCGCTGGGCGGACTCGATGCCTGGCGTCTCGTCAGCCGCCGCGACCCGCACGTCGTGATCGGCGTGGGCGGCTACAGCTCGGGTCCGGTCGTCGCGATCGCGGCGCTGCGCGGCATTCCGACGCTCGTGCTCGAACAGAATGCCGTGCCCGGGCTCACCAACCGGATGCTGGCACGGTTTGTCAGCCGCGCGGCGGTGACCTACGACGCCTCGCTCCGGTATTTCGGCGCGAAGGGTTTTGTCAGCGGCAATCCGGTTCGGCGCGAGTTCCTGGAGGGTGGAGATGATCCCAGTCGCGACGCGGCACTCAACGCTTCCCGGGTTCGGGTCCTGATCTTTGGCGGCTCTCAGGGGGCGCACGCAATCAACATGGCCCTGGTGGAGGCGGCGCCGCGGCTGGCGGCCGCAGCCGCAACCCTCGATCTCGTCTGCCAGACGGGGACGCGGGATTTCGATGTGGTTCGAGAGGCGTTCGAACGGCACCGCGTGCAGGGCCGCGTGGAACGGTTCATCGATGCGATGGACCGAGAGATGAAAGCGGCGGGGCTCGTCGTCTCGCGCGCGGGCGCGACGACTCTGGCGGAAGTGACGGCGGCGGGACGGCCGGCGATTCTGATTCCACTGCCGACCGCGACCGACGATCACCAGCGCCAGAACGCGCGCGTGCTCGAGAGCGCCGGAGCGGCCGAGCTGCTGGAGCAGAAAGACATGAGCGGTGACCGTCTGGCGGACCGCATCATCGCGCTGGCTGGCGACCGCGACAGGCGGCTTCGCATGTCGTCGGCCGCCCGGCAGCTCGCCAGGCCGCGCGCGGCGGAAGAGATCGTGGACGCCGTCATCGCGATCGCCCGGCGGCGCGATTCGGTATGAGCGGCGTACTCGACCAGGCGAAACGGATTCATTTCATCGGGGTTGGCGGCATTGGCATGAGCGGCATCGCGGAACTACTGGTGAATCTCGGCTATCAGGTGAGCGGCTCTGACGTGCACCTGACGGACATTACCGCACGGCTCGCGTCGCTCGGCGCCCACATCACCGAGGGGCACGACGCGAGCCACGTGCGCGATGCCGAGGTCGTCGTGTATTCGTCCGCCGTGCGGCCGTCGAACCCGGAGATCGTCGCCGCCCGCGAGCGTGGCCTCGCCGTCGTTCCACGAGCTGAGCTGCTGGCCGAACTGATGCGTCTGCGTCAGGGCATCGCGGTGGCGGGCGCGCACGGCAAGACGACCACGACGTCGATGATCGCGCTGGTGCTCGACGTCGCCGGCCTCGATCCGACGGCGGTGATCGGCGGCCGCGTCAGCTCGTTCGGCAGCAACGCCAAGCTCGGGCGCGGGAAGTATCTCGTGGCGGAGGCCGATGAAAGCGATCGATCGTTCCTGAAACTCTCACCGCGATTTGTGGTGATCACGAACATCGATCGCGAGCACCTGGAGGCGTATCGGGATTTCGACGACCTGAAAGCCTCGTTCGTCCAGTTCGCCAATGGCGTGCCCTCGAACGGCGCCGTCATCCTGTGCTCGGACGACCCGCATCTGCGGGAGATCCGCGGAGCGATCAAGCGTCATGTGGTGACCTATGGTCTCGACGATGCCGCCGATGTCACGGCAGTGGACGTGCAGCTGAAAGGCTTCCAATCCCAGTGCACCGTGCGCGCGCGCCGGCCCGGCGGCCGTGCGGTCGAGCTCGGCACGCTGCAGCTCTCGGTGCCGGGGCGTCACAACTGCCTCAACGCGCTGGCGGCCGTGGCGATGGCGCGCGAACTGGGCATTGCCTGGAGCGATATCGCGCGCGCGCTCGCGGGATTCCACGGTGCCGAGCGGCGGTTCCAGCGCCGCGGCGAAGCGAACGGCGTGCTGGTCGTGGAGGATTACGGCCACCATCCCACAGAGGTCGCCGCGGTGATCGCGGCGGCAAAGCAGATTGCCACGGGCCGCCTCATCGTGGCGTTTCAGCCGCACCGTTTCACGCGCACGCAGTTTCTCATGCACGAGTTCGGTCGAGCGTTCGTCGGGGCCGACGTCCTGATGATGACCGACATCTATCCGGCCGGTGAGGATCCGATCCCGGGCATCACGCTCGACGCACTGGCGAGCGCAGTGCAGTCCGATTTCAAGGGAGAGCTGAGCCTTGTGCCCGCCTTGCGCGAGCTGCCCGCCGTGCTGGCGGCGACGGCCAGGCCAGGCGATCTGGTCGTGCTGCTCGGTGCGGGCTCCATCGGGTCGATCGCGGACTCCGTCGTCCACGCGCTGCAGGAGGGTCGCTGATGGCTGTCGCCGCACCCTCGGACAAGCGTTTTCGCCGGTCGCACGTCAAGCCGGCGCGCAGGCGCAGCGGGCTGTGGTTGCGCCGGCTACGCGTGGCGGCGACCGTTGTTGCGGCCGCGCTTGCCATCTACGCCGGACGTCGCGCGGCAACCTCGCTCGCCGGACTCGAGATCTTCCAGGTCGATCGGGTGAACGTGCGTGGAAACCATCGTCTGTCGAGCGGCGAAGTGCTCTCGCTCGTCGGCGGACTCCGGGGCCGGAGCATTCTGGCCCTCGACCTCGAACAATGGCGGCGCAAGCTGCTGGACTCGCCGTGGGTGGCCGACGCGTCGCTTCGACGCACGCTGCCGTCGACGGTCGACGTGATGATTCTTGAACGCACGCCGCTCGGCATCGGCCGCATCAACGGCTCGTTGTTCCTGGTGGACGACCGCGGCACGTCGATCGACGAATACGGACCGAACTACGCGGATCTCGATCTCCCGATCATCGACGGCCTGTCGGCGGTGCCGGGCGACGAAACCACCGACATCTACCGCGCGCTGCTCGTGCGGCGGCTGCTCGATGCGCTCCGCGTGCGAAACATGGCCGGCCGGATTTCGCAGATCGACGTCAGCGACGCCCGCAACGCGATCGTGCTCCTCGACGACGATCCGACGCTCATCCAGCTTGGCAATGAGCGTTTCGTCGAGCGGCTGCAGTCGTACTTCGAGCTGGCGCCCGCGCTTCGCGAGCGCGTGCCGGCTATCGACTACGTGGATCTTCGATTCGACGAGCGGGTCTACGTCAAGCCGGCGAAGGACAGGCCGCCGGCCGTCAACAGGAACGCAACCAAACCTGCTCGAACGACGCAGACGGGTTAGGGGGGGTATGGGCAGTAGAGAGCGATATCTGGTCGGGCTCGACATCGGCACGTCGAAGGTGGCGGCCATCGTCGCCGAGCTGATGGACGATGGCAGCCTGGAGATCATCGGCATCGGCGTGGCCGAAGCGAAGGGCATTCGCCGCGGCGCCGTCGTCAACCTGGAGGCGGCGGTCGAGAGCATCAAACACGCCGTCGACGAAGCCGAGCTGATGGCGGGCGTCGAAGTCGATTCGGTGCACGTGGCCATCTCGGGGCCGCACATCAAAGGCTTCAACAGCCGCGGCGTGATTGCCGTGGCCGGCAAGAACCGCGAGATCACGCGCGACGACGTGCGGCGCGCGATCGACGCCGCCAAGGCGGTCGCGCTGCCGACGGGACGGGAGATTCTGCACGTGCTGCCCCAGGACTTCGTCGTCGACGAGCAGGACGGCATCGGCGCGCCGGTGGGCATGACGGGCGCGCGCCTGGAAGTGAACGTGCACATCGTCACGGGCGGGTCGACCGCGACGCAGAACGTCGTCGCGTGCGTGAACCGGGCGGGCATCAGCGTGGCCGACACCGTCATCGAGCAGCTGGCGGCGAGCGAAGCCGTGCTGACGCCCGACGAGAAAGAGCTGGGTGTGGCCATCGTCGACATCGGCGGCGGCACGACCGACCTCGCGATTTTCGAGCGCGGCAGTCTGTGGCACACGGGGGTCGTCGGCATCGGCGGCGATCACTTCACGAACGACATCGCCGTCGGTCTCCGCACGCCGATTCCCGACGCCGAGAAGCTGAAGCGCAAGTGCGGATGCGCGCTGTCTTCGCTCGTGGACGAAGACGAAACGATGGAGGTGGCCAGCGTCGGCGGCCGCAAGCCGAGGCTGATGGCCCGACGCGTGCTGTCGGAAATCCTTCAGCCCCGCGCCGAGGAAATCTTCCATCAGGTGTGGGACGAAATTCGACGCGCGGGCTACGAGAAATCGCTCAACTCCGGCATCGTCCTGACGGGCGGTGGCGCGATTCTCGAGGGCATGCCGGAGATTGCGGAGCAGATCTTCGATCTGCCCATCAGGCGTGGATTGCCGGCCGGTGTCGGTGGTCTTGCCGATCACGTCGCGAATCCCGAGTTCGCGACGGCGGTCGGTCTTGTGTTGTACGCGCAGAGAAATCACATGGGCGAAGCCGGCCGGATGGTCGGTGCGGGCGCGTTCGGGCGCGTGGCCGGTCGGCTGCGTGGGTTGTTCAAGGAATTCTTCTGAGGGGAGGCCCCTAATGGCTGAAGTGCGAGAACACTCGTTGCGTTTGAAGCTGGCCGAGGAGATGCGCGCCGGGGCGCGCATCAAGGTCGTCGGCGTGGGCGGCGGCGGCAGCAATGCCGTCAACCGCATGGTGCAGGTCGGCCTCGAAGGCGTCGAATTCATCGTCGCCAACACCGACAAACAGGCGCTCGAACAGAACGCCGCGCCGATCAAGATTCAGATTGGCGCGAAGCTGACGAAAGGTCTCGGCGCGGGAGCCGATCCGAATGTCGGACGCGAGGCGGCGCTCGAAGACACCGACAGCCTCATCCAGGGGCTCACCGGCGCCGACATGGTGTTCGTCACCACCGGCCTCGGCGGTGGCACCGGCACCGGCGCGGCGCCGGTGATTGCCAGCCTCGCGAGCGAGCTCGGGGCGCTGACGATCGCGGTCGTGACGAAACCGTTCAAATTCGAAGGCAAGAAGCGGCAGGCACAGGCCGAGCGCGGACTCGCCGCCCTTCGCGAGTGCGTCGATACCATCATCACGATTCCGAACGAGCGGCTGCTGGCCATCGTCGATCGCTCGACGACCCTGCCGGAAGCCTTCGCGACCGCCGACGACGTACTGCGACAGGCGATTCAGGGCATCTCCGATCTCATCCTGGTGCCGGGGCTCATCAACCTCGACTTCGCCGACGTCAAGACGATCATGTCGGGCATGGGTCTCGCCATGATGGGCACGGGGATGATGTCGGGCGAGAATCGTACGCTCGAGGCGGCCAAGGCGGCCATTTCGAGCCCGCTGCTCGAAGGTGCGTCGGTCCAGGGCGCGCGCGGCGTCATCATCAACGTGACCGGCGGCCACGATATGTCGCTGATGGAAGTGAACGAAGCCTCGCTGCTGATTCAGGAAGCCGCCCACGAAGACGCGAACATCATCTTCGGTGCGGTCGTCGATCCCACGCTCGAAGGGCGGGTGAAGGTGACGGTCATCGCGACGGGATTCGAGCTCGGTGCGGCGCGGCCGTCCGCGTCGTCGGCAAGCCAGACACCCGTGGATCTGCATCAGTACACGACACACCTGAAGGAGAAGGATCGAAACGCCCGCACCGATGCCTGCCATGGACGTCAGCCGTCTCTCGATTGCGAGAAGACCGACGCTGGATCTTGGGGCGGCAGCACCCGCACCGGCGGTTGTGACGCCGCAGGCGAAGGCGGCAATGGGTGGCGCGGACGATATCGATCTCGATGCCCTGACGGCGTTCGACGTGCCAGCTTTTCTGCGGCGGGAGATTTAGGGTGGTAGACTGAATATATCCACGGTAATCGAGATCGCCTTCGACGCAGGCTGAGTGTCCTGCTGCCGGGATCGTTGTCATTCAGCATCCATGAACTCCTGGCAGCAGAAAGAAGCCGCACAGGCCACCCTCGCGAAGGAGGTCGGCTACATCCGGAAGCCGCACGCCGATCGGCTGCGTGTGGCGCTGGCATTTCCCAACACGTACTACGTGGGGATGTCGAATCTCGGCTTCCAGACCGTGTATCAGCTGTTCAACGCGCACGACGACGTCGTGTGCGAGCGCTTTTTCCTTCCCCCGAAACAGCAGCTGAAGGAGCAGCTCGCCTCGCGAACCCCGATGGTGACGCTCGAGTCGCAGTCCCTCGTCCGTGACTTCGACATCATCGCGTTCTCGGTGTCGTTCGAGTGGGACTACACCAACATCCTGACGATGCTGCGGCTGGCCGGCGTGCCGGTGCGCGCGGCCGATCGCACCGCGCACGATCCGCTCGTCGTCATCGGCGGCGCCGTGACCTTCGTGAATCCCGAACCGCTGGCCCTGTTCGCCGACGTCGTGGCCGCCGGCGAAGGCGAGGTGCTCGTCCCTGGTCTGGTCGATTCCTGTCGAGAAGGACTGGCGCGCGGCCCGTTGCTGAAGTCGCTCGCCCCGAAGCGCGGGTTCTACATTCCGTCGTTGTACGACGTCGAGTACAACGCGGATAACACCATCCTGAAGTTCGTTCCCAGGGAAGGCAGCGGCGCGCCGGCTGTGGTGAAGAAGGCCGCGCTGCCGACGACCGAAGCGGTCGATCCGCCCTGCACGCGCATCTTCACGCCCGACACCGAGTTCGGTTCCCGGTTTCTCGTCGAGGTGGTCCGCGGCTGCGCCAATCTCTGCCGTTTCTGCTGGGCGGGGTACAACTACCTTCCGGTCCGCGCATTTCCGGCCGACCGCATTCTCGCGCGTGCGCGCGAGGCCCGTGCGCACGCGAAGCACGCCGGCCTTGTGTCGATCGCGCTCTGCGATCACCCGGAGATCGAGCGCATTCTCACCGGTCTGGCCGACATGGGCTATTCGATCAGCCCGGCGTCGCTGAGGCTCGACGATTTGACGGAGACGATCGTCCGGTTGCTTCGCGCCAGCGGCGAAAAAACGCTGACCATCGCGCCGGAAACCGGATCCGATCGCCTGCGCCGCGTCATCAACAAGACCGTGACGAACGACGAGATCCTCGATCGCGCCGAGCTCATTTTCTCGAACGGCATCGAGAACCTGAAGCTGTACTACATGATCGGCCTGCCGACCGAGACCGACGACGATCTCGTCGCGATTCGCGATCTGACGCTGCAGCTGCGCGAGATCATGCTGAAGCACGCGAAGAGCAAAGGCCAGATAGGGCGCGTGATCGCCAGCGTGAACCCGCTCGTCCCGAAACCGTCGACCGCATACCAATGGCTTCCCATGGAGGATCCGGCTGTGGTCGAAGCGAAGGTACAGCGGCTGCGCGCGCTGACGTCCGACATCGACAACGTCTTTTTCAACATCAAGTCCGAGCGTCATGCGTTCTACCAGGCGCTTCTTTCGCTGGGCGACAGGCGTGTCGCGCCCGCGATCGAGGCCGCCGAATCCAACGGCGGCGACTGGCGGCGTGCCGTCGCCGACACCGGGGTCGACGCCGCCTTCTATGTTTTCCGCGATCGCACCAGTGACGAGGTGCTTCCGTGGAGCATCATCGACGGCGGCATGAAAGACACGTTCTTCCGCGGCGAGCTCGACAAGAGCTTCCGTGAGGAATGGACGCTTCCGCCCAAGCGCGCGGCTGAGAACGCGAAGCTGATACCGACGATCTGAAATAGATTGGTTCGTCGGGTTCGTTAAGTTCGTCGGGTTCGTGGAGTTCGTTGGTGCGGGCGCGTGGTGACGCGATTCGCGCACACCATGGCGAATATGTGACAGCATTATCCGGATTGAACCGACGAACCTCACGAACTTTACGAACCTTACGAACCCACGAACCTTACGAACCGATCCCCCCGTTTATTCCGCCACCGCCAACTGCTCTTCGTGCTCGCGATAGGCCTGCAGAATGAGGTCGCGAAGGCGTTCCTGCGCCGTCGAGTCGGCGATCGGCCGCAGGAGCGCGAAGCTGCGCCGCTCGCCGTTCACCGAGTACTGCCGCGCCGGAAACGTGACGTTGCGGCCCGAGCCGTTGCGGCGTTCCCACACCGCGAAGCCCACCAGCTTGAGACCCTGAAAATACCCGTCGTCGAAGTGCACTTCTGCTTCCGCGAGCTTGCCTGGTGGGGTGCCCTTGTCGTTGGTGGTGATCTTGACCGTCATATCAGCTCCTTCCGCGCACCTGAAGGGCAAGCCCGATACCAGGCGGCGCGTTCCAGAGCCGTTCTGTCAAGATCCTGACCGGGAAGACGTTGCGAGGCCCCGGATGCGTGGGCGCGAACGTCGCCGCGGCATCCGTGCTGGCGATGACAACTAGAGGAGCAGCATCACCTGCGCCAGCGCGAGCGTTTCGGAATGGGTAATCGTCAGAAGCGAGCTGTTTGCCTTCAACATCGCGAATCGACGGCCGGCGCCGCCGTGAAACCGCAGTTGCGGAGGACCGCCCGGCGCGCGCACGACCTCGATATCGCGCCAGAGCACGCCTTGTGAATGTCCCGTGCCCAACGCCTTCATCGCCGCTTCCTTGGCGGCGAACCGGCCCGCGAAATGCGGGACCGGATCGCGCCGGCGCGTGGCGTACGCGATTTCTCCTTCGGTGAAGATGCGGCGGAGAAACCGGTCACCGTAGCGGGCGATCGTCGCCGCGATGCGATCGATTTCGGTGGCATCGAGACCGATGCCGATAATATTGGTGGACATGACGGACCTCCCTCAGCCTAGCGGCGACTTCGAATGGGTGCAAGCGCCATGGGGTGCGGCGCTCCGCTGCCGGCCGCTCGAGGCGGTCGCTCCCCATTGCTTCACGACGCGCGATCTGGCGCTCGACGGCGTGCGCGACGAAGACGCCGGAGGCTGGCAGGGTCTGAGCCGATCCATGGGGGTTGAGATCGACGGGCTGGTTCGCATGCGGCAGGTGCACGGCGCCCAGGTGTACGTCGCGGAAAAAGGGGTCGGGAGGGGTTTTCCAAGTGATGGCTCGGGAAAACCCCTCCCGACCCCGTCTTCACCCGCTTACGACGCGTGGCCGGAAGGCGATATCGCCATCAGCGACGATCCGTCAGTAGTGCTCAGCGTGAGGGCCGCCGACTGTGTACCGGTCCTGCTGGCCGATCGTCACGGACCGCGCTGTGGCGGCGGTGCATGCCGGATGGAGGGGGACGGCGGCGGGAGCCGTGATCGTGGCGGTTCGCGCGCTCGCAGAGCGCTTCCGCACGAAGCCGGCCGACGTGATCGCCGCGGTGGGCCCCAGCATCGGCGCGTGCTGCTATGAGGTCGGGGCGGATCTCGCCGGACACTTCTCGGCGCATGCCGAGGCGCCGCGCTGGTTTTCGAACGACGCCAGGCCCCGGCTCGACCTGTGGAGCGCCACGCGAGACCAGCTGACGCGCGCCGGCGTGCCGGCGGCGCAGGTACATGTGGCCGCGCTGTGTACCTTCGACCACCCGGCGTTGCTGCATTCGTATCGCCGTGACGGTGCGCGTGCGGGGCGGCTGGTGGCCGCGATCAGAAGTGCGCGCGGTAGGACGCCTTGAAGAAGAACGCACGCGCGTTCTCTCTATATCGATCGAAGTGCAGCTCTTCGTACACCCGTCCGTAGAGCGACCCGTACCCCGCATGCACCACGGTTCCCGGTGACAGCTCGTAGGAGGCGAGAAAGTCGCCCAGCACGCGCTCGCGTGACGAGTCGAACTGCACGACGGCACGGATGAAGAATCGCGGGCTGAACTGATACGTGTTCCGCATGTTCACGATGTGCACGTCGTACACGTGCTCGCCCGTGCCGCGGTTGTGGAACGTGACGAAGCTATATGACGTGTTGCTGTTGACGCGCGGGTGTGGCTGGAGCCCGACACGGAAGTTCGCCGTCCGGCGACGCCCCTGAAACGGCGCTTCCTCGTCGTAGTAGATGCCCGGGCCTTTCTGCGCGCCGCCACCGAGACTCAGCCAGCGCAGAATCTGCACGCTGCCGTCCACCATCACCCTGCCGACGTCGAACTCCTGTCCCGCATACGTTTCGTGACCGTTGCCGTAGTCCAGCCGCAGGTACCCGGCGCGCGTGAAATTGAAACGCACGGCCGGCAGGTAGAACGTTTCGGTCCCTTCCTGCACGCGATCGTTGGCGATCGCCGTCCAGAAGAACGGGTTGATGCGTTTGATCCATGTGAAACGCGGATGCGAGGGATAGAAGTTGACGGCCTGGTACTGCCAGCCGCGCGTCACGCCGACACGATTGATGAACGCCGTGTCCATCCGGAAGCCGCGATCGTAGTGCTCGAGCTGTCCGCCCACGTCGAACCGCCGCGTGCTGTAGAAGTAGGAGCCCTGGGTGCCGATCCCGTTGCTCTTTTCACCCGTCACCGACTGCGAGTGTGTCGTGAGAAACGATCCGTTCGCGGAGAAATGCTCGCCCTTCTTGACGCTGACGTCGCCGCCCGCGACGCGATTGTAGTCGGTTCCATACTCCGTATCCGACAGGAGCATGCCGACGTACTGCCCGCGCCCGAAATTGACGACTTCGCGCCCGACCGTGAACAGTCGCTGGCGCGTCCCCTCGACCGACGTGTCGGCCGATGACAGCACGCCGAAGGTATGCCGGCCGGCGGCGCCGGTCAGCTTCAGTCCCGCGCTGGGATCGACGATCGTGCGCGTGTGCACCGCGGTGCGCATCGTGGCGTCGCCGTTGGTGCCGGCGAGATTGAAGAGGCCGAGTCCTTCCATGAAAAACGGCCGCTTCTCGCTGAAGAACACCGGGAAGCGCTGGTTCACTTCGACTTCGAACTGATCGCTCTCGACCTGGCTGAAGTCGGGGTTGACCGTGGCGTCGAGCGTGACGGCCGACGTGATGCCGTACTTCACGCTGACGCCGAAATCCCCTCGCGCGCGCGTCGACTTCCAGCCGAGCTCGTCGCGGCGAACCTGATTGGTCGAGAACGTCGAGCTCGGAATGACATCGAGCAGGAGCCGTGACTGCAGCTGGTCGAACACGATCGACGCGTTGGCGTCGAACACCCATTTGCCCGACGGCATCTCGGGCCACGAGGTCGACACGCCGGTGCGGCTGAGGCGGCGCCAGAAGAGCACACCCATGCGCACGTCGGTGCCGCTCTGGAAGCGGATGTTTTCGATCGGCACGCGAATCTCCGCCGACCATCCGTCGGAGCCCACGTGGCCCGCGCTCTGCCACACCCAGTCCGGCGCGAAGTCTTCGCCGTTGCTGCCGCTCTGCAGCGCGTCCATCTGAATGCCGCTCGGGTTCACGAAGAGGTGATACGCCAGTTGTCCCGCATGGCTGGAATCGAGGCTCAACCCGACCCAGTCGTCGTTGAACGCGTTGTCGCGGCGGCTGATGTTCGTCCGGATGCGGTCGGGCTGCGTGTCGAGGCAGCGAAACGCAAAGTAGATGGCCGCATCGTCGTAGGCCACCCAGACGGAGGTCTTTTCGGCGGCGGCCTCGCCGCGCATCGGGTTGTACGACATCCAGGTGTCCAGCGGGAGCGGGTCTTGCGACCACGCCTCGTCGTCGAGCACGCCGTCGAGCTTGGGCGGGGTCGTCAGGCGGTGGGCGGTCAGCTGGGCTGCCTGTGCGGGCTGGCCATGGCTATCACGCGGAACCGCGACCAGAATCAGGCAAATCCAGGCAAAAACGACCGCCAAACGCATGCAACCTTAGACGGAGCAACAGGATCCAAGGTTGCAGTAGGCTTTTGCAACCCGGATCGCCGAATTTTCGTAGAGAAACAGAGGGCGTGCCTGCCACCGACGTCGAACTGGTTCGTGGAGCGCTCGATGGGAATGAATCAGCGTTTCGCGACATCGTCCAGCGGTATCAGCGACCGATTTTCGGCCTGATCGTGCGGATGATCCGGGACCCGGCGCGGGCCGAGGAGCTCGCGCAGGACGCGTTCGTCAAGGCGTTTCGCGCCCTGCACACCTACGATGTGCATCGGAAGTTTTCGGCATGGCTCCTCACGATTGCGCATCACGTCGCCATCGATGAAGTGCGGAAGGGCTCGCTGATGACCGAGCCGCTCGAGGAGACGACAGAGGACGGTACGCGGATGCGCGAGTTTGCCGACACGTCGGCCGCGACGCCGGCGGTTATCACCGAGCGCATCGAGCTGGCCGGCGCCCTGCAGAAGGCCATCGCGCGGCTGAGGCCGGACTATCGCGAGGTCGTCGCGCTGAGATACGAGCGCGACCTCGACTACGACGAGATCGTGGAAATCACCGGACTGCCGATGGGCACGGTCAAAAGCACGCTGCACCGCGCGCGCAAAGAGCTGGCGGAGCATATGGAGAACCTGGGATGGAGCCCGACAACCCGCTGAACCTGCCCGGCTCGTTGAGCGATGAAGAGCTGCGTGCGCTCTTCAGGGGTGTGGAAACGCCGGCGCCGTCGGACCAGTTCGTCGCGCGCACGATGCGGGCCGTCCGGCGCGAGCCCCTGCCGGCCGGACGCCGGGCGCTTCGGAACCCGCTGACATCGTTGGTCGGGTGGGCGGCTGTCGTCGCGGGGGTCGCGCTTTCATCGTTGATGCTCGTGCTCAGCCATCCGATTTTCGCGAGCGGTCTCACCAGTCTCGTCAGCCACGGCGTCCGGATTGGCATGTCGATGATGCAGTTTGTCCCGACCGGCATCGCGGTGGTGGACGTGTTCAGCACAACAGGCCTCGCCGTCGCGAGAGCCGCGGCAACGGTGGAAGGTACGACCGGTCTCGTGTTGATGGGTGTCGTGTGCGCGCTGTCACTCTCGGCTCTGCGCCGGCTGCTCGCTTCTGAAGGGGAGGACTCGCAATGGCAAGAACTTTCTTAGTGCCGCTTCTCATCATGCTCGCCGTCATGACGGGATCGGCTCAGCCGCGTGTCGATGGCCTGCGCCGTCAGCTCGAGGCGCGGTTCGAGATCCTGCCCATCGCGAACGGCGTCGTGCTGCGGCCGAAGTTCAAGACGTCCGTGCGATCGATCGAGCTTGCGGGCCAGACGATCGCGATCGACGGAACGCCGGTGACGGGCGCGGAGCTCGGCGAGCGGCTCGGCAGCAACAGCGATCTCGTCCTGCAACTCTCGTATCTGGACAGCGACGCCCGCCGGGCGCTGGCTCGTGGCGAGAAGCCCGCTTCGGAAAAACCCGCTTCGGAAAAACCTGCAGATCCGGCGGCGCCGACGATGGCAGAGCCAGGTTCTTTGCCAGATCAGGCGAGAGTACCTCGCGCTCGCAGGAGGGAAGATATCGTCCGCATCGGGGGAAGCGTTGCGGTTGACGCCGACGAGAGTGTGCGTGGCGACGTCGTGGTCATAGGCGGTGCCGCGACCATCAACGGCGAGGTCGACGGTGAGGTCGTGGTGGTGGCGGGGTCGGCGAGTTTCGGACCACAGGCCGATGTGCGCGGCGACGTGACGGTTGTCGGCGGCATGTTGACGCGCGATTCCAAGGCGATCTTTCGCGGGCGTCTTCAGGAAGTCGGGTTTGGCGGCGTCCCGTGGCGCGGTGAATGGTCCCATAACCGGAACTGGGACTGGATGAGCGGCATCTACCCCGTGGCGCGTCTGACCACCACGCTCGTACGCATCGGCCTGCTCGTCCTGCTCACCGCTCTCGTCCTCTTCATTGCGCGCGGTCCGGTCGAGCAGATCGCCGATCGCGTGGCAGCCGACCCGGTGAAATCGTGGTTCGTCGGCTTTCTTGCCGAGATGCTGTTCATCCCGGTGATGATCATGACCGCGATTCTGCTCGTCATTACCGTCGTGGGGATTCCGCTGCTGGTCCTCCTGCCCGTGGCCGTCATCGCAGGGGGAGTGGCGATGCTCGTCGGCTTTACGGCAGTGGCGTATCAGATCGGGCGGCTGTTGCAGGAACGATTCGATGTGCTCCGTGCGAGCCCATACGCGGCCACCTTCGTAGGCATCCTGTTGATCGTCTCGCCGGTCCTGCTCGCGCGGCTTGTCGGGCTTACCGGCGAAATGACCATGGTCTGGCCGATCGCCGCGATTGGCTTCCTGTTCGAATACATGGCGTGGACGGCCGGCCTCGGGGCGGCCGCGCTGGCGCGCTGGGGACGTCCGGCGGCGCCGCCTCAAGCACTTGTCACGGAAGGTTCGTTGGGTTCGGCGGGTTCGTCGGGTTCGTAGGTTCGTCGGGTTCGTAGGTTCGTCAGGTTCGTAGGTTCGTCAGGTTCGATACACGCCGCGATACGGCTCGGGAAGCACCGCCGCGACGGCGTATCCAATGGCATCCATCATCTTCCGCCGATCACCGCGCGTCTGGTCGCGAAGCGCATCGGCAGTCCCCCAATCCCCAATCCCTGGTCCCCAATCCCTAGTCCCTGCTGGCTTTCGTCCCCTCATCCATCGCCAGATTGGCGAGCCGATCGGCGTCCTTGTTCTGCTCGCGGCGCACGTGCTCGTAGACGATGCGGTCGAGGCTCATTGCAATCGTGCGCGCCTGCTGATAGAGCGCCTGGAGGCCGGGATTCTTGACGCGGTACTCGCCGCGCATCTGCTTCACGAGCAGCTCTGAATCCGACTTGATACGCACGCTGCCGATGCCCATGCTGCTGCGCATACTTGAGCGCGGCCACGAGACCGTTGTACTCGGCGACGTTGTTGGTTGCCGACCCGAGATATCCGTTGAATTCCTCGACGAGCGTGCCCTGCTCGTCTTCGATGCGGACCCCGTAACCGGCAGGGCCGGGATTCCCGCGCGCCCCGCCGTCGATATACGCGACGATGGCCATTCAGACCTGGGGCACGGAAGCCGGGGCTTCGCTCTCGCCGACGAAGTAGAGGATCCGCTGGCAACTGTCGCACTGGATGATCGACGCGTTGCGGCGGATTTCGTTGAACACCTGCGGCCGCAGGCGTACGTGGCAGATGGTGCACAGGCCGTTCTTGGCCTCGGCGATTCCCACGCCTCTGCGGCCCTTGGCGACGGTTTCGAACGTGCTGAGGACGCTTCGATCGATTTCCGCGATGAGTTTCTGGCGCGCCTCCGTGCAACGGTCGATCTCGGCCTGCAGCGTCGCAAGCTCCGCGTCGAGCGCCGAACGCTCGGTGGCGATCTCCTTCTCCGACGTCTTCAGCTCGGCCTCGCCCTTCTTGAGGCCGGCATTCAGCTCGTCGGACTCGAGCATGACCTCGAGGATGCGATCCTCGCGCCCGCGGATGTCGTTCTGCGCCGCCTCGATCTCGTGGAGCATCGCGGTGTATTCGCGGTTGGTTTTCACCTCGAGCAGCTGATCCTTGTACTTCGCCAGGCGGGTCTGGACGGCCGCGACCTCTTTCTCTTCGGCCCGCCGCTTGTCGGCGGCGGCGGCGAGACGGGCTTTGAGCGCGGCGACCACGTCGCGAGCCGACTGCAGCCGCGCGTCGAGCGTCTGCGCGCGGGCCGGATGGTCGGCAATCCTGCGCCGCGCGTCTTCGGCGGCGGTTTCGAGGTGCTGCAGCTGGATGAGGCGGGTGAGATCAGTGTTCATAGGCGGGCCAAAAAAAAAGCCCCGCGCGAGCGGGGCTTGGGTCGAGTACAGGGGCATAGCGGCCCGCTGATGCCTTACGGCATCGGGCGGGGTGCGGTGGCCGACGAGTGTGACGTCATCGTCGATTGTTCAGCGATCCGTATTCGGCTGTCCGCCTCCGCCCCTGGCGCTACGGTGCGACACTTTCGCGAGAGCTTGCCGCACTGAAGCTCACGCTTCAGCAGTGCCACGCGTGAGCGAAGGTGGTGGGCCCACCAGGATTCGAACCTGGGACAGGCCGGTTATGAGCCGGCGGCTCTGACCGCTGAGCTATAGGCCCTTACGTGAATCATGAAACTAGAAACTAAATCTAAAAACTAGAATCTAGAAACTCTGAATCTCGAATCCTGAGTCCTCAGATCTCTAGATTCCAGATTTTAGTTTCTAGATTCCAGTTTCAGATTTCCTACCCCGTTCGTCCTTCCAAGAACGCGCGCAGCTTACGGCTTCGCGACGGATGCCGCAGCTTGCGCAGCGCCTTGGCCTCGATCTGGCGGATGCGCTCGCGCGTGACCGCGAAATTCTGCCCCACCTCTTCGAGCGTGTGCTCGCTGCCGTCGCCGACGCCGAAGCGCATCTTGATGACGCGCTCCTCGCGCGGCGTCAGGGTCTTCAGCACCGACTCGGTCTGCTCCTTGAGGTTCAGGTTGATGACCGCCTCGGCCGGCGACACGACCTGGCGATCCTCGATGAAGTCGCCAAGATGCGAATCTTCCTCTTCGCCGATCGGCGTCTCCAGCGAAATCGGTTCCTGCGCGATCTTGAGCACCTTGCGGACCTTCGAGACCGGGATGTCCATCCGCTTGGCAATCTCTTCCGACGTCGGCTCGCGCCCGAGCTCCTGCACGAGGGCGCGCGACGTGCGGATGAGCTTGTTGATGGTCTCGATCATGTGCACCGGAATGCGGATCGTGCGCGCCTGGTCGGCAATCGCGCGCGTAATCGCCTGCCGGATCCACCACGTCGCGTAGGTCGAGAACTTGTAGCCGCGGCGGTACTCGAACTTGTCGACCGCCTTCATGAGGCCGATGTTGCCTTCCTGAATCAGGTCGAGGAACTGCAGCCCGCGGTTGGTGTATTTCTTCGCGATCGAGACGACCAGCCGCAGGTTCGCTTCGACGAGCTCCTTCTTGGCCTGCTCGGCCTGCACTTCGCCGCGGTAGATCGTGTCGAGCGTCGCGCGGAGGTGCTCGGTGGTCTGCTCGAGCTCGTCGGTGCGCACCTTCACCGCCGCCCTCAATTCCTTGATGCGGCGCTGCATGTTCTTCTTGTCGTCGTCCTTCAGCTTCGGCGGCTTCTTGCCCTTCGGGTTGATCTGCCGCTCGATGCCTTCGGCTTCGCGCTCGATCTTGCGGACCGATTCGACCTCGTCCTTGATCTGCTCGATGAGCCGCCGTTTCACGAGCTCGGTGAACTCGACCTCGCGCACCAGCTGCGACAGCTCGACCTGCGCCCGCATGACGGCCCATCGCGCCTTGCGATACTTCCGCTTCTGGCGCGTGTCGGTGCCCCTCGCCGTCTCGTTGAGCTTTTCTTCGAGCTTCTGCACGACCAGGCGCTGCTTGCGGATCGCCTCGATCTGCTTCAGCACTTCCTTCGCGCGCTCGTCGACGCGCTCGTCGGTAATTTCGTCGTCCTGGAAGATGACGAGCTCGCGGATGGTACGCGTGCCGGCCTTCAGCTGATCGCCCATCGCGATGATCATCTTGGCGACGGTCGGCGTGCGCGAGATCGACTTGATGACGGCGAGCTTGCCGCGCTCGATGCGGCGCGCGATCTCGACCTCGCCCTCGCGGGTGAGCAGGGGAACGGTGCCCATCTCGCGCAGGTACATGCGGACGGGGTCGTTCGTCTTGTCCAGCGCGCCGGGCGTGAGGTCGAGCTCCATTTCCTCACTGCCCTCGGCCGTGCGATCGAACTGCTTTTCCTGCAGGTAGGTCTTCTCGGAGTCGACGACTTCGATACCCGCGCTGCCAAACGTATTAAACAGGTCGTCGAGCTCGTCGGACGAGGTAATCTCGGCCGGCAGGAGCTCATTGACCTCGTCGTACAGCAGGTAGCCCTTTTCCTTGCCGATGGAAATCAGCTGCCGTACTTCGTCGTATTTTTCTTCAATCGACAAGCGTTCCTCCTACTAACCGCGAACCCGACATGATAACCGAAGACAGGGCCAGGCCCTACGTTCCGCCAGGGGCGCCCTCGTCAGCGAAATATGGGGTCTGCCCCCATTTCGCGCGCCAGCACCTCTATCTGATGCAGGAGATCGCGTTTTCGCTGCCATAACGCGTTAATTTCCGAATCGTGTTGTCCACCGAGCTCTTGCAGACGATCGATTTCCCGCTGGACGGCCGCCTGTTCGCGCTCGCATCGAAGCCGCTGGATGGCACGTGCACATTCGGCCGCTGGAGCCGGGGGACTGGCGGCCGCGGCGATGCTGGTGACGAGTTGGACCTCCACAGGGTTTAGACGCTCGAACAGCGCAGAAGGCAACACCGCAGGGGGTCGGTCGGCCACGGCGCGAGCGTGTTCGAGGACGCTCCGTGTCGCCAAACCTTCTAAGTCATTATCCTGCAAAATGTTGAGGGCTGCCAGCCCCTGCGCCGTTTCGTGAACCAGCGCCCAAATCAGCCCCTTTTCGGCCTGTTTCACCTGCCCGAAGGTGGGAAGCGCCCTTACGACTCCGGGATCGACGCGTTTCTGGACAGCGGCTTTGCGCACCTCCGCGCGAATCGCCTCTTGAGTAATACGAGCCTTGTGGGCCAGCCGTTCACCGAATTGTTCGCGGCCGACCTCGGTGGGGATGCGGGCGGCCACCGGAAGCATGGCCGTCAGAAACTGCCGGCGACCCTCGTCCGTGGTCAGGTCGTGGGCGGCGGCGCCACGGTCGAGCAGATACTCCAGATACGGGCGCGAGCCCTTCAGCAGCTCGACGTAGGCATCCCGGCCGCGCTTCTTGACGAAACCGTCCGGGTCGTCGCCCGGAGGCAGCACGGCCACGTTCACCTCGAACCCTTCGGCGACGAGCAGCTCGCACGATTTCGCGGCCGCGCCCTGGCCAGCGGCATCGGGATCGAAGCTCAGGATGACCTTTGCCGTGAACCGCCGGAGCAATTGCGCCTGGGCCGAGGTCAGCGCGGTGCCGCACGATGCCACCACCGGAGCGATGCCTGCCTGCACCAGCTGGGCGAAATCGAAGTACCCCTCGACCAGCACGGCATACCCCAGCCGCCGGATGTCGGCCTTGGTGAGATTCAGTCCGTAGAGAGTCCGGCTCTTGACGTAGATCGGTGTTTCCGGCGAGTTGAGATACTTCGGCTGCTGGTCGGTTTCCATCGCCCGTCCGCCGAACGCGACGATCGAGCCGGCATCGCGCGCGATGGGAATCATCAGCCGGCCTCGAAATCGATCGACCGTCTGTCCGTTGTCGCGCTCGACGGCCAGGCCGCTGCGCACCAGCAGATGCGGCGCGAGGCCGTCCTTGTTCAGCGCGGTCTTCAGTCCCTCGAGCGATGGCGGCGCATACCCCAGTCCCAACCTCTTGATCGTTTCGGCTGTAAGACCGCGCTCGTGCAGCATGCGCATCGCGCGTCCGCCGGCCGGAGTGCGCAGTTGTGCCTGAAAATAGTCAGCGGCGCGCTCGTGCACCTTCAGCAGCGCCTCGCGCTCGGTGGCATCGGCGTGCGATTCGCGCGCGCCGACCTCCTCGGGAATCGGCATGCCGAACTTCGCCGCGAGATGCTTGACCGCGTCCACGAAGCCGAGCTTTTCCTGCAGTTCGAGAAACTTGAACACGTCGCCGCCGGCCCGGCAGCCAAAACAATGAAAAAACCCCTTCTCGCGGTTGACCTGGAACGACGGCGTCTTCTCGGAGTGAAACGGGCAGAGGCCCTTGTAGACGGCGCCCGACTTCCTGAGCGACACGTACTCCTGCACCACCTGCACGATGTCGGCCTGCATGCGCAGGTCGTCGATGAATGACTGAGGAAAGGGCACGGGGTGATGAGGAAGCTTAAAATCTAGAATCTAGAATCTAGAATCTATAATCTGAGATCGACATCTGAATCTGAAAACATCTGCCAATCTCGCAATCTATCAATCTTTCAATTCCGCGATTGTCACCCCGCCACCGCCTTCCTGCGGCGTGGCTGCGCGGACCTGCGTGACCAGCGGATGCTTGTGCAGGAACTCCACGACGGCTTCCTTCAAGCGGCCCGTCCCGAATCCGTGGATCAGCCGGACGGTGCGCTGCTCGCCGAGGAGGCTTTCGTCGAGAAACTTCTCGAGGCGATCGATCGCCTGATCGACCGTATTGCCCACGAGCAGCAGCTCGCTCGACCCGGCGCCGTCGCGCGGCTGCAATTGCACGTTCACTCGCACCGGCGCGGGCTCCGGCCTCGGCGGCGGTCCCCCCAGCACCCGCAGCTCCGCGGTGTGCGCGCGGAATCGCTTGCCGCGCACCTCCACCTCGGCTTCGCGATCGTGGACATTGACGACGATGCCTTCGAGGCCGAGCGCGCCGAGGATGACGCGGTCGCCGACGTTCACGATGCGCGGCGGACCCGCGTCAGGGAGCGGCGCCGGCGCTTCGTCCTTGCGATACTTGTCCACGAGCGCATCGATGGCGGCCCGCGCGTCGCCGCGCAGGCGGCCTGTATCGCCCGTGGTCGGCGCGGTCGCGACGTTCCGAGTGGCCTGCTCGGTCAGCGCGGCTGTCTGTTTCTTCAAGTCCGCCACCACCGCGTCGATTTCCGCCCGCGCATCGCGCATCCGCTCGTCCAGCTTCTCGTTCAGGCGCAGCTTGAACGTCTCTTCGCGCTGGCGTAATGCCTCTTCGCGGACGCGCGCGCGGCTGTCGGCCTCTCCAAGTGCTTCGCGCTCGCGCTTCACCAGCCGCCGTTCGTGCTCGAGCGCACGCAAGTCGGTGTCGACCTTCGCCAGATGCTCGGCGAGCTGCGCCTCGCGCTCGGTCAGATTCTTCCGGGCGCTGTCGATGATGGCGCTGTTCAGGCCCAGCCGGCCCGCCATCTCGAGCGCCAGGCTGCGGCCGGGCGAACCGTACTGAATGTGATAGGTCGGTTCGTACGTATCCGGCGTAAATCCGAATGCGGCCGCCGTGACGCCACCGGTGGTGGCGGCGTACGTCTTCAAGGCTTCGTAGTGCGTCGTCGAGACGACCGTGGCCCCACGGGTGCGGAAGTGCTCGATGATGGCGACACCGAGAGCGCCGCCTTCGAGGGGATCGGTTCCCGCGCCCAGCTCGTCGAGCAGTACCAGCGCCGGCAGGGCGAGCGAACGGTCCATGCCCGCGATGTTGGTGATGTGCCACGAAAACGTGCTCAGGTTCGCCGCGATGGATTGCTCGTCGCCGATGTCGGCAAAGACAGAGCGGAAGACTGGAAGCCGCGCATCGGCGGCAGGCACGAACAATCCGGCCTGCGCCATCAGCGCGCTGAGGCCCGCGGTTTTCAGCGCCACCGTTTTGCCGCCTGTGTTCGGTCCGGTGATGAGGAGCACCGTGATCGGTGGAATCAGGAGAATGTCCACCGGCACGGGAGCCCGCGCCGGCATGTCCCCTCGAGCGGGACGCTCGGCGTCATCCAGCCGATCGACGACCGCAGGGATCAGGAGAGGGTGGCGCGCCCCTCTCAGTTCGAGCCGGCCGTCGGTGGAGAGCACTGGCGCGACGCCAGACGTGAGACGCGCCACCCGCACCTTGGCTTGCAGGATGTCGAGCTCGGTGGCCGCGTCGATCGCCTGTCGCAACTCGATCGGTTTGGTCCGGAAGAGGTCCGTCAGCTGCCGGAGAATGCGATGGACTTCTTCCCGCTCCTGCTGTTCGAGCGCGACGATCTCGTTGTTGATCTCGACGGTGCTGAGGGGCTCGAGATAGAGGCTGGCACCGCTGCCCGAACTGCCGTGGATGATTCCTGGAATCGCAGAGCGATGCTCGGCCTTGACGACCAGCACGTAGCGGCCGTCACGGTCGCTGACGACCTGGTCCTGCAGATAGCGTGAGGTGTCCTTACCCCTCAGATAGGATTCGAGCGTCGACCGCAGCCGCGCCCGCTGCTTCCGCAAGTGCGTGCGCAGGCGCCCCAGTTCCGGGCTCGCATTGTCGTTCACCTCGCCGGACGGATCGATCTTGCTCCGCACTTCGCCGGTCTGGCTCTTGAACGAGCCACAGTTCTCGGCAATCGTCTTCAACGCCGGGAACGGACCGTTCGCGCGGCGAATCGCGGCGCACGTGAGCGCGACCGAATCGAGAAACTCCGCAAACGCGAGCAGCCGGGCCGGCTCCAGCGCGCGGCCTTCGACCGCCAGCGCCGAGAGCACGGCTTCGAGATCCTCCGAGGCGTTCAGCGAGAACTCCGGGTTCGTGTCGAGATATCTGACGGCTTCGGTCGTGGCCGCCACCAGCTGCGACACGCGGTGCGGATCGGTCTGCGGCTGAAGCTCCGCCAGACGTGCCGCACCAAGGGGCGTCAGCGCGAAGCCGCGGACGACCTCGACGATGCGATCCCACTCGAGTGCGCGTAATGTGCCAGTGTGCATGAACCTGCGGTTCTGGGTTCAGAACCTCACAGATGATTGATCCTGCTTGCAATCGCCGCCGCGCCAAACCCGTTGTCGATGTTCACGACGGAAACGCCGGCGGCACAGCTGTTCAGCATGCCCAGGAGTGCCGCCAGCCCTCCGAAGCTCGCACCGTACCCAACGCTGGTCGGAACCGCGATCACGGGCACCCTCACGAGCCCGCCCACCACGCTCGGGAGTGCTCCTTCCATGCCAGCCACGACGATGACCGCCCGGGCGGCCATCAGGCGCGCATGCTCCCCGAGCAGCCGATGGATGCCGGCGACACCGACGTCGAACAGGCGATCGACCGAATTGCCCATCACTTCCGCCGTCACGCACGCTTCCTCGGCAACCGGCAGGTCGGAGGTGCCGGCGGCTGCCACCAGGATCGTTCCACGGCCCTCCAGCACGTCGTTCTGACGGCACGTGATGGTCCGGGCAACAGGGTGAAAGGTTGCGGCGGGCACGACCGTGTGCACGGCCGAAAACGCCTCCTCGCTGGCACGCGTGACGAGCAGCGTGTGCCCGTGCGCGACGATCTCCGAGGAGATGGCGGCGATCTGCGCGGGGGTCTTTCCGAGGCCGAAGACCACTTCCGGGAAGCCCTGGCGAAGCTCGCGCTGATGATCCACCCGGGCGAAACCGAGATCTTGGTACGGTTGTGTCAGCTGCGCATTGACGAGTTGCAGAAGAGACTCGGCGGCGGCTTCGGGGGCGATCTGGCGGTCCCGTACCTGGTCCAGCAATTGCTGCAGACCGGCCAAAGTGCCGTTTGGAGTATAATCTACAGACGTTTTGCCGCCCGCTTTGCTCACTGAATGACTCCTTCTGACACCATCATTCTCGTCAGCTACTTCTTTGTTTTGAGCATCCTGGCGGTTTACGGCTGGCACCGCTACTACCTCGTGTATCTTTACATGAGGCATAAGGATTCCCAACCGGTCGAGCCGGCTGCGCTCGACCCGCTGCCGGTCGTCACCGTTCAGCTGCCCATCTACAACGAAATGTATGTGGCTGATCGGCTTATCGAAGCCGTCTGCCGCCTCGATTACCCTCGGGAACTGCTCGAAATCCAGGTCCTGGACGATTCAACCGACGAGACCTGCGAGATCGCCGAGCTGGCGGTCCGCCGCCATGCG
Source organism: Vicinamibacterales bacterium (assembly GCA_963821395.1). Lineage (GTDB taxonomy): Bacteria > Acidobacteriota > Vicinamibacteria > Vicinamibacterales > JAMQPK01 > JAMQPK01. The sequence goes on along the minus strand of CAWGDY010000030.1, from coordinate 107,137 downwards.
GCGCACGGCATCGACATCAAGTACTTCCATCGCACAGACCGCACAGGCTATAAGGCCGGGGCGCTGGAAGCCGGTCTCAACGTGGCCCGGGGCAGCTACATCGCCATCTTCGACGCGGACTTTCTGCCGGCTGCGGACTTCCTCCACAGGCTCCTGCCGCACTTCGCGGATCCGAAAGTCGGCATGGTACAGGCCCGGTGGGGACACATCAATCAGGATTACTCCCTCCTGACGAAGATTCAGTCCATCCTGCTCGACGGCCACTTCATCCTGGAGCACGGCGGCCGCCATCGCGCGGGACGGTTCTTCAACTTCAACGGCACGGCCGGGATGTGGCGCCGGGAGACCATCGGCGACGCCGGCGGGTGGCAGCACGATACGCTGACCGAAGATCTCGACCTGAGCTATCGCGCGCAGCTGCGCGGCTGGAAGTTCATCTTCCTCCCCGACGTCGTGTCGCCGGCTGAAGTGCCGGTGGAAATGAACGGCTTCAAATCGCAGCAGCACCGATGGGCGAAGGGCTCGATTCAGACGTGCCGGAAGCTGCTGCCGCGGCTGCTGCAGGCGGATCTGCCGCTCGAGGTGAAAGCGGAAGCCTTTTTCCACCTCACGGCGAACTTCAACTACCTGCTCATGTCGGTGCTCTGTGTGCTGATTTTCCCGTCGATGGTGATCCGCTACGAGATGGGCTGGTACGAGATGCTGCTCATCGACGTGCCGCTGTTTTTCGCCGCCACCATGTCGTTCTGCAATTTTTACATGGTGTGTCAGCGGGAACTACACCGTGACTGGGTCGCGCGCCTGCGCTACATGCCGTTTCTGATTTCCATCGGCATCGGCCTGTCCGTCAACAACACCAAGGCGGTGCTCGAAGCGCTGTTCGACAAGAAGACCGAGTTCGCCAGGACGCCGAAGTACCGGATCGAGGGCGACAGCGACGAGTGGGCGACCAAACGGTATCGGCAATCGGTCACGATGCAGCCGCTCATCGAGCTGGGTCTCGGGTTCTACTTCACAGCCACGGTCTTCTACGCGCTTGCCAACGGCATCTATGGAACGCTGCCGTTCCTGGTGCTCTTCCAAATCGGCTTCCTCTACACCGGCCTCCTTTCCGTCGTGCAGCAGTTCGCCGGCGACGGCGTCGTGCTGAACACGCAGGAAGCGGACACGCCAGTAGTCGCAAGGCGCAAGTCGAGGGTCGGTAGTCGCAAGGCGAGTCGATAGTCGACAGTTTTACGGGATGAGCCGAATCCGTGACTGGCGACTGGACCAGCGACTGGCGACCGGACCTGCGACTCGGACTTTCGACTTGCGACTTCCGACTGACTCCACCCGGTACGCTATCATTCCCCTAGTGGCCATCGACACTCCTGCCAAAGCGGGTCTCGAAGACATCGTCGTGGCGACCTCGTCCATCTGCTATCTGGACGGAGCCCGCGGTGTGCTGGCGTATCGGGGCTACGACATCCACGATCTGGCCGACCACGCGACGTTCGAAGAAGTCTGCTATCTGCTCTGGCACGGACGGCTGCCGAATCGAGCCGAGCTGGGAGAGCTTCAGTCCCAGCTGGCGGCGTCGCGCCGGCTGCCCGAAGGTGTGCTGCGCCTCATGCGCTCGCTTCCACCGTCGAACGCGATGGACTCGCTGCGCACGCTCGTCTCGGCGCTCTCGCACTTCGATCCGGGCGCGAACGACATGTCGGCCGAGGGGCGCTATCGCACCAGCGTCACGTTGACGGCGCAGGTGGGCACTGTCGTGGCGACGTTCGGGAGGCTGGCGGCCGGAGGGGGCGTCATCGAGCCCGATCCCGCGCTCAGCCAGTCCGCCAATTTCCTCTACATGCTCACGGGCAAGCGGCCGAGTCAGCTGGAAGCGCGGGCGCTCGACATCGCGCTGGTGCTGCACGCCGACCACGAGTTCAATGCGTCCACCTTCGCCGGGCGTGTCGCGGCCGCCACGCTGACCGACGTGCATTCGGCCATGGTCGGCGCGATCGGCGCCCTCAAGGGGCCGCTCCACGGAGGGGCCAACGCCGACGTGATGAATCTGCTTCTCGACATCGGGAAGGATGCGACCGACCAGAAAGTCGAAGAGATCATCCGCGCGAAGCTGGCCAGGAAAGAGAAGATTCCGGGATTCGGCCATCGCGTGTACCGCACCGAAGATCCGCGCGCGACGCACCTGCGGAAGATGTCCGAAGAGCTCTGCCAGAAGACGGGCAACCTTCGCTGGTTCGAGATGTCGCAGAAGATCGAACAGGTGGTGAAGGCGCAGAAGCAGTTGAACGCCAACGTCGATTTCTACTCGGCGACGACGTACTACGCGCTCGGTATTCCGGTCGATCTGTTCACGCCGGTGTTCGCGGTCAGCCGCATGTCGGGCTGGACCGCTCATGTGCTCGAGCAGTACGCCAACAACCGTCTGATCCGTCCGCGCGCCGAGTACATCGGTCCGGCTTACCCGCAGACCTACCTTCCGCTCGATAGACGCTGACTCGCGTGCGGTCGGCTCGCCGGCTTCTGGGCCGCAGGCCAGCCAAGGTACGAATTGATGGCATCGGCTTGCAAGCTCAGGCCCGAAGCCTAGAGCCTGAAGCCTGACGCCACTCATGGATCCGTCACGCGTCCGCAATTTCTCCATCATCGCCCATATCGATCACGGCAAGTCGACGCTGGCCGACCGTCTGCTCGAGGCGACCGGGCGCGCTGCAGGCCCGCGAGATGGAAGCGCAGGTGCTCGACTCGATGGATCTCGAGCGCGAGCGCGGCATCACGATCAAGGCGCACCCCGTCCGGCTGAACTACACGGCGAAGGACGGCCAGAACTACGTCCTCAACCTGATCGACACGCCCGGGCACGTCGACTTCTCGTACGAGGTCACGCGCTCGCTGGCGGCGTGCGAAGGCGCGCTGCTGCTGGTCGACGCGTCGCAGGGCGTCGAAGCGCAGACGCTCGCGAACGCGTATCTCGCGGTCGAGCACAACCTCGAGATCATTCCGGTCATCAACAAGATCGATCTGCCGGGCGCGGAGCCCGAGGAGGCGCGCCGCCAGATCGAGGAGATCATCGGCCTCGACGGATCGGGCGCGATTCTGACGAGCGCCAAGGAGGGCATCGGCATCACCGATGTGCTCGAAGCGGTCGTCCATCGCCTGCCGCCGCCGGGCGGCGACGCCTCGGCGCCGCTGAAAGCGTTGATCTTCGACTCGTGGTACGACCCGTATCGCGGTGTCGTCATCGTCGCGCGCGTGCTCGAAGGCATGCTGCGGAAAGGCACGAAGATCCGGCTGATGGCGCAGGGCCAGGACTACGAGATCGATCAGATCGGCGTCTTCTCGCCGAAGCCGGAGCCGATCGACGACCTGGGCCCGGGCGAGGTCGGCTTCGTCGTCGCGAACATCAAGACGGTGAGCGACGCGAAGATCGGCGACACGATTACTGAGACCAACCGGCCGGCGGCGGAGCCGTTTCCCGGCTTCAAGGAGTTGAAGCCGATGGTCTTTGCCGGCCTGTATCCGGTCGAGAGCCATGCGTACGCGGAGCTGCGCGAAGCGCTCGAGAAGCTGCGGCTGAACGACGCGTCGTTCTTCTTCGAGCCCGAGACGTCGGTGGCGCTGGGATTCGGATTCCGCTGCGGGTTTCTCGGCCTGCTGCACATGGAGATCGTGCAGGAGCGGCTCGAGCGCGAGTTCAACATGGATCTCGTGACGACCGCGCCGGGCGTCCTGTACCGGGTGACGACGACCGACGGCGTCAGGTGCTCGAGATCGACAGCCCGTCGAAGCTGCCGGAAGACGAACGTCGCGAAGATCGAAGAGCCGGTCATCACGGCGATGATGCTGACGCCGCCGAGCACGTCGGCGGCATCCTGCAGCTGTGCCAGGACAAGCGCGGCGTCCAGAAGTCGCTCGAATACCTCAGCTCGAACCGCGTGCTCGATCACCTACGAGCTGCCGTTCAACGAAGTCGTGCTCGACTTCTACGACAGGCTGAAGACGCTGTCCCGCGGCTACGCGTCGCTCGACTATCATGTGACCGGCTACTGGGAGTCGCCGCTCGTGAAGATGGACATTCTCGTCAACGGCGATCCGGTCGACGCGCTGTCGGTCATCGTGCACCGCGATGCGGCCTACGAGCGCGGGCGCGCGCTGGCGTCGAAGATGCGCGAGCTGATTCCGCGCCAGATGTTCGAGGTGGCCATTCAGGCGGCCATCGGCGGCCGCATCATCGCGCGCGAGTCGGTGAAGGCGATGCGCAAGAACGTGCTCGCGAAGTGCTATGGCGGCGACATCTCGCGCAAGCGCAAGCTGCTGGAGAAGCAGAAGGAAGGCAAGAAGCGCATGAAGCGCGTCGGCAAGGTCGAGATTCCGCAGGAGGCGTTTCTGGCTGTGCTGAAGATGGGGACGGAGGGGGAGTGAGCGAGGAGGCGCGTTCAAGAAGTCGGTTGCGCGCGAGTACTTCGAGTCGCTCGTCATCGCGGTCGTGCTCGCGCTGTTCATCCGGACGTTCGTCGTCCAGGCGTTCAAGATTCCGACCGGATCGATGGAGCCGAACCTGCTCATCGGCGATCATCTGCTGGTCAACAAGTTCGTGTTCGGGCCGCACCTGAGCGGGGTGGAGAGTGCGCTGCTGCCGATGGACGACATCGAGCGGCGCGAGGTGATCGTCTTCAAGTATCCCGAGGAGCCCGAGCGCGATTTCATCAAGCGGGTCATCGGGTTGCCGGGCGACCAGATCGAGGTGCGTCACAAACGGGTCTACGTGAACGGCACGCTGCTCGACGAGCCCTATGCCTACTACCTGGAAGAACCGCCGCCCATGCCGCACGAGATGGACCCCGGCGATCGGCAGCCGTCGAACGGCGATCCGCGCGACAGCTACGGTCCAGTGACGGTTCCGCCGAAACATTACTTTGTGATGGGTGACAACCGCGACAACTCCCAGGACAGCCGTTACTGGGGGTTCCTGCCGCGCGATTATGTGAAGGGCCGCGCGCTGGTGATCTACTGGTCGTACGAAGCCGAGGAGGGCAACGTGCTGACCGGAACCCGCTGGAAGCGGCTGCTGCACCAGGTGCGGTGATCGGACCAGGACAGGCATGAAAACGATCATCAAGCTCGTCGTCGCCGCGCTGGTCGTGCACGCCACCTATCGTGCGGCCGACGTGTATCTCCGCTACTACAACTTCCGCGACGACGTGCATCAGATCGCGCAGTTCGCGGGGCGCCAGACCGACGCCGAGCTGCGCGACAGAGTGCTGGAGGCGGCGCAGCAGCGGGAGGTCCCGCTCGACCCCGGGGTGATCACCGTGCGGCGTAAGCCGAATCACCTGCTCATCGACGCGACCTACTCGGAGCGCATCGAGCTCCTGCCACGATACTTCTACCCGTGGGAGTTCAAGGTCGACGTCGACGTGCTCACGATCTCTCCGTAGAGAGCGACAGCGCGCGCGACACCTGCGCGACGGTCGTCCCGGCGATCCGTACCTGCTTGATGCGGCTTCGCGCCCCCGATTCCACACGGATATTCCGTCCCGGCAGCTTCAGGATCTCTGAGAGAAACGCGACGAGCGCGTCGTTGGCGGCTCCGTCCACCGGAGCCGCGGCGAGACGAACGAGCAGGCGGCCTTCGCGGATGCCGGCGACCTTGGTGACGCCGGCGCGGGGGATGACCTTGACGTCGAGCGAGACGCCGTCAGGCGTTTCCCGAACCCAGTCGGCGGATTTCATTGGACGCGGTGGGCGATGCGGGCGCGTCGGCTCGACCGGCGCTCGTCCCTCGGCTCGCGCTCGGCGCCCTGAGCGATGTCGAAGGACGGGCCGCCCTGAGCCATGTCGAAGGACGGGGCGCCCTGAGCCGCGTCGAAGCGCGGGCGGTGCAGGAGGATCCGCTCCTCCCGTTCGCGCTGTTCCTGCTCGCGCACGAACTCGAGCGTGCTGCGCAGCGCCGACACCGACGCCTCGAGCGTGGTCTCGACCTCGCGGCGCTTCATCTTCATCCCGTCGATCTCGCGCTGGATGTCTTCGAGGCGCGCCTGTGTCTTCTGGAGCAGCAGATCCGAACGGCCCTCGGCCTCGCGCACGATCTGCCGTGCCTGCGCCTCGGCGTTCGTCCTGATGTCGTCCGACACGCGCTGGGCGGTGACCATCGTGTCGCGCAGATCCCGCTCGTGCTCGCGGTGCTGGTTCAGCAGCGCTTCCATCTTCGAGATTTCCTGCTGCAGCCGATCGACCTCGCGCAGCGCGTGCTCGTAGTCGTCGGCGACTTCGGTGATGAGCGCAAGCACTTCGGCGCGATCGAAACCTCGAAACGCGGTGCGAAACCGGAGCTGACGAAGATCGAGCGGACTGACTTTCATACCGTGGTCTCCAAAGGGATGCCGTCCTTCTGTTTCAAACAGCGCGTTTCCCGAAAATGGCCGTGCCGAGCCGCACGATCGTGGCTCCCTCGCGCACGGCGACGTCGAAATCGTGGCTCATGCCCATGGACAGTTCCCGCAGCATCGCGGGATCGGTGCCCTCGCTCACGAGCGTGTCGCGGAACTCTCGAAGCCGGGCGAAGTACGGCCGCACGGCGTCGGGCTGCTCGAGAAACGGCGGAATCGTCATCAGCCCGACACAGCGTGCCGACCGGCAGCTGGCAGCGGCCCTGACGATCTCCTTCGCTTCCGCAGGAGGCGCACCGTGCTTGGTCGCTTCTCCGGCGAGGTCCACCTGGACCAGCAGCTCGGGCGCGACGCCGGCCTCAGAGGCCGCCGCGTCGATGGCATCCAGCAGCCGCAGGCTGTCCACCGAGTGGATGGCACTGACATGAGGGACGGCCTTTCGGACTTTGTTCGATTGGAGCGTCCCGATGAGATGCCACCTGATCTTAAGGTCGGCCGATCCGGCGATTTTCTGTAGGGCTTCCTGTACGCGGTTCTCGCCGAAGTCCTCCTGTCCGGCCGCCACAGCGGCCCTGACGTGGTCCAGGCTGAACGTCTTGGAGACGGCGAGCAGGCGGACGTCCTCGGGCCGCCTGCCGGCCGCCAGGGCCGCCTCGCCAATGCGCCGCCGGGCCTCGGCCAGGTTGCGCGCGATGTGGGAAAGAAGGTCCATCAAAGAAAAAAGCCGGGTCTAAAGAAAAAGCCGGGTCTTGGAACAAGACCCGGCCTGCGAACTCTACGAACCTAACGAACCGACGAACTTTACGAACCGACGAACTATTTCAACATTGGCTTGAGCGCTTCGAAGGTCGTCTTCGCCTCTGCCGCGTTCTTGCCGTTCGGCTCGAGTTTCAGGTACATTCTCGAATTCCTGGGCCGCTTCCTTGAGTTTGCCCAGATTCAAGTTGACCTTGCCGAGCATGAAGTGCGAGTCGGCGTGATTGGGATTGACCTTGACCGCCGCTTCGAACGTCGAGCCCGCTTCCGCGAACTTGTTCGCGTTCCACAGGCCGACGCCGGCGCTGTAAAGCGAGTCGGCGTTGCCGCCGCCACCAGCCGCGACGCTCAGCTCTGCAGCCTTCGCCGAGGCGGCCGCGGCCTCGTCCATTTTCTTGTCGGCCGTGTACAGCGCGGCGAGCGCGTTGTACGCTTCGGGGTAGTTGGGCCGCAGTTCGATGGCCTTCTTGAACGCCGCTTCGGCGCCTGCCGAATTCTTCATCATCTGCTGCGACACGCCGACGTTGAAGAAGCAGTCGGCGCAGGTCGGCATCGCGGTGCCTGCGGCGGTGAACGCGTCGACCGCGGCCTGGTGATTGCCGGCCTGGGCGGCCGCGACACCGGCTTCGAAGTACTTCTTGATTTCCTGGTTCTTCTTGGCCTGTTCCTCACTGACACGCACGGCCGCCGACAACTTGAAGTTGGTCGTGGTGAAGTTGCCGATCTTCACGGACACGCGGGCTTCGTCTTCGCCCACGCCCTCCTTCTTCGCCACGACGAGATACTGCCCCGATTTGGGCAGCGTGCCGATGATGTAGTTGCCGTTCTTGTCGCTGGTCGCCTGCCATTTCTGGCCACCTTGATCGGGGATCGCCGTCACCAGAATCTGCGCGCCCGGGACCGCGGCGTCCTTGTCATCGATGACCTTGCCCTGGACGCGCCCCGTCTGCGCGAAAGCAGGGATGGCCAGGGCGAGAATGGCGCCCGCGATACCTGAAGTTAGCGTCCGCCGTCCGAGTTTTCCGGAAAACATGTCAGTCCTCCACAAAGACCTTGATATCGGCTAAATACAAGGAAAACTAGCCATTAGTTTACACGAACCCGCCCGCCGTGGGCTCGCTCGGGTCGAAGAACCGGCGAATGTCGTCGCGGTTGCGCGTGACGGCGGCCGGTGGCAGCGATGCCAGAAACCGGCGGCCGTATCCCATCGTCTGCAGACGGGGATCGAGCACGGCCAGGACGCCGCGGTCGTCGCGATGCCGGATCAGGCGTCCCAATCCCTGCAGCAGCGCCAGAATCGCCAGCGGCACCTGATACTCGCCGAACGGCTGCCCGCCCCGCTCGGCAATCGCTTCGATGCGGGCGGCGGTGATCGGGTCGCCCGGCGACGCAAAGGGCAGCTTGTCGATGATCACGCAGCTCAGGGCCTCGCCCATGACGTCCACGCCCTGCCAGAAGCTCGACGTGGCCAACAGCACCGCATTGGGCGTTTTCCTGAACTGATCGAGCAGCGCCGAGCGCGGGGCCGATCCCTGAACGAGGATGGGATAGGACAGCTCGATTTCCGCGATCGCCTGGATGGACCGCATGGCCGCGTAGCTCGTGAAGAGCACGAACGCCCGCCCGCGGCTCGCCTCGAGGATGCCGATAATCTCCCGCGCCGCGGCGGCGGTGAAGTCCATCGATCGCGGGTCGGGCATTCTCGGCGGCAGATAGAGAATCGCCTGCCGCCGGTAGTCGAACTCCGCCGGCAGCTTGACGAAACGCCCCGCGCCCGATTGTTCCAGCCCCAGGCGGCTGCGGATGTAGTCGAAGGTCCCGTCGACCGTCAGCGTGGCCGACGTGAGAATCGTGGCCCTCATGCGATCGAACAGGACATCCTTCAGAATGGTCGACACGTCGATCGGCGCGGCCCGAAGAAATATTCCGCGGCCGCGCGTTTCCAGGAAGTAGACGTAGTCGCGTTCGTTCGCGCGAAGGATGAAGCGCAGCTCGTCGCGCAATTCGCCGGCGCGATTGGCCAGGTCGGCCAGATCCATTTTCGTCGCTTCATGGGGCTTGTCCGGATCGGGTGGCGGAGGCTTTATCTGTGCTGCGGTGGATTCGACCGCGTCGAGCGCGCTCATCACGACCGCGGCATCCTCGTAAAACGGTTCCATCGTGCCGCTGGTGATGCGCACCCGGTTCTCGTTCGCCTGTGGCGATCGCACGGGCAGCCTGTTGCCGACGATCCTGAAGAAATCGTGGGCGCGCTCGCGCGCGCGGTCGAGCGCGTCGCGCAGCGCCGGCCCTTGCTCGCCGGCGACGCCGGTTGCAATCAGCCGCTCACCGTCGCGGGCCAGCTCGTCGAACCGGTAGTTGCTCACGGAGACGCCGAAATACTGGGTGGCGACGTCCTCGAGCTGGTGCGCCTCGTCCACGATCGCGCAGCTGCACTCCGGAATGACTTCTCCGTACGCGCTCTGCCGCACGGCCGCGTCGGCGCACAGCAGATGATGGTTCACGATCACCAGGTTCGAGTCGGCCGCGCGCGCCCGCATACGTGTGACGAAGCAGTCGGTGTAGCGCGGGCACTCGGTGCCGATGCAATTCTCAGAGGTGGCGGCAATCTCTCCCCAGAACGGCAGATCCTCGGGAAGCCCGGCCATCTCGGCGCGATCGCCGGTCTCGGTCTCCTTCGCCCACTCCTCGATGACGGGCAGGAAGGTCTCCACCGCGGACTCCCCGAAGAGCTGCAGCGTCCCGCCGGCGGCGTTTTCGCGAAACGTCTCGAAGCGGTGGAGGCAGAGATAATTTCCGCGGCCCTTCATGTAGGTGGCGGTGAACGGCACACCGAGCGCGTCGCGCAGCACGGTCAGGTCCTTGAAATAGATCTGTTCCTGGAGATTCTTCGTGCCCGTCGACACGAGCACGCGCTGGCCGCTGAGGATGGCTGGTGCGAGATACGCGAGCGTCTTGCCCGTTCCCGTGCCTGCTTCGACGAGCAGCACGCCGCCGTTCTGCAGCGTGTCGGCGACCGCGTCGGCCATTTCGCGCTGAGCCGGACGGCTTTCGAACGAGGGCAGGGCCTGCGCGAGCGAGCCGGCGTCGGCGAAGACGTCGGCAACGCGGGCGAGAAAGGGGTCTGCCCCCCGTGACGTCGCGGGGGTTAGGCCGCGTACAACGGGAACATCCGGCACAGCGTCTCGACTTCCGCTTTCACCATTGCGAGCGCGCCCTCGTCGTCGGGCGTCTTGAGCGCGCGCGCGATGAGCTCGCCGATCTTGTCCATCTCGCGTTCGCCCATCCCGCGCGTCGTGACCGCGGGCGTGCCGAGGCGGATACCGCTGGCCGTCATCGGCGGATTGGGATCGAACGGGATAGCGTTCTTGTTGACCGTGATGCCGGCCTTGCCGAGCGCCGCCTCGGCGGCCTTTCCGGTGAGGCCGCGTGAAAAGACGTCGACCAGCATCAGATGGTTGTCGGTGCCGCCGCTCACCAGGCGGAATCCGCTCTCCACGAGCACGCTCGCGAGGCGCCTGGCATTGGCGACGATCTGCTTCTGATATTCGGCAAACGACGGTTCGGCGGCTTCCTTGAAGCACACGGCCTTGGCCGCGATGATGTGCATGAGAGGGCCACCCTGGATGCCGGGGAAGAGCGCCTTGTCGAGATCCTTCGCGTATTTCTCCCGGCACAGCACGAGGCCTGCTCGCGGTCCGCGCAGCGTCTTGTGCGTGGTGGTCGTGACGAAATCCGAGTGCGGCACGGGGCTGGGATGCTGTCCGGCCGCCACGAGCCCCGCAATATGCGCCATGTCGGTCACCATCGGCGCGCCCACGCGTCTGGCGACTTCGCCGATGCGGGCGAAATCGATGACGCGGGGATACGCGCTCGCGCCCACCATGATCATCTTCGGCTTGTGCTCGTCGGCGAGACGCGCGAGCTCGTCGTAGTCGATGCGCTCGTCATCCTTCCGCACGCCGTACGGGACGATCGTGTAGAGCTTGCCCGAGAAATTCAGCGGGTGACCGTGCGTCAGGTGGCCGCCGTGCGCGAGATTCATGCCGAGCACCGTGTCACCCGGCTTCAGCAGCGTGAAATACACCGACATGTTCGCCTGAGCGCCCGAATGCGGCTGCACGTTCGCGTGCTCGGCGCCGAACAGCGATTTCGCCCGGTTGATGGCCAGCGTTTCGGCGACGTCGACGAACTCGCAGCCACCGTAGTAGCGCTTGCCCGGGTACCCTTCGGCGTACTTGTTGGTCAGCACCGAGCCGGCGGCTTCGAGAACGGCCTGGCTGACGAAGTTTTCCGAGGCGATCAGTTCCAGGCCTTCGTTCTGACGGCGCCGCTCGTTCTGGACCGCCGCGAAAATCTCGGGATCGGCCTCAGCGAGGCTGAGGGCACGAGACGGGGCTGCAGCTTTCAACGTCATGAGTTTTCAATCTCCGCGACTTGATCGAGGCGTTTCTGGTGGCGCCCGCCTTCGTACGGGCGTGTCGAGCCACAGCGTGAGAATTTCATCGGCGAGCCCGAAGGCGACGATGCGGCCGCCCATCGACAGCACGTTGGCGTTGTTGTGCTGCCGCGAGAGGCGGGCTGTAAAAAGATCGTTGCACAATGCGGCCCGGACGCCACGTACTTTGTTCGCCGCAATCTGCTCCCCCTGACCGCTGCCGCCCAGGACGATGCCTCGATCGGCACGTCCGGCGACCACAGCCCGTCCGACAGACGCGCAGATCGGCGGATAGTCGACCGACGCCTCGCTGTGGGTTCCATGATCGTCGACCTCGTGGCCGAGCCTGGTGAGCGTCTCTTTCAGGTGTTCCTTGAGAAGAAAGCCGGCGTGGTCTGCGCCAATCGCAATCCGCATGAGGGAACGAATAATAATACGGTTCCGGGTTCTCGGTTCGCAGAACCCCAGAACCCAGAACCGTATGGAATCAACCATCACCGTCACCCCACGAGGTGAAGAGCGAGTTCGCAGCGGTCATTTCTGGGTGTACAAGGCCGATGTGTCGGGCGGCCGTGCCGATGCCGGCGCGGTCGTGCGCGTGGCCGCTCCGGGCGGCCGGTTTCTCGCACGCGCGTTTTACAGCGACCGGTCGCAAATCACGCTGCGGATCCTGACGCGCCAGGACGAGCCGGTCGATCGCCGCTTCTGGCGCGCGCGCCTGGAGCAGGCCATCTCGTTTCGAGATCGGCTCGACATCGACGCCACCGCGTTCCGCCTGCTGCACGGCGAAGGCGACCTGGTGCCGTCGCTCGTCATCGATCGTTACGGCGACTACCTCTCGCTGCAGGCCCTTTCACAGGGGAGCGATCGTCTTCTGCCGGAGATCACCAGCCTGCTCGCCGAGCTGCTTCAGCCCAGGGGCATCATCGCGCGAAACGATCCGCGCGTGCGGCTGCTCGAAGGCCTCGATCAGCATGTGGCCGTGCTCGATGGCGCCATCCCCGACACGGTGTCGATCCGCGAGGGCCGGATCGAGTACGACGTCGACCTGCGGCATGGGCAGAAAACCGGGGCGTTCCTCGATCAGCGCGAGAACCGGATCGCCGCCGCCCAGTACGTGCGCGGACGTGCGCTCGACTGCTTCAGTTATGCCGGCGGCTTCGCGTTGCAGCTCGCGCCGCATGCCGCCGAACTGACCGCGCTGGATATCTCGGAAGAGGCGACGGCGCTCCTCGCGCGCAACGCCGCGCGCAACGCGCTGACGAACGTGCACGTCAGGACGACGAACGTGTTCGACGAGCTGCGGACGCTGGAGCGGATGGGCGAGCGCTTCGATGCGGTCGTCCTCGATCCGCCCGCCTTCGCCAAGAGCAAGGCCGCCATTCCGAAGGCGATCTCCGGGTACAAGGAAATCAATCTGCGGGCGCTGAAGCTTCTGAAGCCTGGCGGCTTCCTCATCACGTGCAGCTGTTCGTACCACGTGAACGAAGCGATGTTCGCGGAGGTCATCTTCGACGCCGCGCTCGACGCACGGACCGACGTGAGCGTGGTCGAGAAGCGCATGCAATCTCGCGATCATCCCGTCGTGCTCGGCATGCCCGAGACCTACTACCTGAAGTGCTTCATCCTCCGGAAGCTGGCCTAACTGGCTAGACTAGGGATTAGGGATTAGGGATTAGGGATTAGGAAAGTGCGTTCCTGACGCTGTACGAATAGCTTCGAGCGTCTGGTGGTCGACTTCCGTCACCGCCAGCGGGACACCCCGGGCTCGAAGCGGCGCTTCCGAAGCCAGCGCAGCCGTCGCTGCGCGGAACGAGTCCCTGACGTGCGATCGTGCTCGACGTGGCAGCGAGCCATCGCCTCGCGCAGCAGATACCCATCTCCACGAGATGGTGCTCGTCGAGTGTCGCCAGGGATGCGGCGATGAGCCATCCCGTTCGAATCCAACGAGCCTCGAGTACCATCATCGTGGCAGCGCACGGTGAGGCTGAATCGACAGTTCTCGAGCCGTCTTCGTCGCAAGATGCATCTGCTATATGGCCACCGAATCCGACCTGCGCAAGACATTCGAACCTCGTCTTGCGCACTGTAAACCCGGGGGCATCGCGCTCTTCGCTCCCGACTATGTGCGTGAGAATTTCGAGCCGGGCGCGGACCATGGCGGCCACGACGATGGCACGCGGGGCATGCGCTGGGTCGAATGGCGATGCGATCCCGATCCAGGCGACACGAGCTATCTCGTGGAGTACGGGTATCTGCTGCGCGAAGCGGACGGCTCGGTGCACGCTGCCGAGTACGATCGGCACCTCGAGGGCCTCTTTCCGCGCGTTGAATCGCTGCTCTGGCTGTCGGACGCCGGCGCTTCGACCCGGTCGTACCGCGGCGACTGACGGAAGTCGACACGCGAGCTCTCGACAGTTTCATTGTGCGACAAACCTAATCTTCCTAATCCCCAATCCCTAATCCCTAGGTTGTTAGGTTTCGATTTCGTATCGTTCACGCAGCATCGCAACGTGATGCCGGACATGCCCCGCCATGATGTACGCGATGGCGCGTGCCGACACACTGCGCCCGTTGGCATTGCCGAGACGCCCCCAGTGTTCCTCGGTCCAGCGGCGGATGACCCACAGGTTCGCATGACGCACAGCGGCGAACTCGTGCGCGAGCTCCTTGACGGGGCGTTCGTCCGAGTCGGCGCGGGCCACGTACGCGTTTTCGTCGAAGCCCGGCAGCGGCTTCTCCTCGCCGCGGGCGATGCAGAACGCACGGTAGCCCATCACGCGCTCGGTGTCGGTGAGATGGCCGAACACCTGGCGCACGCTCCACTTGCCGAGTGCGTATCGATACAGCTCGTCTTCGGGGGCGATGCGGTCGGCGATCGTCAGAAGCTCGGCGGGCTGTGCGTCGAGTGCGGGAAGGGGATCTGTTTCAGGAACGCGCGCGATATACCCAGCGTAGAACTCCGTGAATTCGTGAGAGGCGGGACGTGGCATCGTGAAACCTCTAGATCACTAAGGATCACAAAGTCAGGATCCTGACAAGATCACAAAGCAGCAATCCCGGCAAGATCACCGGGAAATCTTATCTTAGTGATCTTGTCTGGATCTTTTTCTTTGCGTTCTTAGTGATCTCAGGGTTCGGAGGTCTTTGCGGGCCGTGAGGCCGTGATGACATTGCTGTCATCACGGCCCCGGAGTGTGAACGGACTAGAAGCCGAACTTCATGCCAAGCTGCAGCTCGCGCATCGGCTTGCGCGTGCTTTGGATCGTGCCGTACTGCGCACTCGTCACCGCTGTGTTTGGATCTTGCCAGACGGGCTGATTGAACGTATTGAAGGCCTCGAGCCGGAACTGCAGAGACTTGCTGCCGCCGAACGTGAAGTTCCGCAGGATCGACATGTCGAAGTTGAAGATCCCCGGTCCGGTAATACGTTCCGCACGGCATCGCCGTAAGTTATTCCCGGCTGCAGCACAAATGCCGAGGTGTTGAACCACTGCTGAATCGTGTTCGGTCCATCGTTGGGATCCTGGCCACTGACAACCGTAGTTCGCTGATCTCCGTGGCCGATGTTCGCGCGATCCGGTCCAACGTTCGGATTTCTCGCGAAGCCGCTCGACAGGCTCAGGATGTTGGTCACCTGCCAGCCACCCAGAATGGCTCCACCGACGCCGTCCTGCAGGTACTTCTTGCCGTCGCCGAACGGCAGCTCGTAGATGATCGACGAGCCAATACGGTGGCGCACGTCGAAGACCGAGAGGCCCCACTCGCATCCGCTCGAGACTTCATCCGCCGCGCAGTTGCTGTTCTGCGGGAACAGCTGCTCGCCGTTGAGCGTGCGGATGCCGCTGCCGCTGTCGGTCGACTTCGAGAGCGTGTAGCCGATGAGCGCCGCGAACCCGTTGCTCATACGCCGCGTCAGCTTGGCGCTCAGCGAGTTGTAACTCGCTTCGGCGACGTTGCCGATCGTCTGCACCCGTGTGAACTCCGGATACGGCCGTCGGTCCTGCGGTACTGCCGAGGCCGGGGATGACCTCGTTGCGATCGAACATGCGCTCGAGCTCGTAGCTGCGCGAGCCGAGGTAGCCGATTTCGATCGCTGAGTTGCCCGCCGATCTCGCGCTGCACGTTGAAGAGATACTGCAGCATCCGGGGGGTGGTCCGGTCGAAATCGTTGCCGAGAACGTAGTGGTTCGAGATGCAGACGATCGGCGGCTGCACGCCGCAGGCATTGGTCCCCGAGCCCACGAAGGGCGCGTCCCAGTTCTGACTGAAGAACTGGTCGGAGGTGTCCTGACGACGTCCGGCCGCGTTGCGGGCCATGTCGAAGCGCGGGTTGCCCGTGTCCTGCATGTAGAACATGCCGACGCCGGCGCGAATCGATGTCTTGCTGGTCGGCGTCCAGGCCCATCCGACACGCGGCGCGAGGTTCAGCTTGTCGTCGTCGACGAGACGGTTGCCGAGGCGTCCGTCACGTGCCGTCTGCATCGCCGGATTGAAGCGGATGTTGAAATCTTCGTAGAAATCCCCTTCGCCGATGCGCACGAGCGTCGGATGCCGCGACATGTCGGCCACCGGCAGCCCCTGGTCGAAGAACGGCATCGTGGCATTGATCAGCGTGCCGGCCTTGTCCTCGAACGGCGGGACGTATTCGTACCGAATGCCGAGATCGAGCGTCATGTTGTCGCGCATGCGCCAGGTGTCGGTGAAGTAGTAGCTCTGGCTGACCGCGCGGAATTCCGTCACCGCCAGCTGGACCGACAGCTCGGAGAGCCGCTGGTAGCCGAGCAGGAAGTCGGCAAACGACGGCGCGATCGGCATCGCCGTGCTGTTCAACGACCCGGTCGCCCGGCCGTCGAACTGGAACCCGCCGCGCGGGAACTGGTTGCCGACCTGGTTGTACTGGTCGAAACGGAAGTGGGCGCCGGCCTTGAACGAGTGCCGGCCCTTGATCCACGACACGTTGTCGATGAACTCGAACATCTTGTTATTGACCGTGTACGGCCCCTCGGTGCTGTCGCCGAAGCCGCTCAACCCGTTGATGCCGATGCTCGGAATGCCCCAGGCGTCCCCGGGAATGCGGGACATGCCAGGGATGGCCAGCTCCGAGGTGACGTCCCGCACGTTGGCGAGCTCGCGGCCGAACGTGTTGTAGAAGGAGTTGTATCCGAACCGGAATTCGTTGACGACCGTCGGCGAGAGCGTGCGCGTGTTGCCGACCATCACCTGGTGGATCTTGTTGTCCAGCTTGGTGCCGTTCTGCTGCCAGCGCCGGGCTGATCTCGTTGTCGCGGCTGTGGCTGTACCGGCCCATCCAGGTCGAGGCCGAGTTCTGGACGAAATCGAAGCGCTGCGTGAACTGATCTTTGTCGATCACGCGATCCTGGATCGCCGTGTAGTTGTTCACTGTGCCCGTGGCGTCGGTGCCCGCGGCGGTTCGGCGCGGGATAGAACTCGAGCAGCTGCTTCGAGGTCTTATGGATGCGGTTGGCCGGAATCTGGTTGCCGGGGAACGTCGCGCACGTCCGCACGCCGGCTGCACTGGCGACCGTACAGGTGGCCGGATCGTACAGCAGCCCCGAATACGACGAGAAGTCGCCCGTCCTCCACTCGTTGCGGGGCAGATTATAGTTCTGCTGGAACTGCTTGCGATCGCGGTAGCCTTCCCAGTTCGACATGAAGAACACTTTGTTTCTCCAGATCGGACCACCAACCGTGTAGCCGTACTGGTTCCAGCTGAACGGCGGCTTCGGCAGCGCCGCCTGCGCGGCCGAGAACGAGAACGGGCGCGAGTCCATGCTGTCGTGGCGGAGGAACTCGAAGATCGACCCGTGGAACGCGTTCGTGCCGGACTTGGTGACGACGTTCACCTGGCTCGCCGCACGGCCGAACTCGGCCGAGTAGATGCCGGTCTGGACCTTGAACTCTTCGAGCGCGTCGACCGATGGCAGAAGAATGTAGGTGTTGAAGTTGACGTCCGTGTTGTCCGTGCCGTCGAGCGTGTAGTAGTTGTACTCGCGCCGCTGGCCGGCGATCGAGAAATTCTGATTGGCGCGGGTACCGCCCTGGCGATCTCCTGCCTGACCTGCGCCCGCGAACTCTGAGGTGACGTTCGTGCTCAACGCGATGAGCGACAGGAAGTTGCGTCCGTTCAACGGCAGCTCGACGATGCGGCGGTTCTCGATGACGGTGCCGACCGTCGCGTTTTCCGTTGTGATGAGCGGCGCGACGCCCGTGACTTCGGCGGTCTCGGACAACGTGCCGATTTCCATCGTGAAGTTCACGCGGACGGTTTGCTCGACGTGCAGCTCGATCGCCTGTTGCGCCGTCTTGAAGCCCTGCAGTTCGGCCTTGACGACGTACGGGCCAGGCGGCAGTGCGGCAAACGTGAAGACGCCGGCTTCGTTGCTCGGCATCTCGCGCGCCGCGTTCGTGCCCGTGTATTGTTGCCGTCACCGTGGCGCCGGGAATGATCGCGCCCGATGCATCTTTCACTTCGCCGGTGATGGTGCCGAGTGTCTGCGCACCGGCCGGCGCACACACGAACACGAGCCACGCCAACACCAAGGGGAGGATTCGCCGCATGACTGAGCTCCTTCTCTAAAAGTGCCGTACAGTCAGACCCGCCGAGGTCGATAATCGATGGTTGAAGTGCTTCAGATTAGGCGTTCTCTTCGGTGTCGGTCAAGAAAAATTCGTGGGACTTCCAAACACCAAATTATTGGATCTAAATGCGTTTTGCTGGATTTTACATGTGTTCACACTTGACGCAGGGGGGAGTCGCTCCCGCACAATGCAGGTAACTCCTATGACTCGATACTGCGCGCTTCTTCTGCTCGCGACAGCCGTTGTTCTTCAGTCGCCAGTTCTCTACGGACAGCAGTCGCAGGCGCCTGAGGTCACCTTCCAGGTCGAAGTGAACTACGTCGACGTCGACGTCGTCGTCACCGACGATCAGGGCAACTTCGTCACGGGTCTCACGCGCGACGACTTCGAGGTGTTCGAGAACGGCAGGCCGCAGAAGATCGACACGTTCTCGCAGGTCGGTATCCCCGTCGAGAAGCCGATCGACTTTGTTCATGAGGGCCGGCTCGTCGTCGCCGACACGCAGACCAACCGCAAGCCGTTCGACGGCCGCGTGTATGTGATCGTGCTCGACGATCTCGACGTGAGCGCGATGCGCAGCACGCCGCTGAAGGATGCGGCCCGAAAGTTCGTCCGCGAGTTCATGGGCGCCAACGATCTGGCCGCCGTCGTCTATACGAGCGGGCGGAGAGATGCGGCGCAGGAATTCACCAGCAATCGCGAGCTTCTGGTCGCGTCCATCGACAAGTTCATCGGGCAGCGCATGCGCTCGCTCAGCCTGGAGCGGCTCGACTCGTATTACCAGACCATCGCATTCGGCTATACCTCGCAGACGACGCCCGATCCGAACACTGGATCGATCAACCAGCAGGACCCGGCGGGCTACGGCCGCGTGTCGGACCCGACGGAGCTCGAGCGCGGGACACGTGCGCTGACGGTCCTCGACACGCTGAAGAACACGGCGGAGTTTCTCGGCAGCGTCCGTGGCCGACGCAAAGCCCTGCTGTTCTTCAGTGAAGGCCTCGACTATCCGATTCGCGACGTCTTCGGTGCACACGATGCGACGATGGTCATCCGCGCGAGTCAGGATGCCATCTCGATGGCGGCGCGCGCCAACGTGAACTTCTACGCGGTCGATCCGCGCGGTCTGGCCGGAATGACCAGCGAGTTCATTGATGGGGCAGGGCTCGCCAGCGGAGTCGGTAGTCCTGGTCCCATCCTGCTCGTGCCGGGCAGGAACACCCCGGTCAATGGCATTACCGGGGCCTCGGGCGGCACGTTCGACGTGCAGGACGAGTTGAGGCATGGAGTTCCGGACGTCGCAGGACACGTTGCGGGAGCTCACCGAGGAAACGGGCGGCTTCGCGACGCTGGACACCAACAACGTGGCGCCGGCGTTCGAGCGGATCGTCGACGCCAACAGCCGCTACTACGTGCTCGGCTACTATCCGCCGACCCATCCGCGCGACGGCAGGTTCTACAAGATCGAAGTGCGCGTGAAGCGTCCGAACCTGCGCGTCGAAGCACGTAAAGGCTACGCGGCGCCGAGAGGACGCACACCCGAAGAGCGCAAGCGCGACGAAGAGGCGCGCGCCGCACGCGACGCGCGGCGTCCCGACGGCAAGAGAACGTCGACGCCGTTGCTGACCGCGTTGGCGAGTCCGATTCCTCAGAGCGGTCTCACGTTCACGATGCAGGCGGCGCCGTTCAAGAACACCGCGAACGAGGCGTCGATCGCCCTGGCCATCGAGCTCGACGGCAGCAAGCTTCCGTACAGCGAGCCGAATGCGAAGGGCACGGTCTCCAACAAGATCGAGCTGTCCTTTTTCGGTCTCAACGCGCAGGGTAAGGCGATCGCGCCGGCCTGGACCGAGCTCGATCTCACGCTCCGGCCCGAAACGCGCGATCGGGTGACGGCCCACGGCGTGCGCGCGAACCCGCGGATCAGCCTCGCTCCGGGGCGGTATCAGATAAAGGTTGGGGCGCGCGAAACGGTGAGCGGCCAGGCGGGTTCGGTGTTCTACGACCTCGAAGTGCCCGATTTCCGCAAAGAGAAGCTCATGGTCGGCGGGCTGCTGATGACGACCCCATCGGTGCAGCAGACGCCGAGCATCCAGCCGGATCCGAACGTGAGCAACAAGCTGTTGCCCGCGCCGGCGACCAGCCGCCGCGATTTTCCGCGCAGCGACGTGCTCGCGCTCTACACGGAGATCTACGACAACGACAGCTCGCGACAGGCGCGGCGTGTCGATGTGACGGTGCGGCTCGTCTCGGAGACGGGCTCCAAAGTATTCGAGAGCCGTGATGAACTCGAAAACGGAGCAGTGGGCGGCGAGAAGCCCTGGGAGATCTACGGGTACGCGAAACGGATTCCGCTGAAAGAGATTGCACCGGGCCGCTATCTGCTGCGCGTGGAGGCCGCCGTCCGTGGACGCGATGAGCCCCCGGCCGCGCGGGAGTCCGTCATCACGGTCCTTCAGTAATCACCCGGGACGAGCATCGCGCTTGTCCCATCACCGTCCCAGCAATCCGTCCCTTGGACCAGCTGGTCGCGCAGTTCGCCGACGCCGCGGACCCGGCGCGCGCAGAGACCGACCGATCTGGCCGCCGCGACATTCACCTCGAGATCGTCGAAGAAGATGATGGTGTCCGCCGCCGACACGCGAGCGCGGTCGAGCGCGATACGGAAAATCGCCGGGTCTGGTTTGCACAGACCGACCTGATGTGACGCGATGATCGCGAACTCGAAGAGCGTCGAGGATCCGCAGCTCGTTCGCGTTGCGCGCCCAATGCAGCTCGTTCGAGTTGCTCAACGCCGCGAGCCGGTAGTGGGGGCGGAGCTCGTCGAGCAGCTCCCGGGCGCCGGGCAGCACGCGCCGCGTCCACGTCGTGAATTTCGACAGAAACTCGTGGCGGGTGAGATCGACATCCCAGTCCTTGATGAAGCGGTCGGCCCACTCCGAAGGACTCAACTGTCCGCATTCGAACGCGCCGGTGTGCGGGCATTTAATCCACCGGTCCAGAATCAGATCGGGCGTCGACGGCCACCGAAGAAACTTTCCGAGCTCGGTCGGCCCGGCGAATTCGATGAGGACGCCGCCGAGATCGAAGAGCAGCAGCTCAGCTTGCAATTTGTAATCTCCCAATCTTCCAATCTACCAATCTTCCAATGCGGTATAGTGTGATTTACCGCCAGGGGTATCCCGCTGATGACAGCGGCGATTGAGACAAAACCCTTGGAACCTGCACCGGTTGACACCGGCGAAGGGAGCGCGGTCCCGCCTGGTTCCGCCCTCCCGTAAGGAGATTCCGATGGCCGCGCATGATACACACCCCAATTCCCGCAAAGTCCACGTCGGTCCGCGCCGCGTCCCCGTGCGCGAGATTCGGTTGTCGGGCGGTGAGCCCGCGCTGCAGGTCTACGACACCAGCGGGCCGCAGGGGCACGACGTGCGCGACGGATTGCCGCCGCTGCGCCGGGAATGGATCGAGTCGCGCGGCGACGTGCAGACCGTACCGAGGACCTACATCCCCGCCTTCGCCGAAGGCTACGGCGGGTCTCGCCAGAGCGCGGAGCGCGGAGGCGGACCTGACTCGACGCGCCGTGCCGAGCTGCCCAAAACGCTTTTCCGCGCGACGCTTCGCGGCAAGGACAACGTCACGCAGCTGCACTACGCGCGCAAGGGCATCGTCACGCCCGAGATGGAGTTCATCGCGACCCGCGAAGGGTTCGACGCCGAGTTCGTGCGCTCGGAAGTGGCGCGCGGGCGCGCGATCGTTCCGGCCAACATCAACCATCCCGAGCTCGAGCCGATGGTCATCGGCCGCAATTTCCTGGTGAAGATCAACGCGAACATCGGAAATTCGGCCGTCAGCTCGTCGATCGACGAGGAGGTCGAGAAGCTGCGCTGGGCCATTCTGTGGGGCTCGGACACGGTGATGGATCTCTCGACCGGGAAAGACATCCACGAGACGCGCGAGTGGATCCTGCGCAATTCGCCCGTGCCCATCGGCACGGTGCCCATTTACCAGGCGCTCGAAAAGGTCGGCGGCCGTCCGGAAGACCTGACGTGGGAGATCTATCGCGACACGCTCATCGAGCAGGCCGAGCAGGGCGTCGACTACTTCACCGTGCACGCGGGCGTGCTGCTGCGCTACATCCCGCTGACCGCGCGGCGTGTCACCGGCATCGTCTCGCGCGGCGGGTCGATCATGGCCAAGTGGTGCCTGGCGCACCACAAGGAGAACTTCACCTACACGCACTTCCGCGAGATTTGCGAGATCATGAAGGCCTACGACGTCTCGTTCTCGCTCGGCGACGGATTGCGGCCCGGCTCGATCGCCGACGCGAACGACGCGCCCCAGTTCGCCGAGCTCGAGACGCAGGGCGAGCTCACGAGAATCGCGTGGGAATACGACGTCCAGGTGATGAACGAAGGGCCGGGACACGTGCCCATGCACCTCATCCGCGAGAACATGGAGAAGCAGTTGAAGTGGTGCGACGAGGCGCCCTTCTACACGCTGGGTCCGCTCACGACCGATATCGCGCCAGGCTACGACCACATTACGTCGGCCATCGGCGCGGCGATGATCGGCTGGTACGGAACGGCGATGCTCTGTTACGTCACGCCGAAAGAGCACCTCGGCCTTCCCAACAGAGACGACGTGAAGGCCGGTGTCATTGCCTACAAGATCGCGGCGCACGCCGCCGATCTCGCCAAGGGGCATCCGCGCGCGCAGGCCTGGGACGATGCGTTGTCGAAAGCGAGATTCGAGTTCAGGTGGCAGGATCAATTCAACCTGGCGCTCGATCCGGTCACCGCGCGCGCGTACCACGACGAGACGCTTCCCGCCGACGGTGCGAAGGTGGCGCACTTCTGCTCGATGTGCGGGCCGAAGTTCTGCAGCATGGAGCTGACGCAGCAGGTGCGCGACTACGCGAACGCGCACGGCGTGGCCGAAGCCGACGCGCTCGAAACGGGCATGCAGGAGAAGTCGGAAGAGTTCAGGAAGAAGAATGAAATCTACGTCGCGAGGACGGACTGAGCTCCGGAATGGTTCCTGGTTCCCGTTCCGGTTCCGGTTCGCGGTGCGCGGTGAATTCAGTACGCGGTCATTCAGGAAATTTGAGAAGAAGATGCGCTACAGAAGCTCGAGGCGTCACCGCGAACCGGGAACAGGAACTTGAACGGGAACTCCGCGCGCCAGCTTAGCGTGGTCCGGGCGGGACGGCCACGATCTGGATGATCGAGGGGAAGCGCGCGGGCTTTCCGTTCTTCTCGGGATTCAGGTAGCCTGCGCTGCCGTTCCACGTGTAGTCCTTGATCGTCACGCCCGGCGGATACGCCATCGTCTCTTCACGGTAGCGTCCGACTTCGAACAGATGGACGGCCGGAGCATCGAACACGAGCGTGCCCTTTGTCTTCAACGCGCTCTGGTAGTACTTGACCAGAGCCGCGAACGACATTTCGCTGCCGAACAAATGGTATTGCTGCCCGCGCCCGGCGTCGTACGTGGCGATGAACTGTGCGTTTGGATAGATCGGAAATCCCAGGACGGCTTCGGTTGGCGGTGCCGGCTTTGGCGCGGCGGGTGGTGCGGGAGCCGCAGGCGTCGTGGTCGGGGGCGGCGTAGCGGTTTTCGGGGGTGCCGGCGAGGGACGCGGGGGAGCCGGCCGGCCCGGAAAGGGCTGAGGCGTTTGCGCGGCCAGCTGCAGCCAACCGGCAGCAAACACAACAATTATCGCGAACCCGACGCGCTGCATTCGCACATTATATCGGGTACGATAGACGCTGGCTTTCGAAACCGCCGTCGCTCGCCGCTCGTCTAACTGCATATATGAACAACTCTCTGAAAACTGTCCTGCTGCTGGGTCTTCTGAGCGGGCTCCTGCTTGCGATTGGCGACCTGCTCGGCGGTTCGCAGGGCCTCGTGATGGCCTTCGGCTTTGCGGTCGTCATGAACTTCGCGTCGTACTGGTTCTCCGACAAGATCGTGCTGAAGATGTACCGGGCCCAGGAAGTCGGGCCGGATCACAAGCTGTCGGTCGTCACGCGGCGACTCGCGACGCAGGCCGGTCTGCCGATGCCCAAGGTCTACGTCATTCCCGACATGTCGCCGAACGCGTTTGCCACCGGCCGCAACCCCAGCCATGCGGCGGTCGCCGCGACGCAGGGAATCCTCCAGCTGCTCGACGACTCGGAGCTGGAAGGTGTCATCGCGCACGAGCTCGCGCACGTGAAGCACCGCGACATCCTCATCAGCTCGGTGGCCGCGACCGTGGCGGCCGCGATCATGATGGTGGCGCGCATGGCGCAGTTCGCGGCGCTGTTCGGCGGCGGCAGCAGCCGCGACGAGCGGGGCGGGTCGAACCCGATTGCGATGCTCGCGACGATCATCGTTGCACCGCTGGCCGCGGTGCTGGTCCAGGCGGCGATTTCGCGGTCGCGCGAGTTTCTCGCCGATGCGGGGGGCGCCAGAATCGCGGGCTCGCCGTATGGCCTGATGAACGCGCTGCGCAAGCTCGAGGCGGGATCGAAGCGGATTCCGCTCGACGCGAATCCGGCGACGTCGCACATGTTCATCGTGAAGCCGTTCTCCGGCGGCGGGCTCATGAGCATGTTCAGCACGCACCCGTCGACGGAGCAGCGCATTCAGGCGCTGATGAATCTTCGATAGTCATGGCAGATGGCGAAGTCGGCAGAATTCGGCCGAAAGTGCCATCTGCCAGCGGCCATCGGCCTCATGTCAGTACTCGAGATCCTCTGCTTTAGAAGCTTGCGCGTCGCGACTTGTCTGGTCATCCTCATCCCGCCGCGTCACCCGGTATTTCTTCTGCAGCATCTTCACCATGCCGCGAACTTCCTTCGCGTACGATTCGGGCGCGTACGCGCCGCGATAGAGCGTCCGGTACTTCGTCGCCAGGGCAGGGAAGTGCTTCTCCAGGTAGTTCATGAAGTGCGCGCGTGTGCCGTCTTTCAGGTAGAGGAGGTTCGTGCCCATGAACGCCGCGCCGTGATCGGCGATGGCCTTGATGGTTTGCTCGAGCCGGGCGGGTTGTGACGTGAGGCCCGGCACGATCGGATTCATCAGGACGCCTGCCCGCACGCCCGCGTCGTTCAGCTCGCGAACGGCGCGCAGGCGCTGCAACGGATGCGCTGTGCCGGGCTCGAGCGTCCGCCACGCCTCTTCGTCCACGGTCGGCACGCTGACGTAGACCGTGCAGCCGGCGCGCCTCGACAGCTCCTGGAGCACGTCCTTGTCGCGCACGATCATCGGGCCTTTCGTGATGATGCCCGCCGGCGTGCGCGAGAGCGCGAGGGCTTCGAGCGACATGCGCGTGAGCTTGTACTGGCCTTCGATGGGCTGGTAGACGTCGGTTGCCGTGCCGACGGCGACGTACTCGCGCTTCCACGACGGCTTGTCGAGCTCCTTCCGGAGCACCTCGACGAAGTTCCGCTTCACCAGGATTACCGACGAGAACGCATCGTCGCTGTTGAGCTCGAACTGGGCGTGGTAGCGGCGGGCGAAGCAGTAGTGGCAGCCATGCGTGCACCCGCGATAGGGGTTCAACGTCCAGTTGAAGGGCATGCCTTTGACGGGATTCAGCGCGGAGCGGCAGATGACTTCCTGATAGGTCGCGCCGTCGGCCAGATGTGCGGCGTTCGCTCAGCCCCTCGGCTGCGCCGTGCTCCTTCACCTGCCGGGCGATGTCGCGGGTCGTTGGTTTCGGAGGGGCGAGATTGAAGAGGAGAGGGTGCGTTTTCACGGCGGCATCGCATTTTCGCTTTTTATTCGCCAATAATCAAGGAGGTCCGCCAGGGTCCGATCCAGCGGGATTTCGGGCTTCCAGCCAAGCTCGCGCTCGATGCGCCCACGATCGCCGAGCAGGACAGGGTTGTCGCTCGGCCGGTAGCGGCTCGCATCAACTTTGATCGTGACGGGTACGCGGCTCAGCGAGACCATTCGTTGGAGCACGTCGCCAATCTTGTAGGTGGCCCCGGCGCAGACGTTGTAAATCCTGCCGGGTTTCCCGCGCTCGACGATGGCGGCATACGCGCGAACCGTGTCGCGCACGTCATGGAGGTCGCGCGCCGCGTCGAGATTGCCGACCGCGATTTCCGGCGGGCCCTGTCCCAGCTCGATTCGGGCGATCTGGCGGGCGAACGACGGCGCGGCGAACGACGAATCCTGCCCTGGTCCAGTGTGGTTGAACGAGCGGGAAAACAACACCTGCTGTCCGTCTTCCTCGATGCCGCGCCGGCCGAGCATCTCCTGTGCGAGCTTGCTGACCGCGTAAGGCGTGGCCGGTCCGGTCGGGTCGTCCTCGCTGAGCGCGCGATCCGACTGCCGGTACACCAGCGACGAGCCCGTGACGAGGACGCGGGCGTTGACACCGGCGATGCGCAGGGCCTCCAGGAGGTGATGCGTGCCAAGCACGTTCGCGGCAAATGTGTCGCTGACGTTGTTGAAGGACTGTCCGACGTGCGCGACGCCGGCGCAGTGATAGACCACATCCGGCTTCAGCGTTGCGATGGCGCGCCGCACCGCCTCTCGATCGAGCAGGTCGACGTCCTGCCGTGCCCAGGGGGTGACGGCGACGCCCGATTGCCTGAGGTGTTCGACGAGATGGCTGCCCGCAAAGCCGCGGGCACCTGTGACCAGGACGCCGCTCACGGCCGCGAGCCGTACTGAGTCTGGTAGTACGCGCGGAAGGCGGGGTCTTCTTCTTTAATAGGGCGCCACCACCACTGGTTGTCGCTGTACCAGCGGACGGTGTCCGTCAGGCCCTGCTCGAACGGCACCTGAGGCTGCCAGCCGAGCGCGCGCAGCTTCGTGGTGTCGAGGCTGTAACGCTTGTCGTGACCCTGCCGATCCTGCACTTTCCTGATGAGCGTTTCGGGGCGATCGGCCAGACGAAGCAGCATGTGTGTGAGGTCGACGTTCCGGACCTCGTTGCCGCCCCCGATGTTGTACACCTCGCCGGGCGTGCCGTGTTCGATGGCGACGTCGATGCCGCGGCAGTGATCCATGACGTGCATCCAGTCGCGGACGTTGAGCCCCTCGCCGTAGAGCGGCACCGACGCGTTATCGAGCGCGTTCGTGATGAACAGCGGGATGACTTTTTCCGGAAACTGGTACGGCCCGTAGTTGTTGGACGCGCGCGTGATGATGACGGGGACCTCGTAGGTGGCCCAGTAGCTGTAGGCCAGCCGATCGGCGCCGGCCTTGCTGGCCGAATACGGATTCCGCGGCCGCAGCTCGTCGGTTTCGACGCTCGAGCCCTGGGCGACGCTGCCGTACACCTCGTCGGTCGAGATCTGGATGAACCGGCGGAGCCGCTTCGCGGCACGTGCCGCCTCCAGCAGGACGAACGTGCCGATGACGTCGGTTTTGATGAATTCGCCCGCCTCCAGAATCGATCGGTCGACGTGGGTCTCGGCCGCGAAGTGCACGACGATCTCGGACTCGAGGACCAGCGGCGCCGCCACGGCGGCATCGGCCACGTCGCCCCGCACGAACCTGTGGCGCGGGTTGTCGATGACGTCGTGGAGCGTCTCCATCCGCCCGGCATAGGTCAGCTTGTCGAGCGTCGTGATGCGCCAGTCGGGGTGTACGTGGAGGGCGTGGCGCACGAAGTTGCTGCCGATGAACCCCGCGCCGCCCGTGACGAGCACATCCACCATCACTTGTCTCCAGCCGTCCGGCTCGAAGCTGCCCGCGCCAGCATCAACGGCGGCCAGCTGCTGTCGCGTGGCGACGTGATTGGGTGTGTCACGGGCCAATCGATGGCAAGCGCGGGATCGTTCCACGCGACCCCGGCCTCGTGTTCGGGTGAGTACTCACTCGACGTGTGATACACGACGTCGGCACGCTCGCTCAGCACGCAGAATCCGTGCGCGCACCACGAAGGAATGTAAATCATCTTGCGGTCGTCGGCGGACAACTCTGTTCCGATCCACCGGCCCATCGTGGGGGAATCGGGCCGAAGATCGACCGCCACGTCGAAAATCCGGCCGGCGATGACCCGCACGAGCTTGCTCTGCGCGTGGGGAGGCCGCTGGTAGTGGAGGCCGCGCAAAACGCCCCGGGGCGAGCTCGACTGATTCTCCTGCACGAAGACGTCGCTGATACCTGCGGCCGCGAACGCGGAGCGCTTGTAGATTTCCCTGAAGAAGCCCCTGCCATCGCCGACCTCATGGGTCTCGATCAGCAGCACTTCGGGAATCGCGAGTCGCTCGAATCTAAACGGCATCGTGGTCGAGGATGTCCAGCAGGTATCGGCCGTAACTCCCCGTCATGCCCTGCGCCAGACGGCGCACGTCATCGGCGGAAATGTATCCCAGGCGGTAACGCGATCTCCTCGAGGCACGCCATCATCAGGCCCTGCCGTTCCTCGATGCTCTGCACGAAGTTCGCGGCGTGCAGCAGCGCCTCGTACGTGCCCGTGTCGAGCCAGGCGATGCCGCGTCCCAACCGCTCGACATGCAGCGCGCCGCGTTCGAGGTAGGCGCGATTCACGTCGGTGATTTCAAGCTCGCCGCGGCCCGACGGTTTGAGCGACCCGGCGATATCGACCACCTGATTATCGTAAAAGTACAGGCCCGTGACCGCCCACTGCGACTTCGGTTTCTTGGGTTTCTCGACGATGCTGACGGCCCGGCCGTCGTCGCCGAATTCCACGACCCCGTATCGCTGCGGATCCTTGACGGTGTACGCGAACACCGTTCCGCCCGTTTCGCGCACGCTTGCCGAACGCAGCACGTCGGTGAGCCCGTGTCCGTAGAAGATGTTGTCGCCCAGCGCGAGCGCCACAGAGTCCGAGCCGATGAACTCGCGGCCGATGACGAAGGACTGCGCGAGTCCTTCGGGTCGCGCCTGGACCGCGTATTCGAGGTCGAGCCCGAGGTGGCTGCCGTTGCCCAGGAGCCGGCGGAAGAGGTCGAGATCGGACGGTGTCGAAATGATCAGGATCTTCCGGATACCCGCCAGCATCAGCGTCGACAGCGGGTAATAGACCATCGGCTTGTTGTAAATCGGCAGGAGCTGCTTGGAGACGACCAGCGTGAGCGGATGCAGGCGGGTTCCGGCCCCGCCGGCCAGCAGTATCCCTTTCATTGCTGCGTCAAAGTGTAAAACATTATCTGGCGCCGCGGCCTGTCACTTGCCCGGCATGCCGCTCATCGCGCCGAAGATGTTCGAGACGTTGCCGATGCCGCCGAGCGTCACCGAGAAGTGGAATCGCGAGTCCTGCGGTACCGCCGAGGTGGCCACCCGGCTGAGATCGATGAACTGGTATTCGGCCGAGAAGCCGCAGCACTGCGCGTTGTAGTAGCCGGCAATGCGGTGCTGGAGCAGCGACTGGCTCTTTATGTCCCAGTTGAGCTGGTGGATGAAGCCGTAGCGGTTCTCCTGGAACCGCAGGTTCAGGTTGGAATTGAAATACTGGCTCGGCCTGATGCTGTTCACTCCCAGCGCGTTGGGCCGGAAGCGCACGTTGCTCCAGTCGGCCAGCAGCGACACGCGTGGCTCTTCCCACCCGCCGCCGGCGCTGAGCCCTCTGAAGCGGCTGTAGCGTCCGTCGTAGTCGGTCCTGAACGTCCCGGTGACGCCGTTGAACGGCGACGTGCGGACGGACAATGAGACGGGCGAAAACTTCGAGACGGGTATCACACCGGTACGTGAGCGCTGCTCGGCGTCCGACTCAATCGAGCGGGCGTCGGTGTAGTACGTCTGCCGCAGCGACGCGGTGATCACCTCGCGCGGGATCGCGCGCGGGCCATCGACCGTGCGCTTGGCGTAAAACCGCGTGTTCAGGCCGTAGGCGAAGGACGTCGCGTTGCCGACGATCCGATCCGAGCCTTCCAGCTTCGGAATCGCGTTGAAGTTGTCGATGGGGGTCCGGTAGACGTACGACATGAACGGCTCGATCGAGTGGCGGAAGCGCTGTGCGTACGAGCTCTTGGGCGCATCCCAGATTCTCACGAGCGTAGGGCCGCTCACCTCGCTGCTCAACTCGAGAAAGTGCCGGCTGATCGATTTGTCGAGCCGGCCCTGGACCGTGTCTCCGTTTAACGGGTTCGTGGGGAGGCTCTCCGACCAGAAGGTGTTCGCGAAACGTGCGGTGGTATTCACGGCCAGGAACGCGAGCTTGTTGAACGGAAAACGGATGGCCGGCGTGACGTCGATCCGGTGAACTCCGTCGTCCCGGGTCAAGACGCCTTCTGCGTCGTGGCCTCTGGATTCAAGACGGAGGTATTCGGAGTTGAGCGACGCGTAGATCGGCAGTTTGGGAAGCAGGCGGTCGGGACGCGAAAGATTGATCCGCGGCGTGTTGCCGCGCACCGACGACGTGCTGTTCTCGGCGAAATACTCGTTGCGATCGACTGTCCCGGTGATGCGAAGGCCTTTGGTGGTGCCGCTCACGGAGCCGCCGTACGACCGCGTTCGCTGAGAGGCGCGGAGGATGTCTGTGCTGTACACCTGGTTGACCGTGAGGTCGGACGAATAGTCGGCGCGGCCCTGGGCGTACCACCCTCCGCCCAGCTGCTGGCTCATGTTGCCGTACGCCCCGTACGCACGTCGTCCAGGCTGCTCGACGTTCGAGCCGTCGACGACGTAATTGGTGGGATGTTCGTCGAGAAACGTCGTCCGCAGGTTGCCAGAGCCGCCGAGAGAGAGGTACCGATATTCGCCGGCGATGGACTGGCCCGTCTTCGAATACCAGTCGTGCAGGATCGTCGCGTCCTGGCTGCGGTTGATCGCCCAGAAAAACGCGTTGCTGATCGTCTGCCCCTTGTAACTCGAGGCGCCATAGCTCGGCATCAGGAAACCCGTGTTCCGGTTGTCCTTGCTGAGCGGGTAGTACATGTAAGGGAGATACAGCGCCGGCACGCCTTTCACCTTGAGCATCATGTTTTTCAAGAGGGCGTAGTGATCGACGCGGAGCCGGAGCGATCCCGACGTCATCTCCCAGCGCGGGTTGGCCTGCACGCACGACGTGAATCCGCCCTTCGAGATGATGTAGGTGTCCTCGCTGACCTTCTCGAGCGTCTCGCCGTAGAACTGCACGTCCGGATCGATCGTGCCTGGCATGCCGGGGTCGGCCTGTTTGCCGAGTGCCGCGAACCCTTGCGCGGTGTAGAACGTGCCGAGGCGCGTCTTCGCGTTGAAGTCGGCGCGCTCGGCGGCAATCTGATGACTGGGCTCGATGAGCAGCACGTTGCCGGTCGCGACCAGCCGGTTGCTTTCGACGTAGTACTCGACGTAGTCGGCGTAGAACTTCATGTCGCCCTGCTCCATCTCGACCGCTTCCCGGAAGATGATGCGGTTGTCGCCGAGGCGCTCCTGTATCTGTGCCAGCACAGTGTCGAAGCCGGGAATATCGGTGATTTGTGCGGCGGCGAAACGGGGCGCCGCAAGAAGCAGAGCGACGGCGACCAGGGAGCCCCGGAACAGATTGATCATGCAGACGTAAGGGAAATCAGCAGGCTTTTCGAAGGATACCCCGCACGCGCGGAGGAGGCAAGCGCGACGGCTCGCGAAAATCGCTACAGATCGCGCACCGATGGGCCGAGGGCGCCGAGAATATCGCCGACGAGGAAGATCGATCCGGCGACGCACGCCACCGGACAGCGCCGCCACGCGCGCTCGAGCGCGCGCTTCGGGTCGGGTTCGACGTCAATCTTCGCTTTGGGTGCGATCTTGCGCGCGATCTGCGCCAGTTCCGCCGCACTGTGGGCCCTGGGTGTCGCAGCTTCGGTCATGACCATCGCCGAGGCCGCCGGGAGCAGATTCTTCAGCATGAGCGCGACGTCTTTGTCGCGCATCGCACCGAAGACGATCGGAAGCGGCTCGGGGAACTCGCGCTTCAGGTAGCTGGCGAGGGCCCACGCTCCCGCTGGATTGTGAGCGGCGTCGAGCAGCACGCGGCGTCCATCCGGGACTTCCACCATCTGCAGCCGTCCCGCCCACTTGACGTCGCGGATGCCGGCCACGATCGATTCGGCGGGCACGTTGACGACGCGTCCCAGTTCTTCGAGCAGGCGGACGGCCACCAGGGTGTTCGGCACCTGATGGTCGCCCCGCAGGCCGAGCGGCACCCAGCCGTAGTCGCGCATGGGCGTCCTCAGGTGAAGAATCGTTCGGCCGTCCTCGATCTTCGACTTGATTGTGACGTTCGAGTCCGCTTCGATGAACTCGGCACCCGCGAGATCGCACATCGACACCAGCACGTCGCGCGCCTCTGTCGGGACGAGACCGACGACGACCGGAATGTCGCGCCGGATGACGCCTGCCTTCTCGGCGGCGATGGCCGCGAGCGTGTTGCCGAGATATTGCTCGTGATCGAAGTCGATTGACGTAATCGCCGCGGCGATCGGTTGAGCGATGTTCGTGGAATCGAGCCGTCCGCCGAGACCCACTTCGAGGACGGCAATCTGGACGCCCGCGCGCCTGAACAGCTCGAACGCAATGGCGGTCGTCACCTCGAAGAACGTGGGTGGCGCCTCGAGGCTGCCCGTCGCGACGAGCTTGTCGATGAGCGTTCGCACTTCCTCGATCATCCGGTTCAGCACTTCCGTGCGAACGGGCGCACCGTCGATCGCAAACCGCTCTTCCAGGTGGACGAGATGCGGAGAGGTATAACGGCCGACGCGCAACCCCGATTTGCCGAGCGCGCAGTCGACCATCGCGGTCACCGAGCCCTTGCCGTTGGTGCCCGCGACCAGAATGCTCTTGAACGTCTTCTGCGGGTGGCCGAGCGCCGAGGTCAGCGTCTCGATGTTCGCCAGACCGAACTTGATCCCGAACTTCTCGAGCGAAAGAAGGTATTGAAGCGGATCCATAAGGGAGACCAGATTCTGGTTTCTAGATTCTAGATTTCAGTTTCTAGATTGTAGATTCGAGTATCTGGAGCTACGGCTCCGTGACGGCCACGGGCTCCGGCGGGGCCGCTTCCACCGGCTGCTGACCCATGAAGCGAAGCGCCTTCGCGATGGTGCCCTTCATCTCGCGCCGATCGACGATGAGGTCGAGCATCCCGTGCTCGAGCAGGAACTCGCTCCGCTGAAATCCTTCGGGCAGCTTCTGCCTGATCGTCTGCTCGATGACGCGCGGTCCGGCGAAACCAATCA
The DNA here is from genome assembly GCA_963821395.1 of Vicinamibacterales bacterium. Classification (GTDB taxonomy): domain Bacteria; phylum Acidobacteriota; class Vicinamibacteria; order Vicinamibacterales; family JAMQPK01; genus JAMQPK01. The sequence continues at coordinate 73,841 of CAWGDY010000030.1, read as the reverse complement.
ACGCTCCGGGTTCCGCGATGTTGAGATCCCCGAGCATCGCGAAACTCGCGGTGACGCCCCCGGTCGTCGGATCGGTCAGCACCGAAATATACGGAACGCGCTCCTGGTCGAGCCGCGCGAGCGCCGAGCAGATTTTCGCCATCTGCATCAGCGACAGGGCCCCTTCCATCATCCGCGCGCCGCCCGAACAGGACACGATAATCATCGGCCGGCGGGTGGCGAGCGCGCGCTCGATCCCTCTCGTGATCTTCTCGCCGACGACGACGCCCATGCTGCCGCCGATGAACGAGTACTCCATCGCCGCCACGATCGCTTCGTAGCCGTCGATGCAGCCACGGGCCACGACCACGGCGTCTTTCATCCCGGTGGCCTCGATGCTGGTCTTGAGGCGCGTCTTGTAGGGTTTCGTGTCGGTGAAGCCGAGCGGGTCGGTCGACATCAGGCCGGGGTCGTATTCAGTCCAGGGGCCGTCGAACAACGTCCGCAGTCGATCGAGCGAGCCCATGCGGAAGTGGAAACCGCACTTCGGACACACGCTCATGTTCTGCGCGAGATCCTTGTTGTACAGGATCTGCGAGCAGCCCGTGCACTTCACCCACAGGCCTTCAGGGACGCGGCTTGGCGCGGCGCTGTCGGCCGCGATGCCCTTGCGCACCTTCTTGAACCAGGCCATATCTCGCGACTTTACCTCAACCGGGTGCGCGGCACGTAGTACCTCGTGCCCCGCCCCATTGTCTTGATTTGCTTCACCAGATCGTCCAGCGCCTCATCGTCGTCCTGGGGACGGAACTCGGAGCCTTCCACGACCAGGAGCGAGGTCGCCGTGTAGTGAAAGAAGAAATGATGATACGCCTCGTTCAGCTCGCGCAAATAGTCCACGTCGGGCAGGAGCGAGGGGCGCTCGGGCTCGCGCGCGCGCGCCTGCAAACGCTTGAGCAGCACGTCGGTCGGCGTCTGCAGGTAGATGACGAGATCGGGCGTCGGCACGTCCTGCGCGAGCAAATCGAACAGGCGCTGATAGATGAACAGCTCGTTGTCGTCGAGGTTGAGGTACGCGTAAATGCGATCCTTTTCAAAAATGTAATCGCAGATCGCGACCTGTGAAAACAGATCGGCCTGCCGGCGATCGACCAGTTGCCGGTGCCGGTTCAGGAGGTAGAAGAGCTGCGCCTGCAGTGCCGCACCGGGACGATCCGCGTAAAAATCGGCCAGGAAGGGATTTTCCGGATCTTCCCGGACCAATGAGGCGTCGAGTCTCGCCGCGAGCCGTTCGGCGAGTGCCGACTTGCCTGCGCCAATCGGACCGTCTATCGCGATGTAGCGAAACTCCAACCCGCCGCAGTGTACCAAATCCGCCGTCGCGGCTGGGCCGTTCGGCCGGGAGGCCTTCGCACTTTTGCACTCCTCGCATCCGCCTTCGCGCCGACTTCGCAGCCGCTACGGCGGACAAGCCCAACGCACCCATCGCACCTGTCGCACCTATCGCACCTGTTATATTCGGGCTGGCATGCTTCGCCGTATTTCATTTGCATTTGTGTCTCTGGTCGCCGTGGGCTGCGGAACGGCTCCGCTGCCCCCGCCGGTCGTGACCCCGTCGTTCGAGACGAAAATGTCGTGGATTCTCCGCCTCGAGGATCAACGGATCCTTCGCGACGCGAGCGCGCCGGTCGAACCGCCTCCGATCGTGAAGCCGCCGCGCAAAGGCGAGGTCGTGCCGCCTCCACCGCCGCCGCCTCCCGATCTGGTGCTGTTGTTGAACGATACCGAGGCGCGCACCCGCCGCCGCGCCGCGATTGCCATCGGACGCGTCGGGTTGCCGGAAGCCGTGCCGGCGCTCGTCAAGGTGATGCAGGCGGATGCCGATCCCGAAGTCAGGCAGATGGCGGCGTTCGCGCTCGGACTGATCGGCGACCAGTCGGCCGTCGAACCGTTGCGTGCCGCCCTCGCCGATCCGTTACCGCTCGTGGCCGGTCGCGCCGCGGAAGCGCTCGGGCTCATCGGCGACACGGCGTCGGCGCCGGCGATCAGCAAGTTGATCGTGGCCAATTCGGCTGCGGTGGCCGCAGTACCGGCCGACGACAGTCGCGCGCCGGCGGATCCTGCGGCAGAGGCCTGGAGGCTCGGCGTGTACGCGTTGACGCGGCTGAAGAGCTACGAGAGCCTGGCGACGTCGCTTCTTGGCCCCGACGGCCAGCCGCGCAGTCTGTGGTGGCCCGTCGCCTATGCCTTTCAGCGCATCGAAGACAAGCGCGCGCTACCGGTGCTGATGACGCTGGCGCGGGCCAACAGCGCGTACACGCGAGCGTTTGCCCTCAAGGGGCTTGGCGCGATCGGCGACGAATCGGCCGTCCCCGTCATCCTGGCGTCGATCGATGCGGCGCATGCGACGAGCGGCGTCACGATCGAAGCCATCCGCGCGATCGCGCGCATCGGCGACGAGCGTGGCGAGCCGGTGCTGACCAAATTGCTCTACACGCGCGGGTTGAACCCGATGGCGCGGGCCGAAACGCTGTTGGCGCTTGGAGAATCGGATGGCCCCGTCAGCGTGGATGCGTTCGTCGATTTCATGGGCGATCCGCTGCCGAACGTACGGCTCGCGGCGCTGCAGGGATTCGCGAAGCGCGACGATGACACCTTCCTCACCGTGCTGTCGGGGCTCGATCCCGATCCCCACTGGAGCGTGCGCGCCGGGCTGGCGACCATTCTCGGCACGAAGGATCCGGAGCGATCGTTGCCGCGGCTGACGCCGATGCTCGCGGACAGCGACATGCGTGTCGTCCCGTCGGTGCTGACGGCGTTGACGAAGTTGAAGGCACCCGATATCGCGAAGATCCTGTTCGAACATCTTGGCAAGGAAGACGTGAACGTCCGTGCCGCGGCCGCGTCGAACATCGGCGAGGTCCTGCCGGAAGGCGGCGTCGAGGCGCTGGTGGCGGCCTACAAGCGCGGCGAAGCCGATCTCGTCATCGACACGCGCGCGGCGGCCATCGACGCGCTCTCGAAATACGGCGCGACGGCCGCGGTGCCGACGCTCCGCACCGCGCTGGCCGACAAGGATTGGGCGGTAAGGGTGAAAGCCGCCGAACTGCTGAAGACGCTCGATCCGACGATCGACACCGCGCAGGCCATCAGGCCCGCACCCTCGTCGCGGCCGGTCAACTACGAGACGCCGGCGCTCATCACGCCGTCGGTTTCACCCCACGTGTTCATCGAGACGGCGAAAGGCACGATCGAAATCGAGCTCGACGTGCTCGACGCGCCGCTCACCTCGGACAGCTTCATCGCGCTGGCCCGCAAAGGCTACTTCGACGGTCTCACGTTCCATCGCGTCGTGCCGGATTTCGTCGTTCAGGGCGGCGATCCGCGCGGCGATGGTGAGGGCGGGCCGGGCTTTACGATTCGCGACGAGTTGAACCAGGAGCCGTATCTGCGAGGCACCGTCGGCATGGCGCTGTCGTGGCGAGACACCGGAGGCAGCCAGTTCTTCATCACCCACGGCCCGCAGCCGCATCTCGACGCCCGTTACACCGTCTTCGGCCGGGTTGTTGCGGGCATCGAGGTGATCGACGCGATCAACCAGTGGGATGTCGTGACGCGGATTCGGGTGTGGGATGGGGTGCAGTGAGCCGAAATCTAAAATCTAGAACCTAGAATCTGGAATCTGGGAGGAAGACAGGAGGCGATCGGTCCGACCGCCTCCTGAAAGGGGCCTAGCGCTTCTTGCCGCCCTTTTTCTTGCCGCCTTTTTTCGCCATTTGCGTCTCCCCCCTCTCGTCAGTAAGGTTGCGAGAACCCTTCGGCTCGTCTACCGCGATGCCTCTGCCGCCTGGCACGTCAGCTCGCGTGTAACGGAACGGTGCTCGCTGTGCTCTTGCTGGGAATGATCAGTGCCGCTAAAAAAAAGAGGGGGTGTCATTGCTGAGCACCCCCGGAACCGGTCGGACGGCTATTACCGCTTCTTGCCGCCCTTTTTCTTTCCACCCTTTTTCGCCATTCTTCCTCCTTGAAGTTTGACTCGCTCAGCTGAAAAGCCCGGACCCGAGGTCTCACAACGGGTGGTCTGAGCCATCCACCCTCATACAAGATGTAGATTATGGATGAGAAAAATTTCATGTCAACAAAAAAGTGATTGAAAACACAAAATTTTTGAGCTAGGTCAGCGGCACACGCGCGTCGCCGGCGGGCGTCTCATCGCCGCGCGAAGTTTCTCATTCAACTCCAGACGATCGTCACGAGGCGTCTCGCGCTCGGCGCGTTCATAGGCGGCGATCGCATCCGATCGTCGTCCCGATCGATCGTGCACGACGCCCAGTTGATAGTACGCGCGCGCGAGCGCGGCGTATGGCGCGACCGGCTTTCTGGCGATCACCGCGTTCAGCTGTTCGATCGCGCCGCCGCTGTCGCACAACGCGTCGAGCTCCTGCGCCACGCCGAGTCGCGCATGCACCTCCGATATCTCGGACATCGCGATGCGTCCCGCCTGCGCGCCCTCGAGCATCGATCGGTAGGTCTGCAGCGCCGCCTGATGGTTGCGGATGTAGTTGCCCTGCACGTCGGCGAGACGGAGATGGAACACGGGATTGTGCGGGTAGCGGTCGCGCAGCCCTTCGATGAGCCGCAGCGCCGTCGTGTGCTGGCGTTCGTACCAGAGATAGATGAGGTGAAGCTGGTAGTCGGCTTCGCCCCGCATCAGCACCCCCTTGGTGCGCGTCTGCTCCATTTCGCGCAGTCCCCCCTCGCGATCGCCTCCCGGCAGAAACATCAGCATCGCAATCAGGCGCGCGGCGCGTGGCGCGATGGCCGCGTAGTAGTGATACAGCCCCAGCCCGAAGTACGCGTCTCCGAGGGCAGGATCCATCTTGATGGTGAGCTGCAGCGAGTCGTGGATGCGCTTGCCGTCCCGGGCGGCCGAGAGATACTGGCCGCGAAGCCCGCGCAGGAGCACGCGCGTTCCGTACGCACCGCCCAGATAGAACCAGGCTTCAGCCCGCTTCGGTTCCTTCGCCACCCATGTCTCGCCGGATGCGATAGCCGCGTTGATCTGGTTCATCAGCGCGGCGTCGCCCGTCGTGTCTTCAGGATTCACGAGCAGGCGCCAGTAGCCGTTCACCGCCGCGATGACGTCGCAGGCCGGCTGTGGCGCCGGCGGGCATGCGGACTTGAGCTGCCGCTCCGCTTCGTCGAAGCGCGCCTCGAGGACGAGCTCGTACGCCTTGACGAGCGGCTCGGGCGAGGTCAGGCCCGCCGCTCCGGCAGATGCCGGAGAAAGCGCCAACCCACCGCAGATCGCGCAGAGAACCTGGAGAAGAGAGAACCGCTGCGCTCTCTGTGGCACACCACACGTACGCGCCGTCATGCTCACGGCAAGGTCGTGCGGATCTGCTGTTTCTCGGCGTGGCGCTCGCGCGCGAGCGTGATGAGTCGATCGAGCAGCTCGGGATAGGACACCCCCGACGCGGCCCACATTTTGGAATACATGCTGATCGTGGTGAAGCCTGGAATCGTGTTGATTTCGTTCACGTAGAGCGTGCCCGTGCCGCCGTCCATGAGGAAATCGACCCGCGCCATGCCCGCACAGTCGACCGCGCGGAAGACGTCCACCGCCAGCCGCTTGATGTCGCTCGCGACACCTGGCGGCAGTTCGGCGGGGATGATGACGCGCGAGTCGTCGTCCAGGTACTTGGCCTGGTAGTCGTAGAACTCGCGCGATGGGATGACTTCTCCAGGCACCGATGTTTCGGGATGGTCGTTGCCGAGCACCGCCACCTCGATCTCGCGCGCGTTGGGCACCGCCGCTTCGATCACGATCTTGCGGTCGAACTCGGCCGCCGTGTCGATCGCCGCGGGCAGCGCCGCTTCGCTCTTGGCCTTGGAAATACCGACGCTGGATCCGAGATTGGCCGGTTTCACGAACACCGGATAACCGAGCTGTCGGGTCACGTCGTTCGTGATCCGCCCGGGTGCGGACATCCACTCGTTGCGCAGCACGACGAGGTACTTGGCCAGCGGCAGACCGCGCGCCGCGAAAATCAGCTTGGCCGCCGCCTTGTCCATGCCGACCGCCGACGCGAGCACGCCTGCGCCCACGTATGGAATGTTGGCGAGCTCCAGCAGCCCCTGCACCGTGCCATCTTCGCCGTACGGACCATGCAGCACCGGAAACACGACGTCGAGCGCGAGGCCGGCGACGGCCGGGGCTGGCGCCGCGGTCGATCGTCATGATCTGTTCCTCGCTCGGATGGGCGACGAGGTGCGCTTCGCGTCCGTCACGCCCGATGCGCCTGGCGGCATCGGCGCGGCTCTGCTCGATCACGGCAGCCGCGGAGGAGGATGACGGGAGGCGGTCGGCGATGACCCAGCGGCCGTCTTTCTCGATCCGGATCGGTATGGCTTCGTAACGCGCGTTGTCGAGGTTCTGGACGACCGCCGCGGCCGAGGCGATCGAGACCTCGTGCTCGCCCGATCGGCCGCCGTAGATGACGCCTACGCGAAGTTTCGTCAAGGTGGGTACTAATATAACTGCTTCAGGCTGCGGACTCCTGGCTTCCGGCCGGTAGCCCGAAGACCGAAGCCGTTCATGACAGAGTTCCATTTCACCGTCACCCACACACACGGCGCCGCACGGCGCGGCGTGCTGACCACTCCGCACGGCGTCGTCAACACGCCGGCGTTCATGGCCGTCGGGACACAGGGCGCCGTGAAGGCCGTGACGCAGCGCGATCTCGAAGATCTGGGATCGGAGATCGTGCTCGCCAACACGTATCACCTCTATCTCAGGCCGGGCGCCGATCGGATCGCACGGCTGGGCGGGCTCCACACATTCATGGGCTGGGACAAGCCGATTCTGACCGACAGCGGAGGCTATCAGGTGTTCAGCCTGGCCGGGCGGCGGACGGTGGAGGAACAGGGTGCGACGTTCCGCTCGCACCTGGACGGGAGCGAGCATCTGCTGACGCCCGAATCGGCGGTCGACATTCAGGCGCAGCTTGGATCGGACGTCGCGATGGTGCTCGACGAATGTCTCGAGTATCCGGCATCGCACGACCGTGCGCGCGAGTCGCTCGAGCGAACGTTGCGGTGGGCGAAGCGGGGGCGCGACCACTTCGTGCGGTTGCGAAACGGTTCCGGGATCCCGAACGATCGTTCACCAATCCGGGACAGGCGCAATTCGGCATCATCCAGGGGGGCACCTACACGGATTTGCGCAGGCGCAGCGTCGACGAAACGGTTGCCATCGGGTTCGAGGCCTATGCGATCGGCGGTCTCAGCGTCGGCGAGCCCATCGCCGAGATGTACGGCGTCACCGAGGAGACCGCGCGGTGGCTGCCGGCCGATCGCCCGCGCTACCTGATGGGCGTCGGCACACCAGTCGACCTGGTGGAAAGCGTCGCTCGAGGGATCGATATGTTCGACTGCGTACTGCCGACGCGCAATGCCCGTAACGGACAGCTATTCACGAGCGCCGGTCGTCTGAACATCAAGAATGCCGAGTACGCGGAGGATGAACGTCCGGCCGATCCGGAGTGCGCCTGCTACACCTGCCGTCACTTCTCGCGTGCCTATCTGCGCCATCTTTTTCTTTCCCGTGAAATGACGTCGGCCACCCTTAACACGTTGCATAATCTCCACTTTTACCTTGACACCATGCGTCGGCTAAGAGAGGCTATAGTGTTCTCCACATTGGAGGAAGTCAGGCAGAGTTACCGTCGCATCTTTCCTGCCTAGACGAGATGGAACTGGTCCGGCTGTCCGCCGTCGCTCGCGTGCGGCATGCGAGCCTGGCGAGACCGGACACTACTGTATGAATGTCGGTCTGTACAACCTGATGCTGGCCATGGGCACGCCGCCGGGTCCTGGCGTCAATCCTTATTTTCAGCTGATTCCGATCGCGCTCGTGTTCGCGATCTTTTATTTCATCATTCTCCTGCCGACGAAGAAGAAGCAGAAGAAGCTGCAGGAGTTTCTCGACGCGCTCAAGGTCGGCGACCGTGTGGTCACCAACGGCGGCATCTACGGATCGGTGGCGAAGGTGAACGGCAATACCGTTCAGCTCCAGATTGCCGACAAGGTCCGCATCGAGCTCGCCAAGAACGCCATCGTCGGTTATCAGGGACAGGAGTCGCTGGCCGACAGCACCAACTAACACCATGTCGAACTTACAGTGGAAGCTCGTCCTCATGCGCCGCCGTCTTCATCATCTTTTTCGGGGTGGGCGTGTACCCCATCCTCGCGACGCGCTACAACCTGCCGGCGCCGGGATGGCTCCGCGACCGCCAGCTGAAGCTCGGGCTCGATCTCAAGGGCGGCGTGCACCTCGTGCTGCGCGTGCAGACCGATGATGCGCTGCGGGTGAAAACCGAGCAGGACAGCGGCCGCCTTCAGGAAGAGTTGAAGCGCCGTTCGGTGCCGGCCACCGTCGCGATTCAGGACGTGACGACGTTCCGCGTCGATGGCGTGCCGCCCGCACAGGACCAGGCATTCCGCCAGGCGGCCGAACAGGAGTCCATCGACTTCGAGCGGAGCACCGGTACCAACGGCAGCTACACGTTCGCAATGCGACCGAACGTCGCGCAGGCCTTGCGTGAGGAAGCGGTCGTGCAGGCCCGCCAGACGATCGAGCGCCGCGTCAACGAGCTGGGCGTCACCGAGCCGAGCATCGCGCAGCAGGGCGCCGATCAAATCCTGGTCCAGTTGCCGGGTGTTTCGGACGTGGATCGGGCGAAGGAAGTCATCGGCTCGCCCGGCATGCTCGAGCTGAAGCTCGTGGAGCAGGGGCCATCGCCGAGCCGCGAAGATGTCCTGCGCAGTACGGGTGGTGTCGTGCCCCCCGACATGGAAGTGCTGAGCGGCGGGCGCGAAGCGGCGGCGGGCGGCGGCCCGATGTACTACCTCGTCCGGCGCGTCGCCGCCGTCACGGGCCAGGATCTTCGCAGCGCGCGCGTGCAGCTCGACGAGAACAACATGCCTGCGGTGGGCTTCACCCTGAACGCGAGCGGGTCGGCCGCGTTCTCGCGGGTGACCGGCGAAAACGTCGGCCGCTACCTCGCCATCGTGCTCGACAAGACGGTGCAGTCGGCCCCGACCATCAACTCGCGCATCGCCGGCGACGGGCAGATTGCGGGCGGGTTTACGCAGGAGGAAGCGCAGAACCTCGCGCTGATCCTGCGCTCGGGCGCGCTGCCCGCGACGCTCACCTACCTGCAGCAGCAGACGATCGGCCCGACGCTCGGCGCCGACTCGATTCGCGCGGGCGTCCTGGCATCGCTGGCGGGCCTGCTGCTCATCGTGGCGTTTCTGCTGGTGTACTACAAGCTGTCGGGCATCAACGCCATCGTCGCGCTGGTGATGAACCTCATCATCCTGCTGGGCATGATGGCCTATGCGGGCGCCGTGATGACGCTGCCCGGTATCGCGGGCTTCATTCTCACCATCGGCATCGGGGTCGACTCGAACGTGCTGATCTTCGAGCGCATCAAGGAGGAGCTCGACGCGGGGAAGGGCGTCAAAGCCGCGATCAACGCCGGCTTCAGCCGCGTGTTTCTGACGCTGGTGGACACGCACATCGCCGGCTTCATTGCCGCGGCGTTCCTCTTCCAGTTCGGCACCGGGCCGATCCGCGGGTTTGCCGTGACGCTGACCTTCGGATTGATTTCCAACCTGTTCACGTCGACGTTCATTTCCAAGGCGCTCTTCGAGGCGGTTCTGTCGGGACGCCGGCAGGTACAGGCGCTGTCCATCTAGCCATGCATATTTTCAAGAACACGAACTTCGACTTCCTCCGCTGGCGCTGGCAGGCGATGGCGCTCTCGGCCCTCGTCATCGGCGCCGGCTTCTTCGTGATTCTGACGCGGGGCATCCCGCTCGGCGTCGAGTTCTCGGGCGGCACGAACCTGATCATCAGGTTCACCGCGCCGGTCTCCGAAGATCAGATCCGCACCGCGTTGCAGTCGATTCCATTCGAAGTTCAGAAGTACGGCGAACCCGAATCGAATCAGATGCTCATCCGGTTGCCGCAGACGCAGCAGGCGGAGGAAGCGGGCAATCTGTCGGCCGACGTACCCAAAGTCGATCAACTGCTGAAGGCCGCCAACATGCCGGCTTTCAAAATCGAAGGCACCGAGATTGTCGGGCCGACCGTCGGCGCCGAGCTGCGGCGGCAGGCGATTTACGCCACGCTGCTGTCGATGCTGGGCATCACCGCCTGGATCGCCTTTCGCTTCCGCGTCTCGTTCGCGCTCGGGTCGATCATCGCGACCTTCCACGACGTGTTCGTCACGCTCGCGTTGCTCGCGTTCTTCGGCTACGAGATGTCGCTCAACGTGATCGCGGCGATGCTGACGATGGTCGGCTACTCGATGAACGACATGATCGTCATCTTCGATCGCGTCCGCGAGAACACGCGGCTGCAGAAGCGCGAGCCGCTGGAGACGGCCATCAACACCAGCCTGAATCAGACGCTCACCCGGACGCTCATCACCTCGGGCACGGTCTTCATCTCGGTCATGGCGCTCTACCTCTTCGGCGGAGAAGTGCTCGAAGCGTTCGCGTTCACGATGCTGGCCGGCACGATTGCGACGACCTATTCCGGCTGGTTCATCGCGCCGTCGCTCGCGATCATGCTCAGCCGCAAGCCTTCGGCCGCCCCGGCGCGCGCGGTTGCGGACGGTGCGTCCGGCGCGCGGGCGAAAGCGGAGAGTGCCGGCGGCGGCGCGCTCGAGCAGCCGTCCCGCAAATCGAAGTCGCAGCGCAAGGCCCGCGCGACCTAACCCGCCCTGCCGTTCTTCGTGACGCTCTTAGCTGCGGCGCTGCTCGGACTCGTACAGGGGATCACCGAGTTTCTGCCTGTTTCGTCGACCGCGCACCTGCTGCTCGTCGGCGACGCGATCGGCCATGAGGATCCAGGCGGGGTCTTTACCGTCATGATCCAGCTGGGATCCATCTTTGCGGTCGTCTGGCTCTACCGCCAGAAGATCGTCGCGGTGCTGTCGGCGCTTTCGACCAGCGCCGAGGCACGGCACTTCGCGCTGGCCGTCATCATCGCGACGATCCCCGTCCTTGTCGCGGGCGCGCTCTTTGCCGATTACATTCAGTCCGTCCTCTACAAGAGCCCGTCGGTCTTTGCCGGCGCGTTCATCGCCGGCGGCATCGTGATGCTGCTGGTCGAACGCCTGCGGCCCGTGCCCGTCGTGCTCGACGCCGAGCGCACGCCCCTCTCGCGCGCGTTCGGGGTCGGCCTGTGCCAGATGCTGGCGCTCGTGCCCGGCGTCTCGCGCTCGGGGGCCACGATCATCGGCGGGCTGGCGATGCGCCTCGACCGCGCCGCGGCGGCGGAGTTCTCGTTCTTCGTGGCGATTCCCACCATGTTCGCGGCGTCGGCCCACGAGTTCCTCGAAGTGCGCAGCCATTTGACGAGCGCGCGCGCCCTGGAAATTCTCGTCGGCTTCACGATGGCGTTCCTCTCGTCGCTCCTCATCATCAAACCGTTCCTCGGCTTCGTGCGGCGTGCGGGTTTCGCGCCCTTCGCGTGGTACCGCATCGCGCTCGGCCTGGCGCTGGGTGCCGGCATCTGGGCCGGATGGGTGCGGGGATGATTTACTGGCTGCGCAGGCGGTTCGTCACGGGGTTTTTCGTCCTGGTGCCCCTCGTCATCAGCTTCGTGGCGCTGGTCTGGCTGTTCGACGTCGTGGACGGGTTCACAGATCCGCTCTACCAGCGCTATTTCACGACGGGCGACCAGGAGGTGCCGCGGGGCCTGGGCATCATCACGACCGCGGCGGTGATCCTGCTCGTGGGCGTCGTGGCCACCAACGTGCTGGGCAAGCGTGTGCTGCAGCGTGCCGAAGGGTATCTCCTGCGTATTCCGGTATTTCGGACCGTGTATGCCCCGGTCAAGCAACTGGTCCTGGCCTTTTCGCCCGATAACCAATACGGGTTCAAGCGCGTGGTGATGATTCGAACGGAGTCGCGCGGCTATATACTTGGATTTCTAACCAAGGAGTTTTCCATCCAGTCGGCCGGCCAGACCGAATCGCTCATCGCCGTTTATGTCCCTACCAATCATCTCTATCTCGGTGACGTGGTCATCTGCCGGCGCGAGCACGCGTTCTTTCCGGACATCAGTGTCGAGGACGGGATTCGCGTCTTCCTCACCGGCGGCATGACGCTGCCGCCTCGCCTTGCCGACAAGAGCGTTGATAACGTGACGGGGAGATCATGATGAAGTGGTTCGTCCTAGCTCTGTTCGCCGTCCTGGCGATGGCGACGGAAGCCTCGGCCAGGCAGCAGCCCGACGCGGCGCCGGCCCACGCGGGTGGTGGCGAGGCGAGCCTCGTGCTGCCCGACCTCGGTCAGGTCAGCATGCTCGGCTACAACTCGAGAACGCTGCTGGTGCTGGGCATCGGCGTCTGCGTGCTCGGACTGCTCTTCGGTCTCGTCTCCTACTCGAGGCTGCAGAAGCTGCCCGTGCATCGTTCGATGCTCGAGGTGTCGGAGCTCATCTACGAGACCTGCAAGACGTATCTCAAGACGCAGGGGCGGTTCATCCTCATTCTCGAGGTGTTCGTCGGGTTGATCATCGCGCTGTACTTCGGCCTGATCCTCCACTTCCCGCTGTCGCGCGTGTTCATCATCCTGCTGTTCAGCCTCGTCGGCATCGCGCGGCAGCTACGGCGTCGCGTGGTTCGGCATCCGCGTCAACACGTTCGCGAATTCGCGCACGGCGTTCGCGAGCCTGAGAGGGAAGCCGTTCCCGCTGATGGCGATTCCGCTCGAGGCCGGCATGAGCATCGGCATGCTGCTCATCAGCGTCGAGCTCTTCATCATGCTCTGCATCCTCCTGTGGATCCCGCGCGACCTGGCGGGCTCGTGCTTCCTGGGGTTCGCGATCGGCGAGTCGCTCGGCGCCTCGGCGCTGCGTATTGCCGGCGGCATTTTCACGAAGATCGCCGACATCGGCGCGGACCTGATGAAGATCGTCTTCAACATCAAGGAAGACGACGCGCGCAATCCGGGCGTCATCGCCGACTGCACGGGCGACAACGCGGGTGATTCGGTGGGTCCGAGCGCCGACGGGTTCGAGACCTACGGCGTCACCGGCGTCGCGCTGATCACGTTCATCCTGACGGCGGTCGCCGACGAGACCGTGCAGGTGCAGCTGCTCGTGTGGATCTTCATGATTCGCGCGATGATGGTGGTCGCCAGCGGCCTGTCGTACCTGCTCAACAACATCATGGTGCGCGGCAAGTACCTGAACGCCACGAAGATGAACTTCGAGGCGCCGCTCACCTCGCTGGTGTGGCTGACCTCGATCGTGTCGGTGGCGCTCACCTACCTGATTTCGTACCTCCTCATCCCCGAGCTCGGCGACGGCACGATGTGGTGGAAGCTCTCGACCGTCATCACGTGCGGCACCCTGGCCGGCGCCATCATTCCCGAGCTCGTGAAGCTCTTCACCTCCACCGAGTCGGCCCACGTGAAAGAGGTCGTGATCTCGTCGCGCGAGGGTGGCGCGTCGCTCAACATCCTGGCGGGCCTGGTCGCGGGCAACTTCAGCGCCTACTGGCTGGGATTGAGCATCGTGTCGCTGATGGGCATGGCCTACCTGGTGAGCCTGATGGGCTTCGACGCGCTGATGATCGCCGCGCCGGTGTTCGCGTTCGGCCTCGTGGCGTTCGGCTTTCTCGGCATGGGCCCGGTGACGATTGCGGTCGACTCGTACGGACCCGTCACCGACAACGCGCAGTCGGTCTTCGAGCTGTCGGTCATCGAACAGCTGCCGGGCATCAAGGAGGAGATCAAGCGCGACTACGGCTTCACGCCCGACTTCGCGATCGCCAAGCACCTGCTCGAAGAGAACGACGGTGCCGGCAATACCTTCAAGGCCACCGCCAAGCCCGTGCTCATCGGCACCGCCGTCGTTGGTTCGACGACGATGATTTTTTCGATCGTCGTGCTGCTGACCGCCGGGCTGACGCAAAACGTACAGAAACTGTCGATCCTGCACGCGCCGTTTCTCCTGGGATTGATCACGGGCGGCGCGGTCATCTACTGGTTCACGGGTGCGTCGACGCAGGCCGTGACGACCGGCGCCTATCGCGCGGTGGAGTTCATCAAGGCGAACATCAAGCTGGACGGTGTCGAGAAGGCGTCGGTCGCCGACAGCAAGCGCGTGGTCGAGATCTGCACGCAGTACGCGCAGAAGGGGATGTTCAACATCTTCCTGGCCGTGTTCTTCTCGACGCTGGCATTTGCGTTCCTCGAGCCGTACTTCTTCATCGGCTATCTGATTTCGATCGCGCTCTTCGGATTGTTCCAGGCGATCTTCATGGCCAACGCCGGCGGGGCCTGGGACAACGCGAAAAAGGTCGTCGAAGTCGAGCTGAAGGAGAAAGGGACGCCGCTCCACGCCGCAACCGTCGTTGGCGACACCGTCGGCGATCCGTTCAAGGACACCTCATCGGTGGCCATGAACCCGATCATCAAGTTCACGACGCTCTTCGGGCTGCTGGCGGTCGAGCTGGCGGTCCAACTGACTGCAAATCAAGGGCCGGGAGTCACCCGGATCCTCTCCGCGCTGTTCCTGGGCGCCTCGCTGGTGTTCGTCTGGCGGTCGTTTTACGCCATGCGGATCAAGTCGGGCGGCGCCGCGTGACCCGATTGTGACAAATCGCTGAAACCGGCGGATTTGTACGGCAAACGTCACCCGTTTTGCGGGTTGACATTGCCAGTACCGGGTCATATGATTCGCGGGTTTTCCTAAAACGGCTGGGTATTTTGGGTGATCCCCTCACGTTCGCCGCCTCTCGTGCCGAAGGGCACTGGGCGGGCGGACGGGGGATGGCGCGGACCATAATCCCGATTTGCGGTGTCTAATCCGAGTGCCCCGCTTAATTGACACTCGTTTTTGGGACGTTGGATAATCGCCGACCCTTCAACTTTCGGCAGGAGGATTGACGTGGCACGCGAGATGTTCGGTGACGTCGTGAAACCCTCGATCACCGTGGGGAGCAAGCAGTGGTACACGCTCCCGCTGTCGATCCTGGCGCACGTGGCAGTCATCGGTGTATTGATTGTGATTCCCCTCCTGGCGGCCGACGTCTTGCCGACGCCGCCGGAGATGATGGGCGCGTTCGTGGCAGCGCCACCACCGCCGCCGCCGCCACCTCCACCACCGCCGCCGCCGCAGGCCGCGGCGCCGAAACCGGTCATGGAAGTGAACCCGTCGGCCGCACCGGTGCAGGCGCCGTCGGACATCAAGCCTGAAACCGGTCTCGACGTCTCGCAGGAGCGCGTCGCGACGGTCTCGGGCGATATCGGCGGCGTCGTCGGTGGTATTCCCGGCGGCGTGCCCGAAGCCCCTCCACCCCCCCCGCCGCCCCCGGCTCCCGTTCGAGTCGGCGGCGCCATTCAGCCCCCGAAGAAAGTCAGAGATCAGAGTCCGGTGTACCCGCCGATCGCACAGTCGGCGCGCGTGCAGGGCGTCGTGATTCTCGAAGCGACCATCGGCCCCGACGGCAAGGTGCAGGACGTGCGCGTCCTGCGTTCGATTCCGCTGCTCGACGCCGCGGCCATCGAAGCTGTGAGGCAATGGCAGTACACGCCGACGCTGTTGAACAACGTGCCGGTGCCGGTCATCATGACGGTGACCGTGAATTTCACTCTACGGTAGTAGTCGCCCACGGGTCCGGCCGGTGCCGGGCACTACGGACTTTTCTCTTTACTTAAGGAGCGGACGATGGAAGGCGGACTTGACTTAATTGAAATGTGGCGTCAGATGGGCTTCGTCGCGAAAGCCGTGGCCTGGATTCTCTTCTTCATGTCGATGTGGTCGATCGGCGTCGCCGTCGAGCGCATCTACACGTTCATTCAGGCAAAGAACCAGTCGAAGGTCTACGCCCCGCAAGTAGCGAAGCACCTGAAGGACGGCCGCCTGAAGGATGCCATCGCCATCTCGACCAACAAGAACTATCGCTACAGCCACCTTGCGAAAGTCGTGCTCGCCGGCCTGCAGGAGTATCAGTTCCAGCAGGACAACGCGGGCGGCCTCAGCCGCGAGGAGCTGCTCGACACCGTGCGCCGCTCGATTCAGCGTGCGACCGCACTGACCGCCAACGACCTGAAGAAGGGCGTCAGCGCCCTCGCGACCATCGGCGCGACGGCGCCGTTCGTCGGACTGCTCGGCACGGTCGTCGGCGTCATCAACGCGTTCACCGGTATCGCGTCGACCGGCTCGGGTGGTATCGGCGCCGTCTCTGCCGGTATTGCCGAAGCGCTCGTCGAGACCGCGCTTGGACTGCTCGTGGCGATTCCGGCGGTGTGGTTCTACAACTACCTCACCGGCCGCATCGAGTATTTCAACGTCGAGATGGACAACTCGTCGTCGGAGCTGGTGGACTACTTCATCAAGAAGACGGCGTAGGGTTGGCTAGAAACTGAAATCTACAATCTAGAAACTACAATCTGAACTCGAAGATTCTAGTTTCTAGATTCTAGTTTCTAGATTCAAAGGGAGTAATCACTATGTCTATGGATGTTGGCGGCGCAAAAGGTGGCGTCAAATCCGATATCAACGTGACGCCGCTCGTCGACGTCATGCTGGTGCTGTTGATCATCATGATGCTCGTCGCGCCGATGCTCCAGAAGGGCGTCGACGTGAAGCTGCCGCAGGCCGCAAATACCAGCGACAAGCCCGAGATCCAGGGGCAGACGGTCGTGGGTATTCAGGCCAACAAGCAAATCTTCCTGAACTCGGTGCCCGTCCGCCAGGCGGATCTCGGCAGTCGAGTCGCGGATCTCGTCGCGAGTTCGGCCGAAAAAGTCGTCCTCATCAAGGCCGACCAGGACGTGGACTACGGCACGGTGATGGAGACGATGGACAATCTGCGCAGCGGCGGGAATCGAAGACATGGGCCTCATCACCGATCCGAAGGCGCGTGCGATGGCAGGGGGAGGCAACTAATGACCAAGCACGGACACGCCCACAAGCACTTCGGCGCCGAAGTCAACGTCAAGTCGAAGAGCCTCCAGGCGAGCTCAGACATGAACGTCACGCCGATGATCGACGTGCTGCTCGTGCTGCTCGTCATCTTCATGGCGGCCCTGCCGCTCACGCAGAAGGGCCTCGACATCAACCTGCCCGCGGAAACGCAGCAGGCCCAGCAGCAGCAGGTCGACAGCAGCCAGATCGTGCTCGAGATGTCGGCCGACCGTATCATGTCGGTCAACAAACAGCCGGTCACCAACCTCGGCGAGCTCGAAACGCGGCTGCGCAGCATCTTCGAGCAGCGCCAGGAGAAGACGATGTTCATCACCGCCGCTCCGACGCTGCGGTACGGTGAAATCGTCGCCGTCATCGACGCGGCCAAGGGCGCCGGCGTCGAGAAGGTCGGCATCGTGACCGAAGGCATGCGCAGGGCCGCAGGCGTCACGGGCAACTAGGGAAAGTAAAAAGAGAAAGTAAAAAGTAAAAAGTAAAAAGTGGAAAGGCCGGTGCCTTGCGGTGCCGGCCTTTTTTGTTTGGTAGCTGCTTTCCTTCGTTACTCCGCGAGTCCAACGCCGCCGCACCTATTCGTGATCAACGCGCGCCGCGTGCGTGGCGTTGCTATGCGAAGAACCTACCGATGTAGTCCCGTTCGGCCGGGCCGAGCCAGGGCGGGTTACCAGCGGTCGCGTTCTCGACGGCGCGGGCTCGGTTTCGACGTGGCAGGTATCGTCGTGTGGCATCGCGGTCGCTCGAGAATCCACTTCAGCAGGGCCTGTGCCCAGGTCGTCACGCCGAACGCGCGCAGTGGCTCGAGGTCGCCCTGCGCCGGCGGGCGCCGCAGCAGGCTGCCTTCGCCGAACGGCCGCATCACGATGACGCCCAGGCCGAGGTCGGCGGCGAGCGGAAGGATGGTGCGCTCGACCTCGCGCTGACGCGGGTTGTAGGGAACCTGGATCGCGCCGACGCGGCCCGTCTTCATGACGGTCGCCAGCTCGCCAAACGCGCTCGAACTGTAGTGGGTGGCGCCGATGACGCGAACCCGTCCAGCGTCGCGCTCGGCTTCGAGCATCGCGAGATGTTCGCGCCAGTTCACGAGGTTGTGCACCTGGTAGATATCCACGACGCCGTCGAAGAGGCGCATGGCCCGATCGACCTGCTGACGCCCCTCGCGCGCCGACGACGCCCACACCTTCGTGGCCACGATGGCATTCGCGCGACGCGACGACAACGCGTCGGCTCAGGACGCGCTCCGCTTCGCCATACATCGGCGAGAGAATCGACGAGGTTGGCGCCTGACGACAGCGCTCGATCGACGGCCTCGCATGTGCGTTGGCTTCGAGCGCTGCCCCTCGCACGTCGAACGTGCGCCACGTGCCCAATCCAACGGCAGGGACCGTGAGGCCGGTCGAACCGAAGCGTCGAGTGTCCATGCCGTCGAAACCGGTCGAGCAGGAAGGCGCAAAAAGAAAAGGCCGCCCAGCGTGACTGAGCGGCCTTCTTTTGAACTACTAATCCCTAAGCCCTTAGCCCTAAGCCCTAAGCGCGTCAGTTCGCCCCCGAAGCCTGCTTCTTCTTCAAGCCGGCGGCCCGCTCTTGAAGCTGATTCGCCTCGGTGAGCATCGCCTTCTGCCGTGCGGCATCTTTTTCGATGGCGGCCTGATTTCTAAGCAGCAGACCCTTGTATGCGACCGCATCGACGTAGTCCGGGTTCAGTTTGAGCGCCTTCTCGACCGCTTCGAGTCCCTTCGTCGCATACTCCTGCGCTGGCTTTCGTTCAGGCGGGTATTGCGGTAGCCCTCGTCCCAGTAGTAGCTCGCGATGGCCTGGTGCGCTTCGGGGTTGTTCGGCTCGAGCAGCGCGCGCTGGGAGACCGCTTCGATGAGCTTGTCGAACTCGGCCTGTCGCTGATAGTAGCCGGCGAGCCGCTGGTAGACGACAGGTTGCTTCGGCTGCGCGTCCTTGGCCTTCAGCAGCATGGCCTCGGCCTGTCCGAGCTCGCCCGCGTCCTCGTAGATCTGGGCAAGGACGAAGTAGTTCGTCGTGTCGCTCGGATCGAGCTGGATCATCCTCTGCACGATGCCTTCGGCTTCGACGGGATCGTTCAGCTTGTCCGGGCCGTACGCGGCCACCAGATAGTCCATCGACAGCTTCTTCATCTTCGGGTCGGCTTCTTTTTCGGCGGCGAGCTTGTAGTTTTCGATCGCCTTGGTGAGAAGGGCGTCGTTTTCAGCCTCGCCCTTGCGCGCCGGCTTGTAGAGGTTGTCGTAGCTGTTGCCGAGGAAGAAGTAGGCATGGACCAGATTCGGATCGGCCGCGGTCTGCGGATCCGCGATCACCTCAGCGTATCGTGCGGCCGCCTCGGTGTAGTTTTGAGCCTGGTAGGCCGTGTTGGCGTCTTTGAATGCTTTCCGCGCCTGGAGATTTGCCAACTGGCCACATGCCGACAACGCCACGGCCGCGACCACGGCGGTTGAGGCCAGAATCGCCTTGCTTCGCACACGCATCAGATCCCCCTTCAAATTACGAAACCGCGCGAATTTTGGAGAAAAACCCGCCAAGTATATGAACGCCCCAAAGCCAAGTCAAGGATGCTTTAGAATGTCCTAACCATTTGCCGATACTTGGGTTAGACACCGTTTTGGCCGTTTGGTTCTCGCAGCGAGGGTCGGCGGTTCGGGAGCCGCGAGGCCCCCACAAACAATGATTCGATTCGAAGACCTTCTCGAGCAGGTGCGGACCTACACCTCGGACGAGGAACGCGAGTTCCTCCGCCGGGCCTACGTGTTTTCCGCACTGGAGCACAAGGGACAGGTGCGCCATTCCGGCGAGCCGTACCTGGTGCACCCGCTCGAGGTGGCGAGCATCCTGGCCGACATGCGGCTCGATCCCGTCGCCATCGCGGCCGGCCTGCTGCACGACGTCGTCGAAGACACGCTGACGACGATTGAGAAGATTCAGGAGCACTTCGGTCCCGAAGTGGCCCATGTCGTCGAGGGGGTCACCAAGATCAGCGCCATCCCCTTCTCCTCGAGCGAAGAGCGGCAGGCCGAGAACTTCCGCAAGATGCTCCTGGCCATGGTCGACGACATCCGGGTCATCCTGGTCAAGCTCGCCGATCGTCTCCACAACATGCGTACGCTCTCGCACATGTCGGAAGATCGGCAGACGCGCACGGCCCAGGAGACGCTCGACATCTACGCGCCGATTGCCAACCGTCTGGGCATGAGCAAGATCAAGAACGAGCTCGAGGAGTTGTCGTTCAAGTACCTCGATTCGGCGGGCTACCAGGCGCTGACCGCGAAAGTCGAGGGCAAGCGCAAGGCGGCCGAGGCCGAGATCGACTATCTCAAGAAAACCATCACGGCGAAGCTGAGCGAGGCCCAGGTTCCCATCAAGCAGGTGGACGGACGGCTGAAGCGCCTCTACAGCATCAACCAGAAGCTCAAGCGCCAGCGCATCGAGCTCGACCAGGTGTACGACTTCGTGGCACTGCGCATCATCACCGACAGCGTGAAGGACTGCTACGCCGCCCTGGGCATCATCCATCAGACATGGTCGCCGGTGCCGGGGCGCATCAAGGACTTCATCGCCATGCCGCGCCCGAACGGCTACCAGTCGCTGCACACGTCGGTGATCAGCGAGCGGGGCGTGCCGTTCGAGGTGCAGATTCGCACCGAGGAAATGCACCGTCACGCGGAGGAAGGCATCGCGGCGCACTGGAAGTACAAGGAAGGGCGCATCGGCGACCATCGCGACGAGCGTCATTTCCAGTGGATCCGGCAGCTGCTCGAAGTTCAGCAGGAAGTGCGCGACCCGCACGAGTTCATTCAGAACCTCAAGGTCGACCTGTATCCCGAAGAGGTCTACATCTTCACGCCGAAGGGGCAGGTGAAGGCCTTTCCCCGCGGCGCGACGCCGATCGATTTCGCCTACGCCATCCACACCGATATCGGCCACCAGTGCGTTGGCGCGCGCGTGAACGGCAAGATGGTGCCGCTGCGCACGCGGCTGCGCAACGGCGATATCGTGGAAATCGTCACCAATTCCGGCCACAAGCCGAGCCGCGACTGGTTGAATTTCGTCGTCACCGCGAGGGCGCGAAACAAGATCAAGCACTTCGTCCAGGCCGAAGAGCGTGCCCGCAGCGTGGAGCTCGGCAAGCGGCTGCTCGAGAAGGAAGCCCGCCGCTTCGATCTGAACCCGGCAACGCTCTTCGACAGCGAGGTGTTCAAGAAGCTGGCGGCCGACTACGGTGCGAGCGACGAGATTTTCGCGGAAATCGGCTACGGGAAGGTCGCGCCGAGAAAGCTGCTGGCGAAGCTGGTCCCCCAGGACGAGCTGAAGGAGAAGCCGCCGGAAACCGGCGTCGCCTCGGTCGTCCGCAGGGTGCTGGGCGTGGCGGGAGCGGGCGCCGGCGAAGACAAGATCAAGGTGCGCGGCGTCGACGACCTCATGGTCGTCCGCGCGCGCTGCTGCAATCCGATTCGCGGCGAGAAGATCGTCGGCTACATCACCCGCGGCAAGGGTGTGTCGGTGCACTCGGCGTCGTGCCCGAACGTCATGAACCTCCTGTACGACCCCGAGCGGCGCATCGACGTGGAGTGGGATACGGCGGCGGACACGTCACGCTACATCGTGCGGCTGACGATGCAGGTGGAAGATCGCAAGGGGATTCTCGCGGACGTCAGCTCGCGGATAGCCGCCATCAACACGAACATCACCAATGTCGAGGCCACCGGCGCCGACAGCGATCATCTCGGCCGCATCAACATGGCCGTGGAGATCAAGGACGTGAAGCACCTCGAGAAAGTCATCAAGCTGCTGAAAGGCGTCGAGGGTGTCCTCGACGTCGAACGTTCCGCCGCCCGCCCGTGATCTTCACTCAATTCACAGATCATGACGCAGAGGCGCAGAGTACACGCAGAGAAGCTTTTCTGAGAGAAGATATCTTAGGACTTTGTGCTCTGCTTAGCGATCTTCGTGCGTCGAGACTGCGTCAGCCGAGAAACGCAATCACATCGACTTCGATGCGGGCGTCGCGTGGCAGACGTGCGGCCTGGATGGTCGAACGGGCAGGCTGGGGCGGCGTGAAGAACGTCGCGTAGACCTCGTTCATCGCGGCGAAGTCGGAGAGATCCGCGAGATAGACGGTCGTGCGGACCACGTGCTGGAACGACGCGCCCCCGGCCTTCAGGATTTCCCCGATGTTCTGGAACACGCGTCGCGTCTGGTCGGCGATGCTTCCGCCAACCAGCTCATTGGTCGCTGGATCGATGGGAACCTGACCCGAGACAAACAGGAACTGACCGGCCCTGATCGCCTGCGAATACGGCCCCAGCGCCTTGGGCGCCGACCCGGTCGAAACGGGGGAGAGCATCGTCAGGCGGCTTTGGTGACTTTGTTCGAGCGCAGGCAGCGGGTGCAGACGCGGATACGGCGGACGCCGCCGTTGATCATGGCGCGAACAACCTGCAGGTTCGGCTCGAAACGGCGGGGGCTGCACGTTATGCGCGTGGCTGACGTCCGGCCGACGACGGGCTTCTTCCCGCACACTTCACAACTCTTGGCCATTACTTCCTCCAGAAGGAACCGGTAATTATACCTTCACCGTAAACCGTTCACCGTAGTGCGAAGTCGCGAACGGCCAACGGTAAACCGCAAACGGCAAACGCCTGCGGAATGATGATCGACGAGGCCGGGGCGGTCGGCGTCTCGGGCTTTCCGTTCCCGGCGGGGGCGTCAGCACGCGGGCGAACAGGTGCTGCAGTTCGCTGGCCCCCCGTCCCGGGTCGGTGCCCGCCGACGGATAGGCGGCCATCGTTCTGGCACCGTGCTCGATGCGTCGCAGCGCAATGGCTGCGTCGCGTTCGAGTGCAGAACCGGCATTTTTTACCACCTCGGCCACCATGGTCTTGAGCTCGGCCATCAGCCGCGATGCCGCCACTGATGTGGGCTGATGTTCGTAAACGATGCCACGCGCCGAGGTCTCGAGCGTCGAGGCCAGCGCGCCCGCGGCCTGGGCGATATCGTCGTCCACGAGCTTCTGCAGACCCTCGGACTGGTGGCGCGATGTCAGCGCGGCCAGCATCAGGAATACCCGTGCCTGGCGCTCCGATAACCCCTGCATCAGCGGCAGCATGATGGCGCGATCCATTTCCTGCTGGCGCTGCACAACCGCAGGAGGATGGCTGCGGGATGTAGACAAATATCCGCAATCCGGCGGGCAGTTAATCTCGACGAGGCGCTTTGTGCCGCAACATACCGCGCAGATCTGCTGATTCAGGGCGGGGCACGCCCGCTTGGCTTTGCGTTGGTGGCAGACCGGACACGGCATAGTGTGGGGAATCGTCCTGATTGGTTAAACCGTAATTGTCCTCTATTAACGACCTTGTCGCTCGATGTCGTCAAACCGAACCGCCAGGGGCTCGCCGGCGTCTAATAGTTACGAGTTACGAAATGGCGGGAGAGCCAATGAACGGGATGAGATAAGTCTAGTGTGATGAGGGAGATAGACTCAAGCAGATCGGGGAGGTGGAGCCCGTGATGGGGAAAGGCAGCCTTTTTTTCCCAGTCCCGCCGCTTCCTCCCTGCGAAAGTCCCCCGATTCTCCAAGACATACTGAGTGCGACGCGTAGGCATTCTATTTGCATTAGGCGCAGCACGAACGATTCGAGTAATGACTAGATTTGAGACACGGCGGAAGGAGTCGGAATCATGAAGACGACGACAGGCAAACAGACCTCCTCAGTGAACGAAGCCCGCTATTCCGATCTGAAGCGGATGCTCGAGGAGCGCCGTAAAGAGATCCTGAGCGAGGTTCAGGGTCGCATTCGGGATCAGCGAGAAGCGGACGCGTGGGGCAAGGTCAACGAAGTCCTGGACGCCGGCGAGAGTTCCGAAGCCGATATTCAGGAAGACATCGAGTTCGCGCTGATTCAGATGAAGGCGGAAACGCTCACCAAGATCAACGACGCGCTGCATCGGCTCGAGGTCGGCAACTACGGCTACTGCGCGGACTGCGGCGGCGAAATCTCGGACAAGCGCCTCCGGGCGCTGCCGTTCGCGGTGCGGTGCAAGGACTGCGAAGAGGGCCGGGAGATGGCGGTCGAACGCGAAAAGGTCGCCGCCCAGAAGCGTAACGGTCCGGCGTTCTTCTTCGGAGACATGTCAAGCTAATACGGCGTCCCTTCTAACAGGCTCCGCCGTCACGGGCGGAGCCTGTAGCCCGCCCGCACGAACAAGAAACCGCGACAAGTTATAAACTGCAGGACCAACGGGGGGTGTCACCATGGGTCGTGAAGACGAGCGTCTCGAAATCGGGGAAGCGTCTGCCGAGCATCCGGTCGCGATACCGAGCGAGCTGCCGATTCTTCCGCTGCGCGACACGGTGTTGTTTCCGAATTCGTTTCTGCCGCTGGCGGTCGCCCGCGAAAGCTCGGTGCGCCTCATCGAAGAAGCGATCAGCGGAAGCAAGCTCGTCGGCGTGTTCACGCAGCGCGACGCGTCGGTCGAGGAGCCGACCCAGGACGATCTCCACCGGATCGGTACCGCCACGCACATTCACAAGATGTTCAAGCTGCCAGACGGCAGCCTGCGGCTGATCGTTCAGGGCCTGTCCCGGCTCCAACTGGAGTCGATCACGGTCGCGCGCCCGTACCTGCGGGCCCGCGTGAATCCGGCGGACGACACGGTGCGGGACGAAGACCGTCTCGAGATCGACGCGCTCCAGCGGAACATCAAGACCAATTTCCAGCACGTCGTCTCGCTGTCGCCGCTCCTGTCCGACGATCTGCAGGCGCTGGCGATGAACATCACCGAGCCGGGTCGGCTCGCCGACTTCATCGCGTCGAGCCTGGCCACGTTGAGCACGGCGGTCAAGCAGGAAGTGCTCGAGACGGTGGACGTGCGCTCGCGCCTTGATTTGCTCAACCGCCTGCTCATCAAGGAAGCCGAGGTGCTCGAGCTGGGGTCGAAAATCCAGTCGCAGGTGCAGTCGGAGGTCGGGAAGAACCAGCGCGAATACTTCCTGCGCGAGCAGATGAAGGCGATTCAGAAAGAGCTCGGCGAAGGCGACGATCAGACCAAGGAAGTCGAAGAGCTTCGCGAAAAGATCGAAGCCGCCGGCATGCCGGACGCGGTCAAGAAGGAAGCCAGGCGCGAGCTCGATCGCCTGTCGAGAATGCCGGTCGCGGCCGCCGAATACACGGTCTCGCGCACGTATCTCGACTGGCTGATCGCGCTGCCCTGGGCGAAGCGCACCGACGAAGTGATCGACCTGGCGCGCACCAAGGGCGTGCTGGACGCGGATCACACCGGTCTCGAGAAGGTGAAGGACCGCATCCTCGAGTACCTCGCGGTGCGGAAGCTCAACCCGACGATGAAGGGGCCGATCCTCTGCTTCGCGGGTCCTCCGGGAGTCGGCAAAACGTCGCTCGCGAAATCGATTGCCAATTCACTCGATCGGAAGTTCGTGCGCGTCTCGCTGGGAGGCATGCGCGACGAGGCGGAGATTCGCGGGCATCGCCGGACGTATATCGGGGCGCTGCCGGGCCAGATCATCCAGGGGCTCCGCCGGGCTGAGTCCAAGAACCCGGTGTTCATCCTCGACGAAATCGACAAGCTGGGATCGGACTTCCGCGGCGACCCGAGCTCGGCGCTGCTCGAAGTGCTCGACCCTGAACAGAACAACTCGTTCCGCGATCACTATCTCGACGTGCCGTTCGACCTGTCCGAAGTGCTGTTCGTGACGACGGCGAACGTGCTCGACACGATTCCGCCGCCGCTGCGCGACAGAATGGAAGTGCTCGAGCTGCCCGGGTATACCGAGGAGGAGAAGCTCAAGATTGCGAAAGAGCACCTCATCGCCAAGCAGGTGGCGAACCACGGCCTGACGGCCGAGATGGTGACGTTTACGGATGACGCCATCCGCCTCGTGATTCGCGGCTACACGCGTGAGGCGGGGGTCCGCAATCTCGAGCGCGAGATCGCGTCGCTCGTGCGAAAGATCGCCCGGCGCCGTGCGGAAGGGCAGGAGGAGCCGGTCAACCTCACGCGCGACACCGTCGTCGAGCTGCTCGGCGCGCCTCGATACCTCGACGAGGAAATCGAAGAGCGCACGAAGAACCCGGGTGTGGCGATCGGCATGGCCTGGACGCCGGTCGGCGGCGAAGTGCTCTTCATCGAGGCGTCGCGCATGCAGGGCAGTGGCACGCTGACCCTGACGGGCCACCTCGGCGACGTCATGAAAGAGTCGGCCAGGGCGGCGCTGTCGTGGTTCCGGGCGCACGCCGCGCAGTTCAACGTCGATCCCGACTTCTACAAGTCGGCCGAGATCCATCTGCACGTGCCGTCGGGCGCCATTCCCAAGGACGGGCCGTCGGCGGGCGTGACGATGGCGGTGGCGCTGGCGTCGGAGCTGACGGGCCGGCCGGTTCGCGGCGACATTGCGATGACGGGCGAGATTACCTTGTCCGGGCGCGTGCTGCCGGTCGGTGGCATCAAGGAAAAGGTGCTGGCGGCTCGACGGCTGGGGGTGAAGGAGATCATTCTGCCGCGGCAGAACGACAAGGACGTGAAGGAGGACCTCAACGAGGAGCTTCGCCGCGACCTGACGATCCACCTGGTCTCGACCATCGACGAAGCCGTGCTGCTGGCGCTGACGCCTTCGACGACCTCGCACCGCGAGCGGCGCACCGCCACGCGGGTACAGGGGACGGTGCAGTAGCACCCTGGCAGCCCCTTGGCAATTGGCGATTGGCGATTGGGGATTAGCAATTGGCAAATTGGCAATCCGCAATCCCAACCTCCCGAAATCGCCTAATCCCCCATCTGCCATGACAGGTCCCTATTCAGATCAGCGTCAGTCCGACAGCCGTCTTCATATCTCGAATCTCACCGGCTTTCACCATCCGCCGTACGTCCTCGACCGCGAATTCCTTCACGTTCAGAATCTCATCAGGGTCCTGATGCGCGGCGGGCTCGTCCGGGCGGGGATCGCGCAGGCCGGTCAGCAGAAAGAAGTTCATCACCTCGTCGCAGAAGCCGGGTGACGGGAAGAAGCTGAGCAGCTTCTCCGCCTTGCCGGCGATCTTGCCGACCTCCTCGTGGCACTCGCGCAGCGCGGCGTCAACCAGGCTCTCGTTGGGCTCGAGCGTGCCCGCGGGCAGTTCCCAGAGCCACTCGTCGACGACGTAGCGGTACTGGCGAACGAGCAGAATGCGATCCGGCGCCGTCATCGGCATCAGCACGACAGAGCCGCGATGACGCACGACCTCCATTTTCACGGTTCGGCCGTCCGCAAAGACGACCTGGTCGACCGTGATGTTGAAGACGCGTCCCTTGTAGATCGCGTCGGACTGTCTTACGTCAGGTGGTGCTTCGCTCATAGTCTTCCGGCAGGATCTCGTCGAGAACGGTTTGCAGATCGCGCGGCAGCGGCGCTTCGAACTCCATCTTACGTCCGTCCGACGGGTGATGGAACACGAGACGTCCCGCGTGCAGGAACGGGCGATCGAGGCCGAGCACGGGCCGAAGATCGCCGGGGACTCGTCGGCGGAGGCCACCGTACACCGCATCGCCGACGATCGGATGCCCGATCTCGCTCAGGTGCACGCGTATTTGATGTGTGCGCCCGGTGGCGATCGCCACGTGTATCAGCGTGACGCCGGGTATCTGCAGCGCGGCGGTGATCCGCGTGGCCGCCGATCGTGCGCGGCGCGCGCGCGCGGACATCTTCTTGCGATCGGCCGGGTCGCGGCCGATCGGCAGATCGATGCGGCGGCCCGCCTGGACGACGCCCCACACGAGCGCGACGTATTCCTTTTCCACCTCGCGATCGTGGAACTGTCGCGCGAGCTCGGCGTGCGCGCGGTCGTTCTTGGCCACGACCATCAGGCCCGACGTGCCGCGATCGAGGCGATGGACGATGCCAGGCCGCAGCTCTCCGCCGATGCCGCTCAGGTCGTCCACCTCGTGCAGCAAGGCGTTGACGAGCGTGCCCTGCGCGTGACCGGCGGCGGGATGGACGACCATGCCGGCGGGTTTGTTGACGACGATCAGGTCCGAATCCTGGTAAACGATGTCGAGGTCGAGATCCTCCGGCTCCGGCGCCGCGCTCGTCGGTTCGGGAATCTCGATGCCGACGGCGTCGCCTCCGCGTACCACTCGATTGGCTGGAACCGCCCGGCCGGCTACGGTGACTTTGCCGTCTTTGATGAGGCGCTGAATCTGCGAGCGCGAGTGGCCCGCCAGCACGCTCGTGAGATACCGATCGATGCGGATGCCCGCCTCTTCAGCCGTGACGACGAGATCGTGGCGCGGGGACATGGATGGGTGATGATCTCAGGTTCGTAAGGTTCGTAAAGTTCGTCAAGTTCGTAAGTTCGTAGAGTTCGTGAGTTCGTAGGTTCGTGGTTCGTGGGTTCGTAGGTTCGTAGGTTCGTAGGTTCGTAGATTCGTGGTTCGTGGTTCGACGTTCGAGTCGAACTCTTCGAACTCTACGAACTCCGACGAACTTCACGAACCTACGAACCTCACGAACCACGTGCATCTTTTCACGCCGCACGCCTGGCGGCCTTGGCCGGCTCGGGCGAAATCGTGCGCCGCAGATAGATGAGCATCGCGAGGCTGAGCGGCGCCAGCAGGACCGAGATGAACTGCGACGTCGAGAGCCCCATCACGAAGCCGCGCTCGTCGGCGCGATAGAACTCGATGATGAACCTCGAGATGGCGTAGAGGAGCATGTAGCCCCAGAACGTGCGGCCGGGGTAGGGACGCCCCTTCTTCTCGGTCACGAGCAGAAAAATCAGGATGAGGAGCTCCGCGCCCGCCTCGTACACCTGAGTGGGATGCAGAGGGTACGTTCAGCGGAGTGCCGACATTGGCGGCTGCAAACGGATCGGTGAACGTCACCGCCCAGGGCACGTTGGTCTGGCGTCCGTAACAGCATCCGGCCATCAGACAGCCCATGCGGCCGATGACGTGCCCCAGCGCAATTCCCGGCGCGAACATGTCGCACGTCGTCCAGAAGGGCAGGGCGTGACGCCGGATATACCAGAACGCGACCAGCGTCGCCGTGATGAGGCCGCCGTAAAACACGCCGCCCGATCGCGCGAGCACGAGAATCTCGTCCGGGTTGTTGCGGAAATAGTTGAAATTGACGACCAGGAGCAGCAGCTTGGCGCCGACGAGCGCCGCGATGACGATGTAGACGCCGAGATCGAGCAGGCGTCCGGGGTCGAGATGGGCCTTGCGTCCGCGGACGATGGCGAGCTGCAGCCCGCCAAGGTAGGCGGCGGCCAGCATCACTCCGTAGGTGTAGATCGTCAGCGGCCCGATGCCGAAGATCTCCGGGATTTCAAACAGTCTCGGGTACACGTCCTACTCCCAGCACGTCGAGCAACATCAGAATCACACCAACTGTAATCGCGGAGTCGGCGACGTTGAAAGCCCAGAAATGAACGCCGCGCCAGTACACGTCGACGAAGTCCACCACATAACCCACCGTGGCGCGGTCGATGAGGTTGCCCACGGCCCCGCCGAGAATCAAGGCCAGACCGTAGCGTGCTATCTGCTGCGTTGACGGCAGGGTCAGCGCGTAGCTGGCGACCGCGCCAAGCGCGATCAGCGCGACGATCACCATCACAGCCGGCTTGTACGCGAAGTCGACGCCGTTCAGCATACCAAACGCCGCGCCGGTGTTTCGCACGTGCGTCAGGTCGAAGAACCCCGGGATGACCGTCACGCTCTCATACAGCGGCAGCCTGGCCCTGACGGCAGCCTTGGTGGCCTGATCGAGCGCGACGATGACGGCAACCGTGACGAGCTCCGGCATACGGCCCAACCGTTGTCCCGTCCCCAGCGGTCTCGTGGCGTCAACCGCACCCATCACGAGTTCACGGTTTCGGCCAGTGCGCCCTGGCAGCGATCGCAGATACCGGGGCGAGCCGGATCGGACGACACGTTGGGTACATACCGCCAGCAGCGCTCGCATTTGACGCCCCTGGCGCGATCGATTGAAATCTCCAGCCCCCCACCCTGCGTCCCTTCGCGCACTTCGACCTCGGAGACGATGAAGAGCATCGGAAGCTGGGCTTCGTGCGACCGCAGGAGAGCGAGGTCATCTCCTGTCGCCGACAACGTCACTCTGGCCTGGAGCGAGCTGCCGATCTGCTTGTCCTTGCGCAACGGCTCGATCTTGGCCAGAACCTGGTCGCGGACGGCAATCAGCCGTTCCCATCGTGTCGTCAGCGCCGGATCGTCCAGCCCATCGAGCGACGCTCCGTCGGGAAACAGCGCCAGGTGCACCGACGCCTCGCGCGAGCCCGGCAGGTACTGCCAAAGCTCGTCGGTCGTGAACGACAGAATGGGCGCCAGCAGCCGGGCGAGGCCGTCCGCGATGACGTACATCGCCGTCTGGGCGGAGCGCCGCTCTTTCGAGCCGGACGCAAAGGTGTAGAGACGATCTTTGGATACGTCCGCGTAAAACGCGCTCAGGTCGACGGTCGTGAACGCGTTCACCGTCTGGAAGATCGTGCTGAAATCGTACGCGTCATACGCCGCGAGCGTCTGCTTCGCGACCTGGCTGTAGCGGAGCAGGATGTACCGGTCCATCTCTTCGAGCGCGTCGAAGGGCACGCGATCGCGCGACGGGTCGAAGTCGTACAAGTTCCCGATGAGATAGCGAAGCGTGTTCCGGATCTTTCTGTACGCCTCGGAGGCGCGCGTGAGGATTTCCTTGCTCACGCGAATGTCTTCCCAGTAGTCGCTCATCGCCGCCCAGAGCCTGAGCACGTCCGCGCCGCTCTGGTTGATGACGTCCTGCGGAGCGATGACGTTGCCGATCGACTTCGACATTTTCTGTCCATCGGTGTCGATGACGAAGCCGTTGGTCACGACCTGCCGGTACGGCGGACGTCCGCGCGTGCCGAGGCCGAGCAGGAGCGAGCTCTGGAACCAGCCGCGATGCTGGTCGCTGCCTTCGAGGTAGATGTCGGAGGGCCAGGTCAGCTCGGGCCTGACGGAGAGCACCGCCTCGTGGCTCGACCCGGAGTCGAACCACACGTCGAGAATGTTCATCTCTTTCTCGAACGTCGTCCCGCCGCACGACGGACATGCCAGTCCGGAGGGAAGGAAGTCCTCGACTGGCCGGTCGTACCACGCGTCGGCGCCATGGGCTTCGAAGACCCTGGCCGCGTTCTCGACCAGCGCCGGCGTGGTGATCGCTTCGCCGCACTTGGTGCAATCCACCGCCGGAATCGGCACACCCCACACGCGCTGGCGCGAGATACACCAGTCGGGCCGGCTCGACACCATGTTGTAGATCCGGTCGTGGCCCCACGCGGGAATCCATTTCACGTCGTTGTCGATGGCGCTGATGGCCGCCTCGCGGAGTGTTTGGGGTGTCTTGCCGTCGGCGGCGATCGCAGGGGTCGCCGTCCATACGGATGAACCACTGCGACGTCGCGAGGAAGATGACCGGGTTATGACACCGCCAGCAATGCGGATACTGATGGGAAAAGTTCGATCGATGCAGCAGCCGGCTGCGTTCCTTGAGCGCCTGTTCGACACTGGCGTTGGCATCGAACACACGCTGCCCCGAGAAGAGCTCGACGCTCTCGAGGAAATGGCCGCCGGGTCCGACCGGCGCGTAGATCTCGAGCCCGTACTTCTGGCCGGTCGTGAAGTCGTCGGCGCCATGTCCGGGCGCTGTGTGCACCGCGCCGGTGCCCGCGTCCAACGTCACGTAGTCGGCCAGCACGGCGATTGAATCGCGCGCGTACAACGGATGGCGGAAGCGGAGCTTCTCGAGGTCGGCGCCCTTCATTTTCGCAACGGGCGCTCCGAAGGCGAGCCCGGTCGCCTCGGCCACCCGGGACGCGAGTCCTTCGGCCATGATGACGGCGCGGCCGTCGAGTTCGTACGCGGCGTAGTCAAACTCGGGGTGAAAGGCAATCGCGAGGTTGGACGGAATCGTCCACGGCGTCGTCGTCCAGATGACGACCGACACGTTCCGTCCGGCGAGCTTCGGTACCCGCTGCGCGATCTCCGCCTGGCTCTCCGGCGCCAGCGCGAACTCGACGTAGATCGACGGCGAGACGTGGTCGGCGTACTCGACCTCGGCTTCGGCGAGCGCAGTGCGGCAGTGGATGCACCAGTGCACCGGCTTCTTGCCTTTGTAGACGAGCCCCTTCTCGACGAAGCGTCCGAACGTCCTGGCGATGGCCGCCTGATACCGATAGTCCATCGTCAGGTAGGGGGCGTCCCAGGTGCCGAGGATGCCCAGCCGCTGGAACTGTTCGGTCATCGTGCCGATGAAGCGCTCGGCGTAGGCGCGGCACGCGCGGCAGAACTCGAGAACGCTCATGTCGCGCTTCTTGGCCCCGAGCTCTTTGTCGACTTTCAGCTCGATGGGCAGGCCATGGCAATCGAACCCGACGACGTACGGTGCGTCGTAGCCGGACATCGATTTCGATTTGACCACCAGCTCTTTGAGAATCTTGTTGATGGCCGTGCCGATGTGAATGCTGCCGTTCGCGTACGGGGGGCCGTCGTGGAGCACGAACTTGGGCTTCCCCGCGCGAGCTTCGCGCAGCTGTCCATACAGGTTCATCGCGTTCCAGCGGGCGAGCATCTGCGGCTCGGCGACAGGCAGATTCGCCTTCATCGGAAACTCGGTCCGCGGGAGATTGAGGGTGTCTTTCCAGTCTGACATGGAACACTGAATTGTACCTGTCAATGGCAAATGGCAAATGGCGCAGGGCAAATCGGAGCGGCGTTGCCACCTGCCATCTGCCATCTGCCATGTGTGCGAAGTCTCTAAGGTTCCCAAATCTTGACGACGAAATTGCCGCTGTTATCGGCGACGTGGTCGTCGTTGACACCCAGGAACAGACGACCGTTAGCCGGCATGTCCAGGGCGTTGGTCGTATCGCCAATCGAGAACGGTTGTCCGTTGCCCACGCGTCCGATGAGGGCGCCCACCGGAATCGACGGAATCGGCGCGCTGTCGTTGTGCCGGGCTTTCGTCGCACCCGACGCCCGTGCGATGTCTTCGCCGTTGAAGCTGAGGCGGATTTCACCTGACGGTTCGAACCGCAGGTGCTGACCACGCGTCACGTTGATGCGGGTGTTGGTCCATACCACGTTCGATGGCACCACGACAGTTCGCGCGTTCGGCGGTGCGGCAGAACGAGCGGGGTGGTCATCGCGACCGCCCTGTCCCCGTCCGGACTGGGCGTACGTCTGGGCCGCCAACGCGACTGTCCCGACCAGGAGTGCAATGAGAAATGGTTTGCCCATGACGTCCAACCCCAATGTATCAAAGCAACGAGCTTGCCAATACATGTCTCACCGGTTGCGCGCTCCGAAGAGGGCGAAGCGGCCGCTATAATGGACAGCATATGACATCGACGGTTCTGGACAACGGGCTGAAGGTGCTCGTACAGGAGGTGCATACCGCTCCGCTGGCGTCGGTCTGGTGTTGGTACAAAGTGGGCTCCAAAGACGAAGTCACCGGTCTGACGGGCGTATCGCACTGGGTCGAGCACATGAATTTCAAGGGCACCACGAACATCCCGCGCGACCAGGTGAAAGGCATCATCGAGAAGTTCGGCGGCAGCTGGAACGGCTATACGTGGATCGATCAGACGACGTACATGGAAACGGCGTCAACGGCCGGCCTCGACCGGATGCTCTTCATCGAAGCCGAGCGGATGGCCAATTGCCTGTACGACCCCGACGACTGCGAGTCGGAACGAACCGTCATCATTTCCGAACTGCAGGGCAGTGAAAACGATCCGGATACGCTGCTCGAGCAGGACGTGATTGCCGCCGCTTACAAGGTTCATCCCTATCGCCATCCCACGATTGGCTGGCTGTCCGACCTCCGGACGATGAGCCGCGACGATCTTTATCAGTACTACCGGCGAAACTACATTCCCAACAACGCCACCGTGGTCGTCGTCGGCGACGTCGAGACCGACGACGTGTTGCGCCGGGTCGAAAAGCAGTTCGGCGGCATTCCACCGGGTGGCGCCCCGCGCCGCGTCAACGTGGTCGAGCCCGAGCAGTTGGGGGAACGGCGTGTGGAGGTGTCGCGGGAAGGCACGACCGCCTACCTCAAGCTTGCCTACCATGCGCCGGCGGTCGGCGATGCCGATTTCTTTCCGATGCTCGTGCTCGATGCGATCCTCACCGGGGCCAAGGGCATCAATCTCTGGTCCAGCTTTCGCACGCCGCCGCCCCAGCGCAGCGCCCGACTGTATCGCGCGCTGGTCGAGCGCCGGCTTGCATCCAGCGTTGGCGCGGGGCTGCTGCCGACCGAACATCCCTTCCTGTATCTGGTGTCGGCCACGGCCATGGAAGGAGTCGGCTTGCAGGACGTCGAAGCGGCGGCGACGGAAGCGCTGAACGAGGTGGCCAGCCAGGGCATCAGCGAGCGCGAGCTGACCAAGGCAAAAAACCAGCTTCGCGCGCGGCTCGTGTTCGAGAACGACAGCGTGACCAACATCGGTCATCAGCTCGGCTACTTCGAGACCGTGGCCAACCTCGACCTGTATCAAGATGCACCCGGCCGCATCGCCGGCGTCACCGCGAGCGAAGTGAATCAGGCGGCCAGGAAGTACCTGCGAAGCGACCGCCGCACCGTCGGGTGGTTCACCCCGAGTGGTGGAGACGCGGAATGACCACCGATCTTCAAAAGGGGATCGCCGCCGGCAGACACGTGCTGGGCAATGGCACCGTCGTCATCAGCAAGGAAGCGCGCACGGTGCCTGCGGTCACGATTCAGGTCGGCGTGCGAGCGGGCAGCATCTACGATTCCAATGCGCTGCTCGGGCTGAGCCACTTGACGTCGCGCGTGCTCGACCGCGGCACGCGAGAGAAGTCCAGCGAGCAGATTGCCGAAGCCCTGGACGAGCGTGGCGTGTCGTTGAGCGTCGGCGCCAACCGCCACGTCATGTCGGTCAACTGCACATGCCTGGCGGAGGATTTCGAGGCCATGCTCGAGCTGGTCGGCGAGATCGTCATGCAGCCGGCGTTTCCCGAGGAAGAAATCGTGAAGCGGAAAGGCGAGGTCGCCAACGCCATCCGCCAGGACGAAGACAGCCCCGCGGCCATGGCGATGCTGACGCTCTTCGGCATGCTCTATCCCGAACAGCATCCGTACGGACGCCCCGCGAAAGGCACGCTCGAGAGCGTAACGAGAATCGGGCGGAGCGATCTGGTGGAATTTCACGACGCGCGGTTTGCGCCCGCCGCGACCACCGTCATCATCGTGGGCGACGTCGAACGCCAGCGCGCCGTCGCCGCCGGCGAGAGAGTGTTCGGGGGATGGAGGAAGTCTGCCGCCGGTGATGTGACGCTCGCGCGCGTGCCTTCGGATCGGCCCAGACAGGAGCGCGTCATTCCGATGATGAACAAGGCGCAGGCCGACATCGCGTACGGCTTCACCACGATCGTCCGGAGCGATCCGCGCTACTACGCCTACACCCTGATGAACAACGCACTCGGGCAGTACGGCATCGGCGGACGGCTCGGCGACAGCATTCGCGAGCGGCAGGGGATGGCGTACTACGTCTTCAGCTCGTTCGACGCGAACGTCGTCGAGGGCCCGCTCGTCGTGCGCGCGGGCGTGAACCCCTCGAACGTCGATCGCGCCATCAAGTCGATCGACGAGGAAATGACGCGTCTGACGAAAGAGGGATTGACGCCCGAAGAGCTCGCCGACTGCAAGCAGTACCTGATCGGATCGATTCCACGGCTGCTCGAAACCAACGGCGCCATCGCGACCTTCCTGCAGACGGCCGAATTCTTCGGCCTCGGCCTCGACCACGATGTCCGGCTGCCCGCGCTGCTCGATGCGGTGACGCTGGACGATGTGAATGCCGCGGCGCGGCAGACGCTCGACACGGCCCGTGCGTCGCTCGTTGTGGCCGGGCCCTATCAGAAATGAACCAGACCGCGGCGGTCTTCTTCGACGTGGATTTCACGCTCATCTACCCGGGACCCGCGTTCCAGGGTGAAGGGTACGAGGCGTTCTGCGCGCGGCATGGCGTGGCCGTCGATGCGGCGCGCTTTCCGGAAGCGGTGATCAGCGCGTCGCATATCCTCGATCGCGACCAGGATGCGGTGTACAACCCGCAGATCTTCATCGACTACACGTCGCACATCATCAAGGCGATGGGCGGATCGGGCGCGGGCGTGGAGCCCTGCGCGGCGGAGATCTATCGGGAATGGGCCGCCTGCCAGCACTTCCAGCTCTACGAAGAAGTGCCCGAGGCGCTCGAAGCGCTCGCCGCGCGCGACCTCGTGCTGGGCTTGATTTCGAACACGCACCGTTGCCTCGAGTCTTTCCAGGAGCACTTCGAGCTCGACGGGCTCATCGACGTGGCCGTTTCGTCGTCGCAGCACGGGTTCATGAAGCCGCACCCGAGCATCTTCGAGGCGGCGCTGAAGCTGGCAGGCGTGCGAGCCGCGGACGCGGTGATGGTGGGCGACAGCCTGACACAGGACATCGAAGGGGCGAGGCGTATCGGGATGAGAGGCGTGCTGGTGAGGCGATCCGACGCAGATGGCCATGCGCCGGACCCGGGCGTGCCGGTTATTCGGAGCTTAAGAGAGCTGCCGGCGCTGCTGTAGTCCCTTCCGACTCGAGGACTCTTTCGACTCGTGAGGACTCTCCGACTCGAAGACTCTTGTCGAACTAACCTGGCGGCCAGCTCAGCGAACGGCCGCCGAGCACGTGTAGATGGATGTGGAATACGCTCTGTCCCGCCTGAGGACCTGTGTTGAATACGGTCCGGTAACCGAGATTCGACACGCCGCGCTCGCTGGCAAGTACCGCCGCACGCCTGAACATGCGGCCGACGAGCGCATCGTGCTCGGGCGTCAGGTCGTTCAGCGATGGAATGTGTGTTTTTGGAATGACGAGCGCGTGCAGTGGCGCCTGCGGGTTGATGTCCTGAATCGCAATCAAGTCCGCGTCTTCGTACAGCGGCTTCACCGGAATGATGCCCGCGATGATCTTGCAGAAGAGACAGTCCTCGTTCGTCATCGTGGCGCTTCGTGATTTCTGCGGCAGATAACCGTGCGCGGGATGTCCTGCAGGTCGTGCCGTATCGCCACCAGGTCGAGCGTGCTGACGACGTCCACCAGGGCTGTGACCTCATCGTCCTGACCCAGGCCGAATTCCATGATAAGCAGGCCGTCAGACGCCAATCGCGCGACCGCTGCTTCGAGCACACTCCGGACGCCGTCCAGGCCGTCCACGCCGGCAAACACGGCCACCGGCGGTTCGTAATCGCGCACTTCCGGTGTGAGGGCGGGCTGGGACACCGACGGCACGTACGGCGGATTCGAGACGATCACGTCGGCGATCTCGTCGATGCCGTCGAGAAAGCTCGTCTCGACAAACTGGACCCGATCGGCGACACCGTGCCGCAGGGCGTTCTGCCGCGCGACCTCGAGCGCGCTGCGGGACACATCTGTGGCGATCACCCGGGCGCCGGGTATTTCGCGCGCCAGGGCGATGGCAATGCAGCCACTGCCGGTACCGATGTCCATGATGACGGGGCGCGTATCGCTGCCAATCCGCGCGAGCGTCTCTTCGATGATGAATTCCGTCTCGGGACGCGGGATCAGCACATCGGGTCCGACCTGGAACTCCATGCCCCAGAATTCCCGCATGCCCAGGATGTACGACACGGGCTCGCGGCGCTCGCGCCGCGCGACCAGCGGTTCGTAGTTGAGGAGGAAGACGGTTGTCGCCCGCTCGTCGCGATCGGTGAGGAAACGCGCGCGGTCCCACCCAAGCACCTGCCGCGCGAGCACCTCGGCGTCGAGGTTCGCAGAATTGGCGCTGATGCCGGCCGTGACGAACCGATCGCGCGCGCCACGTACCAGATCGTGGATGGTCAGCATGTTCAGTTGGCCGTCGCTTCCTTCAGCTTCTCCGACTGGTAGTACATCGTGACGTTGTCGAGCAGCTCGGAGAGGTCTCCGGAGCTCAACACCTCGGCGAGCTGGTGAGTCGTGAAGTTTACTCGATGATCGGTAATGCGGTTTTCCTTGA
The DNA here is from genome assembly GCA_963821395.1 of Vicinamibacterales bacterium. GTDB lineage: Bacteria > Acidobacteriota > Vicinamibacteria > Vicinamibacterales > JAMQPK01 > JAMQPK01. The sequence continues at coordinate 35,790 of CAWGDY010000030.1, read as the reverse complement.
AATTGTAGGTGCGGATCTTTTCCGAGCGTTCGCCGGTGCCGACCTGGCTGCGGCGGTCTTTGGCGATGGCTTCCTGCTGCTTGCGCATCTCCATGTCGTAGAGCCGCGAGCGCAGGACGCGCATGGCTTTCGCCCTGTTTTTGATTTGTGACTTCTCGTCCTGCTGGGAAACCACCGTCCCGGTCGGGATGTGCGTAATGCGGACGGCCGAATAGGTCGTGTTGACGCTCTGGCCGCCGGGACCGCTCGAACAGAATGTGTCGATACGCAGGTCCTTGGCGTCGATCTGGACGTCGACTTCCTCGGCCTCCGGCAGCACCGCGACGGTGACCGTCGAGGTGTGAACCCGGCCGGACGCTTCGGTCGCCGGCACGCGCTGCACGCGGTGAACCCCGCTCTCGTATTTCAGCTTGCTGTACGCGCCTCGCCCTTCGATGGTCGCAATGACTTCCTTGACGCCGCCGACGTCGCTCTCGCTGGTCGACATGATCTCGACGCGCCAGCCCTGTTTCTCCGCGAACCGGGTGTACATCCGGTACAGCTCGTAGGCAAACAACGCCGCCTCTTCGCCGCCCGTGCCCGCGCGGATCTCGAGCACCACGTTCTTCTGGTCGTTCGGATCTTTCGGGATGAGCAGGATCTTGATTTCGGCGACCAGGGCCTCGCGCCGGGCGTCGAGGCTCTTCAGCTCCTCCCTGGCCAGCTCGCGCATGTCGGCATCGTCGCCCTTGGCCAACTCCTGGTTATCCGCGATCTCCTTGAGGACGCCTTTGTACTCGCGGTACTTTTCGACGAGCGGCTCGATCTCGGCGAGCGCTTTCGCGTGCTTGCGATACTCGTTGGAGTCCGACTGAACGGACGGGGTCGCCAGGAGCGCGGAGAGCTCCTCGTAGTTCGCTTCAACGGAATTCAGTTTCTCGAGCATCCTAGTCTTCTCAACAGAAGGTCAGAAGATCAAAAGAAAATTTTCGAAGACCCCTGTTCTTCTGGTCTTCTGATCTCCTGTTGATCTGATACGTGTCTTCACCCACCGGAAACAGGCGGCAGAAATGCCACCTCGTCGCCATCGGCCACCATGGCCGTCATCCTGGCGTAATCGGCGTTCACCGCGGACGAAATAGACGACTCGTAGCGGGCCATCTCCGGAAATTCGGCCACCAGTCCCCGCCAGACGTCCGCCACCGTGGCGCCGGTTGGCACCTCTCGCGACAGATCGCCCGATCGGGCGATGTCGCGCAGCCGCGCAAAGAGCCGGACCGTCACGCGCATGCGCGTCGCACCGCCTCCAACCGCGCCGCTTCGTCGTCGGGGTTGGCGGTGGCCCCCTCGATCCAGACCTCGCCACCCTCGAAAAACTCGTGCTTCCAGATGGGCACGATCTGCTTGACCCGCTCGATCACATATCGGCACGCGGCGAATGCATCCGCACGGTGCGCGCTGGCCGCGGCGATCACGATGCTCGCCTCGCCGATGGCGAGCCGCCCAATACGGTGATGCACGGCCACCCGGATTCCCGGCCACTCGCGGCCGGCCTCGCCGCAAATCTGCTCGAGGGCCTTGACCGCCATCGGCTCGTACGCCTCGTATTCGAGGTGCGTGACCCGCCGGTTCAAATTGTTGTCACGCACGACACCGATGAACGTGGCGACGGCGCCATGGCCTCCCCCGATCGACACCAGTCGAATCAGCGAATCCAGGTCGAGCACGTGGGACGTCACGGCGAGTGGGTTCATGCCGAACCCTTCGATTATAAAGACAATTCCCAGAAGTGGTTGAGGAGGCGCGCGCCCCGCCCAATCGCGAACGAGTGCTCGATGGCGCCGGTGACGTACCGCTTCGCATACCCGACCGCCGACGGAATGTCGTCGCCCAATGCGAGACGGGCGGCAATCGCCGACGCGAACGTGCAACCGGTACCGTGAACGTCGCCTACAGCCACGCGTGTGGCCTCGATCTCCGTGAACGTGCCGGCGTGCAGCAGCACGTCGACGGCCTGCGGCCCCGCCAGATGTCCCCCTTTGACCACGACCGCCGCCGGGCCAAAGTCGAGGATGCGCCTGGCGGCATCCCGAGCCTGGTCGAGGGACTGGATTCGAACCCCCGACAGCGTTTCGGCTTCGGCGATATTGGGCGTCACGACCATCGCCGCCGGAAGCAGGTTCGTCTTCAATACTGAGACGGCGTCGGGGGCCAGCAGGGTCCGGCTTCGGGCACCGGTCGCCACCAGGACGGGATCGACGACGAGCTTCAGCCGGGGAATCCGGCGGACCCTGTCGGCGACTACCCGCACGATATCCGCGGTGGCGAGCATGCCGGTTTTGACTGCCGCGATTTCGACGTCGTACGCGACGGCATCGATTTGTGCCTGGACAAATTCCGGCGAGAGGGCAACCACATCACGGACGCCATCGGTATCCTGCGCGGTGACGGCCGTCAACGCCGAAACCCCGTACACGCCAAGGGCGGCAAACGTCTTCAGGTCGGCCTGGATGCCGGCACCAGCAATGGAATCGCTGCCCGCGATGGTGAGCGTCGTTCGCATGGGCTGAGCTACCGGCCGAAGATGAGGAAATACTGATACGGCAGAAACTTGTGTTGCTCCACGAACTTGAGGCCGGCGGTCTGCGCCTGCGCGATCACGACGCCCGGCGGTACTCGCTCTTCGGGCCCCGGCCCCGGGCCGCCTTCGCCCTCGCGGTAGTCGATGATGCCGATGCGTCCCTGAGGCTTCAACGTTCGCGCAACGTTCTGCAGCAACACGACGGGCTGTTCCGTCTCATGAAAGGTGTCGACGATCAGCACGGCATCCGGGTTGGCGTCGGCGGGAAGGCTCGGGTCGTCGTCGGCGCCGAGCACCGGCGTGACATTGGTCAGGCCTTCCCGCTGCATGCGGCGGACGATCGCTTGAATCATGAGACTCTGCACGTCGACGGCGTACACCCTGCCGTTCGGCCCGACGCGGCGCGCGAGCCGTGAGGTGAACCACCCGCCGCCAGCTCCCAGGTCGAGGACCGTCGTGCCCTCGGCGATGTGCAGTGCGTCCATCACCTGGTCGGGCTTCTGCCATGCCTCGCGATCGGGCGGTTCGAGCAGACCCAGATCCTGCGGTGCGAAGAGTCGAGGCGTGCGCGGGAGCTTTTGCGCAGCCGGCTTCTGCTGAGCCGACGGCATACCGGAGCCCGCCACCGCGAGCGTGAGAACGAGGACAATGGCCCTGAGGTTCATTGGTCGGGTGCCGTCATGCGTTCGGGCGCGAGCAGGACGTCGAGCTCGCTGTCGGTCAGGATGCCGCGCTCCTTCGCGATCTGCCGAATCGATTTTCCCGTGCGCACGGACTCTTTCGCAATCTCGGCGGTGGCCGCGTATCCGATGCGAGGGCTCAGCGCGGTTGCGACCGCCGTGCTGCGGTCGAGCAGCTCGCGGTTCGCGATTGGCGTCGGCTGTCATGCCCTCGACCGTTTTCGTGGCGAGCGCCGTCATCGCCCCGCGGAGAATCCGGGACATGTGCAGCGCGTTCCAGGCGATGACCGGCATCATCACGTTCAGTTCGAGCTGTCCGGCTTCCGCGGCCATCGCGACGGTCAGATCGCAGCCCATCACCTGATAGCACACCTGGTTCACCATTTCGGGCACTGAAGGGTTCACTTTGCCCGGCATGATCGACGAGCCGGGCTGCACCGCCGGAAGTGCGATTTCGGACAAACCCGCGCGCGGCCCCATGCTCAGCAGGCGCAGGTCGCTTGCGATCTTGCCGAGCTCGATCGACAGCCGCCGCATGGCGCCGGAATACGCCGCCACGTCGCCCATGCTCTGGGTGACGCGAAAGAGGTTGGCGGCGCGCCGAAGCGGAAGCTTCGTGTACGAGCGCAGATAGTTGACCGCGGCTTTCCGCATAATCCGCGCTCGCGTTCAAACCTGTTCCCACCGCGGTGGCGCCAAGATTCAACTCGGTCAACTGTGCCGACGCCGCGTCGACGTCGTCGGCGCCCCGCTGGATGCACGCCGCATATCCGCCGAACACTTCCCCCAGCGTGATCGGCACCGCGTCCTGCAGGTGCGTCCGCCCGACCTTCAGGATGCCCGCGAACTCGCGCGACTTGCGCTCGAGTGCGGCCTGCAGATTGCGCGCGCTCAATGCGAGCGGACCATGATCGAGCAGCAGTGCGAGGCGTGTGGCCGTCGGGAACACGTCGTTGGTGGATTGCGACATGTTCACGTGATCGTTCGGATGGACCTTGTTGTACGTGCCTTTCGGCGCGCCCAGTAGCTCCGCGGCGCGGTTGGCCAGCACTTCGTTCGCGTTCATGTTGTGCGACGTGCCGGCGCCCGCCTGGTACACGTCGACGATGAACTGATCGCGGAGCTGGCCGGCGAGCACTTCGTCGGCCGCGGCCATGATGGCATGGCCGATGTCGCCGGGCAGGTGATCCGTGGCCGTGTTGGCCGCCGCCGCCGCTTTCTTGACGAGGATGGTGGCCGTCACGAGCTCGTCGGGTGCGCGAAGGCCGCTGATCGGAAAGTTCTCGGCGGCGCGCTGGGTCTGGATCCCGTAGTACGCGTCGGCCGGAACGTCGTGCTCGCCCAACGGATCGCGCTCGCGGCGAACGTGGCGCTTGGCGTCCGTTTTCATCTCAGTACGTAGTCTCCGCCTTTAGGCAGACCTTGTCCACAGCCGGACGGACCTTGTCTATACTACCCGGATGCTTCCACGATTTTTCGACAGCGTGCTCGACCTGGTCGTCAGAACGTCGACCGATCTGCCTCCCGACGTTCGAGCGGCGATGAAGGGCGCGATGGGGGCCGAGCAACCTGGGACGCAATCGTCCCAGGCGCTGAAGATCATCGCGCTGAATATCGATCAGGCCGCCGAGGGCGAAGGCGCGATCTGCCAGGACACTGGAATGCCGACCTTCGAGGTGCACGTGCCGCGCGGGACGGATCAAATCTGGATGCGCCAGCAGATTCGCGAGGCCGTGGCGAAAGCGACCAGGCTCGGGAAGCTTCGGCCGAACTCCGTCGATTCGATTACGGGCGAAAACTCCGGCGACAACCTCGGCCCGGGCACGCCCATCATTCACTTCGATCAATGGGAAGAAGACGACATCGAGGTGAAGCTGATTCTCAAGGGCGGCGGCTGCGAGAACATGAACATTCAGTACTCGCTGCCGGCAGAGCTCCCGAACCTCGGCCGGGCCGATCGCACGCTCGAGGGCGTGCGCAAATGCATCCTGCACGCGGTCTGGCAGGCACAGGGCAAAGGGTGCGCGCCGGGCGCGGTCGGCGTGTGCATCGGCGGAGATCGCACGTCCGGGTACGTGCACGCCAAAGAGCAGCTGTTCAGAACCCTCGACGACGTCAATCCCGACCGGAGGCTGGCCGATCTCGAAGCGAACATCATGGGCACGGTGAACACGCTCGGCATCGGCACCATGGGATTCGGCGGCGACGTCAGCCTGATCGGGTGCAAGGTCGGCGTCCTCAATCGACTACCGGCCAGCTTTTTCGTGTCGGTGGCGTACGACTGCTGGGCGTTTCGGCGTCTCGGCGTCAGGCTCGATGCCCGCGATGGCTCGATCGTGCGATGGCTCTATCGCGATCCCAGCAACCCGACCATTCCGATGATGGATCAGGAGGGCTTCGCACGTTCCGGCCGCGAGCTGCGTCTCGAGGCGCCCCTCGACGAGGCGACCGTGCGGTCGCTGAAGGTCGGCGATGTCGTGCTCGTGTCGGGCCGGATGTACACCGGACGCGACGCCGTGCACGCGCACCTGATGAAGCACGACCCGCCTGTCGATCTGAAGGGCTCGGTCCTCTATCACTGCGGTCCCGTCGTGAAGAAAGAGGGGGAGCGCTGGACGGTGACGGCAGCCGGGCCGACCACCAGCATCCGTGAAGAGCCATACCAGGCCGAGATTCTTCGCCGTTACGGCGTTCGTGCCGTCATCGGCAAGGGTGGCATGGGGGCGAAGACGCTGCAGGGACTGAAGGAAACGGGTGCGGTGTACCTCAATGCCGTCGGCGGCGCGGCACAGTACTACGCGCGCTGCATCGAGCGAACCGATGGCGTGTCGTTGACCGAGTTCGGCACGCCCGAGGCGATGTGGCACCTGTGGGTCAAGGACTTTCCGGCGATTGTCACGATGGATGCCCACGGCAACAGCCTGCACAAGGATCTCGAAGCGCAGTCGGCCGGGAAACTCCAGGCGCTCAGTACCCCCTAATCAACACTTTGTGGCCCGCGGCTCGATCGCGTCGAGATTGACGAGTTCCGGGCGCCGATAGCCACGCTCCATCGCTCCCCGATCGAGATGCATCGTGGCGAGATCCTCGATCGCGACGAGCGGAAACGGCGTAGGCTCCGCGGTCTCGATCACTTTGGTGTAGCCGCCGCACGCGCCGCACAGTTCGACACGCCGCTGGGGCTGGTTGACGTCCGGAGCCGCCGCCACGAAGTTCTCGCCAGCGTGTCCACAGTAGATGCAGCGGTGCGATTGGAGCGACCATCCGAGCGCGCAGTACGAGCAGCGCAGCACGCGCGCCGCATCCTGCGCTTCGATGTACGCCGGCCACGATCCGCAGAACGGGCAGTAGCCGCGATCCCAGCCGACGGTCGAGGGTTTTTCGCGGATCGATCCGAAACCCTCGACCCCTTCGGCCAGCTTGTGCGCGAGCGGGCTGCTGGCGAGCTCGCCAATCAGCCACAACAGGTCGGGTGAGAAACCCATGTGGAGCGCGCTGGTCCGCACCGCCTCCTGATCTCGTGCCAGCGAAACCCTCAGCAGCGAAATGGCGTCTATAGAACGGGTCGCAACAGCCTCACCGATGTGACGGGCGCTGTCGCCGGCCCCGCCCTCTGCCAATACGGTGCACAACGGCGGGAGAAACTCGCCGAGCTGGAGTGGGATGTCGACTGTTTCATTCCGCACAGCCGGCACGCCGCGTGTCCGCTTGTCCGAAATCACGACCGGGCTCAGGTTCAGCGAGACAGGCCCGTCGAGGCTGGCCGAGGCGTCGACGAGGAGCCCGAGGAGGCGCTGCTGAAGCGCGACGGCAGGGGCAAGATCGGGCGATTTTGCTTCGATTTCGGCCCATTTTGCCGCTGCGAGGCGCCACAATGGGTCGTGATGACGGGGTGGCACAACGGGCCAGTATTGTATAATTTCCTCAGTGGGTTCCGGTATTTGACCCAGGAGAAATCACATGATTAATGTCTCGTCTTCGGCAGCCTCCAAGATTACGGAGCTTCTGGCCGAAGAGCAGAAGCAGAACAGCGGCCTGCGGGTGTTCGTGCAGGGCGGAGGGTGCTCGGGCTTCCAGTATGGGCTGATGATCGAGGAAAACGGCGGCGACGCCGACCAGGTCTTCGAGTCGAACGGCGTCAAGCTGTATGTCGATCCCATCAGCATCCGGTACCTCAAGGGCGCCGAGGTCGACTTTGTCGAGACCGTCACCGGCGGCGGCTTCACGATCAAGAATCCGAATGCCACGTCCACGTGTGGATGCGGCTCGTCGTTCACCACCGAAGAAGGCGGCGGCGACGGCGGACACCATCACTAATAGAGTGAAGGAGCGATCCTTCACTCCTTTTCCGGGTTCACCTGAAGCGCATGCAGACCATTGATGTCGATCGCGTGCGCCCGGCTGGCGGCAAACGGTCCAGCAAGCGCGATTTCATCATCAGTGCCTTCCTCCGCCAGGAGGGGCACCTGAGTGCTGACGATCTCGTCGATCTCATCCGCAAGGAAGATCGCGGCATCAGCCGGGCCACCGTCTACCGTACGCTGCAGTGGATGATGGACGCGGGGATTGCCCGCAAGGTCGATTTCGGCGAAGGCCGTTTCCGATTCGAGCATTCCTACCGGCATCCGCGGCACTTTCATCTGATTTGCAAGACCTGCAATCAGTCCTTCGAGTTCCTGAGCTCGGACATCGAGGCGCTGATTGAAGAAGTCGCGGCCGCCAGGAAGTTCGTCGGCAAGCAGAGCGTCGTGCAGATCTACGGCACGTGCGAGGCGTGTCAGACCGGCCGGCCCGCCGAAGCCAAGGGCGGGACCACCGAGATGATCTTCGCCCGCGATGCCCTTCGCATCGCGATCGCGACCGAGCGCAGCGGTCTCGAGTTCTACACCCGCGCCGCGCGCATCACGCAGGACGCACGGGGACGGACGATCTTCCAGAAGCTGGCCGAGGAGGAGAAAGAGCATCTCGGCACGCTCGAAGCGCGCTACGCGCAGCTGCTCAAGAACGACCCGCAGCTCGAGTCGCGTCCCGCCTTCCTGTTCTTCAAGGGCGCGGCAAACGGCCTGTTCGCCGAGGGGGCCGAGCGGCTCTCCAAGGGCGTCAACGATCAGCAGGCGCTGCTCATCGGCATCAAGTGCGAGCGCGGATCGCATCAGTTCTTCAAGAAGTACGGCGAACGGTTCGAAGACTCGGAAGGCAAACAGATCTTCATGGAGTTTGCCGCCGAGGAGAAGCAGCACTTCGAGCTGCTCGTCCGCGAGTACAAGAACCTCATCGCCCGCAAGGGACGCCGGCGTCCGGCCCGGCAGCCGAAACCCGTCAAGGCGCGCCGGCGTGTCAACGCCTGACGCGTGATCGATCTTCACCTCCACACAACCGCGTCCGATGGCCTGTACGATCCGGCGGCGCTCGTCGATCTCGCGTGGCGCGCCGGCATCCGCACGATGAGCGTGACCGATCACGACACGGTGGCGGGATTGCCCGAGGCCGCGCATGCCGCGGCATCATCCGGCATCGCCTTCGTGCCCGGGATCGAGATTACGGCCGTTCACGAAGGCAGGGACGTACACGTGCTCGGGTATTTCATCGAGGCGCAGACCCCCGGATTCGACGCCTTCCTCGAGGAGCAGCGGGCCGATCGGGTGCGCCGTCTGAGCGCGATTGTCGACAGGCTTGCCGAGTTGGGGAAGCCCGTCAATCGCGACGAGGTGCTGGCCTCGCGCCCGTCCCGGCCAGGCACTCGGCCGGCCTCTGATTGCGAAGGCCCTCGTCAAAGCCGGTCATGCGGCCGACATGCGTGAGGCGTTCGATCGGTTGATCGGCGACCGCAAGCCCGCGTTCGTCCCCCGGCAGGGGCCCGACGCCTGCCGAGGTCATCGCCATCATCGGCCGGGCGGGCGGCCTCGCGTCGCTTGCGCATCCGGGATTATTGAAGCGCGACGACCTGATTCCCGGGATGATCGACGCGGGCCTGACGGCGATCGAGGCCTTTCACAGCGAGCACGACACGCCGACGACAGAACGCTATCTGGACTTCGCCGCGCGCCATGGCATTCTCGTGTCGGGCGGATCCGATTATCACGGCGAGAAAGAGCGGCGACGGACGTCGTTCGGCACGGTCGGTCTTCCGCACGATCGCTTCGACATGCTGAAGGCGCGGGTCGCGCGCGTCACGAGGGACGGTTGAATGGCGGCAGCCCTGCTGACGGCAATTTTCGCCTCGATTACCGGCATCGTCGCCGCGATGTACCTCGGCTACCAGAGCGCGAGTACCGGCGGGCTCGCGCAGCACATCTCGATCGGCATCTTCAGCACGATGATCACGCTGCTGGCCCATTCGATGATGATGTTCTACTTTCTCGGCAAGGCGAAGGCCGTGAGAGAGGCGGCGGCGGAAGGGGGCCTCTCGAAGGACTTCGAGCGCCGCATCGCGGTCGTCCGAGCCCCTGTGTTTTCCGCTGCGACCGTGGCCATGCTTGCGACGATGACGACGGCGCTCCTGGGCGCGAGCGTCGATACGGGCGTCGTCCCGACGTGGGTGCACAACGTGCTGGCGATCACGGCGCTTCGTGGCCAACCTTCGCGCGCTTCAGCTCGAGATCAGGGCGCTGATGGAAAGCGGCCGTGTGGTCGCCGAAGTCAATCGGCTGCTTCGAGTAAATGGGGCCCGACCCCTTCATCCTCACGGATGTGGAGAAGCAGTACGGAGGCCTGAGACCGCTCCGGGTTCGCGACCTGCGCATCCCGGCCGGCGCGGTCACGATGATCGTCGGCTTCGATCGCCCGTCCGCCGAGGTCTTCATCAATCTTGTGACGGGCGCCACGCTGCCGGACAAGGGCGAGGTCATCAGCCTCGGCCGCTCGACCGCCAGCATCGTCAACAGCGATGAATGGCTGACGTTTGTCGAACACTTCGGCATCATCAGCGACCGCATCGCGCTGCTCGAAGGCATGACGGTGGCGCAGAACCTCGCCCTTGCATTCGACCTGCACCTCGAGCCGGTGCCGCCCGAGACCATGACGCGCGTCACGGCGCTCGCGGCAGACGCCGGCATCACCGCATCGGCGCTCGACATGCGGGTGTCCGAGGCGTCGCCCCTGGTTCGCGCCCAGGTGTATCTGGCGCGCGCGCTCGCGCTCGATCCCGCCGTGCTCGTCCTGGAACATCCCACCGCCAGCTTGTCGCCCGAGGAGGGGAGTCGAGTACGCGGAAATTGTGAAAGCGGCGGCCGGCCGGCGACGGCTGACGACGATCGGTCTCTTGATGGACGAGAGGTTTGCGAAGGCGGCCGGCGGCCGGCTGCTCGTGTGGCAGCCGGCTACCGGTGAAGTGCGCGCACGATCGCCGCTGAAGTTCTGGTGAACCTTACTTCTCGACGTTCACCGTGATCGTCTGGCAGAAGCCTTCGATCGTGCGGTGCAGGTCGTCGCCGAGCTGCAGCGTGAGCTTGTGCTTGCCGGGCTCGAGCTGCACGTCGATTTCAGTCGCGCCCGTGCCGAAGTGCACCCACGACGGCGTGCCCTTCACGATTTCCGTTCCAGCCGGCAGACAGTCCATGTCGATGCCGAGGTGATGGTGGCCCATGCCCGCGCGAACCTGCGCGGCCGTGATGGTTTCCTTCGGAACCGGTGCGAGCTCGTATCCCTCGAGACCGAATCTCGCCTTCACAGGGCTCTTGACCGTCGCGCCATCCTGCGGTTCGACGAAGAAGACGCGGCGTGCCGGTGCCGCCGGTGCCGGTGCTGGAGCGGGTGCAGCCGCGGGGGCTTCAGCGGGCGGTTGCGCTGGCGGTTCCGATCCGCCGCATGCGCTGGCCGCAACGACGAACGCGGCGAGGGGCATCGATTGGGCGAACGTGCGAAGACGTGACTTCTGCATCATTGACTCTCCTTCGAGTAGACAGAACTATCCGTGTGACCTTACTTCACGAGGATTCCGCAGGCAATCGCATTCCCGGTGTGATCCCGGCCCCAGCGGCCGCCCCACCTAAGGTGTCCCGAGAGGCAGCCGGCAACGCGGTGGCCGTCACGCCGTCCAGTGCCGTGAATATGTACACCATGGAACGGCGCCGGAATTGTACACCGCGGATGCACACCAGACACTCGGGGCAATTGCGCAATTTTCGGCGCAAAGGTGCTGCCAAATAGCTGAAGATTGCTGGTATTGTAGAGCAAGACCGGCTACGAAGGAGTGTGCCATGCCTAAGGGCACGATCAAACGACTCGTACGAGATCGCGGCTTCGGATTTATCCGTGACGAAGGTGGACAGGAGTGGTTCTTCCACCGCAGCGGCGTCCAGGGAAGCTTCGATCAACTTGCCGAAGGCCAGCGCGTTTCCTTCGACGAAGAATCGTCTCCGAAAGGCCCGCGCGCGGGCAACGTGCGTTCGGAATCGTGATCTGACGATCGTTCTCTTCGACATCGATGGGACGCTGATACGTACAGGTCGCGCGGGCAGCCGCGCGATGAATCGCGCGTTCGACGACCTCTTCGGTATTCCAGATGCCTTCGACGGCATCCCAATGGCGGGCCGCACGGATCGGTGGATTCTCGACGACGCCGCTGCCCGTACCGGCGTCGATTTGAGCGGCGACACATTCGAACGTTTTCGCGAGCGGTACTTCGCGCGCCTTCTCGAAGCGCTGCCCGAGCCCCGTCCCGACACATGTGTGCTTCCCGGCGTGCGCGACCTGCTCGAAGCGATCGACGCGCGCGGCGACATCTTCCCGGGACTCCTGACCGGCAACTGCGAAGAAGGCGCGCGCATCAAGCTCGAGCATTTCGGTCTGTGGAAGTTCTTTCGCTGCGGCGCGTATGGCGACGCGGTAACGGATCGGAATCATCTGTTTGACGTGGCCGTCAAACGCGCCGAGGCGTGCGGCGCGCCGCGCGTCACGCCGGGCGACGTCATCGTCGTTGGCGACACCGTGCTGGACGTGGCGTGCGCGCAAGCCGCCGGAGCCAGGTCTGTGGCCGTCGCGACCGGACCGGTCGATGCCGCGACGCTCAAGTCAGGTGGCGCAGACCTGGTGATGCACGACTTGAGCGACACGGACGCCTTCCTGCGATTCGTTTTTGTACAGACCTGAAGTACGACGACGTTGTCGGAAGTACGCCGACGAGGCCGATGGGTGTCCGGTGCCGGGTGGCACCGGCAGGGAAGAGACTAACCTTCTACGAGACGAACATCTCCGGCGCGAGGTCCCTTCTGAGACTCCTCAGGAGTGAACTCGACGCGCTGACCTTCGCGGAGCAGCTCGAAAACGGCGCCGCGGACGGAGCTGCGATGGAAGAAGTGTTCGATTCCTCCCTCATCGCGGATAAACCCGAATCCCTTGTCGATCAAGAGCCGTGCGATCGTGCCGGTCGGCATACCCCTGTCCTCCGAATGTTCCCCACCGTTCGCGTGAAAGCCGCGTAACTTCTTTGAGATGCGGCCTTTGGGAGCCTCTCCGGTTGAGAACGGGGCCAGTGTAGGTGCTTCAACCTACGAAGTCAAGATGCGACAACTTGCCACGTTTCCTCGTCCTCGTCGGCCTCGGGGTCGAAATCCTCGTCCCCCTCCTCGAGCTCGGCATTCTCGTCAAACTCTTCATCTTCAAGGATTTCGTCGTCTTCGTCGTCGAGGTCCGGACGGGTCTTCATGGGGTGCCTTCGGGCGGCTATTCCGCCGGGGGTTTCGCAGCGGCTGGAGCTGGCGCCGCCGCCGCGCCGGGCTGAGAGGGGTAGGTGGTCCAATAATGTCGGCCGCAGCGTTGACACACCCAGAACTGATTGGGCTGCCAGGGCGTGCCCTGGGGCAGGGTCCCTGAGCTCCATCTGGTCGCCACAACGCTGGCAACGCACCTTTACGCCCACATCGCTCATGGAAGGGATTCTATAGTAGTTCCCACGTCGTCGAGTGATGCCCGGAATTTCAGCCATCGTTCTTGCCGGCGGCAAGTCATCGCGGATGGGACGTCCGAAAGCGCTTCTTCCCATCGGAACGGCGCGCGAGACGTTTCTCGATCGCGTGACGCGCACGCTCGCCGATGCCGGCGTCGAGGACATCGTGGTCGTCGTGGGTGCCGACGCCGCGATTATTCGCAACGAATCACGACCGGCCGTGGGTGTTCGGTTTGTGGACAACCCGGACTACGAACGCGGGCAACTGACGTCGCTGCTGGCCGGACTGCGCGCCGTTGACACGGCACACGCGTCGGCCGTGCTCGTGACCCTCATCGACGTCCCGCTCGTCAGCGCCGACACGGTCCGAACGCTCATTGCCGTGCAACGGGAGCGCGGCGCCCCGATTGTGCGCCCCGTGTCGAACGGCCTGCACGGGCATCCGGTGATTTTCGGTCGCGCGCTCTTCGCGGAACTGCAGGACGCCGATCCCGCGTTCGGCGCGAAGCCGATCGTTCGCGCTCACCAGGCCGAGATGATCGAAGTACCGGTGGACGACGAGGGCGCGTTCACGGACATCGATACGCCGGAAGACTACGAGCGCATCATCGGGCCGCTGCCGACATAGTCGAGAAACCAAGTCGTGCTCCGGTGGCACAGGGCTTCAGCCCTGTCTAGAAACCAAACCGGATTCCTCCGTTCACGATGCGCCCCTCGAGCGGCCCCCACACGTCGACGGTCCACACGCCAAGCGGGCCGCGCGTTGGCCTCACGAGCGGGTCGTACGACGTCTGGCGGATGTTGGAGAGATTTTCCACGTTCGCGAACAGGCGAGCCCGGCCGACGCGCCATTCGGCAACCGCTCCCCACATCAGGTACGGCACGCTGTCGCGCCGATACGGCGACTCGTCGATTTGCTGTCGTCCGGTGTAGAAGAACTCGACGCCGAGACGAAGACGTTCCTTGATGCTCCACAAGCCATCGATACCCGCCGTGTGACGGGGATTCAGGGGCACCTCGCGGCGGCCCGGCTCGTCCGGATTTGCCTCTGACGACCACACGTACATATAGGTGGCGATGAGATCGAAGTCTTCCACGTGGTAGCGCCCGATCAGTTCCGAGCCTTGCGTCCGAACCGGTCCCTGCGCGTTCTCGATGGCGTTGCCCTGCAGGTAGAGCGCGGAGTCGATCCGTGATTGAAAGAGCGTGGCGTTCAGCTCGAGCACGGAGTTCTTCCATCCGAGATCGAACGACGCGCTTCGGCCACGTTCGGGATCGAGATCGCCGAGCGGTTGCAGCTGCGAAAGCCCCGCGGCTTCTGTTTCTTCGATAAACGGCGTCGGCGCGACGAAACCCGTGCCGGTCGAGAGCCTCGCCGTCCAGCCCGAGGACGAGCGGAGCAGCGCCGAGACGCGCGGACTGAAGAAGCTGCCGTACACGTTGTGAAAGTCGCCGCGTGCGCTGGCCGACACCGCCAGCCAGCTCGTGACGGGGAAGTCGTCCTGTGCGAAGACGCCGGGCACGACGTGGTTGTAATCGAACACCGGCAGATCGCGCGCCGCGTACTTGTCGCGCTGCAGGGCCGCGCCGACGACCCACGTGTGCCTGCCGCTCTGTCCGGTCATCGCACCTTCGCCGAACCAGGTGTGATGGAAGTCGTGCTCGTGTGTCGGCCCGAACGTGTGATCGTGCCACTGGCCCAGGCCCGAGCTGCGCAGGGTGAGAAACCTGGTCGATCCCATCGGCAGGCGCGCCACGACGCCGGCATCGAACCGGCGCGTCGTCAGGTTTTCGGGAAACGGCTGGCCGTCTGGCGCCACGCGTCCGGGCATGGTGCCCCCTTCGCGCGCTTCGGCCATGCCGCCGACGGTGAAGAACACCGATCGCCCCGACCCGTCTTCCCACATCACGCGCGGACGCGCCGTCGCGCGCTCGTAGCTCGGAAGATCGGTCCACCCGTCGGCGTCGATGTCGTTGCGACTTTGAAAATGACCGCCGCCGAGAAACGTGTAGCCCCAGTTGCCCTCGCCGCGCGACGAGAGCCAGACCACGCCGTCGGTGCCGCCGCGCGATGTCCGGTTGACGAGCACTTCGCGTTCGGGACGATCGCGTTGCGGCTGGCGCGAAATCAGGTTGACGACGCCGCCGAGCGCCGATCCGCCGTACAGCGCCGACGCCACGCCCTTGATCACTTCAACCTGTCCGAGATCCATCGGAGGAATCTGCAGGATGCCGATGGTGCCCGCGGGCCCGTAGAGCGGCAGGCCATCGGACAGCACTTGCGTGTAGCGCCCGCGCAGGCCCTGCACGCGTACGCCTGCCGCGCCCAGCGAGGGTGACGTCACCTGCACGCGCAGGCCGTTGGTCTCGGTCAGCATCATCGAGACGTCGCCGGGCGTCATGAAGACTTTTTCGTCGATCTCTTCCTGTGGGACGACCTCGACTCGAATCGGCTCGTCCTCGACGCGCCGGCCCGTGCGGGTGCTCGCGACGACGGTGACTTCGTCCTCGAACGACGGGTCCTTGTCGTCCTCGCGCTTTTGATCTTATCCTGTTCGTCTTATCCTGTTTCGCGGGGGTTTGGCCGTTTCGGCGGCGGGCGGTTCCTGCTGTGCGCCGATGTCGGCGCGGCTCATCAGCAGACCGATGAGTACCAATGACAGGAGAGCGCGCACGAGTATCGGTGATCATAACAGGTGGGTCGCCGTCGTCAGACACGACGGCCGTGACAGCGGCCGTCGTGTGAGCTGAGTGCTCAAGCCGCGGTATCGGCCGGCGGGCCCACGGGCACACCGCTGACGGCATAGGCGGGCATCGGCGCCGGGTAGCCGGCTTCTCCAAACGCCTCGCGCAGGATGCGATTGGTGTCGAAGTAGACCTGCCAGTAGTGCTGGTTGCTGCAGTACGGCCGGACGCAGAGCAGCGGTCCGGCCGGCGTGAACTGCAGGACGTCCACGTCTGGCGCCGGCGACGCCAGCACGTTCGGGATCGTCGCGACCCGCTGCTTGATCAGACGGATGGCGTGGCGGTGATCGACCGAGTGGCTGATCAACGCCGTCAGATCCACCCGTCGATACGGATTTGCCGAAAAGTTCTGGATGTTATCCGAGAAGATCTTGCCGTTGCCGACGATCGTATGGACGTTGTCCGGGGTATTGATCGTCGTCGCGAACAGGCCGATCGCCTGCACAGTGCCGGTGATGCCTCCGGCGCGTCACGAAGTCTCCCACCTTGAACGGCCGCAGGAAGACGAGAAAGGCTCCCGCCGCGAAGTTGGAGAGCAGCCCGCCCCACGCCACGCCAATGGCCACGCCACCGGCGGCAATCAGCGCGGCGAACGTCGTGGTTTCCACGCCGAAGTAGCCGAGAATGGCGACGATCAACGCCACGTTCAGCACAACCCCCAACGCGGTTTCCATGTAGCGCGTGATCGTGACGTCCAGCTGCTGCGCCGCCATCGTCCGGGTGAACAGCTTCCGCGCCAACGAAATCAGCCAGCGGCCGACGAGCCAGAGCGCGAGGGCTCCAGCGACCTTCCACGCGGCCGCCACGAGCACCACGCTCGCGCTTTGAACAAGCGCATTGACATTCATGACAGTCCTCCGTAGTTGACGATCCCGTTTCAACCGCCTTCAGGGGTCTGAACGACGGTGCCCGGCTGCACGGGCATTGACGGCGTGCGGTGAGGCTCACAGCCTGTCGTGAGTGTCTGGAGCCGCACTCGTCTCCGAATCGCACAATCCCGAGGGAAAATGCGGGTCAACGTCCGCCGTCGGCCGCGCAATGCACGAGATGTACCCGCCTCCGGCGATCTGCGATACTATTGAAAGTTCAGAACTCCCCGAAGTGGGCCAGTAGCGCAGTTGGGAGCGCGCATGAATGGCATTCATGAGGTCACCGGTTCGATCCCGGTCTGGTCCACCATCCTTCGCTCGCCACACTCCGCAGAGCGAGCTTCGGATGGCAAGCCACCCTTCGCTCTGGATCCGGGCGAAGGAATTCCACACGTAGCGAGCTTAAGTAAGCCGACTCGCGAAGGATGTCCACCGTAGCTGCGAAGCAGCGAAGGTGGACCGTTGGCAAGCCCGACCAATACGGTTCGCAGGATCTGCCGCATTTCAATGAGCTCCGCGTTGCTCCAACTGCATTCAATCGTCCGCAGCGGGCGAATTTAGGCCCGATTTCCTAATATCGACGCCGGTCATTGGCCTTGCACGGGTAGCCTGATATGGCGCTACCAAAACGCATCGTCTACGTCCTGAAGAGTGAAACCGATCCAGTTCGGTACTACACCGGTCTGAGCTCCAACCTCGCGGCCCGACTGGATGCGCACAACGCTGGCCACTGTTCGCATACGGCGTCGGGCCGGCCGTGGATCGTTGATGTCATCGTGGAGTTCACAGACGAGCGCCGTGCGGTGACGTTTGAGCGCTATTTAAAGTCTGGTTCTGGTGTGGCGTTCGCAATGCGCCATCTCAGATGACGAGGTTACGGTGCGCACTATGGCGCCAACCGCGACATGCGGCGCCTGGGTGGTGTTTGCGGGTCAGCCTAATCAGGTTTCACGGGAGCCCGCGTCCTCCACCAAGTGCCTGTGGCCAAAGAAAGTTGCAGACATTTTTCGACGGGGCCGGTTTGGCGTTATGCTGCACGCCTTGCAGGGTGGGCCGTGATATGCCGGTCGGCCTACTACTAGTTAGCCGAATCGGGGAGGCCCCAGTGATCGGAAGAGTTCCTCGCACGGTCGCGCTGTGTCTGATCGTGTGCGTGATATCGGGACTCGTCGCCCAGTCGCAGTCTGCAACAGATCCGCTCCAACTCTTGTTCGCGGAGTACCTACGAGGAACACGATTCGATGGCGGCCCGAAGGTGCGACGTCGCTTGGGCGAGACGAGTTTAACGACCGGTGGAGTGACTGGTCGAAGGCCCTCCTTGAAGAACGAGCTACGGTTGGCAAGCCAGGCGAGGCACGCCGATTTCCGAGCCGTCGGAACATGTCACGCGGTGCTGCCCGTCGAACCTCAAAATCCAAAACGGGCTCGTATTTGACGAGCGGGTCGGGTGTCGCATCTGCGAGGCGGCACCTTCGCACTCGGCTCCGAAGGTATCCGTCTACTACTGTCCGTTGAGGGCGAAGTGATGATGCCGCCGGCGGCCGGGCCAACAACAGTCTCTCTGCAGAAGTTGCAAGACTTCTGAACGACGCCGAAAGCCGACGAACAGGAGGGCCGGCTCCTAGCCTTGCTGTATCTCGCGCAGTGTGCGCGTTCCAGGGATGTAACGCTTGCCCCACTGCACGTAGGCTTTCAGCACCTCCCCCAGGGCTTTCCCCTTGTCGGTCAGCACGTAGGCGTAGCGGACCGGACGCTGTTGATAGGCCGATCGGCTGATGACCCCCGCGCGCTCCAGGCGCTCCAGGCGCTCGGCGAGCAAATTGGTGGGAATGCGTTCAGGCGATCCCAGCAGCTCGTTGTAGGTTTGCTTGCCGCGGAGCATGTCCCGAACGACCAGGAGTGACCACTTGTCACCCACCACATCGAGCGCGCTCGCAATGGGACACGGCGAGCGGGCAAATCCGTGCGCGCGTTTAACCGGGGTCCGCACAGCCATCTCCTCTCTGAGTCACTTGCATATTACAAGTTAATATACTACGCTCCGTTAGTGACTTGCATATTGCAAGTCACTGTTGCAGGGAGGAAACCATGTCACACGCGGCCACGTTCCCAGGCGACCAGCCCGCATCGCGTGCGGGCGTTTCGCCGCTCGTCCCGGCCCTCCTGGTCGTCTGGGTGGGTCTCATCTTCGGGCTCGGCGCGACCGGGGCGTTCGTCGTGGCGAGCCGGTACGCCGCCGCTGCGCCTGTTCGCGGCCGTGGCGGGACCCGTCATCGCTTTTCTGATCGCCTATCGGTGGTCCGCAGCCGTACGCGACTTTGCCTTGATGGCCGACCTCCGCTTCGTCACGGCGACACAGGCCTGGCGATTCGGCGGGTTCGCGTTCCTGGCGCTCTATACCTACGGGGTGTTGCCGGGCTACTTCGCCTGGCCGGCGGGACTGGGTGACATGGCCATCGCGGCCGCCGCGCCATGGATGCTCATGGGCCTCGCGCGTCATCCCGGGTTCGCCGCGAGCCGGAGATTTGTCACCTGGAACGTGCTGGGGATCCTGGATCTCATCGTCGCCGTCACCGTCGCGGCGGCCGTGCCGCTGCTCTTTCCCAACGTGGTCGGCGCGATCTCGACGGCCGCGATGACGCGTCTCCCGCTCGTGTTGATCCCTGGGTTCTTTGTGCCGGGCTATCTCATCCTGCACGTGATCGCGCTGGCGCAGGCGCGTCGTGCAGCATTGCATCAACCGCGTCAACACCTGTACTGATTATCGACTCCAGACGGTTCCGCCCCTTGATTTCGCATAGCCAAAACGGTTCGAAGGATCTATCTTCACCGGAGCCATAGAAGGGATTCGTGATGACCGATCTCGATCAGTATGTTCTCGGCTACCGGCAGGCGGAACAAGAGCGGTTGCAGCAACAGGCACAACAGCTCGCCCATGAGTCGAGCTGGTTGTTCGATCAAATCGGCGTTGCCCGCGGTGCCCGCGTCGTCGAAATTGGTTGCGGTCCTCAAGGGTGCCTCGATCTCCTCTCCGAGCGGGTGGGCCCATCCGGTCGCGTGGTGGGTATCGAGCGCAGCGCGGAGGCCGTCGCGCTCGCTCGCACGTTCGTCGCACAGCGCAACATTGCGAACGTCGACGTCGTGCAAGCGGACGCTCGAGACACCGGATTACCCAGGGAGTCTTTTGATCTCGCGACGTCGCGCCTCGTTCTCGTCAATGTCCCTCAACCAGAGCAGATCGTTGCCGAAGCGGCCGCGCTCGTTCGACCGGGTGGCTGGGTCGCATTCCACGAGGCCGACTACGTCAGCCACGTCTGCGACCCGCCACTGGACGCCTGGACCCGGCTTCTCGGACTGCTGGAGACCTACTCCGAGATGAATGGCATCGATCCGTTCATCGGGCGCAAGGTGCCGCGCATGCTCCGCGAGGCCGGGCTGGCCGACGTGCGTGTCAATCCCATCATTCAGGTCTACCCGCCGGGTCACGGCCGTCGCAACGTGCTGCTGGATTTTTCAGAGAACCTGAGCGAGCGGCTCGTGGCCCGGAACTTGATCGGAGAGCAAGAGCTTGCCGGTTTGAAGGCCGACCTCTTGCGGCATCTTGCCGACGCCGGCACGCTCGTCGTCTCGCACCTTTACCTGCAGGTATGGGGGCGCAAGCCGAGGGACTGAGGGGTCCTTGAAGGCCAGACCATCGAAAGCGCGGCAGGGCGGAAGATCGGGTTCGTTAAGTTCGTCGGGTTCGTTGGTTCGTCAGGTTCGTGAGGTTCGAGCGCGCTCCGCATTCGTCGCGCGCCGTGAAACGCGGCCCGGACGAAGTCACGAACTCGACGAACCCCACGAACCCACGAACTCCACGAACCCCACGAACTGCACGAACCCACGAACTACACGAACCCACGAACTACACGAACACTCACGAACCCCACGAACCTCCACGATCCACAGAGTTCAAGCCGCCCGGTTCTCGTCGTGCGCGATCCTCCATCGACGGCACAGGTCGTCGGCAGCGTCCTGCCAATGTGGATAGGCGAACGTGAAGCCTTGCTCGAGCAGGCGTGTGGGGACGACCCGCCGGCTCTTCAAGATCAGCTCGGTTTCGGTGCGCATGAAGACCGCGCCGATTTCGAGCATCCATCGCGAGGCAGGCAAGCCGAAGGACGCACCCCAGGCATCGCGCAGCACGCGCATGAACTCGGCATTCGGCAGGGGATTGGGAGCCGCGACGTTCACGATACCGTGTATGTCGTTCCGATCGATCAGCCATCGAACAGCCGCGACGAAGTCCTCCTCGTGGACCCAGGACACGAACTGATCGCCGCGACCGGCGGTTCCCCCAAGGCCCCGACGAACGAGACCCAGCAGCGTATCGAAGATCCCGCCGGAGTCCGGGCTCAACGTCAGCGCCGATCGCAGCGCGATCCTGCGCGTGTGGCGTGTCACCGCAGCGTCGAACTCGCGCTCCCAGGCCCTGGCGACGTCGATGCTGAATCGCCACGTGCCGGGCGCGCGAGGTTCACTGCCCCCGAGTACGCCCGAGTACTCGTCGTTCGATGCGTCAAACCGGTGCGCGTAAATTGTGGCGGTGCTGGCTTGAAGCCAGACGGCGGGGGGACGCGTGGCGTCGGCAATCGCTTTCCCTACCAGGCGTGTCGCGACGACACGCGACTGCAGAATCTCCCGTCGATTGGCGGCCGTGTAACGGCAGTTGACGCTGCGGCCCGCAAGGTTGATGACGACATCGCACCCGTCGAGCTCGCGTTCCCAGTCCCCGCGGTCCGACGCATCCCAGTTGACGACACGCCACGGCCGGGTCTCGGGATGGCGGCTCAACACAACGACGTCGTCACCGTGGCGATGAAACGCGCGAGCGAGGATCGCTCCCACCTGGCCGGAACCGCCGGGAATGACGACCTTCATCACACCCTCCCCTCGTCTACGAATCGGCCACGGAATTCCGGTCGCGGCATCACGCACTGATTGTACCGGCCGAACACACGATACCGGGTGCGCGCGACGACGTCGTACACCCGGTCCCTGAGCGCGCGCGGACAGATTCTGGCGATGAGCAGGGCCTTCCAGGGCCACCCGAGCTCGTGGAGTACGAACAGCGCGGCGTCGCCCTTGGCGTAAAAGCGCGGGCCCGCGGTCTGGAAGTTCGCGACGACATAGAACGTCGTCAGGTCCTCGGTACTGCGTCCATACCGCGCCACCATCGCCTGCCCGGTGGCGCTTTGCAGCGAGGCGAACTGGAACGCGGCGCGCCGATCCCGTTCGAGCACGAACTGCACCGACCGATTGCAGAGCCCGCAAACGCCGTCGTACAGGACGAGGTGCGCGGCCTGATATTCCGATGGCCCTTGCCCGGGTACCCGAGTCATGCTCTAATATTAATGAACATGTTTACTCGAAAATGTCAAGCGGCGAAAACGGGGCCGGCCGCCCGGCCAGACCGCACAGGGGGCGGCGGCGAAAGAGCGTCTGTATGCCATCGCCCTGCGCCTCGTCGCCGAACACGGCTACGACGCGACGACCTTGCGCGATATCGCTCGAGAGGCAGATGTCAGCGTTGGCCTGCTGTATCGCTACTTCCCGAGCAAGCAGGCCCTCGTCATTGCTCTGTATGACGAGTTGTCCACGGAGTACGGCCGCAGGGCAGAACAGATGCCTCGAGGGAAATGGCGCGACCGGTTCCTGTTTGCGCTGAAGACGAGCCTGTCCGTGCTCGAGCCGCACCAGATGGCGTTGCGTGCGTTGACGCCCGTCCTGGTTGGCGATCCTGAAGAGGGGATCTTCGCTCCCGGTACGGCGTTCTCGCGTCTTCGCGTCCAGCACGTGTTCGAGCGCGTCGTCAACGAGGCCAGCGATGCACCCGGGCAGCCGCTCGCGGAGGCGCTCGGGCGGCTTCTCTATCTCACGCACCTGGCGGTGCTGCTGTGGTGGTTGCTGGACAAGAGCTCTCACCAGCGCGCCACGTCATCACTCGTTTCGCTCACACAGCAACTGCTGCCGTCCGCGGCACTGGCGCTTCGCGTTCCGCCGGTGCGAAGGTTTGTCATCGCGTTCGACGGGCTGATCCGTCAAGCGCTTTTTTCCAACCCACTGTGAGGGATTCATGTTTCTGGCACGCCGTCCATCGCCGCCTGCCATCGATCGTTTCCTGCGGGATTCGCGCGATCTGCCAACGTCATACGAGCCGGTCGGACTCCTCAAGGATGCCTGCCCGGACCGGCGTGTCGACGAGGAAGTGGTTGCGATTGGTCACGGCCGCGAAGACTTCGAGCGGGCGCGGGCGGCCCTCATGGCCTGGAAGCAATGTGACATCGGCTGGCTGCAGGTGTTTCCGCAGCGCACGCCGGTCGCCGTCGGCACGATCGTGGCCGTGCTCATCCGGCACCTCGGTTTCTGGTCGCTGAATGGCTGCCGGGTCGTATACGACCTGGGTGGCCATCGCGACACTCGCTTCGGTTACGCCCACGGCACGCTCGTCAACCACGCCGAGGCGGGTGAGGAGATTTTTGAAGCCTTCGTTGATGCCGGGACCGGCAACGTGATGTATCGAATTCGCGCGGCATCGTGGGCGCGCGCGCCCCTCGCCCGGCTCGGCCAGCCGGTCGTGCGTCTGCTCCAGGCGCGGTTTCGCCGCGACTCCGTGGAGGCGATGAGGCGTGCGGTGCGCCTCCGGAACTGACACGAGACTCCGTAGGGATGGAGTCGGGGCCCACTCGTCCATTCCTCCCACACTCGGCTGAATCGCGCCGAAGTCTTTGAATCTCAACATTTCCGGCGCGACGCCCTGTCGCAGGGCGACAAGGTACGCGGTCTGCTTGCGGCTTACCAGGAAACGGGCCGATGCTCATCCGCCTTACTCGTCGCCTGCTCGCTCATGGCGCTGTGCGTCATCATCCACGCCGCCGGCGTGACCTGGGCGCTCCGGAAACTACGCGGGATCCTCATGCGGGCTCAGGGGTTCTGGCCCAGCACGAGGCTGTTCATTCTCGTCGCGGTGTGGATGGTGCTGCTGCACATTGTTGAGATCGCCGTCTGGGCCGTGGCCTATGTCTGGCAGGGCGCAATGCCCGACATGAGCCACGGCGCTGTATTTCAGCGCCGTCACCTACACGACCACCGGCTACGGCGATGTCGTGCTGCCCGAGCCATGGCGGCTCGATGGGGGAGTCGAGGCGCTGACCGGCATCCTCATGTGCGGATGGTCGACCGGATTCTTCTTCGCGATCGTCAACCGACTCTATGTCTCGCCGAGCGCGAGAACGGACTCCTGACATGCCTGCTTCCTTCAAGCCGTCGATGAACTGGCTGCTGGCATTTGTGCCCGTCTCGATCGCGCTCGAACGGGCGCATGCGCCGGCGCCGGTGCTCTTTTTCTCGGCGGCGGTGGCGATTCTGCCGATTGCGCGGCTCATCGTGCTCTCGACCGAACAGATCGCGACGCGCACGGGCGACGCCGTTGGTGGTCTGCTCAACGCCACCTTTGGGAACGCGCCTGAACTCATCATCGGCCTGGTGGCGCTCAGGGCCGGATATTTCGACATGGTTCGCGCCTCGATCATCGGCGCGATTCTCGCCAACCTGCTGCTGGCCACGGGCGTGGCGTTCCTTCTCGGCGGGCTGCGGTATCACACGCAGGATTACAACGCCGCCGCGGCGCGGCTCTACAGCTCGATGATGTTGATCTCGGCGGTGTGCCTTGGCGTGCCGAGCGCGTTCAATCGCTTCTTCTCGCCGGAAGGCACCATTCACGCGGAAAAGCTCGTGAACCTCGGCACCGCATTCGTCCTGCTGGCCGCATACGGTTTGTATCTCGTGTTCCTCCTGAAGACGCACCCGGACTACTTCGAGAGCGTCTCGGTCACCGAGGCGGAACACGGGCACGAAGGCCCGCAGTGGAGCGTCGGCCGGGCCGTCGGCAGCCTGATCGGCGCGTCCGCCCTGGCGGCCTTCATGAGCGAAATTCTCGTCGGCGCCGCCGAAGGTACGGGCACGGCGCTCGGCATGTCCGAGGTCTTCATCGGGATCGTCTTCCTGGCGGCCATCGGCGGCGCCGCCGAGAGCGGGTCGGCGATCGCGATGGCCCGCAAGAACAAGCTGGATCTCACCATCGGCATTGCGATGGGCAGCAGCATCCAGATTGCCTTGTTCGTGGCGCCGGTCATGGTGCTCGTCAGCGGGTTCGTCGCTCCGCAGCCGTTGGAGCTCTCGTTCAGCCGGGCGGAGCTTGGCACGCTCTTCCTCAGCGTGCTGGTCAGTGCCATTGTGGTCGGCGACGGCCGGTCGAACTGGTACAAGGGCGCTCAACTCGTGCTCATGTACGCGATGATCGCCATCCTCTTTTACTTCCTGCCGGACGCCCCGCATTAGTGTGAGGCCGTGGCCGAGACCGACGATCAGAAGGTGTAGCTGGCAACCACAACCGTCACGTTGTCCCTGCCGCCCGCCGCCAGCGCGAGATCGACCAGTCGACGGCACGCCTCGGCCGATTCACGGCACTCGACCAGCACCTGGCAAATTTCGTCGTCATCGACCATATCCGTGAGGCCGTCGCTGCACAAGAGCAGCCGATCCCCGGTTATCAGCCTCAGCCGGTCGACGTCGACTTCCACGTCCTCGTTGGACCCTCCAAGCGCATTGACGAGGAGATGACGCGCCCCGAAGCTCGCCGCCTCCTCTTCAGAAAGCTGGCCGCTGTCGACGAGCAGCTGCACGTAGGTGTGGTCTCGTGTCAGGCGAAGGAGGCGGGCGTCGCGAAGCAGGTACGCGCGCGAATCGCCCACGTGGACGATCTGAAGCTGGCGGCCCATGCTGCGGGCCGCCGTCAGCGTGGTTCCCATTCCACGGACCGTCGGATCCTGACGTCCCTGCTCGATGAGCAGCGAGTTGAGGTGTCGAAACCGCTGCTTCGATCGCTTTTTCGCGTGGCTGGAGACGGTTTCGTCCAGCCGGAAGATCCAGTCAGGCATCGCGAGTACCAGCTTCACGAGCCCGCTGATCGCCATTCGGCTCGCGAGCTCGCCGCCGGCGTGGCCGCCCATGCCGTCGGCGACGATCATGGCGTAGCCGGCTTCCTCGGCCCGGTCCGGTACTTCCCCGGGTGGGAGCGTCGTGAGGACGGTCTCGAGGTACCGCCCGATGCGGTTCACGATGAAGTGGTCCTCATTGCGGGCTCGAACCTTGCCCGGGTGAGACAGCCCGCTCACGTCGACGTGCCCGCACGCGGCGAACGGCGGAGCGGTGTCGTCCAGGATACTCGTCGTATTTTGGAGAGGGTAAGGCCGGTCTTGAGGTGCCATATGAGATCTCGCGATGGCTGGCTGTTAACCTTGCAATACTAGCACCATGAAATGGAATGGCAGCGCATCCGTCGCCAGGCGGATCGAACACGCCGAAGCCACGATGATTGCCGAGTTCGGCCGGCTCGCTGCTCGTCAACTCGGCGATCAGAAGGTGTTCATCGCCGGTTGCGCTGGCGGCATCGCGGTGGCCGCGGGGCCCGGTGCGCCGTACAGCAAGGTTGCGGGCCTGGGTTTCGAGCCGATCGACGAATCTGCGCTTGCCGTGGTCGAGGGCGCGTACGCCGAACGCGCGACGCCCGTGCGCGTGGAGCTCTCGTCCCTGGGAGGTCCTGAAATAGGCACGTTGCTCACGCGGCGCGGGTACACGCTCCAGGGATTCGAGAACGTCCTCGCGATATCGCTTCCAGCGCCGCAACGCGAGATCGCCGGTGCAGCCGTGGCGCGGCTGCGCAAACCGAAATCGCGCAGTGGATCGACGTGCTGGCGTCGTCGTTTGCCGCGCCCGATACCTACGACGGTCCGATCGTCGAGGAGCACGTCGATCGCGGCGCCCTTGACGCGCTCCTCGAACAGACCAGCGAGATCGACGGCTTCATGGCATACCTCGCGCGGCGAAACGGGGAGGTCGCCGGCGCGGGTGGGATGCGCATCGCGAACGGCATCGCGCAGCTGTGCGGCGCCGGAACGCTGCCTGCTCATCGCCGCCGTGGAGTGCAGACAGCCCTCCTGCAGCAACGCCTCGCCGATGCCGCGCAAGCTGGGTGCGACATCGCCGTCGTTACGACACAGCCAGGGTCTGTGTCGCAGCAGAACGTTCAGCGTCAGGGGTTCGAGCTGTTGTATGCGCGGGCGATTCTGGTGAAGGCCGATCTGTACGTAGTGTCCGCCTTTAGGCGGACCTCGTGAAAGTCCGGCTAAAGCCGGACACTGACGTACTACCGAACATTCGGTGGAACGTGCTCTAACAGGGCAGAGGACTCGTTATCCAGAAATACCGTCACCGCCGGGTGTGTCTGCAGGATCGATGCAGGCGCCAGCGGAGAGATCTCACCCTCGATGCAGGCCTTCACTGCTCTGGCTTTTCGCGAGTCGGGCACGACACAGATGATTTCCCGCGACGTGAGAATCTGTCGAATCGACATCGAAATCGCCTGAACGGGCACCTCCTCGATCGCCGCAAACCAGCCTTCGCCAACCTGCTGCCTTCTGCACGCGTCGTCGAGCGTGACGATGATGTAGGGCTCCTCGGTCTCGAAATCGGCCGGCGGGTCGTTGAACGCCAGATGGCCGTTCTCGCCGATGCCGACAAAGGCGATATCGACGGGAGCCGATGCCAGCTCGCGTCCGACCGCGACGGCCACGCGCGCGGCGTCGCGCTCCGCGTCGAGCAGGTAATAGCGCGTGATGCCGGCCTTGCTGATGAAGCGCTCGACGAGATACCGCCGGAAGCTCGCCGGATGGTCGAGCGCGAGGCCGACGTATTCGTCGAGGTGGAACATCTCCACGCGTGGCCACTCGATGCCCGGCTGCGACACGAGGGCTTCGAGGAAATCGAATTGGGAGGTGCCGGTGGCCGCGACGATCCGCGCGCGGCCCGTGGCGTCGATGGCGTGCCGGATGGCGCGGCCTGCGTGATCGGCGGCGGCACGGCCCAGCGAGCGACCATCACTGCAGATGCGGACGTGCATACAGCCGGCGACTGACGTCCGCGTCAGTATTCGGTGAACATCCGCTGGATATCGCCTGGCGACTGGGTCTTCGTCAGCGCCAGCATGAGAAGGATGCGGGCTTTCAATGGCGTGAGGTCTTCGCCGCCGATCATGCCGTCGCGCACGCGCGTGGCCGACTGTGCCGCAATGCGCCCGCTGCCGGTTCGAGTCGCGGCAACCACGACCACACCCTGGCGTTCGGCGTAGCTGATGCCCGGCGCGAGCGATCCGCCCGTGAGATCGGCGCCTGCGACCGCGATCACGATGCCCCTGGCCCCTGCATCGACGGCGGCACGCAGCAGGTCGCTCGACGCGCCCTGGTAGAACATCATGATGTCGACGCGCGGCAGGCTGGCGAGTGCCGACACGTCGAACTCGGCCTTCTGCGTGTGACGTTTGAGCGGCTCGCGATAATACACGACGCGATCCGGATCGACGACGCCGAGGATGCCGTAGGGACGGCTCTGGAACGTCTGCACGCGCAAGGCGTCGGTTTTCGACACCTCGCGTGCCGAGTTGATTTCGTCGTTCAGCACGACGAGCACGCCCTTGCCCCGCGAGTCTGGAGATGACGCAACCCGGAACGCATCGAGCAGATTCGCTGGCCCTTCGTACCCCAGCGCTCCCGCGTTGCGCATGGCGCCGACGAGCACGACGGGCCTGTTGGCCTTGACGGTGAGGTGAAGGAAATACGCCAGTTCCTCGAGCGAGTCCGTTCCAGACGTGATGACCGCGCCGGTGAGCCCGGGATCCTGGTCGAACACCTCGTTGACGCGCCGCGCCAGCTGCACCCATTGGTCGAGCGTCATGGCCGTGCTGGCGACGTTCGCGAACTGTTCCGGCTCCGGTCGCGCGATCCGGTGAAGGCCGGGCACGAGCTGCAGCACCTCTTCGGCGCTCATCCGCGTGCCGCCGCGGGTGGCGATGGTCCCGCCAGTCGCGATGAAACGGATCCGTGGAAGCTCGTTCTCGGCCCAGGTGTTGATGCCGCCTGCGGCACCGAGCACGAGGGCTGTGACGACGATGGCGGCAACGTGGGGTTTCTTGAGGAGACTCGGCGTGAAATCTACTATACCGTATTCGCCCGATGCTGGTGCGCGCGGTTGAGCCAGTCGCTCAGATGCGTCGCGGCTTCGTCGGGTGTCTCACCATAGAACGGCATCATAGCCGTCGGCACGCCCGGAATCCGCGCGATATGGGCTCGCCAGCGTTTCTCGGATATCCACGTCACTTCAATGACGAACGGACGTCCGGCAATGATTTTTTCAAAGCAATGTTGCACGACGATAACGCCGATAAGTCGACAGGTTGATCCCGAAACCGGGTTGCTGGGGAGCAGCGACGATTCTACGTACCCCGGGACGGGAAACAAGCGAAACGAAGTACGAAGGCCGGCATGGATCGCGGAGCGGCCATGATTCGCTCACAATCTGACGAAAAAAATATTTTGCTGTCGCTTGCTCAACAGGAAATTCACCATTCGTCCACAGGTTTTCCACACGCCTTCGCCCTCGAATGCAGGGCACGCCTTTTGACGGCGATGAGGAAACAATTTTGCGCAGTTCGGCACTAACCTTGACTGACTACGTACGGGCCATTACTCTGAACTCCATTCATGCACGCTAGACAACGCATGATGCTGGCCGCCGTGATGGCCGTGGTGGCCGTGGTGCCGGCATTCGCCGAGTCGGTCACGCTGCTGCGGGTCTTTCTGAACGACGGCACAGCCATCGTCAGTTATGGCGAATACGCGCGTGTGGGCGATCGCGTGGTCTTTTCGATGCCGGTCGGCGACGTCAACTCCGGTCCGGCTGGCGATCCCAGTCTGCATGTGGTGAACCTGCCCGTTTCGGCTGTCAACTGGGTTGCCACGGAGAAGTACGCCGCATCGGCGCGCTACTCGCACTACATGGCGACGAGCGCCGAGGCCGATTACGCCGTGCTGGCGGGCGAGGTGGCGGCGGTTCTGAACAGGATTGTCCTGACAAAGGAACCGAAGGCGCGACTCGATATGGCCGTGGATGCCCGCAAGCGGCTGGCCTCGTGGCCCCGCGATCACTACGGATATCGCGCCGATGACGTCCGCGAAATGCTGGGCATGCTCGACGAGGCCATCTCCGATCTGCGCGTGGCCGCCGGCGAGACCAGCTTTGCGATCGATCTGGTGGCGACACCGCAGGCGCCGCCCCCGGAACACGTACCATTGCTGAGGGCGCCGACACCGGCCGAGGCGATTGCGCAGGCGATTGCCGTGGCCAAGGTCTCGGATGTGGCATCCGATCGGCTCTCGATTCTCCGGACCGTCGTTACCGCGATCGACAACCCGAAGAACGCGCTCCCGGCCTCATGGGCGCGGCCGACCCGCCGATGGGCCGTTCACACCATGGGCGACGAGGCGCGCGCCGGCAAGGCCTACGCCGAGCTGAGCTCGACGATGCTGAAGCGCGCGACCGTGGCGGCCTCGCGCGCCGACGTGCGCGCTGTGCAGGGTGTCCTCGCTGCCGTCATCCGCAAGGACGTCGAACTGGGCCGCAAGCGGCCCGATGAGATCAATGCGTTGATCGAACAGGTGCGAATCCAGCTCGATGCCGCGCGCCGCCTTCGACTGGCGCGCGATCAGTGGGCCGAGCGCGCGGGCAGCTTTGCGGCGTATCAAAGGAATGTGGCCTCGATCGTCGACGTGCTGGAGCGGGTGCAGGGCACGCTCGACGACATCAAGCATCTCGCCGGTTCGGATGCGGCGGTGCTGGTGGCCTGGGGCGAACGGCTGGCGGCCAACGCCAAGGTGCTGAACGGGCTGTCGGTTCCCGACGAACTGAAGCCGCCGCATGCGCTGCTGGTGAGCACCATCAACCTTGCGGAAAC
Organism: Vicinamibacterales bacterium; assembly: GCA_963821395.1. Lineage (GTDB taxonomy): Bacteria > Acidobacteriota > Vicinamibacteria > Vicinamibacterales > JAMQPK01 > JAMQPK01. The sequence continues at coordinate 5,165 of CAWGDY010000030.1, read as the reverse complement.
GGCGGTCAGGAAGCGCAGGCAGGCGGCCGTGACGGGCGATCTTCAGCTCGCCTGGGATGCGTCTTCGGCCGCGTCAGGATCAATAATGTTGTTGATCAAGGCAGAGGAGGATTTGGAGGCGGCTGTTCGCCTTCCCGACATAAGGTGATAACGCCCCGCCAGACTCGTCTCTACAGGGTCCCCGACCTTCGGAGCTTTCAGCGTACCATCCGTCGTCTCCTCTCCCATTCCGATGTTCGTCGTGCGCGCCGTTCGGCGGCCATTGTGCCCACCGCGGCGGCCGCGGACCAGCTTCGGCGCACGCTCGAGAATCACCAGCTGCAATCGCAATCGTCCGCCGACCGGGCGCTCTGGCTGCCGCAGATCCTCACGCGATCGGGCTGGTACGACGCGATGCATGCCGGCCTGCCGGTCCCGCCCAGGCGCCTCGGCGCGCTCGAGCGGGAGGTGCTGCTCAATGCGGCGGCGCGCGATGTCTCGAAAGACATCGCGCCGCCATTCCGCCTGCGTCCCGGCCTGCTCGTCGAAATGCTTGGGCTCTACGACGATCTTCGACGCCGCGACGTGGCGATCGAGACGTTCGAGCGATTGCTGACGCGCGAGCTCGAGCGCGACGCCGACGCCGATCGCGGCGCCGATCGCCTGCTGAAACAGACGACGTTTCTCGCGGCGGCCTTTCGGGGATACGAGTCGCGCCGGGACGCAACCGGTGCGGTCGACGAGTACGCGTTGAGGACGGCGCTCATCGAGACCGTTCCCGCCCGGCCGCTCCGTCAGGTCGTGCTCACGATTGCCGAGCGCAGCGTCGACGCGGCGGGGTTATGGCCGGCCGACTTCGATCTGCTGACGCGTGTGCCGCAACTCGAACAGATCGACATCGTGGCGACGCACGCGACCATCGCCGCCGGCTTGCTCGATCGGCTCGAAAAATTCATGCCCGGTTTCGAGGAAGCCGAGCTTCCGCCGGATCCCGAAGAGGTCGTCGACGATTCGACCCGGCCGGTGCTCGCGATCCCATCCCTGGAGCGGCAGGTGACGGTGAGCCGCGACCGGGAGGACGAGCTCACCTCCATCGCCGCGACGATCAAGACCACCGGAGGCTCGGATTTCGATCGGAGGGCGGTCGTGTTCAGGCGCCCTCTGCCGTACGTCTACCTGGCGCGTCACGTCTTTGCCGATGCCGGCATTCCATACCAGACATTCGATGCGCTGCCACTTGCCGCCGAACCCTATGCCGCCGCGCTGGATCTCGTGTTCGAGTTCGTGACGTCGAACTTCACGCGCGAGCCCGTCGTCGCGCTGCTCGGCTCGCCCCACTTTTCGTTCGAGGTCGATGGCGTGCCGCTTCGTCGAGGCGACGTTGCCGCGTTCAACCGGGGCCTGAGCGACGAAGGGTACTTCGGAGGTGCCGATCGGTTGCGTGCGTTTGCTGATGCCGGACGGTGGAAGGCCGCGAAGGCGGCCTCGCGAGCGACGGAGGAGCTGCACCCGCTGATGGAGGAAGAACGCCCCTCCGTGCAGCTCGATGCGCTGCTCTCGTTCCTCGACGCGCACGACCGGATTCCGCCGGCAGGCGATCCGCTGCGCGAGCGGCATCTGCGCGCTCGCAGCGCGGTGCTGTCGGCCCTGCATGGTTTGCGGCGGGCTCATCACGATCTGGACGATTCGCCGGTCGCGATTGCGAGCCTGGCCGCCATGATCCGGCGATGGATCGAAGGGCAGACATTCGCACCCCGTGCGGGTACGACGGGCGTCCAGCTTCTCGACGCGCAGGCCGCTCGATACGGGGAGTTCGACGAGGTGTTTCTCGTCGGTCTCGTCGAAGGGGAGTGGCCGGAACGGTCGGCGACGAACATTTTCTATCCGTCGTGGCTGCTCAGCCAGCTCGACTGGCCGGATTCCCGCGTCGCGCTCGCCGGCCAACGGGCGTCATTCCAGGACTTGACGCGGCTCGCGCGCCGTTACACGTATCTGTCCACCTTCGAGCTCGAGCACGAGGCGATTGTCGGGCCGAGCGTCTTTCTCGAAGACGTCGAGCGGCTGGGGCTGGAGACGCGACTCGCCGAGCCGCGACTGGCGTCAGGGCTGTTCGTGCACGAGGCGCTCACGAGCGATCCCGTCATGCCTTCGGCCGTCGCGGGCGAGACCGCCGATTGGTTGAGCCTTCGACTCGGACGCTCCGATGCGGCGTCCGACCGGTTTCACGGCACGGCGGCGTCATACCGGCCGGCGACCTACAGCGTCAGCGCGCTCGAGCGGTATCTGCAATGCCCGTTCAGATTTTTCTCGGAGCGTGTCTTGAAGCTTCAGGAAGATCCCGAGGACGAAGCCACGCTGAATCCGAAAGAGCTGGGGATCTTCGTCCACGAGGTATTTCAGAAGTTCTTCGAAGAGTGGAATCGCCAGGGACATCGCGGCATCACGCCGGAAAATCTGCCGCAGGCGCGCACGCTCTTCGGCAGCGTCATCGAGCCCCTGCTCGCCACGCTTCCGGATGACGAAGCCGCGGTGCAGCGCACACGTCTGCTGGGTTCAGCCGTCGACGAAGGGCTGGCCGAGGCCGTGTTCCAGGCCGAAGCCGAATGGGAGACCCCCGTCGTCGAACGGTTGCTCGAGCAGTCCCTCGAGGGCGAGTTCGAGATCCAGACGGAAACGGAAACACGGCGCGTCGCGCTGCGCGGGAAAGCCGACCGGATCGATCTGCTCGCGGACAGGACGTTCCGCATCATCGACTACAAGTTGAGCCGCGCACCCGATCGAAAACAGGCGCTGCAGCTGCCGATCTACTCCGTCTGCACGGTGCAGCACCTGCGCCGGGCGCGAGCCGAGGAGTGGGAGTTGGGGCAGGCGGGCTACATCGCCTTCGGCCAGGAGCGCCAGTTCGTGCCGATGCTCGCGCGCGGAAAGAGCCGGGACGAGGCCCTTCTTCAAGCGCAGACGCGCTTGCTCGATGCCGTCGATCGAATCGAGCGGGGCGAGTTTCCGCCAACGCCCGCGGACACCATCATGTGCATGCGCTGCCCCCACGCCGGCGTGTGCCGCAAGGACTACGTCGGTGACGTCTAACTGGCTGCCGTTCGAGGAGGGGTCGGGAGGGGTTTTCCCGGCTGACGCAGCGGAAAACCCCTCCCGACCCCTCTCCGACGCTGGACGATGGACGATTGACGACGCCGCGCGCGCGCGCGCGGTCGATCCCGCCCACAACGTCGTGCTCGAAGCCTCTGCCGGCACCGGCAAGACGCATGTGCTCGTGGACCGCTACCTCAATCTGCTGACGAGTGGCGTCGAGCCGGCCAACATCCTCGCGATCACCTTCACGCGCAAGGCGGCGGCCGAGATGCGCGAGCGCATTCTGCAGGAAGTCGGCAAGCGCGCGGATGTGGCCGGACCCGACCGGGATCGGTGGCGCGACATTCGCGAGCGAGCGGGAGACATCGCCATCAGCACCATCGATGCGTTCTGCCTCTCGCTGCTCCGCGAGTTTCCGCTCGAGGCGAATCTCGATCCCGGCTTCGAGATGGCGGACGAGACGCAGACGCCGCGTCTGATGGAGGAAGCGCTCGATCGCGCGCTCGACATCGGCCGCGGGCTGGCCCGAACCGACGACAACGTCCGGCTGCTCTTCGCCGAGCTGCGCGAGCAGAGGCTGCGCGACGGCCTCGCCAACATGATCGACCGAAGGCTCGTCGTCGATGACGCCATCGACCGCGCGCTGGCCGGCGGTCCGCGCGACCTGACCGCCGAGCGCGCGTGCGAGCAGGCGTTCGAGCGCCTTCGGAACGTGTTTCGAGGGCTGACGGGCGGCGTTGAAGGGTTTCTCGCCAATGGCCCGATACATCACCGCCGCTGGGTGATTTTCTCCAGCGCCATGCGCCAGATCGCGAGCGGAACGGTGCCGGCTCCGGGTCTTGCCCGCGGTGTGCTCGACCGGATCGAGGCGCACTTCCTCAACAAGGACAAGCAGCCCCGCCAGCGGTTCGATGGGTATGCCGCGAAGGACTGCAAAACGCCGGAAGGCTGGAGGATTCACAGGACTGACGTCCTGACTGTGGCCGCTCCCGTCGCCGACGCGCTGAAGGCGTTCAGACGCGATCTGAATGCGGTCCTCTCTCGCGCGGTCCGCCGTGTGTACCAGATTGCGCTCGGCCAGTACCGCGACACCCTTGATGCTCACGGTGTCCTGGATTTTTCCGAGGCGCTTCGTCAGGCGTTACAGCTTCTCGCGCAGATGGAGGAGTTCGCGCGCAGCCGCTATCGCCTGGAAGGACGGTATCACCACGTGCTCCTCGACGAGTTCCAGGATACGAGCCGCGCACAGTGGGCGCTGGTCGCGCTGCTCATTCGATCGTGGGGCGAAGGCAGCGGCGTGGCCGAGGCCACACCGTTGATGCCATCCATTTTCATCGTCGGCGATCGAAAGCAGTCGATTTACGGTTTTCGCGACGCGGACGTGGCCGTGGTCGACGAAGCCACGAGCTTCGTCGATGAGCTGCGGCCCGATCGTGACAGCCGGCGCGCGATTTCGAGGAGCTTCCGTGCGGTGCCGCAACTGCTGGCGTTCGCCAACGATCTGTTCACCGAGATCGAAAAGGATGAACGCCGCGACGCTTTCCGGTTCACCGACGACGACCGGTTTCCGGTGCAGATGCCCGTGGCGCCGGCCGATGCGCTTGGCATCGTGGCCGCGCCAGGCGTCGCTGATCATGCCGAGGCCGTCGCGGCGGAAGTCCGGCGCCTGCTCGACACGCAGGCCCTCGTGCGCGATCCAGACACAGGCGTGGCGCGCCCCATCAGTCCCCGGGACATCGGCATTCTCTTCCGCACGAAGGACAGCCACCAGGACTTCGAGAAAGCGCTCGAGCGCAGGCAGATTCCCTCCTACGTCTACAAGGGTCTCGGATTCTTCGAGGCGGACGAGATCAAGGACGTGCTCGCGCTCCTGCGCTATCTGGCGGCGCCCGAGTCGAACCTGCGCGCCGCGGCGTTCTTGCGCTCGCGATTCGTGAGGTTGTCCGACCCCGGAGTGCAGGCGCTTTCGCCCAATCTGGCCTCGGCGCTCTCTGGGAGCGCCGACATCGGCAGGCTCGATCCCGAAGACCGACTCGTGCTCGAGCAAACACGCACGAGCGTGGCGCGGTGGCTGGATCTCGTCGATCGCCTGCCGC
>CAWGDY010000029.1:0-91834 GCA_963821395.1 Vicinamibacterales bacterium | reverse complement strand
TTTAGCAGGACGGGCGCTTGCAAAGGTGCTTCGGTCCTCAAGGCACTAACGCACCAATCGGACTCGCGTCTGAATAGCGAAGCCGCAGAGTCATTCGGGGACAAGACGTCTAGGTTCAAATCCCGGACTTGAAGCCACCTATACCGAACACGCTTCCATTATCAGCAAACCCGAAAATAGGTCCAAATCCCGGACACGCAGCCAGCGTAATTTGCACCTCGATCTTGCAATCCATAACGATCACCCGTTACGTTTCGATGCCGCATCTGGGGAGCCACCGATTTCGGATATCGGACGTCAGCAGATCGACGCCTCACGGAGAAAAGTGTTGTGGTCAAACCAATGTGCTTCATGGTGATGCCATTCCGCACCAAGGATACGGGTGCCACTCCACCGGCTCCCGCCAAGGTCGACTTCGATGCTTTATGGGAAAAGGCTTTTCTGCCGCTGATCGAGGGAATGGGTTACAAGGCGGTCCGCGCCGACCAGGACTTGGGCGCCTTGATCATAAAGGATATGCTCGAGCGGCTTTACTTCTCCGATCTGGTGCTCGCTGACCTGACAACCCCAAACGGGAACGTATACTACGAGGTGGGTGTTCGCCACGCGCTGAAGAACGCTGGCTGCGTACTGTTGAGTTCCGATTGGTCGCGTCAGCTCTTCGATCTCGAGCAGAATTGCCAAGCAAGATATCCACTGCCGGAGGGCGCGGTCACCGATGCAACGGCCGCCCAGGTCCGCGCTGCATTAGCTGACGCCATTCCTGCGCTTGCCCAGGGCTCAACCCCGTGTTTCAGAGCCTGCCGGGCTATCCTAGCGAAGTGGTGGGGAGCCGTGCCTCCGTAATCCGCGAGCACCTTGACGAGCTCTCGGATTTTCAGGCGACAGTCCGAGCGATTCACGCCGCACCTGTTGACGACAGAAGATCTCGCACGCTGGCACTCAGCGAGTACCCTTCCTCCTGACCAAGTGAAGTTGCCTGGTGTCGCCCTCGAGGTGACTCATCTCTTGCGTGACTTTGCTGACTGGCCAGATGCCCTAGCCTATATCGAACGTTTGCCGCCGGCGATCCGCGATCTTCCCATAATGCGAGAGCAGCGTTGCCTTGCCCAGTCGATGACCGGCAACCACTTGGATGCGATTGGAGCGCTTGAAGAGCTAATCCAAACCAGTGGGGATACTTCCGAGCGCCAGGGTTTACTCGGCGGCCGTTACAAGCGCCTGTACCGGGCAGCCAAATCCTGCCCACAAGTTACGCCACCTTGCCAAGGCTATCGAGCACTATGAGCGCGGCATGATGCTCGACCTCAACGACTACTTTCCGTCTTGTAACCTGCCTCAGCTCTATCGCTACCGTCGTCGATACGGTGACGAAGAACGGGCACGGTCTGCTGCGACTGTCGCTCGACTTGCATGCCAGCGCGCTATCAGCCGCGGAGCCGATGACGAATGGACGCGTCCGACTTTAATGGGTCTGGCATTTTTTGAGGGCGATCTGAACGCCGTCGGGGAACTTTGTATCAAGTTCTCGCAGAGGGGGCAGCCAAATGGCAGCTGAAAACTACCATCGATGACTTAGCTGCCATCGTTGCTCAAACGCAGGATGTAACGGTGAGGGACGGTCTGCAGTTGGCGTTCGATCGGCTCACGTCGCTTTCGGCGGCGCCGTGAAATGGTCGCGTTGGTCGAAAGTAGGCTTCCGGAGCGCCGGGTTCTCGGTCGGCGTCATCAAACGGTAATTACAATGACACAAACGAGCTTTATCAAACGCCGGAGTTTCCCAAACCCAAGCTAAGTCCTCCACTAGCCGCGGTCTCTCCAAAGGACCGGGGCTTATTCCTTCGGGTCTATACGAGGTCGAAGGTTCAGAACAATTGGGGTGATGAAGCGTCGGTGCGCGGACGAAGCCGACGCCGGGAACGTATGGCGGAATCGCCAACGCGCTGAACTCTCGATGAGGCGCGGCGCAGTGTGCGCTTAGCGTGCGGCTTGGCTGGGTGGCAGCGGACGAGAAGGAGGAACCGGCGCTCGCAATCGCGATCGAGCGGCTGCGTCACGAAGGAGAGGGCATCCTGCTCATCTACGACAATGCCGTCGATCCCCAGATGTTGGGGGGCAAGCTAATTGCTACTTTGATCGATTCCGTAACGAAACAAATCAATTGGGTAGAAGTTCCCTTAAGACGAGCGTGCTCGCCAAACGAATAAGCTCGTCAGTTGGGGCAAAGCGTCCCATGGATAAAGCTGCACGCGATTGTCCCCGCTCTCTGAACCGAGGGTCAACACGAGCCACCTGGCGTTAGGAGCAAAGCGAGCCGACAAAACTTCTGTTGAACTCCTAGTCGTCTCACGACTTGTCCGGTCTAACCTCCCACAAGCCCACTTCATTACGGCCGGTCCCGACCAGCCATTTTCCATCCATACTGAAGGCGACGGTCCCGCCCAGGCCGGGTTCCAGTTTCGCAAGAATCCTGCCAGTACGAGCATCCCATATGTCGTTAAGCGGGATACTCGCGCAAATCCCTCCGTCGCAGCTAGTAGCCACCATCTGCCCATCGGGGCTGAAAGTGGCACGGCGAGCCCCCGCGATGTCTGCCATTTTTTCCCCGGTAGCTGCATCCCAGATTCGAATTGGTTCTCCCAAGGTTACGACAAGGCTCCCATCGGGACTGAACATCGCCTCTGTGCCTGTGCTGGTCATGTCGGCCCGCGCGAAGACACTGAGTTCGCGAACCTGTCTACCTGTGCGCGCATCCCACATTGAAACGGACTTACCGGGCTTGCCTGTAATCACCCACTTGCTGTTTGACCCCCTGATGTAGGTGTCATCACCTGGAAACTCCGCTATGCGGTGGCCGTCGTGACCATGCCAGATCTGCGCGCCAGACGCTGTGTGGGTCTCAATCCAGGCGCCATCCGAGCCAAACCGTGCGTATGGTAGTCGTTCGCTCATTAAGCATATCTCGGCCACCTTGCTGCCCGTATCAGAGCTCCAAAGTTGCAGGTTACATGGAGATCCTGTTTCGTTTTTAGATCGCGTCAGCACTCTGCTTCCATCAGGACTGAATTCGGCCTGCTCAATGGGGAAGGGAAAATCGAACCGAGAAATTTTGCCGCTTGTTAGGTTCCGCACAAGGGCTTGGCCATCGAGATCCAGCGTCAAGAGCAGGTCATCGTTCCCAAAAGAAGCTTCATGGATTCGTTGGCTGGACAAGTCCGGCGCCTTTATGGACGTCACTTCAGCGCCGCTGTTCCCGTCCCACAGTTGCGCCATCCCATCTTTGTCTATTGTGGCAATCATCGCGCCATTGTGGCTGAAGGACGCGCTGAGAAACTCCTTACTCGACTGACGCAATCCCTCGGAACCAAGATCCTGATCCAGGTTCCAAATGAATACTGAGCCGGCTGGGCTAGCTGTAAGAAGCCGTCTGCGATCCTGGCTGAATAGGCCAAATTGCCCTGGGAAAACAGCGACGGCTTCATAGTCGGCCATCCGCCGGATGCGCACTGTCTCATTACCTTCAATCGTGGCAAAGAGACTTCCGTCAAAACTGAACGAAGCGAGCCGTCCGTCAACTCCATCTCCAATCCTCTCGCCAGCCAAGTTGTAGAACATCGTTCCCCCGCTCAGGTTCACTGCCACGACTTTCCCGCCGGGCGCGAAGACCGCCCTCTCGATTACAAAGTTGTGGATAGAGGCCATTTCTCTGGTGTTGTTCAGGTCCCAAATGCGCACCGTGTTGTCCACCCCGGTCAGAGGTCCGCTTGCGCTACGGCGCTCCTCAGACGCTACTTCCGCATTGACTGGGAACGGACTCGCTGCCGTGACAACGTGGTACCCATCCGGGCTGAACTCGGCGCTTAACAAGCGGTGCGTATGACCTTTCAATTCGGCAACCAATTTTCCTGACGGTATGCTCCATATCCGCGCGATGCCATCCGCGCCCGCGGTTACAATGGAGGCTTCATCGGGACTGAATGCAGGGCCGGCCACCGTCAATCGCTCAAGGTGAGCGCGCACTTCGACTATCCTTCTTCCACTGTGCAACTCCCACACCGATGCCGTTCCGTCCTGAAGTCCGGTCACGATAAATTTCCCGCTGGGGCTAAATCTGGCGCTTGAGACATCGCTTATTCTGTTGAGGTCTGACTCGACCGGTACGAGTTTGTCGGTGTTCCAAACTCGAATAAATCCTTCGCCTGTGCCGAGGATCAACGCACCGTCTGGGCTGAATGACAATTCGTACAGAGGGCCTCGAGCATCACTCAAGTTGGCAAGCAGTTCGCCCGTACCCACCGCCCAACACTGCACGGACCCGTCCTTGGAGGCAGTGACCACCAGTCGTCCGTCCGGACTAAGGGCCAAAGCCCACAAAGGCCCGCCGCTCCTACCCAAGGCATCGCGATGCGGATATGCGAGGGCGGCATTCGCCAGAGCCTCATCCGCTTGGTAAGTGCGGGCGGCACGATTGGCTTGAATTGCCAATAGTAAGCTTGTTTGCCGGTCGTGCATCAGCTCTGCTGTTGATTGGGCAGCCAATTGGCGTGAGAGTGCAATTTGCGCGCGATCTCTCGCCACCTTCGCGAAAATTCCCAGCCCGATCGCTAAGGTTGCGAGAACAACCATAACGCAACCTACAACCCATCGCCATTTGACATTCGTCTTAACCCGCTTCGGCGCTGTGGCGAGCCGCTTGACGAGCTGGTCGCTCGCGATCCCTTTCGCGACCGCCTCTTCGGTTTCGTCGAGCCAGATCTTACCTTCATGGCCAAGCCATTGCTGAGTGCCTTCAGCTAGGCTCTCATCTTCAAGGGCTCGGCCTACATTGATGGCAATGACCGGACGCTTGGAGCGGTGCGTGCGAAAATCCTCGACTTCTTTACGCACCCAGCGGGGGTCTTGCAGAGTACCGCGATTGGCGACGACGACGAGGGTCTTCGAGCGCAAGAGAGCCTTCTGAAGAGAGCTGTCGAGCACCTCGCCGGGCGGTGCTTCGTCCTCGCTGAAAGAACACACTTAAGTCACGCTCGCGCAGGCGCCGCGCAAGATCCGAGGCATAGCTATGCGTCCCTCGCGGCGGAGGCCCGAGAGCGAAGAGGAGAGAAAGACGTCGTAGCCGAATAGGCGTGAGGCGAAGCTGCGTTTGGGCTCACTGACCTCGGCGGCACCGACCGTTGCCGCAAGGGCGTCTTGGGGACTTGTTACACCTGGTGAATATCAATTCATCACGTACAGCGCGACTTACAGATCATACCGATACCCTCAAAAAGTGTGATCTCAAATAGTTCGAGCATAGAGTGAGGTGAGGAAACTCAGGTCGCGCTTCTGGGCAAGACAAGGTGAAGTCGGATCAAGCTCCGCGTTGGTGGAGCGAGCATTCTGCCGGGCGACAGGGCCGAGGTCGACCAGCCCATGAGCCCCGGCATGGTGTTGTGGCCTTTGCGGAATGGGTCCAAAAGTCTAGGCCATGCTGCGCATCTGCTTCCACAGGCCTCAGAGCACCACGTCGCCAAAGGTCTCAAGCGGAAGCACGACGGGGACGTTCGCTGCGGCCGCTTCCTGGCCCTCCGGTGTTCGACTGGCCCAAGGGGTCGGCGTCCTTCAATGCACCGAAATCGTAACCGGTCGCGTCCTCCAGATCCGTGAGCGAGATCTGGAAGGTGCGATAGGCCCGAGAACGAAGCCCTCGACCGCTTCCGAGCGATCGCGATCTTCCAACAGCTTGCGGATCATCTGACCCTGGCTCAGGAGGTAGGCTGTCGCGTGGAGCTTGTTGCGTTCGCTGTCCTCCATGACGACCACCTTCCAGAACTCCAGCGGCACGCGGACATTCTCCTCCTCGAGCGATCGGATCGTCGTCGGTGAACACCGGAGCGGTGAACACGCAAGCCTTGAAGCCGTGGGTGCGCGCGCTGTCGAGGATGTAGTTCTCCAGCCCCTGCCATAGCTGCTTGCCCTGGTTCAGCCGCGAATGCTGCGGGGCGGCGTTTGTGTAGTGGAACGTGTCGTCGTCCGCCTGGGGGGCATCATCGCCCCAGTTGGGATCCTCACGACGCACCATGTGACCGCGGTCGATCTCCTCGTCCTTGTAGGCCTTCTGGCCGTGCTGGAAGTTCTTGTCGATGCGACCGTCGAAGAACCATTTGTCGCGGCCGCGCTTGATGCGCGTCGAGTTCTCGCCGTCGATATTGACGGCCGTCAGCACCGGCAGCTTGAACGCGGTCGAGAACTTCACGCCGAAATGCGTGTAGCGCAATTCGTGTTGACGGCTCGCTGGTGGCGTCCGATGGCTTGGCGAGATCCTGCTCAATGTGCGCGGGAATTTCGGCCATGGCGTGGCGAGGCTTGCCAGCCGAGAAATGTGGGATCGAATCCGCCGCGATCGGCGAGATCATCGGGCGTGTGCAAACCGTCGGCGACCGCTTCCGTTGCAGTGGGGGTTCGACCCCGGTTTCCCGATCGACACCAGCGTGCCCGCAAGCAGTTTCTTGATCGTCGTGACGCTGACCGCGCTGTTCTGACCCCGTAGACCCCCGCAAAATGCAGCCCGACTGCCTTCTTTGATCGAGACTCATCAGCGACGAGCCGGAATTTCCGCCCAGCGACGTGCAGTCGTGGCTCAGCACGCTATCTGCCGCGCCTTTCATGATCCGCCCCGGCGCAAAACGCTTGACGTCATAGAGATCGCGGAAATAGCGATCCATCGCGTTGGCGTCGTTCCGGGAATCGTAGGCGGGATAACCGACGATGCGACGAGTTCCTTGTCGGCCGCCTCCTTCTCCGCGAGCGGAATTGGGTCGGGCATCGACCAGTTGCCATCGTCCACTTTCTTGACCTTGAGCAGTGCCATATCGGCGCCGACGTCGTCGGCGAGGTAGACGATCTCGACGGCCTCGCGACGCGCGCGCTCCTGGGCTTTGGCGCCCACTTCTTCGTTGAAATCGACCTGCGCCCCGTACTTGACGCCATTGATCGGCGAACGGATGAACACGCCGTGGCCGTCGGCGTTGCGCTTGGCGACCAGTTTGGCAACGTGGCGGTTGGTCAGCATGACATGGCCGTCGGGTTTCTTGTCGACCACCCAGGCGGTGCCGCCCCACGCCATGCTGTGGTTGATGAATTCGACACGCCCGACCGACAGCAAAAACGGCTCGACGTTCTTGATCTTGGCATCGGTGCCGGTCGGGAAAATCGTCCAGTGGCTCGAGCACCACGGCGTTGTTCTGGACCAGAAGCGGCGGCCGTCCGGTCAGTTTGACGATCGCCTCGAGCCCTGCCATTGGCGTCGCCGCTGCTGATTCAAGCTGGATTGATTCGAGCTGGCCGGCACGGGCGTTGGCCGCATCCTCAACTTTCTTCTTTGTCAGGCCGAATTTTTTTGGATCGATCCGGCCCTCTGCCACGGCTTTCGCTGCAGCAGCGAGCATTCCAGGCCGTCTTGCACGCATGGCCTCCAGGCGGTTCAAGCTCTCTTCCTGCATCACTGCCTCCTCCCTAGGGGCTTGAGTGCGGCGAGCACGACGGACGTGGGAAAGACCGAGTGAAGCAGACGCGCAACGCGCTTGCCCTGCGAGCCAACCATCAATACCGTTTCGCTAGCAGCCTCCGAGCCGTCTGTTTCGGCGGGCATGTGGGCAGCGAATGGCACGCGTCCCGGCGCCGCCTCCGGCACTTCCTCGGGAACGACGATCACGAGCGTGAACGCGCTCCTACTTCACGTCCCGATACCATTGCTAACGCAACCAATGATTGCATAGTTGATGCGCCCTGTTCAACGGCAATCGAAGCAATCGAACTCGACGGTGTTGGTCGATACCCACCGTGGAGCAAGGCCGAGGGAAAGAACCGCTCTCAGCAGCTCAGGATGAAAAAGTGCAACGGTACGGCCGGCCTGCCGGCCTTGGCGGGGTTCTCCCGCGTGACAAATGCCACAGCGCAAGTTCGCGCGATGGTGCAGAATCCCCTACAGCTCGAGATGGTCTTGAGCGATCGAGACTGCAAACGAGAGTCCCGATGTCCCGCTCAGTACGATGCCTTGGCGTTCAAATTACTGGCGGGCGTCTGATTTTTGACCGCGCCATGTAATCGCCCGGACTCATTTGACGCACAACCGTCTTGGCGATCTGGCGATAGTAGGGGAGTGCTTCACATGACCCCCGGCACCATTTTCATCAGCCACCGCGCCGAATACGGCGAATTGGTCAGGCAGCTCAAGAACATGATCCAAGAGACCTCGGGCGGAAAGATCCAGGTCCTCATTTCAGAAGACATACCGCGCGGGGATGAATGGCGCGTGGTGCTCGAGAAGCATCTGGCAAACTCTGAGAGCCTGTTCCTCATCTATGGGGCTCCTTACGAAGACTGGTCCTGGTGTTTCTATGAAGCCGGCTATTTCGCAGCCTTGACGCAAGGCAAGGGCGAGAAGCGATCTATCTATTGCTTGGTCCGGCCCAACGTGGCTCCGCCAGAGCCGCTCAGTCACCTGCAACTGGTAACCGACAAGGAACAGCTGATTCAGGACCTGCTAGACATTTACGGCCGCAATCGTGTCAATTTTGACGCCGTCGAGGTGCGCAACGGTATCGATTCGATATCGGAGAAGTTGTTTGGCAAGGTTTCGCATTTCGTGAACTTCCCGCGAGTTTACTTCACCGCAGCCGATAACGGTTTCGGTGCAATGAAAGCGATTCCGGCGGATGCGGTGTTGTCCGCCGATGAATCGGTGATGACTTCTCGTCTTTGGCATCGGCAGGCGCTCGACTCGATGGGCGGAGATTGCTGCCGCCGCCACCCGCAATTTGCCCGGACGGCAAAAGGCTTTCGCAGCCAAGTGGATCGATGAAACGACCGAGATCATCCTCGGGGCACGCGAGCAAACGTTCGCTGCGCCGCAAACGGTTCTAATTGGTCCAGGCGGCAGACGCTTCCGGTTTTTGTTGTATGCGGCGCGTAGCACCGGCGACGGCAGCTATTGCTGCGAATTTCTTGTCATCGACGAGGTTGGCGGGCCGACCTTAGGATTGCCGAATGGGCTCCATTCCCTGTTGACCAGCATCAGAATGGCATTCCGCTTTCGCTACGAGCTGGTGCAGAAGTTTCCCAACGATTTTGTGCAGCTAACGGAAGAGGAGCGCTCATCTCGTATCGATGAAATACCCCGTGTTATCGCTAACCTGGAAGGAGAAGTCCCTGGCGCGTGGAAATTTCAACACCGAGGACCTCATTGGCTCCTTCGACGAAACCGAAGGCAACCGCATACGCAAAATAATCGGCTATTGGCCATTCCTGAAGAGCGAGCTGTACGGCTCTCTTGGGCTATCGTCCGAGGGAAAAGTCGTGAACGATCAGGGGCTGCAGGGCGCAAACGTGGAGAGATTTCGGACCGCGTTTGACGCGCTTCGTCTGATCAACATCGAATTCTTGTCGCGTTGCGTCGCTCGCGTTTCGCAGGTGATTGTAAAATCCGAAGCTCAGCTGGACAAGAACGCTGTCGAGCTTGAAGAAAAAATCAAAAAACTCGCCCCCACGGTGACGCGAGAGGCCGCTTGACCCGGTCACGTCTGTGCACGATGCCTCGGGCGAGTCCCCAAGACTTTCTTTGGGGTCGGTGCCCATGCTACGAGTCGACCCCACTCCTCGCCACTTATCCCCGCTCTCCGAACCTGCATTAGGCTTCCCTCAGCCTTGGCCCATGAGGGATGTCCGCTAATGACATTAGAAAGTCCGCGACGAGGATCGGTCACACTCTCTCAGGCCTCGACGATCATTTCAAAGCCACCATAAGTGAGGTAACATACACTCATAAAGTGTAAGACCGGTTGAAGTAGGTTGACGGCGAAAACCCGGACAACGACGGAGCGTAACCTTGGACGGAGATGCCGCCACAGATATCACTCTTAGCGAGGCGGAACTCGAACAGGTTCGATCGGACCGCGAGGCGCTGGAATGGCTGCACGAGTTTCTCGCCGACGAAGGGACCCTCGAAACGGTCCAACCTGGCGGAGCTCCGTCAGCCACCCCGATCTCAGGCGAGGCCTTCGACCTCATCGTCGAGTTCGAAGTCACAGGCGAGCAGACCTATACTAAGAAATATCGCAAGCCGGTTTGGCCCAAGGGCCAGTCTGGCGTCACTATCGGCATCGGCTACGACGTCGGCTATGCCTCCAAGCCGCAACTTCGGGCCGATTGGGGCGGGGCCATTCCCGATCCCATGATCACCGCCCTTGAAGCTGCGCTGGGGGTAACCGGCGCGGCCGCGAATACCGTCGCCAATCGGCTTCAGGCGACTGTCGACGTGCCTTGGCAGGCCGCGATCACGGTTCACCGCGAGAAGGTGCTCCCTCGCTGGGTTGGACTGGTCGAGCGCAACTTGAGCAACACCAGCATGATCGGACCGGATTGCCTCGGCGCGCTCGTGTCGTTGACCTATAACCGAGGCGCTTCATTCGGCAAGGACGGTGCCCGCTATCGGGAAATGCGGAATATCAAGGCGCATATGGCGGCGAAGGCGTTCGGTGACATTCCCGATGAGTTCCGCTCGATGAAGCGGCTGTGGCCGGATATGAAAGGCTTGCAGAAACGGCGCGAGCGCGAGGCGCTGCTGTTTGAGAGGGGTCTCGCAGCGTTGCCTTCGGCGTGAATGAGCAGAATCGATCGGTCGCGCGTGCACCGCACACGCTGAGTGGGGAGGCGCAGATGTCACCAGACATCGAAACTGTTGCTTGTCGGATGCGCGGGCGGCGTCATTCCCGATCTCATCCGCTTCGCCAAGTCGCGTTATGACACCAGCATTGCCGACTATTTCAAGCATTGGAACTTCTGGCTCGGGCTGCTGGTGCTGGTCGCGCTTGGCGGGCTCGCGGTTGTCTTCGGTGACCCGGCGACCACCACCCAAGCTCTCGCCCTTGGCTATGCCGCCCCGGAATTTTTCTCGAGAATTGTCGCTGAGCAACCAGCCAAGCGCACCGAGGAGGGAGTACAGCAGCCCGAGGCGTTCAGCGTGCGACGCTGGTGGTCGCGGTAAAGAGGCCTGCCGGGCGTCATGGCCTCGAGCCGGCCCGCATAGTTTTGCGTGGGAGTGAAACATGGACCGGTTTCCGGATGTCGTTGTCCTCCTGCCGGGAGTTAGCGGCAGGCGCTCTGGCAAAGAACGGCAAGGAGATCTGGGGCCTTTCAGCGGGGACCTTGTGGGGCGCGGCGAGCTCCCTCGGCAACACAATACGCCAGCTCAAGCTTGAGAACGACGACCCGTCGGTCGACGATCTTGGCGACGGCATCACGGCCACGCGGCTCATTCCCGATCTGCACATCATTCCCGGTCTGTGGAAGATCGACGGGTATGCTGCGACCAAGGCGAGCTTGCTACAGCGTTCCGGCCTTGAGGAGAACAAGAACTATTTCGACTTCCCCTATGATTGGCGCCGCGACAATCGAGTGTCGGGGCGGCGCCTGGGCGAAGCCGCGCGAGGCTGGCTGAAGGCTTGGCGAACGTCGTCGGGCAACGATAACGCCAAGCTCGTGCTGATCGGTCATTCCATGGGCGGCATCGTTGCCCGCTATTTCCTGGAAGTGCTCGAGGGCTGGCGCGATACGCGCTCATTGATCACGTTCGGCACGCCCTACCGGGGCTCGCTCAATGCCGTGGGATATCTCGCCAATGGCTACGCGAAAGGGATCGGGCCTTTGAAGGTCGATCTTTCCGAGACCGTGAGGAGCTTCACGGCCATCTACCAATTGCTGCCGACCTTCAAATGTATCGACAAGGGTGACGGCGCTGTCGTCAGGGTGGGCGAGACCTTGGGGCTGCCCAATATCGACGCGGCCCGCGCTGCCAAGGCGCTGGCTTTCCACCGTGAGATTACCGAAGCCCAACAACGCAACGCCAAGGACGAAGCCTACCAGAGGGACGGCTACAAGATCTTCCCCGTGGTCGGTGTCGAGCAACCGACTTTCGTCTCGGCGGTGTTGCGCAACGACAAGCTCGAGCTTAGTCAAAAACTAGAAGGCAAGGAACTCGGAGGCGACAGCGTCGTTCCCCGCGTCTCCGCAACCCCTCTTGAACTTAGCAATCAGGGCCGCGAAATGTTTGCCGCGGAAGCGCATGCTTCCTTGCAAAACTTCGCTCCGGTGCTCACGCAAGTGGGCGGAGTGCTCGCGGGGAGCCAGATCGACCTCGGCGACTTCGAAGCCGTGGTGGCGGATCAAGTGACGCTTGGACTCGATTTGCAAGACGTTTACGGCGCGGGTCCTGTGGAGATCGTGGCCAAACCCTCCAAGCCGGTGCCGCTTGAGGTCCATGTTTTCGATGCGCCGACAAATAAATTGGTCGTCCGGGCGCCGCTTGCGACAAGTGACGACGGCTATGCGCGCGCGCATGTCACGCTTACGCCGGGTGCCTATCGCGTAACCGTTGGCGGTGCTGAGAGGGTCAGTCCGGTGACAGACGCCTGTCTCGTCATCGATGCTGAAGCGGCTTGACAGGAACGAGGCGTAAAACCTGCTGAGGCCGAACGCCGGCTCGGCTACGGCGCCTTGTTGGCGAGCTGCGCGTCGAACCACGAGAGATTCTGTTTCCACTCTTCCCAGTCCGGATATTTCGTGGTGAGCGTGACCAGGATATCACGGCCGGTAACAAGGGCTTCCCTTGCTTCGGCCGGCTGGCCGTTTTGGCTCAAGGCATCCGCCAATTTGGCGTAGGTGAAGGCAAGGTCATTTTGCCACTTGGCATTTTGCGGGTCCGATTGCGCGAGCCGCGCCTTGATCTGAAGCGACCCCTGGTATCGCTTCAGCGCCGCGGAAAGATCTCCTTCGCCCGCGAGCGCAATGCCTGCCCTCTCCGTCGTGCTTGCGAGGTCGCGCTGCCACTCGGCATTGGTGGGATCCGATTTCGTCAGAGGTTCAAGGATAACCTCAGCCGCCTCGTAGCTCGCGAGAGCGTCGGGAAATCTGCTCTCCTTCAGAAGTACGTCGCCGATTTTTGTATGCGAGATTGCGAGGTTTCGCTGCCAACGGCCATTCTTGGGATCGGTCTTCGCGGCGCGCTCGCCAATGGCAAGCGCTGTTCGATAGCTCTCGAGTGCAGCAGGAAGATCTTTTTGGTCGAGCAACACATCGCCGACCCGTTCATTGGCGACACTGAGGTCGCTCTGCCAGACCGCATTGCCAGGGTCGACCTTCGTCATACGGTCGAGAATTGCCTGCGAAGCCTTGTAGCTTTCGAGCGCCGTGGGCAGATCGCCTTTCGCCACATTGAGGTCGCCGATTCTCTCCATCCGAGACGCTGAGGTCGCGCGCCCAGCCGGTATTCGACGGGTTGGCTTTCGCCAGCCGATCGAAGATCGCGTTAGCCTCCTCGTGCCACTTGAGCGCGGATTTGAGATCCCCAGCTGCGCGATGCGCATCGCCGACTTTGGCATGGGCATAGGCGAGGTCCCGTTGCAGGTCGCTGTTCTCAGGAACGGCGGCCGCAACGTGCTTGGCGAGCTCGAAGGAAGCCTCATAGTTATTGAGTGCTTGTCCAACGTCGCCCTTGGCCATGAGCACGTCGCCTAGCCTTTCGTAGGTGGTACTGACCGCACGCGGCCAGACCAAATTTTTCGGCTCCGCCTTCGCCACACGTTCGAAGACCGCCTGCGAGGCGCGGTAGTTTTCCAACGCCTTGTCGAGATCACCGGCTTGCCAGAGCATGCTCCCCACTTTTTCGTATGCGATGGCGAGGTCTCCCTGGAGCACAACATTGCTCGGATCGCTCTTGCTGAGCTGCTCGACAATGGCGAGCGACTTCCGCGCCGACTTGTCCCGTTTCGCGGTGTCGCCCTGCGCCGCATAGGTGTCGGCAAACTCGCTCAGCATCGCAGCCTGGCTGAGCAGAAGATCCTTGTTCTGGCCGGAGCTTTCGACCAGCTTCGCGATCGATATCGCACCTGACGCACCCAACTCCACCCCTCGCACCCCTCGCACCCAGATCTTCGCGTCTCACCGTGCCCGGCTTCACGTCGTCTCTCAAGCCCAGATAGATCGGGTGACGGAGCATCCCGTCATCGGTCCATTCGGTGAATTTCAATTGCGCGACGAGCGACGGCTTCGTCCAGTGCGCTCGTTCGTTGGTGCGTGGCCGTGTGGAAAAAGGCGAGGTGGACGTTTCCAGCGATTTCAGCAAACGGATCACCCGCTCGAGCTCGCGCTGGTTGAATCCGCTGCCCGTGTGCCCGGCATACATCAACGCGCCGGCGTCGTAGTAGCCGACGAGCAGCGCGCCAAAGGGGCGGCCCGTCGTGCGTGCCTCGGTCCATCCGCCGACGACGAACTCCTGCTCCTTGACGAGTTTCAGCTTCCGCCAGTCCCTCGTCCGTTTGCCGGTGTGATACACCGACTGGCTGTCTTTCGCGATCAGGCCTTCCCATCCTCGTTCGAGGGCCTGCTGATAGAGGGCGCGGGCATCGTCGTGGACGACGTCGCTTCGCCGCAGGATCGGCGAGCCCGGGTTCCGGTCCGCCGCCGCTCGCGTGATTCCTGCGAGCTTTGGCGAGACCCGCCGTAGCCTTGGCGAAGGCGGGAACACGCGCTCAAGCCTGGATCGGCGCGCCGTGAAGGGGAGCGGCCGCATGTCCTCGTCGCCATCGCGGAGGATGTCGAACGCAATGAACGCGACACGCCCGGCAGCGGAGCGACTGTGCGATTCGGTCAGGTGTATGCGGTTCTGCAGGCGTTGAAATCCGGCCGGATCGCCGTGCTCGTCGAGCGCCACGATCTCGCCATCGAGGACGAGCGGTTTTTTCCGCGCCCTTGCGAATTCGGCGAGCGCGGCGACCAGATCGGGAAACTGCGCGGTCTTCTCGTTGCCCAGGCGCGACCAGAGGCGCACCGATGGCGGCCGGCCCGGCGTGATCTCCACGAGCGCGCGGATGCCGTCGTATTTGGGTTCGTAGACGAGACCGTCAACCTCGAGCGGAGCGTCCTCGAGGGTGGCGAGCATCGGACGCACGGTTCGCATGTCGCTCCGCCACTGCACGGTCGCCATGAGTCAGTAGCTGTAGCGATCGTTGAACCATGGTTCCGCGGTGTTCGAGTACCCGCGCTCTTCCCAAAACCCTTTCTTGTCTTCGGCGAGGAACTCGATCTTCCGTATCCACTTCGCGCCCTTCCACGCGTACAGCTTGGGCGTGATTATCCGCACCGGGCCGCCATGTTCGCGCGGCAGCGGCCGCCCTTCCCACGTATGGACGAGCAGCACGTCGGCTTCGATGGCGCGGGCGAGCGGCACGTTGACGGTGTACGGGATGAAGGTGCCGGGCATGAAGTCGTACCCGGTGCAGAGCACGAACATCGCGCGCGCACTGGGGACGACGAGCTCCGCAATCGTCCGGAACCGCACGCCCTTCCAGTGGTTGTCGAGGCGGCTCCAGGTGGTGACGCAGTGAAAATCGCTGACATCTTCGGCTTGGGGGAGGTCCATGAACTGTTGCCAGTTCAGCGTGACCGGATTTTCAACCAGGCCGCCGATCTCCAGCTTCCACCGGTCGAGCGGCACGTCGGGCTGCTCGCCCAGGTCGAGCACTGGCCAGTTTTTCACAAGGTGCTGTCCCACGGGCACCGCCGGCATGCCGTGGCGGTTGGCCGGGCCTTCGCCTTCCGGTTTTGAGCCCTGAAACCGGACGTTTACGGTGTCCGGACGCATCTCGCGCTGCCGGTCGATGTATCGCTGACGCCGTTCGACGATATCGGGGTGCTGGGAATCCGCCACGCCGGGTGCCCTCGGATTTCAAGCCTATCGCAAAACGGCCGATATAAATAAGGTATGAACCTGACGCCGTGGCAGCGGTCAAATATCCTGGCCGCCCTCAATTACCTGAAAGATCCGGAACGAATCGTCGAAAACCCCCAGGCCATCGTGCTCGTGCAGGGACTGATGGAGGTTCTTGATCCCAGCCGGCGCACGGTCAGGCTGCAGCGGGAAGCCGCCCGGTCGGCGACTGCCGGAGCGCAGGCGGGACGCGAACGCCGCCAGCGCGACCGCCGGAACGCCGAACGGCGCAAGCAGCAGTTACCGTACGACGGTCCCGAACGCCGCGCCGGCCGCGACCGACGGGCTGGGGATAGGAGAAATGGGTAATTCACCATTCGCAGATTGGTAGATTGGGAGATTCGCAGATTGAAGTTGAATCTTCCAATCTGCGAATCTGCCAATCTGCGAATAGTGCGTCAGTTCCTACCGTTTGACGTTCGAGAGCTGTTCGAGCGCGAGCAGCAGCGAGTGATAGCCCAGCCGGCCGTGGCCCTGTGATTTGAGCGCCACGTAGAACTGGCGCACCAGCGCGAGGCCCGGCATCGAAATCCCCATCCTTCGCGACTCGTCGAGCGCGATGCCCAGATCCTTCTCGAAGTGCTCGACGAAGAATCCCGGATCGAAATTCCGGTTCACCATCTTCGGTGCCAGGTTGTCGAGAATCCAGCACTGCGCCGCGCCTTTCGTAATCGAGCTGAGCATCGTCTCGAGATCGAGCCCGGCCTTGTAGCCATACAACAGGCTTTCGCACACGCCGATGATCGTGCCGGCGAGGACGAGCTGATTGCACATCTTCGTATGCTGGCCGTTGCCGGCGCCGCCCTGATAGACGATGTTCTTGCCCATCGCCTGGAAGAGCGGCATCACGCGATCGACGGCGTCCTTGTCGCCGCCGACCATGATCGAGAGGGTAGCGTTCCTCGCGCCGACATCGCCGCCCGATACCGGCGCATCGATGGCCGACACCTTCCTGGCTTTCGCGGTTTCGTAGATTTCGCGCGCGAGGCTCGGTTCGGTCGTCGTCATGTCCACGATGATGCTGCCCGGCTGTGCCGCATCGAGAATGCCGCCCTTTTTCTGGTAGACCTCGCGCACGTCGTTCGGCAACCCGACGATCGTGAACGTGATGTCGGATCGCTCGGCGACCCCGCCAGGCGTGTCGGCCCATGCGGCGCCCTTGTCGAGCAGCCCCTGTGCTTTCGACTTCGTCCGGCTGTAAATCGTCGCAGGGTAGCCCTTGGCCATCAGGTGGCCGCACATCGACAGCCCCATGACGCCGGTGCCAATCCAACCAATACGCGGTGTGCTCATAAACTCCTTGTTCGTCGTTTGTAGTTAGTAGCTAGTAGCTAGTAGCTAGTAGCTAGTAGCTAGTAGCTGGTAGTTGGTAGTTGCTTTTGCTACCGGCTACTACCTACCAGCTACTACCCTACCAGCTACCAGCTACCAGCTACCAGCTACCAGCTAAAGATCCATAGACCAGGGCCAGACTTCGCCGCACGCGCGGCAATGACACCAGCGCACGGCACGGCTGTTGGGGAGGCCCTGGACCTCCTGAATCTCGCCGCAGCTCGGGCAGGTAATCGGATGGGGGAGGTCGCTCGCCCGGCGGCCTCCTCGCGGAATGGCGCGGCGATCGTGCTGATTCGGCGCGCGCCGATCTTTCAGTGTCTCGTCCATCGTCCGGTGACATATTATTCCGCCGGCCAGCTGAAAAGAAAACCGAGACAATAAAGACGATGGAACCTTTCGAACGGGAAGTCGTTTCGGATCTCGACGACGAGACCGACGATCGCGCGGCCGCGCGCGGCCGCGTTCCGCTGCACGTGCGCATCCTCCTTGGGCTGGTCGTCGGCGCCGTGCTCGGCAGCACCGCGCGCGCGGTGCTCGGCCCCGGGTCCCCGTCGCTGGCGTGGATCATCGCGAACGTGGCCGAACCGGTCGGCCAGCTGTTTCTCCGATCGCTCCTGATGACGGTGGTCCCGCTCGTCGTCTCGTCGCTCATCGTCGGCGTCGCGGGCATCGGCGACGTGCGCCGCCTCGGACGCGTGGGCCTGCGGACGGTGCTGTTCTGCCTGGTCATTTCGCTGATTTCGGTCTTTCTGGGCATCTTCCTGGCCAACACGGTGCGTCCGGGCCTGCGGCTCGATCCCGCGACCCGCGATCTGCTGATGACGGAATATGCCGCCCAGTCCAAACAGGTGGCCGCCACCACCAGCGCCGCGAGCGAGTCGCCCGTGATGTCGTTTGTGCGCTCGCTCGTTCCCGCGAACCCGCTCGAGTCGATGGCCCGCTCGACGCCCGACATGATCGGCATCATGTTTTTCTCGATCGTGTTCGGCGCGGCGCTGACGCTCGTCTCTCGCGAGAGCGCCGCGCCCGTGATGGCGCTGCTCGACGGCGTATTCAAGGTGGTGGCGAAGATCATCGACATCGTCATGAAGGTCGCGCCCCTCGGCGTCGCGTGCCTGCTGTTCGCCATGACCGCGCGTTTCGGGTTCGGCTTTCTCGTCAGCCTCGGCTGGTATGTCGTGACGGTGCTGGGCGGACTGGCGTTCCACCTGTTCGTGGTCTACGGAGCCGCGCTCAAATTCGGGGCCGGCGTCTCTCCCGTCGAGTTCTTCCGGCGCGCGCGCACGGTGATGCTTACCGCGTTCTCGACGAGCTCGTCGAACGCCACGCTGCCAACCGCCCTGCGCGTGTCGGAATCGAATCTCGGCGTGCCGCGGGAAATCGGCGCGTTCGTGCTGACGGTCGGCGCCACGGCCAACCAGAATGGGACTGCACTGTACGAAGGAGTGACGGTGCTCTTTCTGGCGCAGTTGGCGGGCGTCGATCTCACGCTCGCGCAACAGTTGATGATCGTCTACCTGGCGGTGCTCGGCAGTATCGGCACGGCCGGCGTGCCAGCCGGCTCGCTGCCATTCGTCGTGGGCGTGCTCGCCATGGTCGGCATTCCGACACAGCTCATCGCGATCATCATCGGCGTCGATCGTCTGCTCGACATGACGCGAACGGTTGTGAACGTGATGGGCGATCTGACGGCCACTGTGTACGTGGCGAAGAAGGAAGGAGCGGTGCTGCAGATTTAGGTCCGCCTGCGCGCTTCGCGCTTCGGCGAGACCAGCCTTCGCGTGTGGCAGTTTCCCGACTCGCCTGCCTAGCCGTAGCTCGACTCTGTACTCGAGGGAGAGCGAAGGCTGGGGTGAGTGACGGGGATTGAACCCGCGACGTCCGGAGCCACAGTCCGGTGCTCTACCACTGAGCTACACTCACCACACGACGGCAAACCCTGATTTTACAACAGAGAAGGGGAAGGGGTTGGAATCTAGAAACTGGAACCCGGGGAGTAACCCCAGATTCCAGATTATAGATTTCAGATTCTCGTTTCAGGTTCGGTATTTAGCTGTGTGCGGCCGCGCGCTCTTTGCCGGGAATCGCCATCAGTTCAGGATGTGCGGCGACGTGCGCCTGCACGATCGCTTCGGCTTGCGCCATCGCATCGGCATCGCCGTTGCGGTACACCGTGTTGGCTTCGATGAGGTCCTTCTGGCTCGAAGGCGTCGAGTCGTGGCTGTCGTAGATCGCGGCGACCGGGCAGGCCGGCACGCACGCACCGCAATCGATGCACTCCTCAGGATGGATATAGAGCATGTTCATCGCCGCGAATTCAGGCTCGTCTTTGCGGGGATGAATGCAATCGACGGGACATACGTCCACACACGCCGTGTCTTTGGTTTCAATGCAAGGATCCGTAATCACGAAAGGCATCGTGTCCTCCAGAGTGTCCGCCGGCGAGAAGACCGCTGCGACGGCCCTGATTCTACTTGTGAAGCGCGCACGCAGCAATCCCAACGCCTGATTGGCGAGCGTCGCGGAATCTGTATTTTCGTGTGCAGGAACGCGCCAGATCGTGTGTCCAAATGCGCCGAAGTGGAACAGATTCTGGCTATTTTCCCTCTTTTCAACAAATTAGCCGCCGAAACCCACGTCAAATCAACGCCCTGATGTGCCGAACCGGCACAGTTCCGGATGTCTCGGCGTTTTGGCCGTTCTGGCCAAATCTTTACAAATCAGCCAGTTACGTGATCACCGGCGGGATGGACGCGAACTTGCTCTATAGCGGGCAGCCATGACTTTAGCTCGCTTGCTTACGGTCGCCACGGTGGTCGCCACGCTTGGTGCGCCAGTCTCCGCAGAACCGCGTCGCGAGAAGCTCGACAAGTCGCTTCGTCAGACGGTCGAGCGCGGTTGCGTGGGCACCAGGTCGGTGATTATCAGGACGAAACCGGGTTACCGCGAAGCGGTGCGTCGATCGCTCGCGCAGGGGGGACGCAAGGTCAAGGGCGAATTTCCCGGCCTCGACGCGATTACCGCAGAAGTGCGCTGCGAGGATCTCGACAGCCTCGCTGCATCGCTGGCGACCGCTTCTATTTCAGGCAATCACAAGATCACCGCGCACCAGGTGAACGATGCGGCCCAGCCGTGGGCCACGCTGCCCGGTGGCCCGAGCGTCGACGACAACGATTCCGCGCGCCTCAACGAGGCGCTCGCTGCGCAGCAGTTGCAGACGAATTTCTTTGCCACGCTCGCCGTGCGGCAGTCATCGAACGTCTCCTACGACAACGTTGCGTACGGCACCACCGGAATGGTCGACGGCGGGCAGCCGTCGTCGATTGGCATCGCGATCATCGATTCGGGCATTCAGGCCGGCATCGATTTCGGTTCGCGAATTACCGCGTTCTACGACTTCACGCAGGGTGATGTTCGCGTCACCTCCCCGACCGACGAATACGGCCACGGCAGCCACGTGGCCGGACTCGCGGCCGGCACCTACGTCGGCGTGGCGCCGAGCGCCCGCCTGATCGGCCTCAAGGTGCTGAACGACAAGGGGCAGGGCTCGGCCGATTCGGTCATTCGCGCGATCGAGTTTGCGATCGTCAACAAGGACCTGCTGGGCATCAACATCCTGAATCTTTCCCTGGGACATCCGATTTTCGAAGCGGCTGCGACCGATCCGATGGTGCAGGCTGTCGAACACGCCGCGCGGGTCGGCCTCACCGTTGTGTTGTCGGCCGGCAACTTCGGCACCAATCCCCAGACCGGACAGGTGGGTTATGCCGGCATTGCGTCGCCCGGCAATGCGCCGTCAGCCATCGCCGTGGGTGCGGTGAAGACCTACGACACCGTGACGCGCGCGGACGATCACATCGCGGCGTACAGCTCGCGCGGCCCATCGTGGTACGACGGCTACGCGAAGCCGGACATTTCTGCGCCCGGCGACAACCTGCTCTCCGTCGCGGCCGTCGGCAGCACGTTGCGTGCGGCCCAGGAGAAGCGCGGCAACACGGGCAACTACATGCGCCTGAAGGGCACCAGCATGGCGGCCGGTGTCGTCAGCGGTCTCGCGGCGCTGGTGCTCGAGGCCAACAGCGGCCTCACGCCGAACGCGCTGAAGATGGTGCTGCGAGTACCCGTCGATCCCGGTTAAAGACGCGACAGACGGGACGATTGAGGCCGACGTCCTGACGCAGGGCGCGGGTGCGATCAACGCCCCAGGCGCGCTGTCGCTCGCCGCGGCGATCAACCCGTCGGCCGCGGTCGGCCAGGGGTGGTTGACGTCTGCGATCGAACCGAGCTCCGCGATCGGCGGCGATACCTATCAGTGGGCGCAGCGCATGCTCTGGGGCAATTACATCGCGCACGGCGCCGGCGTGGTCGAAGAGCAGCGGCCGTCGTGGGCGCTCAACATCGTCTGGGGCGAAGGCCTCGAAGACGACGACAACATCGTCTGGGGCAACGCCAACGACGACGACAACATCGTCTGGGGCAACGCGCTCGACGACGACGACAACATCGTCTGGGGCAACAACATCGTCTGGGGCAACAACATCGTGTGGGGCAACTCCAACGATGACGACAACATCGTCTGGGGCAACAGCCACGACGACGACAACATCGTGTGGGGCAACAACATCGTGTGGGGTAACAGCCTGCTGGACGACGACAACATCGTCTGGGGCAACATCATCGACGACGACAACATCGTCTGGGGCAACCTCTTCGACGACAACATCGTGTGGGGCAACTCGCTCGACGACGACAACATCGTCTGGGGCAACAGTCTCGACGACGACGACAACATTGTGTGGGGCAATGCCGGACTGCTGGGAGACATCGTCAAAGCGAAGGTCGCGCAGCAGAAGAAGGATTCGGGCAAGGGCCTCATCAAATCGTTGAAGCGGACTCGATAACGGCGCACCGGGCAAGCCCGGCGCAATTCAGGAGGGCATCGTGAGAAAGTCATTCGTTCGTGGCGGGAAGACACTGATGACGGTCGTGGCCGGAGACACCTGCCGGTCGAAGGCCGTGTGGGGCGCGAAGGTCAACTAGCGCAACGCCTGTGGTAGACCCAAGACTCGTCATCGTGCGGCGTGGCCACTTCGCCACGTTCGAGCTGCTGACGCGCACCTTCGCCGACGATCCCACCGTGCAGATCATCTGGGACCGTCGCCTGGGCGAGCGGCGCCAGTCGGCCGGGGACGCTGCGCCCCGCAACCGGCGCCGGTGCGACCGCCGCCGTGTGCCTCCCTCGCAGTGGGGTCAGATGAACTACATGATCGCGACCGAAGCCTCGGCCTGAGCGCGGATCTGCGCAATCGACCAATCCGGCAGTCCGCCAATCTGCCGATTCGAATCTCACAATCTGCGAATCTGCGAATCTGCCAATTCTGCTATTCTGTAAGCCCCTCGCTCACGATCGATCCCGGAGGTCTCTTTGCGAACCGTAAAATTGTCGGTGGCGGCGATAGCTGTCTGCCTTGCCCTGGAAGGATCGGCCGCGGCGCAGGCCATGTTTACCGCGTCGCTGGGGAATGTGTTCGGCGGTGACGCGCCCTCGACCAAGAGCACCTGGGCCATCGCCATCGGCGGCGGGGGCGCACACGGCATCGGATCGGAGCTCGAGTTTTCGCAAACGAGAAACTTCTTCGAGACTGCGAACGGCGTCGGGACCGGAGACATCGTCACGCTGATGCCGAGCATCCTCGTGGCTGTTCCGATCGCCAACGTGCGGCCCTATGGTATTTTTGGTTTCGGCCTGATTCGCATCCGGATGAAATCGGACGAAGGCGGTATCTTTTCCAATATTTCAGAAAACGACTTCGGCTACAGCGCCGGCGGCGGGGTCATGTTCAAGTTCACGCGCCTCGTGGGCGTGCGGGGTGACCTGCGCCATTTCCAGGTGCGCACATCGCGTGGCATCGGCTTTCAGCGGTTTACGGTCGGCCTCGTGCTGGGAGGGTAGCTGAAAACGAAAAACGAAAAACTAGAAACTAACTAAAAACTAAAAACTGCAAGCCAAAAACTACCTTACGCGAGCACTTTGATGACGACACGCCGGTTCTGCGCGCGTCCGTCTTTCGTGTTGTTGGGCGCGATCGGCTTCGATTCGCCAAAGCTGATGACGTTGATCTTGTGCAGCGGAATCTGATACGCCTCGTAGAGATATCGCTTTACGTTTTCCGCCCGCGCGAGACCCAGACGCTCGTTCAGCTCCGTTGAGCCCGTCGAATCGGTGTGCCCTTCGATCTCGATGTAGTTGCCCGCCGGATCCGCCTTCAGCTTGGCCGCCAGATCATCCAGTTTCTTTTTCATATCCGCCGGAAGGTCGGCCTCTCCGAGCTCGAAATTGCCCTGATCGTCGCTGATCACGACCTGGAAGATCAGCCGTTTCGACGCGGTTTCCACCGCGGCCACCTTTGCAGCGGCGGCGGCGGCCGCCGCAGCGGCGGCGGCGGCCGCGCCCCTTGCCGCGGTGGCAGAGCTCTGCGCGCTCTGTGCGGCGGCACCCGCCTGCGTGGCCTTCTGGTCGACCTGCGAGATGCGCGCCGTGTTCTCGCGCGTCTGCTCCTGTGTGGCTTCGAGCGACTGGCCGACGGCTTCGACCTTCTTGTTGACCTCGGCAACCGAGTCGCGCACGAACCGCTTGCTGGCACAGCCCGATCCGGACATGCCGATGACGCACGCCACGACAACCGTGCCGACGACCTCTCGCATGTGGTTCTCCTGATTGTGAGTGTTGGGGTGTTACTTGACCATGTAGCCGCTGCGCGCGCGAACGAAGAGGCCTGGTTTGCGCGCCCTGACGACCAGCGCGTGCCAGCCCGGCGCCTTGCCCGGCTCGAACGCGAGGATGTACTGCTGATGGAGTTCGGTCAGCACCTGGCGTGTGACGGTCTGCGCGCCGAGACTGTCGCGCACGGCGAAAGAGTCGCCGCCCGTCCATGCCGCCAAATCCGCAAGCGGGCCGCGAATCGGCTGCGGCTCGCCGCTGTCATCGTCGACCAGGTGAGTGATGACCAGCATGTAGACCGGCACGTCGAGCTCGCTGGCGATGCCCGACACATCGGCCGGCTTCATCCGGCTGGCCGAGTCGACACCGTCGGTGATGACCACGAGCACGCGGCGCCGCTGGCGATCGGAGATCTTCTGCGAGGTTTCCGCAATGGCATCCCACAACGAGGTGGCACCGTAGGGCTTCGTGGCGGTCCATGCGCTGTCGCCCGCACTGAAGGCCGACGAGAACGGCCGAACTTCCTGCAGCGACGTGTCGAACGCAAACATGGCCACTTCGTCGGCACCGGGCTTGAGGCCGGCGACCAGGGCATCCGCCGTTTCCCGCGCCCGTTCCATCTTGGTCGCCATGCTTCCGCTGGCGTCCATCAGGATCGCGACGCTGGCGGGACTCGGCTCGGACCAGACGTTGGTCAGCGTGCGCTTCTGGCCTTCGTCGATGACTTCGAAATCGCTCGCCTTGAGATTGGTCGCGAGCCGGCCGCGCGAGTCGCGGACGATCGCCGCGACGGCAACCTGCTCGACGCTGCTCTTGAAAACGATGACTCCGGAATCCTGCGCGGCGACGGACGCCACCGCGAGGAGTGCCATCAGCAACGAAAGATAAGGGCGTTGACGCATAGACACAGTGTCAGATACCTGACGGTCGAGTTGTACCAATTGCGCGCTGCGCACCATGCGCCGACAAGCCCTCAGCGGAGGTGTACCTTGTCGAGGGGAGGTGTCGGGGGCGTTTCACCCGACCCAATAGGCATAGTGCCACGCTTCTTTTCGGCTTTGTAGTCAAAAAAGAACAGAGGCACCCACAGCGCCACCATCAGCGCGACCGCGAGGAGAAAACCGAGCAAAAAATCTAAGGTCAAGTATTCCATGCACATGAATGTGCATAAATCGTGCGCGCACGGCGAGTGTCGTTCTTTTGGTCAAGAACGGATGGGCGCGCTGGCCGTGTCGAGCACCACGGTGTTGCGCCCCGCGTCGCGCGCCTGCGAAAGCGCACGTTCCGCCGAGGCGATGAGCGCGATTTCCTGCCAGGCCCCATCGCGATCGGGCGTCATGCACGCGACGCCCAGCGTGGCCATCGTCACGCCGGCAGGTGAAGCGGGGTTCGGTTCTTTCATCGCTTCGACAGCGGTGCGGAGGCGCTCGGCGAGCACCATGGCGCCTTTGGCGTCGGTCCCGCCCAGTACGACACCGAACTTTCCGGCACCGCCGTACCTCGAAATGGCATCGCTCGGGCGGTGTACGAGGGGTTTGAGCGCCGCCGCGATCCGCTTCAGGCTGGCATCGGCTTCGGACTGGCCCTGACGCTCGTGAAAGGCGCGAAAGTGATCGAGCTCGATCATGAGGACCGCGACGGGCTGGCGTTCGCGCGACGCGCGGCGCCACTCGCGCTCGAGAAACTCCTGGAAGTATTGCTGGGTGTGGAGCCCGGTCTCCGGGTCGACGGCCGTGTGCCGGACGAGCTCGCCTTCGAGCTGCGTCAGTTTCTGGTCTCGATCGTCGAGGGACGCTTTGAGCGCCTCTTCGCGGATCCGCCCCTGCCGCAAGCCGAGGAGGTACCCGGCGCCAACCAGGAGCAGGCCGAAGAAGGCTAAGGCATAGGCCACAGTCCGGCGGTATTCTAGACTGTTGCTGGCGGATTTTCGCGGTTTATGAGACAATCAAGCCTTCAAAAAAGCTTCATCCTCAAACAGTCAGCCCATCTTGCATTTCTCAGACCCCTCGAAAGCTGTTCAAAATCGCTCAACTCGTGGCCGTAGGCCCCGGCGCCCGCGCCGTGGCCCACCAGTTGGTCGACCGACCCACGTCATCGCGGCATCGCGGCCGCTTCAATTCGAGATGGCGCCCTATGATGCGTCGCCTGTGGCCTTTACGTCGCTCGGCCTCGACACGAGGCTCGAGCGCGCACTGACCGAGCGCGGGTTCGAGACGACGATGCCCATCCAGAGCGCGGTGTTTCCCGCTGTCCTCGCCGGCATCGACCTCGTCGCCTGCGCGCAGACGGGAACTGGCAAGACGCTCGCATTCCTCCTCCCGTTGATGCAACGCCTGCTGGGTGCGTCAGGGACGAGTACGCGCGTACTGATTCTGGCGCCGACCCGAGAGCTTGCCGTGCAGATTGAAGACGAGTTCCAGGGACTCGCCTATCACACGAACCTGTCGAGCGTGGCCGTTTACGGCGGGGTCGAAGCGGGACCGCAGGAGCGCGGCCTGCGTGGCGCGGCCGACATCGTCGTGGCGACGCCGGGACGCCTGCTGGACCACATGGGCACCAACGCCGCCCGGTTCGACGCTCTCGACGTGCTCGTGCTCGACGAAGCCGACCGCATGCTCGACATGGGATTCTGGCCGAGCGTCCGCCGCATCGTGGCGTCGCTGCCGGCCAAACGGCAGACGCTCCTCTTCTCGGCCACGATGTCGGACGAGGTGGCAGTGTCGGCGAGCCAGATCATGCAGTCGCCGAAGATGATTCGCGTGGGCCGCACCGAAGGGCTGGCGAGCACGATCGAGCACATCGGCCGGCTCGTACCGGGCGCCGAAAAGGCCGACTGGCTGGGCAAGTTCCTCAGAAGAACGGAAGGGACGAGCCTGGTGTTCGTTCGAACCAAACGCGGAGCGGACAAGCTCGCCCGTCAATTGTCGGCGAGCGGGATCAAGTGCGCCGCGCTTCATGCGGACCGGACGCAGACCGAACGCTCGGCCGCGATGGAAGGGTTCAAGTCGGGCCGGTTCCGGGCGCTCATCGCGACCGATATCGCGGCGCGCGGCATCGACATCGAGGGCATCGGTCACGTCGTGAACTACGAGGTGCCGGGCAGTGTGGATACCTACGTCCACCGTGTCGGGCGCACCGGACGTGCCGAGGCGGTTGGAAGGGCGCTGACGCTGATCGCCCCGGAAGAGCTGACAGCGCTGCGAGCCATCGAAAAATCTTTGAACGTTTCATTTGCAGTCGCGTAGTCGAAGCGAGCGGGCAGGAGGGCATTAATGCGCAGATATGCGGCAGGGGATCGCGTTGTGCAGGCACAGTACGGCGCAGGCACGATTGTCGACGTGAACGAACACCACACGGTCATCGAGTTCGACGAGCACGGAACGCGCCGGTTCTCGACGCGGATCGTCGTGCTGGAGTCCAGCAACACGCCCGCGCCGGCACGCAAGGCCAAGACGCGCGCTAAGAAGAAGGCCGTGGCACCGCAGTCGTAGGAGGCGATGAGCAGGTTATGTCAGTGCGGTTATTCGTCGGAAATCTCCCGTACAGCGCAACGGACGTCGATATCCGGCAGCACTTCGGCACGGTCGGCGATCCGCTTCAGGTCGTCATTCCAACCGATCGCGACACGGGACGGCCTCGTGGGTTCGCCTTCGTCGACTACGACGATCGCGGGGTTGCCGAGCGCGCGATTCAGCAGCTGCACGGCCAGCCGTTCAAGGGCCGGCCCTTGTCGGTCAGCGAGGCCCGTCCGCGCGAGGCCCGTCCGCCGATGGGCGCCGGAGGCTTCTCGGGACCGCGGCCGCCGATGGGTGGAGGTCCCAGGCCGCCAATGGGAGGCGGGCCTCCGGGCGATGCCGGTGGTCCGTACCGTCAGCCTCGCGGCGACCATGGGAACCGCAACTTCGGTCCGAACAAGCCGCCCAAGGGTCGCGGTGGATCGAACTTCGCGAAGAGCCGGAACCAGGAAGGCAAAGCCCGCGGTCCACTCAAGGAGCGGCTCAGCGGCCGGATGTTCAGCGTCGACGAGGACGCCCGGTTCCGGGACGAGGAAGATACCGGACTGGATGTCGATCTGAACGTGAAGGACGAGCTGAACCTGAAAGACGAGGCGACCCTGAAGGACGAGGAAGTGGAGAAGGAGAAGGAAGAGGAATAGATTCTAGATTTTAGTTTCTAGATTTTAGTTTCTACTTTCAGATTTCCCTACCACCTGGCCCTCCACGGCCTCGTGTCCACGTGCACGAAGGGGCCGTGGGCCGGCGTCGAATCGTAGATACCGACCCCGCCGATAAATCCGCTCAGCTCGGCCGTCGTGGCCAGCGACTCGAGCAGTTGCGCCAGATCGATTGCATCCTGTTTCGAGACGACGTGGTCCTTGTTGAGGTCGTCCATCCTGCCGTTGCCATCCTTGTCGAGGAAGATGTCGGCCGCGCGCCCCCACTGGTGCAGGCTGTAGGCGGTGTCGTCGAGCAGCTTGTTGTAAAACGGCGTCCGATATCCGCTCATCACGACGATGTCGTCGGCATCCCAGCCGCGCGACTCGAGATGGCGTCCAATCGCTTCCAGCAGGAACACCAGCCGCTCGTCGAGCACCACGTACTTCGGGAAGCCGCTTTCCTGTTTCGCCACGAACTGCTTGATGCGGAAGTTCTCGGAGACCTTATCGTCTTC
Organism: Vicinamibacterales bacterium; assembly: GCA_963821395.1. Classification (GTDB taxonomy): domain Bacteria; phylum Acidobacteriota; class Vicinamibacteria; order Vicinamibacterales; family JAMQPK01; genus JAMQPK01. The sequence goes on along the minus strand of CAWGDY010000029.1, from coordinate 63,305 downwards.
GTTCTCGTGGGTGACTTCGACAAATCCCTTCGGTGGAACGTACATCGGGTTGCCCTTCAGCGGCGTGTCGGGGTAGAAGCCGATGCGATAGTTGTTCAGGACACCGTTGCGTACGGCCGCGGCCGGCACCATGACGAACGCAGAGAGGTTCGCGATGGTGGCGCCCGCCGGATCTTTGACCTTCATTTCGTACACACCAGGCCTCGCCGGCGCTTCCCACGTCCAGCGGTTGGGTCCGACCGCCGTGATCCCTCCCTGCGGTGCGTCAACGCGGTGAAGACGCGTTCGCGGTGCGCTCACGGCAAGCGGAATCTTCTCGCCTGGCAGCGCGAAAATCGCCCCTTCGTCGTCCTGATAGGTGAGGGATCGCACGGTGAGGCGCTCGCTCGGGGACGATTCGTCAGCGTCCACCGGTGTCGAGCGCATGATGGCAACAGCCGCGAGGCACAGCAAAAGTGTAACGATTCGTGTACCTGCGCGATTCATCACACCGGATCTGTGCAATTTCCGTACGAGCCTTTTGCGCACTTGGGCCTCCAAATGTTACAGTAGTCGCCTCGGTGCCACCTCTCGAACTTAGTCTCGACATCACGCCACGAGGCCGACTCGACGTCATCGATGTTCGGGCGCAAGCCGCAGCCACTTACGGTGATGTCTTCGAGCAATACAACCGCTGTCTTTATTGCTCGCTGCACACGACCGCCGGGTACCTCCCGCAGAGCTTCGCGACTCGTCTCGGCTCCGGACCGCACGCCGTCCGGCCGTACATCGATCTGTTCACGACGGTCTTTCCGGCAGGCGCCGGCTACCAGCACGACGATCTCGATCGTCGCACGGAGTTGACGGCAGAGCAACGCCCAATCGAGCCGACCAATGCGGACTCGCACCTCGCGTTCATCGGCAGCGGATTGCGCGCGTGCGTGTCGTACGTCACGCGGCGTCCCGGCCCTGTGTCGTTCATCGATCTCGATGGCGTGAACGCCGGAAAGCCACGCCGGCGGACGACCACGCTCGTCGGGTACAACAGCGAAATCGAAATCGCCAAGACGACGCTGCACGTGCCGGTGTCGAAGACGCACCCGGTTGATGCCGTGAACCTGAAAGATTCGCGCCTCGGCCTGTACGATCAGATCGACGACCTCCTCAGGAAGCACGGTGTCGAAAAGGGCCGCGTTCGTCTCAGCCTCGGCCCGGGCGAGCAGTTCGCCAGCCTCACCGTGAACGAGTACGAAACGCTGTTGATGCGGTACGACCTCGCCGAAGTCCTGAAGAACCCGATGCGGTTCGCGGCGCAGAAGGCCAAGCATGCGTGGGACGACCCGCGCGCCGTTCCCTCGAAGGCGTTCGACTACGCCAAGTACGATCTGGTCAGGGCGGTGAACCGTCTCGTCGACACGCTGGGCCTCGCCGAGTCGGCCATCGAGCGTGTCCTGTCGAAAGCGCTGGCCGTTCCCGCTTCGCGCTTTCTCCGCATGAAGCGCTCCGTCGATCTGCTCGTGTCCGACACGAAAGCCCACGGCCGCGGGGCGGTCGTGGAGGGTACCTACCAGACGCCCATCATGGTCCAGTGGCGGCGCGCCCATCGCGGCGAGCGCCAGGTGACCGCGTCGCTCTCGCGATTCGTTTGAACTCCAAAGTTAAAACATTGTAGTGTCGGCCTTTAGGCCGATCGTGTTATCGTCTGCCCGCAAATCCCATTTGGTGTAAGCCTGCTGGAGGAAGAGACCATGAAGAAGCTCGTACTATTCATCTGCCTTGCTGCGTCGGTGGCCGTCGTGGCACAGCAACAGCGACGTGGCGGCGGTGGCGGATCGCGCGGGGCAGAGCCCCCGCATCCATCTGGACTGGCCTCGAAGTCCCCGGAACAGGGGTGGGTCAGCGAAGCGTGGAACGCTCACGAGGGCGGACTGCTGCGCGTGAAGGTCCACCTGCGATTCGGCGTAGAGGCGCCCGTCGGGGTGAGAGGCAAGGAGGGCGCGTGGAAGCCGATGCCCAAGGGGTGGTACTTCGGCCGGGTGTCGATGGTGGCCAACGACCTCCAGAGTAACGTCTACGTGCTGCACCGCAACGACGACATCGACCCGCTGGTCGTGTTCGATTCCGAAGGCAACTACCTGCGCTCGTGGGGCAAGGACGTCATCGACGATCCGCACGGCGTGCGCGTCGACGCCGAGAACCACGTGTGGGTGGTCGATCGCGCCGGCGCGATTCTGAAGTACACGACAGACGGCAAGCTCCTGATGACGATCGGGACCAAGGGCGTGCGCGGCAACGACGACAAGTCGTTCGGCAGCCCGACGGACCTCGACTGGGATTCGCAGGGCAACATCTACATCGCCGACGGCTACGGCAACAGCCGCGTGGCGAAGTTCGACAAGGCCGGCAAGTACGTCAAGTCGTGGGGCACGCCCGGCAGCGGGCCGAGCCAGTTCCGCACGGTGCACTCGATTCAGTTCGACTCGAAGGATCGCGCGTATGTGAGCGACCGCGAGAACAACCGGATCCAGATTTTCGACACCAACGGGACACTGCTGAAGACCTGGAACCATCTCGGTTCGACGCAGGGCATCTGGATCTCACCGAAAGACGAGATGTACGTGCTGACGCACCGCAACAACGTGGAGAACATCACCGCGGATACCTTGGCGGGCCGGCTGATGAAGATCGATCTCGAAAGCGGGAAGGTGCTGGGCTCGATGGAATCGCCGGGGCACTCGGTGAACGGCTCGCCCAACGGCGACATCTTCGTGGGAAGCCTGACCGGAAACGTCCTGCGGTGGATGCCTCATCCCGAATTCACGCGGTCACACTGACGCATCACCGCGTGAATACGACATTCGCAGATTGGTAGATTGTGAGATTGGGAGATTGCAGATCTCCCAATCTCACCCCATCAATCCAACAATCTCCCAATCAATCTCACAATCTGCGAATCTACCAATCTGCCAATAGTGCGAAGCCTCAGAACCCCGGGGTGAGCGAAAAGCCCCAGATCCAACCCCTTCCAGGTCTGTCGAACGGCCGCGCGTAATCGATCTGCGCCACCGCGAAGCCCAGCACGTTCGTGCGCAGCGTGATGCCGCCGCTTGTCACGGGCTCGCGCGTTCCGTTGAGGAACGACGGCTTCTGACCCTTGTTCCAGGTGACCCCGCCATCCAGGAAGAACGCCACTTCGACCGGCACCGGCCCGTAGACGTTGCTGTCGACGCCGCGGAACGGCCGCAGCAGCGGGAAGCGGAACTCGACGTTGCCGACGAGCATCCGGCTGCCGACGAGACGATTGTAGGTGCTGCACACCGTGGCCGATTCGCATTCGCCCGCCTCAAACGTGTTGACGTCGTACCCGCGCACGAACTCCGGATATCCCATATAGAGCGGGATGAGACGCGAGTCCTCTGCACCCGCGCCGTACCGGCCGTAGTGGAGGCCCCGGACGGCGATGGTGTAGAACCGGGCCGGCATGAAGTAGTGACGGTAGTCGACGAGCGCCGACGTCATGTTCAAGTCGCCGAAGGTCGGCGAGACCTCCAGACGCGAGCGGGCGCCGGCCACGGGACTCGTGGCGCCGAAGATCGAGCGGTCGGTCACCAGTGCCGTGGTCACCGACGGCATGTTCAAGGGATCGATGAGATCCGTGGACACCTTGTCATCGGAAATCACCCCGCCGGTGCGGAGTGAATACGCCGTAGTCTGGACACTTTGTTCGTACGACGTCCGCATGTAGCTGCCACCGAGCTCGAGCCGCGTGTTCTGACTGAACGGATACGACACGACCCCGGTGACGCCCTGGTTGATCTGCCGCTGAATGATGGTCTGCTCGACGATCGCAGACTGGCCGTTCACCACGCCCTGCGCGGTTGAGTACCCCCGGCGAGGTACGGCGACTGCTCGACGCCGACGCCCCAGTTCCAGCGTTTCGCCGTGTTCGTGTAGAACAAGGCGGCGCCGGTGTTCTTGAGCAGTTCCGAGGCGCCGGCGCCGTAGGTGTCGGCGTTCACCTGCGCGTAGAGGTTGTGATTGCCGAGCATGTCGCTGAACTGGAACGCGATGCCGCCGCCGATCGAGCCGCCGAACCGATCGATGCCAGCCGAGATGTAGGGCTGGCTGACGGTGTCGAGCTTCAGCGTCGATTTGTAGGGCTGGACTTCGGCCGGAGTGGTGGCGAGACCGGTTGTGGCATCGCTCAACAGCGTTGCGACCATCGACTCGCGCGGCGCGGGCGGCAGGGTCGAGGCCTGCAGGCGTTCGACGTTCGAGACGACCGGCGTGCCCGCCAGGCGATCGGCTTCGATGAGGTAGATATGGTGGCTGCCTTCCTCGTAGGCGCTCAGCGCCAGCGTCTTGGCGTCCATGGCCGACGAGATGGCCGGGCTCAGCGCGGTAATGCCGCTGACGCCGCTGTCCATGTCGGTCACCTGCGTGATCGCACCGGAGGACGTGTCCACCGCATACACGTTGCTGATACCGTTCCGATCGGAGACGAAGAACACGCGCCGATTGTCGGAGCTCCACTGCGGGTTGATGTTCTTGCCCTCGGCGAACGTAGACAACGGTGTGATGTTGCCGGTTGCCACGTCGTAGAGCGCCAGCCGGTAGTCGCCCGCCCGCAGAAGCTTGACGTCGGTCGTGAAACGATCTGTCGACGAACACGATGCGATCGCCATCGGGCGACCATGAGGGCTGCAGGTCGGCGAACAGATCGTTCGTGACACGCCGGCTCTTTCCGCTGGCCAGGTCGAGAATGAAGAGATCCGAGTCGCCGCCGACGGTCGCCGAAAACGCAATGGACGTGTTGTCGGGCGACCATGTCGGGTTGAGAATCTCGCCGGCCTCGGGCACTTCGATTTCACGCACGACGTCGCCGCTCGAGACATTCGAGGATGGCCAGCACCGGCTTTGCCGGCGCGGACGCCGCCGACCACGAACTGACGGCTGTTGGGACTCCATGAGCCCGCCGAGCCGATGAACTGGAGGCTGGTGAAGTGCGAATTGAGGGCGGTATCGACCAGCTTTCGCACGATTTTTCCAGTTGCGACGTCCGCGAGATACAGGTCGATCGAGAACACGTCTCGCGCCGAGAAGTACACGATGTGCCGGCCGTCGGGGCTGATAGACGGCGAGACGTCGATGGTCCTCTTCGCCGTGTCGTTCGCGCTCAGTGGGCGCCCGAACGTATGCGCGCGCGCGGTGGCCTGCATGACCGGCGAGTATTGCTCGCGTATGGCCGCATGCCAGTTCGCCGAGAGTTCCTTGTCCTCGATGAGGGTCGCCTGCTTGATGGCTTCGATGGCGTCGCCGTCGCGAACCGCGCTGCGGAAAATCTGGCCGATCAAATCGTCGCCGTACTTTCCGCCGATGTAGGCCCACACGGCCTGTCCCCATCGATACGGGAAGAACTCGCCGCTGTCCAGGCTCCTGATTTGCGGGAGCTCCTCCTTGCGTGTGGCGTCGCGCAGCCACATCGCCGTGTGCGGATCGACCGGGCCGATCGACAGATACTCAGCGAGTCCTTCGACAAACCACAGCGGCAACCGCTCGATGCCTGCGCCGATGCCGCCACCGGCGGGCCGCTGGGCGGAGATGTCGTACTGGAATGCGTGGACCAGCTCGTGGCCGAGCACGTGGTCCGTTTCCGCGAGCGTGCCGCCGAGCGGCAGCACGACGCGCCGCTTGAGGCCTTCGGTGACGCCGCCCGTACCCTCGCCGAGCATGCCGCCGATCGCGTTGGTCTGTTCGAAGTCCGGATGCGAGGCGTACAGCACGAGCGGTTGACGCGTCCGAATCTCGTGCTCGAAGACCTTGGACAGGCGCGCGTACCACCGCTCGGCCATCTGGCCGACGCGAGCCGCGTTCTCGCTCTCCTCGTCGTAGAAGTAAACGTCGAAGTGCTCGGTCTTGAGCACTTCAAACTTGAAGTCCTTGTACTGCACTTTGTTGCGACCGAAATACTGCGCGTGCGCGGGCGAGGCCGCACACACGAGGAGAAGCACTGACAGGGCACTGAGGGAGAGTCGGCGGGATATCTGCCGCATGGGGAGCTCCTGAAAGAAGGTGGCTGGACACATCCGATCGGTGTTCTGCCAAAGTCGCGCCAACGGCACGACGTTCAAATCTTCGAGGAATGCCGGGGAAATCTGTACGAGTCGTGTCGAAACTGTGGCGGGCTGTCCTCTGGTCCGGTCAATACCTAAGGGAAGTTCAGCAGCCGAGACGCGCGCGAAGCCTCAGAGAATTCTCATACCCAGCGCGGAGAGCGCGAGCTCGGTCCCGAGCTCGGCGGTTGTATTGCGGATGTCCAGTGTCGGGTTGACCTCCACCAGATCGAGCGCGAGCAGCAGGCCGGACTCGGCGAACATCTCCATCAGCAGGTGTGCCTCGCGGTAGTTCAATCCGCCTTTCACGGGCGTACCGACGCCTGGCGCGATCGACGGATCGCACACGTCCAGATCGAACGAGACGTGAATGCCGGCCACGCCGTCGCTCACCGCCTTCAAGGCCTGCGAGGCGACCGCGCCGACGCCGAGCCGATCGATGTCTTTCATCGTGAAGACGTGCACGCCTGAGTTGCGGACGAGATCCTTTTCGCGATCGTCCAGGTTGCGCACGCCGATGAGCGCGGTGTGCTGCGGCAGGACGGTTGGCGAGAAGCCGCCGATGGAGGACAGCTCTGACGGCTCCGGACCGAGCAGCGCGGCGAGCGGCATGCCGTGTACGTTTCCGCTCGGTGTGCTCGCCGGCGTGTTCATGTCGCCATGCGCATCAACCCACAGAAGCCCCAGCGGTTTCTCCGCGGCCCGGGCGTGTGCGGCAGATGCGGCGACGGAGCCTGCGCCAAGACTGTGATCGCCGCCGAGTACCAGCGGCAGCGCGCCTTCTTCGAGCGACGCGCGCGCGGTCTGATACACGCGATCGCACACTTTCGCAATCTCCCTGATGTACTTCTTTCGCGGATCGCCGTGTTTCTTCGTCTCGGGAATGGGAGACAGCAGATCGCCGCGATCGACGACCACGCGGCCAAGGGCCGCGATCTTCTCGCTGAGCCCGGCGATGCGAAACGCCGACGGTCCCATGTCGACGCCGCGGCGGCTGCCGCCCATGTCCAGAGGGACGCCGATGAGATGGACCGCCGAAGGCACGGCGGTACAATATCAGAATGGCTGCGGGCTCCAGGCTCTCGGCCCGATACATGGGCTGAAGCCTGAAGTCTGAAGCCTGAAGTATGCGCGTTCCCGACATCAAAGTGCCGCCGCCCGGACCCCGCGCCAAAGCGCTCCTCGAGCGCGATCGCGCCGTGGTGTCGCCATCCTACCCCCGCAGCGCGCCGTTCGTGATGGCGCGAGGCGAGGGCTGCGTCGTCGAAGACGTGGATGGCAACGTCTATCTCGACTGCTGTGCGGGAATCGCTGTCGCGTCGACCGGCCATTCGCATCCCGACGTCGTTCGCGCCGTCACCGAGCAGGCCGCGCGGTTTCTTCACATCTCGACCGACTACTACCACGAGTCGCAGATCGTGCTGGGCGAGGAGCTCTCGCGAATCGCGCCCGTAAAGGGTCCTGCCAGGACGTTTTTCTCGAATTCCGGAACCGAAGCGGTCGAGGCGGCCATCAAGCTCGCGCGGCATCACACGGGACGCTTCAACCTCATCGCGTTTCTCGGGTCGTTTCACGGGCGCACGCTCGGATCGCTTTCGCTCACGTCGAGCCGCACCGTGCAGCGGCACGGGTTCGGTCCGATGTCGCCCGGCGTGTTTCACGCGCCGTACGCCAATCCGTATCGGCCAGTGATTGGAAGCGGGCGCGATCGGTCGAACGTGGCGTGCGACGCGCTCGCATACATCGAGCACCAGATCCTCGCGCATCTGGTGGCGCCCGACGAGGTCGCCGCCATCATCGTCGAGCCGATTCAGGGCGAAGGCGGATACGTCGTGCCGCCGGAGGAATTCATCCTGGGGCTGTCGAAGATTGCCGCGAAACACGGCATGCTGCTCATCGCCGACGAAGTGCAGTCGGGCTTCGGGCGCACGGGAAAGATGTTCGGCATCGAGCACTTCGGCGTACAGCCCGACATCATCGTTGCCGCGAAGGGCATCGCGTCGGGCCTTCCGATGGGCGTCACCATTGCCGGGCAGGACGTGATGGACTGGCCGACAGGCGCGCACTCGAACACGTTCGGCGGCAACCCCGTCGCCTCTGCGGCGGCGCTGGCGACGATCAAGCTGGTCGAGGGAGGGCTGATGCAGAACGCAGTCGAGATCGGCCGCTACCTGCAGGACCGGCTGCGCGAGCTGGCAAAGCGGCATTCCCTTATCGGAGATGTGCGCGGGCACGGCTTGATGATCGGCGTCGAGCTTGTCCGCGATCGCCAGACGAAAGAAAGAGCAACGACCGAGCGCGACGAGGTCGTGATGGCCGCCTTCCGCCGGGGGCTGCTGGTCCTCGCCGCCGGGGCCAACACCATTCGTTTGTCTCCGCCACTCGTGCTCACCAGGGATGAAGCCGACATCGCGGTTCGCATCCTGAGCGACGCGCTTTCCGAAGTCTCCAATTCTTAATTTCATAGTTGACACAAGCCCCGGGGAGGCGTAGCCTCGGTAAGTCTTAATTTATTAGGTGAACATGCCTCGTCCCACGTCCCCAACGATGACCGACGGCGAACTTCGTCTGATGCGCGTGCTTTGGGAAAAGGGTCAGGCGACCGTCGGAGAGGTGGTGGAGGCTCTCACCACTGGGCCGAAACCCGCCTACAACACGGTGCTCACGCTGCTGCGCATCATGGAAAGGAAGGGGTACGTGTCGCACCGGAAGGACGGGCGTGCCTTCATTTTCCTGCCCGAAGTCGGCCGTGCCGCCGCGAGCCGCAGCGCGCTGCAGACGCTGGTCAACCGTTTCTTCGAAGGGTCGACGCGTCTGCTGATGCTGAATCTGCTCGAAGACGAGCAGCTTGCGCCCGATGTCGTGAAGCAGTTGAAAGAGCGGATCGAGGAGGCCTCATGACGGCGTGGCTGCTCACGTGGCTCTGGCAAGGGGCCGTCCTGACGCTGAGCGTCGCCATCCTCTTGAAGGCGAAGCGCTTCAATGCCGCGACGCGCCACCTGGTGTGGTGGGCGGCCCTCGTCGCCCTCACCTGGCTGGGCTACCAATCGTCCCCGTACGGGGGTCTGACCCCCGTACCTGTACCTGTACGGGGGTCAGACCCCAATGGCATGGGTTTCGCGCCGGAGCCGCTGCTGCAGGTTCAGCAGTTCTCCCCGTTCTTTGTTTCGATCCTCCTTGGGGTCTGGGCCGCGGTTGCCCTCGTGAACCTGGTTCGTCTCGTGCCGAGCCTGCACGCCGTGTACGCGTTACGCGATCTGTGCCGGCCGTTTCCGGCTGCCATCGAATCGCGGCTTCCGCTCTGGCTCGAAGCGAACGCGCGCGGGAGACGCCGGGCAGAGTTGATGATCTGCGACGAGCTCGCGGGCGCGACGGTGCTCGGATTCCAGCGTCCGTGCATCGCCCTTCCAACCTCCCTCGTCAAGGCGTTCAGCGTCGAGGACCTGGATCAGATCCTTCTGCACGAGCAGGCACACGTCGAGCGGCGTGACGATTGGGCGCGATTGGCGCAGGCGCTGTTGCAGGCGGTGCTGTGGATTCATCCGGCGGTGCCGTTCATCGGCCGCGCCTTGAACCGCGAAAGCGAGATGGCGTGCGACGAATCGGTCATCGCGCGAACCGGCCTTCCAAAGGCATACGCCCGGTGCCTCATTCTCGCCGCCGATGTGCGCGGACGTATCAGGCTCGCGCCAGCTGTCGTGCCGGCATTGTTCGGAAGCCAGCACGATCTCGTGCGCCGCGTCGATCGATTGCTCCATACGAAGGAGAGCACACGGCGCGGCGTCTCGTGGCTCGTCGTCGTTGGCGCCGCGTGCGCGATTGGCGTGATCTCGGTACGGCTGAACGCCCTGCCGCTGGTTGGCGAGTACGTGGACATGGTCCTGCCGCTGGTCGCCTCGCCGGTTGCGCGCACCGTTGCCGGATTGAATCCAGTCGCACCGCGCCATCATCAAGCCCGATTCAGCCTTTCAGATTCGTTCGGATGAGCGCGCGAGCCGGACGACGCGCTCTTCGCACCAACCGAGCCAGCGGGAAGCCAGCGAGCTCAATGAACCTTCCGAGCCTCGCGAACTCTGAAGCAGCCTCCAAACCTCGCGAATCGGGCGACGCCAACGAGCTTCAGACTGTCCTCGCGGCGCGGACAATTCGAGGGTGCGTACCACCAGAATCCGGCAGCGGTCGAGACCGACAGCTCGAGCGGCTGGCGGGCGGCGGCAACACCCGGCGTGGAGATCGCCACCGTGGCGCGCAAGACCAGCGTGGGCATTGCCGGCGCGGTCACCCGCGCGAGTGTGTCACTGGCCAAGAGTTTCAGATGAACCGCACCCGGGCGTCTGCCGCCGTTTTCCTGACCCTTGCCGTTGCCGCGCTCGGCGCCCGGACGCCGGCCGCCGAAGGTGGGGCGCGGGGGGACGCTCGACCGTCATTCTCGGAGTCGCCGGTTCCGCTCGATCTGCCCGGGCAGCAACTGCCTGTTTCGCGTGAATACACCTATCGGATGGCCGGCAAGATTCGCGCGCTCGTGCTCTGGGTCGGCCGCGACGACGTGGGGTCGGCCGTCATCAAATGGCGCGGGGCCGGAGAGCACAAAGCGTTCGAACTACTGATCGGGACCGATCCCCAGAAAGCGCCGAGCCAGATGAACAAGTGGGGATTTCTGGTCGAGGAGATTCACCGCGGCGAGTCCGCGGTCGTCGGACTCATCTCACAGGAGAACGACGACAGGCTGAGCGACGTCAAAGTCGACCTGAAAAAGCGTAAAGACCTGCGCGCATTTGATACGATTCGCGGACACGTGACCGCGGACGAGGCGATGGCCCGCGTCGGAACCCTCCACGCGCCGAGCGAGCTGACCTACCGGTCCGCCGGTACGGTGCTCGATCACGTGCTGGCCGATACGTCGCTGCCGGTGAAACAACTCTCGCGTGCCGGCGGCGTGCGAGCCGGGTTCCTGAGCGCGCTGTCCGAGCTGATGGCGGCCAGCATCGAGAAGAAGCCGGCTCAGAAGGTTCCGTATATCCACGGCGATCGCCTCTACGAGCTTCGCCAGCTGGAAACTACCCCCCTTTCCCGATACGAGCGAGACGGACGTACGTTCGATAAGGTCATTCGAGGGCGCTTCGAGACCGGCCAGGCCGGCGTGCGGTCGGGAACGCGCTTCGAGCTCGTATATGGAGCGTCGGGTCCCCTTGCAGGCATACCCATCCTGATCTCCTATCAGCCGAAATGGTGGCTTCAAGTAGACTTGGTGCTCCAAACATGACAATTCACCTGGTCAACCCGAGCGATATCTCGTTCGGGACCGCTGTCATCACCCCGCGTTGGCTCTACGTTCTCGCCGCCGCGACGCCACGTGAACATGGCGATCCGCGCATCATCGATGAGACGCTGGAACCCATCGACTACGACACCATCGCCGCTGGCGACGTCGTCGGGATTGGCATTCACACGTTCAACGCGCTGCGGGGATACGAAATCGGTCGAGAGGCTCGCAAGCGCGGCGCCCACGTCGTGTTTGGAGGTATTCACCCCACGCTCTATCCGAACGAAGCGCACGAGCTTGGCGGCGCGCACGTCGCGGTGAAGGGTGATGGCGATGTCGTGTGGGCCACGGTCATTGCCGATTGTCTCAGCGGCAATCCCGCGAAGATTTACGACGGCGGACGCGTCAACGGCGTCACCTTTTCGCCCGCGCGGTGGGACCTGCTGCCGGCCGACAAGTACATGTGGGGCTCGGTTCAGACGCTTCGCGGCTGTCCGAAGCACTGTTCGTTCTGCTCTGTGTGGAAAACGGATGGGCAGCAACCGCGGCAGCGCGCGGCGGATGCCGTCATTCGCGAGATCGTCGAGCTGCGCCGCATGGGCTTCCGGTTCATCCTGCTGTCGGACGACAACTTCTATCCTGTGACGGTGGAAGATCTGAGGCTCGCCGAGCGTCAGGGCAATATCGCGCGGCTCGAGTCGCTGCACGAGATTCGCCGCGAGCGGTTCGAGCTGATGGACAAACTCGCGAAGCTGCCCAACGACCTCGTGTTCTACACGCAGATCACCATGGAGGCGGCGGAGGACCCCGAGTTCCTGGAAGCCATGAACAAGGCGAAAATCCGCGGAGCGCTCGTGGGCGTCGAGTCGGTGACGCCCGAAGGCCTGAAAGCCATCTTCAAGGACTTCAACTACGCCGGCGATCGGCTGGTGGAGCGCCTCAAGGAATTCCGCAAGCACGGCGTGCACATCCTCGGATCGTTCATTTTCGGATTGCCCACCGACAAGCAGGAGACGTTTCAGGCGACGGCGGAGCTCGCGCAGCGCGCCGACATCGCGTTCGCGCAGTTCATCATGCTGACGCCGTTTCCGGGCACCGTCGACTTTGCCAGGTGGGAAGAGAAGATGGCGGCCGACCCGACACGGATTGCCGGCCAGCCGCTGACGCGTTTCTGGCTCATCCCGCGCGAGCAGCGGCCCAAGGTGTACACGCCGCATCCCATGCTGTCGCCCGAGCAGATTCGAGCGGGCACGCAGACGACCTGGGACACGTTCTACAGCATCCCCGCCATCTGGGAGCGCGCGGGCATCATCAAGTCGCTGCGCGGTCGCCTGGTCTTCGTGATGATTTCCAAGCTGTACCGTCAGATGTACGCAAACACCGGTATTGCCACCGACAGCGCCCGCGCGAACCGCTCGGCGCAATGGGCGCGGTGGCTCGCCCGGCCCTGCCGGCGCTTCTTCGTGACCACACCGATGCCGGACTTGCAGGTGCCGAACTAGCTGGTAGCTCGTAGCGGGTAGGTCGTAGCGCTGCTAGCTACCAGCTGCTACTACAGCTACCAGCTACCAGCTACCACCTACTTCTTGACACGTCCCGCGTAAATCGTAAGAGTACCCGCTTACCATCTAGCCATTCGGAGGAAAGATGAAGCGCAAGGCTCTTACTCTGTTCACGGCCCTCCTGCTCGTGTGCGCGGCTGCCCCCCAGGCGCAGCAGGGATCTGCCGTGATTGCCATTACCGGCGCCCGCCTGGTCGACGGCACGGGCGCCGCCCCCCTGAACGATTCGGTGATTCTCGTCAGCGGCGATCGGATCACCGCCGCGGGCCCGCGCGGCAAGGTGCAGGTGCCGCAGGGCGCGACCGTCGTGAATGCGACGGGCAAGACCGCCATTCCGGGCCTCGTCGATGCGCATTGCCATCTCAATCAGCCGGAAGACGTCATGCGGAAGCTGCTTCCGGTGGCGCTCAACTGGGGCATCACGACCATCCGCATGACCGGCAACGACAAGCCGGAAATCATGCAGGTGTACTACGACGCGAAGGCGGGCAAATTCCCGTCGCCGCGCGTGTATACGGCCGGACAAGGGTTCAACCTGACCGGACCGTATCCCGGTGCCCCGACGATGAAGCCGACGACGCCCGAGGAAGCGCGCAAGGGCGTTCAGACGCACAAGGCGTTGAAGGTCGATTTCATCAAGATCTGGATGGGCGACAAGGGATTTTCCCCGGAGATCATCGCGGCGATCGTGGACGAGGCGAAGAAGCAGAACATTCCGATCACGGCGCACATCGGCAACGTCGCCCAGGTGAAGCAGCTCGCCGACCTCGGTGTGACCGACTTCATGCACGAAGCCCGCGACGGCATGAACCCGGAGTTCATCGCGTATGCGAAGGCGAAGGGGCTGTCGTTCGTGCCGACCCTGGGGCAGGGACAGTCGCGCTGGTACTACTACGAGCACCCGGAGTTCCTGACCATGGATCCGAAGCTCGACGGGTTCTACGCGCGCGGCCGCGCGATGCTGAACGATCCCGAGCGCCAAGAAGCAGGTGATCGGCGCGCCGGACTTCGAGGAATCGAAGCAGCGCTTCAAGGAAAACAACTATCCGTTCATCAAGATGATGTCCGATGCGGGCATTCGCGTGATCACCGGCACGGACTGCGGGGCGGAAGCCTCGCAGACGACCCCGGTCGGCCACACCACGCACAGAGAAGTGCAGATGTTCGTCGAGGCCGGCCTGACACCCGTCAACGCGATTCGCGCGGCGACGCTTGACGCCGCGCGTGTGCTCGAGCGCACCGAGAATCCGACCTACGGATCCATTCAGGCCGGCAAGATCGCCGATCTCGTCCTGCTGAACGCCGATCCGACCGCCGACATCATGAACACGATCAAGATCGATCGCGTGATGCGAGCGGGAAAATGGGTGCCGTAAATGGAAAATCGAAGAGCCGGAGGTTACAGTGGCGCTTGAAATCCGACGCGATATCTACGAGAAGCACCAGTCTCTGTTTGGCGACAAGACCGTCAACGGGAAGAAGGTCAACGTCGAGGAACTGATCACGAAGCTGACGCGCGAGAACAGCGACGATTTCCGATCGCTCCTGGGCGTGCGCCATGCCTTCCAGGACCAGGTGGGGCGCCACGAGCGCACCTACACCTTCCTGCCGCCCGACACGAAGATCAGCGACGCCGACGGCAATACCGCGACCGTGCGCGACATCCGTCAGGGCATGCTCGACGCGTTCTTCGGGCGCAAGACGCCTCAGGCCTGGCGGCTGAACCCGTCCGTGCCCATCCCGAAAGACACGATGCGCCCGGGTCTCGAGGGCACCGGACCGGCCATCGATCTCGGCATGGCGATGGGAGCGCTCAACACGGGCGCGGCGTCATGGATGTGGGACTGGGAAGATGCCGGCGGCGACTACAAAGACCAGCTGTATCAGGCGTGGGAGAACCTGCGCGATCTCCTCGCGCATAAGTGGGTGGGGAAGCCGTTCGTGCATCCCTCCAAGAAGCAGGGGGGCAAGCCGCGCGAGTACACGATCGATCTTCCACCCGACAAGTGGCCCACGATCTTCCACCGCGTTCCCGGGCTGCACCTGCAGAACCGTCAGATCGCGCTCGATGGCGAGCAGGTGCCGGCCATGATTCCGGCGCTCGTCATCCACGCGGTGAGCAACTACGACACGCAGAAGAAGAACGGATCCGGGATCTATTACTACGTCCCGAAGATCGAAACGTGGCAGGAAGCGCGTCTGGTGGCGAAGCTGCTGAAGAGGCGTCGAAGAAGGCCTGGGACTGGCGCGCGGCACGCTCAAGATCAAGATGCTGAACGAGCGCGCCGAATACGCGCTGCAGCAGGAAGCCATCATGTGGGTGCTGCGCGAGAACCTCATCGGACCGAACGTCGGCCGGTGGGACTATCTGAACAGCCGCGAAGAGATGTTCCGTCACGACCCGTCGATGGTGATTCCCGATCCCAACACCGTCACGATGACCGAGCCCACGCTGAGCTATTACACGATGCGCAACGCGCTCCTCGCGTTGCTCGCCGGCGGCATGCCGATCGGCGGCATGGCGGCGCAGATGCAGAATCCGCAGGCGCCCGAGAACGATCCCAAGGCGCTCCGCGACATCTGGTTCGACAAGCTGCGCGAACGGCTGACCGGGCTGTTCAAGATCAACGGCCAGGTGCACGACACCTATCGCCAGTCCTGGGTTGCGACCATCACGCCGTCGTACGTCGAAGCGGGCCGCGAGTCGCTCGTCACCGACGTCAACGATCTGCAGGTGGTCGTCGACAAGCTGACGCCCGACGAGCGGAAGCGGCTCGAGGACTCTCGGGCTGCTGAAGGACGGCCGCATCGCGCCGCTCGAGCTCTCGGAACCGGATCTGGTGCCGGAGAAGCTGTTCTCGGAGGATGCGCGCAAGAAGCTGCTGTCGCGGCCGCAGGGGCCGACGACCGAAGACGGTCTGCGCTATGCGATGTACATGGCCACCGAGTTCATGTACCAGCAGCTCCTCGGCAACAACGCCGCGGCGATTTACGACCCGCGCACCGGGCTGCGGTTCATGAACGACCTCGCCACGTATGAAATCTTCTGGCACTTCCTCTATCTGACGGTGTTCCACGGCGCGGAGCTGACCGCCGACGGGAAGTACGCCAAAAAAGGCGATAAGGTGACGCCCGAGCTCTTCATCAAGCTCCTCGACGAACGTCGTGACACCGTGAAGGAGCTGTTCAAGAAGCTGGGAACCGACTACGGAAAGACCAACGCGGAGCTCGTGCTGACGGTGCTGAAGAGGCAGGTTGTGGAGACCAGACCGGATGGGCGGCTCGTGCCTCAACCGCGCTGGATCAAGTACGGCTCGCGCGTGCTGCTGGCGATCATCGAGGAGTCGGACGCCGATCGGTCGGCGATCCTCGATGCGATCTTCAGCGGCAGCCGCGGCGACCTTTCGGGCAAGACGCTGCGCGCCTACGATTTCGTGTACGACGTCCGCGAGGCGGCCCAGACGGTTGCCTAGAGAAACGGTTCCGGGATAAATGGGGTCGGGTGCAATTTTCACTCTTGGCCCTGGTCGAAAATTGCACCCGACCCCATTTATCCCCGTACCCTTTTCACACGCCGAATGTCCAAAGACAGACCGCCCAAGGCGGAAGACGTGGCGCCGATCGTCTACAACGAGCTGCGCCGCGTCGCCGCCGCCTACATGCGCCGCGAGCGGCCGGGACAAACCATTCAGGCGACGGCGCTCGTCCACGAGGCCTATCTGCGTCTCGCCCAGGCGGGTACGCCCTGGAACGATCAGAAACATTTCGTCGGTATCGCCGCCCGGTCCATGAGGCAGATCCTCGTGGAGCGGGCGCGCGCGCGCGGCGCGCAGAAACGATGGGGCGGGATGAATCGCGTGTCGATCACCGATTCGCTCCAGCTGGCCTCCGATCCCGAGACGATGCTGCCGGCGCTCGACGAGGCCATCACCAGGCTCGAACAGGTCGACGCCGAGCAGGCCAAGATCGTCGAGCTCCGGTACTTCGCGGGCATGAGCGTCGAGGAAGCCGCGGACGTGATGGGTATTTCACCGGCCACCTTGAAGCGCCGATGGGCCCTGGCGCGCGCGTGGCTGTTCCGGGAGCTCTCGCAATGAGCCGCCTGCGCCACGGCTTTGGCGCGCCAGGCGCGGCGAATGACGCCGGAACAGCGACGCCGCGCGCGGGATCTGTTCGAGGCGGCCGTCGAGCACGAGCCCGCGGACGTCCATCGCTGGCTCGACGAGGCAGCGGCCGATGACTCGCTGGTGCGTGCGGAGGTGCGGTCGCTGCTCGACCATCATTCGCGCGCCGGGTCGTTTCTCGCGCAGCCAGTGGCCGAAGCCGTTCCTCAGCTCCTCGAAGAGGATCGCGCGATCGCGCCGGGGACGGAGCTCGGCCCCTACACGGTCGTCGGCGAAATCGGGCGGGGCGGCATGGGACGCGTGTACCTGGCGTCGGACGGCCGGCTCGGCCGCAGGATTGCGCTGAAGGCGCTGCCGCCCGAGCTGACGCGCGATGCCGCGCATCGCGATCGGCTGCGCCGCGAAGCGCGCGCGGCCGCGCTCCTCACGCATCCGGGCATCTGCACCGTGTTCGCGCTCGAGGAGCTCGAGGGCGAGCTGTACATCGCCACCGAGTTCGTCGAAGGGCATACGCTGCGCGAAGAGATCGGCACCACGCGACCGTCGCTCGAGACGATCCTGGCCACGGCGCGCGATCTCGCCTCGGCCCTGGCGGGCGCCCACGGCAAAGGCGTGACGCATCGCGACCTCAAGCCGGAAAACGTGATGCGCACGGCGGACGGCCGCATCAAGATCCTGGATTTCGGCCTCGCGCGCGTCGCGGCCGGGCCCGGCGGCATTGCGGCGACGATGACCGCGTCGTTCCCGGGCGCCATCGCCGGCACTCCCGCCTACATGTCTCCCGAACAGATCGAAGGGCGGACGGCCGGCCCCGGCGCCGACGTGTTTGCGTTCGGCGTGATGATGTACGAGTGGATCTCGGGCCGTCATCCATTCCTGGCGGGCTCGCCGCTGGCCACGCTGGCGCGCGTGCTCGACAGTAACCCGGACCCGTTGACGACAGTGGCAACCGTCCCGGCATGGCTGTCGAATGTCATCGACCGGTGTCTGCGGAAGTCCGTCAACGATCGGTTCGCGTCTGCGTCCGAGCTGCTGCACGCGCTCGACCATCCCGCGATCGTCGAGCAGCCGGCCGTGCGCAGCAGCACGTGGTGGCGCACGCATCAGGTCGTGGCGATCGGTCTGTACATCGTCGCGATGGCCCACGCCTGGCAGATCAAGGAGTGGTTGCGCATGCCGACGTCGCTCTGGGTGTTCGTCGTGATGGGCATTGCCGCCTCGGTGGGCGGCATCGTTCGCGGCCATCTCGTCTTTACCGACGTGATGAACCGGTCGCACCTGCCAGGCGAGCTCTCCAGGACCCAGAGGGTGCGACTCTTCACCGATGGGCTGCTGGCCACGCTGTTGAGCGTCGATGCGCTCCTGCTGGCATCGCAGTGGCCGCTGACGGCGGTGCTGACCCTCGCGCTCGCCGCCGGCATCATGCTGGCGGCGGTGCTGATGGAACCGGCAACGACGACGGCTTTACTCGATCCTCAAAAGGCACGTTAGGCAACGTTCACAACGGAGCCGAGCCGACGATGCGGCGGTTGGGGTGGTGTTGCTGCGGCGCGAAGCCGTGCGCAGGCGGCCGACACGTTCATGCCTGACCGCGCGAGAAGCCCGAGGGCATCGAGCGAGGATGAAAGGCGAAGTGGGTGTCCTCGCGTCGAGCGGTCTCGGACGGCCTCGCAGCGCGCGTCCGGCCCCGGAGCTTCGGATTCGCGCGGCAGCAATACCACCCCAAGCGCCAGTCTGTCGTCCAGCGCCTGACACACATTGCTCACCGCATCTTAGAATGTGTCGGTGTCCTTTCCCGTCATCTTCCTCGCGGCTTTCGTGGCCGGCGCCATCAACTCCGTTGCTGGTGGCGGCACGCTCCTGACGTTTCCTTCGCTCATCTGGGTCGGTCTGCCTTCAACGATTGCGAACGCGACCAGCACGGTGGCGATATGGCCCGGTTCGCTGGGCGGGATGTGGGGATACCGCCGCGATCTGGAAGGCGTGCCGAAATCGAGTTACATGCTGATCGGTCCGAGCCTCGTGGGCGGCATGGTGGGCGCCATGCTCATGGTGCTGACGCCAACCGACGTCTTCGATCGGCTGATTCCGCTGCTGATCGTTTTCGCGACGGTGCTCTTCATGCTGCAGGAGCCCGTGCAGCGTCTCATCAAGACGACGGGGAAAACGCACGCCGGATCGACGAACTGGCTCCTCGGCGCGCTCGTCTTTCAGTTTTTCGTCTCGGTGTATGGCGGCTACTTCGGCGCGGGGATCGGCATCCTCATGCTGGCCGCGTTCGGCATCATGGGATTCACCGACATCCATCAGATGAACGGCCTCAAGACATTTCTCGCGCTGTGCATCAACGGCGTTGCTGCCGGGTACTTCATCTGGAACGGGATGGTCTCGTGGCCTCACACGCTGGTAATGGCGGTGGGCGCCATTGCCGGTGGAGTGTGGGGAGCGGGCATGGCCCGCCGCATCGGTCCGAAAGGCGTGCGCAGAATTGTCATCGCCGTCGGATTCACGATGGCGTTTTCGCTTCTGTTCCGTCTGTAAGTCTGCCTGCGCCGGGACTACTCGTCGCGTCCATCAGGTGCGGATGAAGGTTTAACTCCAACGTTACAGGCGCGCGACCGGACCGTCAGGGTCGTTCCTCATAGTGGTGGTGACAGAAAGTGAGCCGCCGCTGTGACGTTCACTGTTATTGTTTGCGCCTACAACGAAGAGCAACTGCTGCCTGGTTGCCTCCATTCACTGCTTCAGCAATCGTTCCCGCCGTCCGAAATCATCGTCATCAACAATGCCAGCACGGACCGTACAGCGGCGGTTGCCTCGATTCCCGGTATCCGCGTCGTGGACGAGCCTCGAAAGGGCCTCGTCATCGCCCGCGAGACCGGACGCCAGGTGTCCACCGGCGACGTGCTCGTCTACGTTGATGCCGACTGCCGTGCGCCGCGCGATTGGCTGCGGCGGATTGCGTGCGAATTCGAAGGTCCGACTCCGCCCGTCGCCGTGACGGGGCCCTACCGGTTTTACGACTGGGATCTCATCGGACGCGTGCTCGTCCGGATGTACGACTACAGCCTCGCGCCGGCCACGCACCTGCTGGCGCAATACGTATTCGGCCTCGGCGCTGTGCTGTACGGAGGCAATTTCGCGGTGACCCGCCAGGCACTGGCGGCCATCGGCGGATTCGACACGAGGATCGAGTTCCACGGCGAAGACACCAATCTGGCGCGGCGGGTCTCGAAAGCCGGCCGCGTCCGACTGAAGCAGGCCTGCTGGGTGTTCACCTCGGCGCGCCGCTACAAGATCATGGGCCGCGGCAAGGTGTTCGGCCTCTACGTCAGGAATTTCTGTGCGGAAATTTTCTTTCATCGCCCGTCCGACACCGTTCACGAGGACGTGCGCACCTAAGTCTCATGCCTGGATACGAACCTTACCTGCTCTGCGACTTCCACGTGCACACGACATGGAGCGATGGCCGTCTGACGCTTCGCGAGGTGGTCGACCTGTACGGTCAGACGGAAAAGTTCGACGTGCTCGCGATTACCGATCACATCCTCTGCAAGAAGGATCTGCTCGGGCGGATCGGCCGCATCGCGACGCTCGGAAAGCGGAAGTTCTCGATTACACCCGAAAGCTTCGACGACTACATGGCCGACATCGAGAAGGAGAGCGCGCGCGCCAGACGGCAGTACGGCATGCTCGTCGTGCCGGGCGCCGAGGTCACACAGAACCATCTCCGCGCCAAACACAATTCGCACATCGTGGCGCTGGGCCTCAAGAAATTCATCAGTGCCGACCTGAAGGCGCGAGAGATTCTCGAAGAGATCCGGCGGCAGGACGCGGTCAGCATCGCCTGCCATCCCCATCACCGGACGACCACCAGAATGGAAATCGGGACGTGCCATCTGTGGGACCATCGCAAGGAGCTCGCCGACCTGGTCGACGTCTGGGAGGCCGCGAACCGCGACGATCTGTTCTCGGTGACCAGCCTCAAACACTATCCGTATGTGGCCAACAGCGACTTTCACAAGCCAAAGCATCTCTATTCGTGGAAGACGCTCGTGCGCTCCGCCAAGAGCTGGCCTGCCATCAAAGCCGCCCTCAAGGCAAACACCGACATCGCGATCACGCTGTTCCGGAAAGAGGCGTGCTGAGGGCCGACAGTCAGCAGTCGACGGTCGGCAGTTGGCAGTCTAAGTCGGCCGTCAAAGTCGACCACTGACTTGGACTGCTGACATAGACTGCTGACTGCCAACTGTGGACTGTTGACTGCCACCCTTCCATGCCACCGACCGTCGTCATCATCATCAACCCCATATCCGGGCCCGCCCGCCGCGGCCGTGGTCCCGCGCGCGTGGAGCTGGCTCGCCGTACGCTCGACCGGCTTGGCGTGACAGGGGACGTCCATCTCACCGAACGCGCCGGGCATGCCCACGAATCTGGCCAGCGACGCCGTGCTTTCTGGCGCGGAGCTCGTGGTGGCATGGGGTGGCGACGGGACGATCAACGAAGTCGCGCGCGCGCTGGTGCAGCGCGAAATGGAAGGCAGCGCTTCCGCCTCGGCTCTCGGCATCGTGCCCGGCGGATCAGGTAATGGGCTCGCCCGCGACTTGAAGATTCCATTCGATCCGGCGCTCGCGATCGAGCGCGCCGTGCGTGCGTCACCACGATCGATCGATGCCGGCGAGATCGGCCAGCGCCTGTTTTTCAACGTGGCCGGCGTCGGGTTCGACGCGCACGTGGCGGCCCTGGTCTCGACACGCGTGCACGATCGTGGCCTGCTGCCGTATCTCACGGCGAGCTTCGGCGATCTCGTTCGATACACCTCGGAGGACTACACACTCGAGTTCGAGAATCGCACCGAACAGGTGAAGTCGATCGTCATCGCGCTCGCCAACTCGAAGCAGTATGGCTTCGGTGCGCAGAATCGCGCCCGCCGCGCACCTCGACGATGGCATGCTCGACCTGGTCGCCATTGAAGATCGGGGGTTCGTTGGCAACATGGTGAGGGTGCCATCGTTGTTCACAGGCCGCCTCGATCGTCAAGCCGGGGTACGGACCGCGAAGATCCGCGAGACGACGATCCGATCGAAAAATCCGATGCTGTTCCACGTCGACGGCGAAGCCGTGCAGGGGACCGACACGCTCGTCGCTCGCGTCCATCCCGGCGCGCTTCGCCTGCGTGCGTGAGCCAGCTGATACAACATGTGCCGATTTGAGAATTCCAGGCCGTGCTTGACGCGATCTCGCCCACTGGCTAAGCTGCTTTGATGGTGCACGTCAGGTCCTGGGTGTATCGTGCCGGCGTCGCGGTCGCGCTCGTCGTCGCCCTGGGCGCAAGTGCGCTGTCGCTGCCGCACGGTGGCGGAGCTGACGATTCCGCCTGCAACCCTGTGGCGGTGGCGCACGACCCGAGCGCCCACCACGTCGGGCCCGGTCGCACGCTCCAGCAGAGTGACGCGGATCACTGTTTCATCTGCCACACGCTTCGTTCGTTCTGCTCATCGTTCGACAAATTCGACCACCACGATCCCACCCCGCGCATCCAGCCCCTCCACGCCGCCCAGGTCGATCACCCTGCGCTGGTTGCGTGGACGCTCGTCCCCGGTCGCGCCCCTCCGGCCTAGACATCGCTGCCCTCAACGATCATGGTCCCCCTCCAGGGGGACGCTGCGTACGGATTGCCGTACGAATCATTGGGAAGGTGTCTATATGAAATGTCTCATTTCGTTGCTGCTTGTCGTGGCGACGGCCGGATCTGCATTTGCGCAGACTTCCACATTTGCGCAGACTTCCACGCTCCAGGGACGGCTGCTGAACTCTCTCTCGGGCGATCCGATTGCCGGCGCCACGGTCGTCGTTGACGAGGTGAAGCGCGAAGCCGTGTCTGACGCCGACGGCGCATTTCGCATCGAGAACCTCGCGGCCGGCACCTACCACGTGTCCGTGCGCACGGCAGGATATTCCCAGCGGCGAATGGAAGTCACCGTTCCCGCGGCGTCTGTGGTCGAGCTGCGGGTCGATCCGGAGCTGCATTTTCAGGAAGTGGCATCGGTGAGTGCAGAGAGCCGCAGTCAGTTCGATGTCTTTCAGCCGACGTCCGTGCTTGCCGGCCAGGACCTGGCGAAACAACTCGCCATGTCCATCGGCGATACGCTGGAGAACGAACCGGGAGTGGCGGTGCGCAGCTTCGGCCCCGCGACGACACGGCCGGTCATCCGCGGCCTGAGTGGAGATCGCGTCCTGATTCTCGAGGATGGACAACGCACGGGCGATCTCTCGACGCAGTCTGCCGATCACGCGGTCACCGTGAATCCGGCCTCCGCCCAGAGCATCGAAGTCGTGCGCGGCCCGGCGACGCTTCTGTACGGCTCCAACGCCATTGGCGGGCTCGTCAACGTCATCACCGATCAGATACCGACGGCGCCGCTGAACGGTGCGTCGGGGAACGCGACGTTTGACGTGGGCACGGGGGCAACTGAAGCCGGTGCCGCAGCAGATGTGCGCGTCGGCAACGGTCGGTTCGCTCTGGTTGCGGGAGGTGGCGGCCGCCATTCCGGCGATGTCAACACTCCTGAGGGCGAGGTCGTCAACTCTCAGTCGCGCAGCGGCTTTGGCAGCGTCGGCCTCTCGTGGACCGGCGCCAAGGGCTACTTTGGCGGAAGCTACGGCTACGACGACACCAAGTTGGGGATCCCGGTCGTGGAAGGCGGCATCCTGCAGTCGACGCCGCGCAAGCACAGCATTGCGTTTCGCGGCGGTGCGCACGATCTGAGTGGCGCTTTCGAGGCCTTCCGCGCGACGGCGACGATCCGTCGCTACAAGCATGAAGAACTCGAAGGCGAGGAGATTGGTACCGCTTTCAAGAACGATACGACCGAGATCGAGGTCATGGGGAACCATCGGGCGCTCGGGCGGATGAAAGGCAGCGTCGGCGGTTGGGTGCTCGATCGCGCGTTCGATGCGGTTGGCGCCGAAGCGCTCTCGCCGGCGGTCAACCAGGGCGGCTTTGCCGCGTTTGTCTACGAAGAGGTCACGTGGCCGCACGTGACACTCCAGTTCGGTGGCCGTCTCGACACGACCCAGTACGAGCCGCTCGGCGAACCGAAGCGCGACTTCACGAGCGGATCGGGCTCTGTCGGATTGTTGTTTCGGCCGGCCGCAGCCGACGACCGGGTCACCATCGCCATCAGCGCCGCGCGGGCCGCGCGCAATCCTGCTCTCGAAGAGCTGTTCTATTTCGGCCCGCACCCGGGAAATTTCAGATTCGAGATCGGCAATCCGGATCTGAGTCCCGAGCACGCGCTCGGCTTCGACGTGGCGCTCCGCTGGCGCGGCTCGCGCGCGTCCGGCGAGGTCACGTACTTCCGCAACGACATCAGCAACTTCGTGTTCGCGGCGCCGGTGACGCCTGAGGAATTTGACGCGCGCATCGACGAGTTCGCGGCGAGATTTCCGTCACGGGGCATCGGTGAGGAGGAAGAGGGCGGTGGGGAAGAGGAAGAATTTCCCATCATCGAATACGTCCACAACGACAGCGTCCTCCAGGGCATGGAAGCGCATGGCGACTTTGCCGTAACACCGCGCATCTTCGTGGAGCTCGGCCTGGACTACGTGCACGGAACGGTCAAGGAGCTCGACCAGCCGCTGCCGCTCATTCCGCCACTCCGGTTTCGAGGCGGGCTTCGCTATCAGCACAACGCCTTCCAGGCCGGTGGTGAAGTGACAGTGGCGGCGAAGCAGGACCGCGTCTTCGAAACAGAGACGCCAACCGATGGATACGAACTGCTTCGGCTGTTCTCGTCCTACACGTTCGCCTCGGGCGGCGCCGCGCACACCCTCACCGCTCGACTCGACAACGCCACGAATACGCTCTACAGGAATCACCTGTCGATCATCAAGGATCTGGTACCCGAGATGGGTCGCAATTTTAAGGTGGTGTACAACGTCACGATTCTGACGTGTCGGGGTGGGCCGAAGGCCTGGGCAACGGTCACAGGGGCGATTAGCCCGGCCCGGCGTCTGCTCGGACGACCATCGCCCCTCGACCCTTGACCATCGCCCATCGACCAGCGCTACGGACGCGCCAGCGCCTGGCGTGTCTTTTCCAGGGTGAAGGTCAGCGACTCCTTCGGCATCTGCGTGACGATGGGACGGATGATCCAGGCAAGGGCGAACGGCACGTCGCGGGTGAGCGTGAGCGATTCGCACTGGATATACGTCCCGCCGTCGCGCTCTGCGAAGCGCCAGTAGGTGTTGAGATTCCACATGAAGCCGTTCTCGTCGGCGGCAGGTGTCGCTTTTTCCTGCGGCGTCCCGGCGTCGGCGATCTCGGAGGTCCTGGTGCTGCGGATGCGGCTGTACGCGCGATCGTCGGAGGGGTGGAAGAACTCCGCCTCGTTTTCGGTATCCATCGTGACGGTAATGACCTTCTTGACGTGAAAGCGCAACGCCACGCGGAAGCGGTTGCCGTGGTGCTCCAGGGTCTTCGAGCGTGCGATGGCGGGCGCGAAATACCTGGAGTGGCGATCGTAGTCCTGCATCAGCGCCACGGCGTCTTTCACGGTGATGCGCGGAACGAAGACCGTACCGACCCAGTGATGGATGAGGCCATCGGGGACCTCGATCTCCTTCGAGCCCTCGCGTGTCTGGAGCCGTTCGATGGTGACGCCGCCCTGCTGCAGCCCCTTGACGATTTCGTTTCGCCGGTTCGGGGGCAGCGTGTCTACCCACAGGAAGTCCCGCGGACGCGCCACTTCGGCGTCGATGCGTTGTTCGGTCAGCCGTGCGTACCGAGTGAAGGCCGCCGCCGTGGCCGGCGTCAGCTCGGTCGCCGAGACCGCTGTGTACGAAACGAGACAGAGTGCGACTGCCAGCTTTCTCGCCATTACTGATGAATGCGTAATAGGAGAATACTCCGGCTCAGTCGATCACGCGGAAAATCAGAATTTCCTTCACTTCGTTCCTGGGGCCCGTGGGGCTGACCGCACCCAGCTCCAGGCGATATTCGTCGGGGGCCAGCGACGCGAGAGGGAGGTCGAACTGCTCGATGCCGGGCGCCAATGGTTCCGCGACCGGCTCCAGCTCGCGCATGGTGGCGCCACGGCGGTTGAGCAGGCGCGCCGAGACCACCGGCTGCATTCCGGCCGCGCCATAGGCCGACACGCGCACGAGCAGGCGCTCGGAGCGGCTGAACGAGCGCGACGAGGTGGGAGCGGCGTTGGCGTCGCGGCTGACCTCCGCGAACTGGCGGGCCGAACGCGTCCGCAGGATCTGCGGCGTCGCAAACGTGGGTCTGGACACCTGGAGATTGGGCACCGAGACGCTGCGATAGTCGGTATCGAGCGAGGTCCCGCTGCTGCTCTGGATCGCCATCTCGACTGCGATGAGACCGGGCGGCGCATCGAAGGTGGCGCGACTCGCGTCTCCAGGTCCCAGCAGCTTTTCGACGAGCACCTGTCCTTCGCCGTTGATGGCCTTCAAGGTAACCGCGACCACCCGCTGGTTGCGCGGCGGCTCGGCGCCGGCTTCCCAGGTGACGGTGACGCGCGTGAGGCCCTGCGCCGAAGCGCGCGACATGCCAATCCACGGACGGATGTACGGGCTCGAGCGCGAGGGTCGGAAGGTGACCGTCTTGGGCGCGCTGGCTTTGGCCGTTAACGCAATCGCCGCGGCATCGGCCGCCCAGTAGCCGGCGCGCGTTCTCGCCACAGCGCCTGTTCGCTTCACCCGCACCTGCACGCGATGAAACCCCCCGTCTTCGGGCCCCTGCGGCGTGAATGTCAGGATGACGTGGTGATCGAGGTCGCTGGTCACCTGCGCCAGCGCCGGCGCCAGGTCGGCGTCGTTCACGCTCGCGCTGCCGCCGGTTTCGTCGGCCATGGTGCGCAGCAGGGCGTCATCGTCGCCCGGAGCCGGCAGGGGATCGACGGGATGAATCGCCACGTGATTGCGGTTGGCCGCCGACGTGATGGCGCGCGGCTGCTCCGGACGGAACCCCTCGCTGACGAAGATGAGCGCTCTGCGGCTGGCCGGCTGATCGCCGAGCCGGCGCGCCAGCGCCTGCAACGCGGCCGAGACGACCTGGGCGCGAGCCGGATCGGCCGTGCGTGGATCGCGGCTCAGGAAATTTCGCTCGAACTCGCTTCGCGGCGTGTAGTCGCCGGCGTGCCCCTCGAAGGCGGCGATCACCTGGCGAATAACCGTTCGATCCTGCGTGAAGGTGATGGCGTGGAGCGGATCGAGCGGTTTCACGATGGCGACGAGATCGCCCTGACGAAGCTGTGCGTCGACAAAACGCAGCAGCGCGTCGTGTGCGCGCGACGTGGCCTCGCCGGCGTGCACGTGAAATTCGTCGAGCAGGATGCCGAAGACGCGAGGACTGCCAGACTGCGGCCGGATGGCGTCGACGGCGCGTATCTCGCCCGCATCGGTCAGCTCGAAGTCGCTGACCTTCAGGTCCTGCAGCGGACGCATTTTCGCGTCGGTCACGACCACGTCGAGGCTGACGGGCTCGTCGGCGGCAGAGATGGGCACGACGGCTGGCGTCGAGGCCAGCACCGCGATGGTGGCGCTACCGCACCATCATCGTCACGCCGCGCGCCGCGATTCGCTTCATCTGAACACGGTGATGGTACCAGCGGCTCCGGTCTGCTGCACGCGATCGAATTCGACGACCGCCCTTCTGTACGCGAGCACGGCCCGCAGTTCGTTGTTCTGCGCCGTCGACAGATCGCGCTGGAACTGCACCACCTGGAAGTTGGTCGACATGCCGACGCTGAACTTGCTGTTCTCGGCGTCGAGCTGCTGCTGCGCGAGATCGCGCGCCGCCTGTGCGGCCTGCACGCTCTCGGCCGTATTCTGCACCTGGATCGCGGCGTTGTTGACGTCGCTCGTCACCTCGAGATCGATCTGGCGCAGCTGCACCTCGATCTGATTCTGCTGAATCCTGGCCCGCGCCACCGACGCATCGGCCGGGCTCGTGCCGATGTTGTAGGTCATGTTCAGCCCGATGCTCCATGTCGGGAGCTGATTGCGGAAGAGAGTATTGAGCGCGTCCAGATAGCCGCCCTGCTCGATGCCGATGATCTCACCGCGATTGACGCCGTCGCCGGCCGTGATGAGCCGGTTGCCGCCGATGCCGGTCGAGGCGTACCGCGTCTGGAAATCGACCTGCGGCAGCCGCTGATTCTGGAGGTAGCGGAGCGTCACGTCGTTCGCTTCGAGGTCCTTGCGCGCGCGCAGGACGTCGGTGCGAGCCGACAGCGCGCGCGTGATGGCGGCCGCGACGTCGATGGGCTCGGGCGCGAAATCGGGGCGATCGGTCGGGTCGATCGTCGACGTCCACAACGGGTCGTTCGTGCCGCTGACGACGAGGCGCTTCAGCGCGATCTCGGCCGTGCGTTGCGAGCCCTCGGCCGTGACGAGCTGCTGCCGTTGCGCGGCCACCTGCGCCTGCGCCTGTACGACGTCGATGGGCGCCATCGTGCCGATTTCAACTTTTGCCTGGTTGTTGCGGTACAGCTCTTCGGCGAGCGCGAGCGACCTGTTTCGACGTTTCCACCGACTGCACCGCGAACACGAAGTCCCAGTACGCATTGCGGACGTTGGCAATCGTGTTGATCGTGACCTGCCGTAGCTGGATGTCCGAGATGTCCTGATTGATGCGGGTGACGAGCAACTGCTGGCGCGTCGTATCGATCTTGAAATCGCGGAGCAGCGGCTGGTTGTAGGCCGCCGACCACGTCGGGTTGTACTGCGGGTTGATCGTCGCGGTCGTGTTGGACGTCTCCGAACGCCGGTTGTCGAGCTGCAGGTTGAAAGCGCCGCCTGCCCACGGCACGTCCTGCGTCAGCCCGCCGTTGAAGAGGAACGTCGAGTTGTTGATCGTCGCGCCGGTCTGTCCTCCGGAAATCGTGCTCGTCGACGCGTTCTTCGAGTTCGAACTGCTGACGATCGACGAAAGCGTCGGGCTGTAGACCGATCGGATGCTGGCGATGTCGACGTCGTAGGTCTGCTGGCCGATGCGTTGGACGGCGATGTCGAGGTTGTTCTCGAGCGCCCGTTTCACCGCGTCCTCGAGCGTCAACGTCACGCGAGGTCCTGTCGCGCCCGGTGGCGCCGTCGACGGCCGGGGCGGCGCCGTCTGCCCGAGACTCACCTGTCCCTGAAACAGATCCGCGGGCAGTTTCAGGCGGGTTTGAGCCGAAACGGGAAGGGCAAGCGAGATGACCAGGGCGCACGCAAAGATGTATTTCATACAAAAAGATTACGACAAATCGGGGCCGAAGGTTTCGTGATCCCGTCGGTGGGATAGAAGATCCCGAAACCGAACGTGCTACAGTCGCAGAGGGGATGAGCACAAGGGGCGTTTCGGTCGGGTTGTTGCTCGCGATACTGATTTCCGCGGCCTGCCATGAGAAGGGCGGAGAGAGTCCCACCGGACCCGGGCCGATTCCTCAACCGAGTTCCGCCATTACCTACGTAGCCATTGGCGCAAGCGACGCGATTGGCTTCGGATCGTCCGCGCCCTGCATACCTCTTGTCGACTGCCCGCAGGGACGAGGCTACGTCCAGGTGGCGGCCCGCGAGTTGAGAGCGCGAGGCTTTTCGGTGAATCTCACCAATCTGGGAATCCCCGCGATGGTACTCAGCCGCCGCATTCAGGATCTCGGCACGCAGTACGGCCGCATTCGATTCCCGGAAATTTCCTCGACCGGAGGCGCCGTTCGTCCTGCCCACGGCCACGCTCGTCACGATTTTCGCGGGCGCCAACGACGTCGACTCGATCGTGGCCGCGCTGGGAGGCGGGGCGGGCGGAACGGATCAGGTCGGCTACATCAACAGCCAGATTCAGGCGTTCGGACAGGATTTCGCGACGCTCGTCCGCACGGTCCGCGAACGGGCGCCTGGTGCGCGCCTGGTCGTGCTGAATCTGCCGAACATGGCCGGCATGCCCCGGCACGCGAACGCGTCGATCCAGCAGCGCCGTGCAGAGCAGATGCTGTCGGTCGGCATGACGACTCAGGTCATCAACGCGCAGGCCGCGAGCGGCGTGCTCGTGGTCGACATGATGTGCGACCCGCGGAGCTACGAGGCCTCGACATATTCGAGCGACGGGTTCCACCCGAGCGACGCCGGCTATGCGTGGATCGCCGCGGAAGTGGTTGCCGCGGCGACAACGGCTTACAAGCCGCCGGCGTCGGGCTGTTCGCAGACGACGATCGTCAACTGAACCGGCCGACGCGAAGCACTTTGGCTGTTGCGAAGGCCACCAGGGCCGCACCGCCGCTCAGGAGCGCCCCCAGCTTGGTCTCGTCGAGAAGGCGCCCATAAGGGAACGCCGCGGTCGCGAAGAAGAGCGCCACCGTGAAGCCAATGGCCGCGATGAACCCGACGACGATCATGTCGCGCCACGTGACGTCGCGCGGCAGGTGCAGGCCGCCCAGCCGTGAGACGAACACCGCCGCCGAGATGCCGATCGGTTTGCCCGCGAGAATCGCGACCAGCACCAGCCACGTTCCGGTCCCCGCGTTGCCGAAGGTCACGCCGGCATTCGCAAGGCCGAAGAAGAACAGCATGACGGCGACCGGGCGCTTGAAGGTGTGCTCGAACTCGTTCAGCGTGTCGTGAGCGTCCGGCGCGTCGACAAACAGCCCGGGGTCGCGCGCGGCGTGCGGCATGAACGGCACGATCGGCACGAGCGCCAGCGCCGGGTGCAGCCCGCCACGAAGAAAGCCAATCCACGACAGAACGCCCGCGGTGACGAGATACGGCCAGAACGACTTCGTGCCGCGTCTGGCCAGCCACCAGGCGATCAGCATGCCGGCCGCCAGAAACACCGAGAAGTCGATCGGCCGGAAGATCCCCGACGGATAAAAGGCAGCGATGATGAGCAGTCCCAGTGCGTCGTCCGCAATCGCCAGCATCAGCAGAAAAGGAATGGCCGGATGCTTTGCGCCGAACACGATTCTTGCCACGAGATAGCTGAACGCGATGTCGGTGGCGCACGGAATCGCCCAGCCCCGCTCGAGATCGGGACGATCCAGCGCCATCGTCATCCAGACAAAGATCAGGGCCGGGCCGAGCATCCCTCCCACCGCGGCGGCGAGCGGCATCGCGGCGCGCTTGGGTGAATGGAGCGCGCCTCCAGGTGCCGTGGCCTCGGTCACCTCCTTCGCGGCCAGCGCGAAGAAGAACACCATCCCGATGTCGTTGACGAGGAACTGAATCGAACGAGCGAAGCCGTAGTAGCCGTCGCGATTGAGATTGCACCAGACGAGCGCGATGGCCGTGCCGACGACCAGCAGGCCGGAGTTGTCGACGAACGTTTTTGTCGCTTGGAGCAATTTTGTCGGTGGCGAAGTCGTCATCGCGTGGTGCTCTTATGATTCCCGTAGATGAGCACAGGCGATTCTCCCGTGGTCATGCTCTCCGGTCGCAAGTTTGTCCTGGCTTGCGCTATTGTCGCATGCGGGCTGGCCGTCATCGGACGGATCCGGCCGCTCCCGGTGTCGCTCGTCGCCGCTGAAGTCTTCATCACCATCCTCTCGCTGTTCGTCTTCGGGTCGTTCAAGTATCAGATCCACAAGAATGCGCTCACCTACGGGATGGTCCTGGTGATCGTGGCCACCTTCCTGGGGCTGGAATCAACGGCCTGGCACCGGCAGGTCGCCGCGGACGGCTGGTGGGCGTGGGTGCGCGAGCACGTGCTGTCGTTTCACGGGCTCGACGACCTGATTCACGCCGACACGATGCTCTTCATCCTCGGGCTGACCTTCTTCGTGGCGGTCATCGCCCAGACGCGCATTCTCGAGGGTGTCACGTTCTTCCTCCTTCGCCGCAACTCCGGAGCGATTCTGCCGACGGTGATCGCGGTGACGGCGGTCGTCGCGTTCTCGTCGGGCATTCTCGACGGTGTGTCGATGATCGGCCTCACCATTCGGACTCTGGTGATCATCCTGATGCTGGCGGCCGCGCCAAAGAGGGCGGTGCTGCGGGCCGTCATGATCTGTACGACCGTGACGACCGTCTGCGGGGTGTGGCTCGCGTACGGAGAGCCCCCGAACCTGATCATGAAAGCCAATCTCGATCCGAGCCTCGGCGGCACGTTTTTCCTTCGCTACTGCGGGCCGATCGCGCTCGTCGCCTATTTCGTCGTGGCCAGGCACCTTCGCAAGGATCTCGCAGGGCGGCGGATCAACCTCGACACGATGGACGTCATCGATGCCAACGCCGAAGACGTCAGATTTCTCCAGGCATCGAGGCATGGGGAAGTCCTGACGCCCGTCGAGCTGGTCGAGTTCCACGCGCAGGATCTCGACGGCAAGGCGCCGCAGATCATCGAGCGGGTGCAGCAGGGCACATCGCTCGGGCGCGCGCTCGTCGACGCCAATCTGCCCTGGGAAACGCGCGAGCTGCTGCTCGGTCACTACGTCAGCGAGGAGCTGGCGACGTCGCTCGACCGCCACTATGTGCTCGACTCGATGGGCGACGACGAAGGTGCCATGAGGGCCGAGCAGTGGGTCGACGACACGCTGGCCGCGTCGGCGCAGGCCCGGCGCCGGGCCCAGCTCTACGGCGCGCTGGCGCTGATTCCGTTCGTCGGGCTGCTCGTCGTGCACGGGTTCAATCACGAGGTGCCGCTCTTCCTCGCCTCGTTCGCGGGCTTCGGTGCCGCGATGTTCGGTATCTCGAAGATTCCGAAGATGCGCGACCTCGCGCTTCATGAGGGCCGCCAGGAGTACGCCGAGTACTACTTCCTGTTTCCGCTGTTCCTGTCGATCACGCTGCTCACACAGGCCGGCTTCTTCGACGACATGGCGGCGCTCATCCGCCACGGCGTCGACACGCTCGGTCATGGCGCGGTCGCGTGGGCGCAATTCTCGGGCGCCACCTTTCTCTCCGCGATACTCGACAACAACATCGTGGCCGACTTCGCGTCGCGCGCGCTCGAGAACTTCGACATCGCAGATGCTCCACCTGTTCGCGATGGCGCAAATCGCGGGATATGCGCTTGGCGGCTGCTGGACGCACATCGGATCGGCGCAGTCGGTCGTCGCCTACTCGTTCATTCAGCGCGACGTGGACGCCGGCTACACGCCGCTCCAGTGGATCAGGGAAATGACCCCGGTGATTCTCGAGATGTTCGCGCTCATTACGATCGTGATCGCGATCGAGAGCTGGCTTCTCTAGATTTTGGCGAGCACCGACACGTGGATGCCGGGCACGACATTCGTGGCGGCGAGATAGCGGCTGACCACCTGCGATCCGTCCCGCCGGCGGAGGGTGACCTCTCCATCCTGACGGCCCGTCCGCAGAAACGCCCGCCACAGGATTTCCACCTCGCGTTCGTCGACCGGAGGTGTGATGTCGAAGACCGATGCATTCAGCAACTCGCGGCGCGAATAGCCGGTGAGCTCGGCCGCCGAGGCATTGGCCCCGACGTAGCGGCCGGTGTTGTCCGAAAACAGCACGGCAAAGGGATGCACGCGTACGGCTTCTTCGAGGCGCTTGACGGCTTCATTCTGCGGCGTCGCGCTCGACAGGCTGGTTCGCGCTTCCTGCGTGAGCGTGTGCATCACCTGCTCGAGCGCCGCAATGTGGATCATCCGGCCGGGAATTATCGAGCATCGGCGAACGTGTCGCAAGCACGCGGATCGCCCGTCTCCATCCCGCGCCGGAACCATGACACACGCTGCGCCGACGAGCCGTGCGTGAACGATTCGGGCACGACACGCCCGCGCCCCTGCTGCTGAAGCCGGTCGTCCCCGACGGCCGCTGCCGCGCCGAGCCCTTCTTCGACATCACCGGGATCCAGTTCGACGCGTCCGGCCGCCGCGCGTCCCGGTTGAGCGGCCTCGTGTCCCCAGACGCCGGCATAACAGTCGGCCTGCAACTCCACGCGCACCGAACGCTCGTTCGCGCTGCCGGTGAAGGGACCGCCGTCGAGCGTGCTCGTCAGGTTCTGAACGTGATGCCCGGCTTCGTGCGCGAGGACGTAGGCCTGCGCGAAATCGCCGGGCGCGCCGAGCTTCGAATGGAGCTGCCCGAAAAAGCTGAGGTCGAGATAGACCTTGCGGTCGCCCGGGCAATAGAACGGGCCTGTCGCCGAGCTCGACAACCCGCACGCCGACTGGATCGAGTCGCGGAAGAGTACGGCACGCGTCGGCTGGTAGCTCCCCAGTTTCGCGGACCACGTGTTCTGGATGTCGCCCATGACCGCGTCGACGAAGTCGACCATTTTTTCTTCCTCGGGCGACGACACGGCCGGGCGGTCGGCGACCACATCGGTGGCGGTGCCTCCGCCGACAACGTCGAACAGGTTCACGCCCGTCAGCCACGAGCCGACGAGCAGGACGAGCACACCCCCGATGCCCAGCGGAATGCCGACTCCACCACCCCCGCCACCGCCACGCACATCCTCGACGTTGCTGCGATCGCCTCGTGTCCAGCGCATGGTGGTCTCCTTAGCAACTGCTATGCCGTCCAGCCTTCGCTGGTGTGGCGGAATTTTCCAGTGAACGATTGCTCAAAGCTCTGGCCATTCGTGGGCCAGCTGTATCGCTCGATGGTCATGTCGGGCCGAGCCAGGCGCAGCACGTTGAAGCTGTTCAGCTCGCCTCGTCCCCGCGTCGAGAGCGTGCCGGCCTGGACGACGAGCGCGGACCGTCCGGCCACAGTGTAGCGCTCGGCAGTATGCCCCACATGGCTCACGTGCAGATGTCCGGCAAGAAACAGATCCGCGCCCGCTTCGACCAGACGCCGCAATCGCCATGGACGCGCGTCCCACGAGCTTGTCTGTCCGGTGGCCTTCCGGCACGTCGAACGGATGATGCGTCACGATGACCTTGATACAGGCTGGCTCCATCCGTCTCAGCCGGTCCGCCGCCGCGATCACCTGCGTCATGTTCAGCCGGCCCCGCCCGCCGGTCGTCAGGCTGCGCGCGCTGTTGAGCCCGACGACCGCCATTTCACGGTCGATGTGGGCGGGCTCGAGGTCGGGGCCGATGTGGCGTCGATAGCCGCCGAAGGGGTCGAGCAGGCGCGCGGCAAGATTGAACAGCGGCACGTCATGATTGCCTGGCACCACCAGGCGTGGGTAAGGAATGCGGTTCAGGAAGGCGCGGGCGTGCTCGAACTGCTGCCGCCTCGCGCGCTGCGTCAGGTCGCCCGAGATCGCCACGAGATCCGGCGCGAGCCGGTCGATCTGATCGAGAAGTGGAGGAATGATTCGCTCGTCGAGCCGGCCGAAATGCAGGTCCGAGAGATGGACAATCGTTCGCATCGGCCTTCACTCCGGCGGCGAAATGACGCGCAGGGCGCCCGGCCACGATCGATAGTGGAGCGGCGTCGCCATCATCTCCAGTTCACCATCACAGGCCACGTTGATGCTCGATGTCAGAGGCGTGTCGATCCAGAGTTCGCTCGCCGCAACCGACGTCAGCACCTGCTCGCGGCCGGTGCGATGGAACAGCGCATGCGCCAGGAGGTTCGGCAGATGGTGCGTTCGCAGCGGCGGAGCAAAGTAGGCGTACACACGTCGGCCGTCGAGCCTCGACCGGGAACCCAGCCCGAGGCCCTGTGCCTGGTATTCGTTGTTGCCGACGAACACGAACGGCGTGCGCGCGATGATCTTCCTGTGGTCGGCCTCCAGCCGGACGGACAGGTCGTCGTCCTGCCGCAGCACTTCGAGTGTGGCGAGCGCCAGCGAGGTCCATTTCGAACGGCCGCGCTCTCGCAGACGCTCGCGGGCTTCGACGATGCTTGGGTAGACGCCGATCGACGAATTGTTGACGAACACGCGATCGTTCACACGTCCGACGTCGACGTGCCGCAGCCGGTGCGCCGCGATAACCGCGATGGCCTTCTGGTGATCCACGGGAATGTCGAGATCTTTTGCGAAGTGATTCAACGTGCCGAGTGGCAGCACGCCAAGCGGCACCGTCTGTCCGGCCAGGACCGATGCGACCGCACTGATGGTGCCGTCGCCACCACCCGCGACAATCGCGTCGGGGCCTTTCGCGAGCGCCTCGCGCGTGGCGGCACAGACGTCGAGCGGACCGCGCGTTTCGCGAATATCGGCGTCGAGGCCGGTCTGCCGGCACAGCGTCTCGATCTCTTCGCGGAGTCCCGCGCGCCGCATCTGCCCGCTGGCCGGGTTCAGGACGATCGCGATCATCTCGGCTACTATCGTAAGGTGTCGGCCACCCTTCCGCCTGGACCGAGAGGCAGCGTGCTCTTCGGCAGCCTCGCCGAAGCCCGCCGCGATCCGCTGGCCTTCGTGCTACGGCTCGGCGCCCAATACGGCGACGTCGTGCACGTCAGGCTCGCCACGCTTCGCGTGTTCCTGCTCAACCATCCCGACGACATCGAGCAGGTGCTCGTCACCTGTCAGCATCGCTTCGCGAAGGGGAAGTCGCTCGGGCGCGCGCGGCGCCTGTTCGGAAACGGCGTGTTGACGAGCGATGGCGCCCTGCACAGCCGGCAACGGCGGTTGATCCAGCCCGCGTTCCAAAAGCCCCAGTTGTCCGCATACGCCGACGTGATGATCGCGCTGGCCCTCGATGCGCGCGATCGCCTGAAGCACGGCGACGACCTC
Organism: Vicinamibacterales bacterium; assembly: GCA_963821395.1. Taxonomy (GTDB): domain Bacteria; phylum Acidobacteriota; class Vicinamibacteria; order Vicinamibacterales; family JAMQPK01; genus JAMQPK01. Next base: position 26,670 of record CAWGDY010000029.1, on the reverse strand, counting down.
GACATCGCCGGAGAGATGAGCCAGGTGACCCTGGCGATTGCGGGGAAGACGCTGCTCGGGAGGGACATCGGCGCGACTGGCCGGCGAAACGCTGGAGACCGCCAGCGGCCTGCTCGAAGTGGCGTTGCTGCCGCTGGCGCCCATGATGGATCTTCTTCCGCTGCCGCACGTGCGCCGGCTGCGCGCGGCGCGCCAGGCGATCGATCGAATGCTCACCGGCATCATCGAGGAACGCCGCCGCGATGGGTCGTGAAAAGGCCGATCTGCTGTCGATGCTGTTGCGCGCGCAGGAGGCGTCCGGCTCCGACGTGATGTCCGACGAGCAGCTTCGCGATGAATTGACGACGATGCTGCTGGCGGGCCACGAGACGACCGCGTATGCCCTTGCGTGGACGTGGTACCTGCTGGCGCGCCATCCGGAGGTCGAGGCGCGCCTGCACGCGGAAATCGACGCGGTCGTCGGCACCCGGCGGCCACAGGCCGATGATGCGCAGGCGTTGCCGTACACGCGCATGGTGTTCGCCGAATCGATGCGCTTGTATCCGCCGGCCTGGCTGCTCGGTCGCGTGGCGATCGAGCGTCACGACGTACGCGGATACGCGATCCCGCGCGGGTCGCTGGTGGTTGTCAGCCCGTGGGCTGTTCACCGGAACGGCGAGTACTTTCCCGAGCCCGAGCGATTCGACCCGGATCGGTGGCGTCCGGAAGTCCAGGCCTCTCGTCCGCGGTTCTCGTACTTCCCGTTCGGCGGCGGCACGCGAGGATGCATGGGTGAGGTCTTCGCGTGGATGGAGGGTGTGCTGCTCGTTGCCGCGTTCGCGCAGCGATGGCGGTTCAGGCTGCTCGACGAGTCATCTGTTCCGGAGCTGCAGCCCGCCATCACGCTGAAGCCGAAACATGGCATTCGCGTGCGCGTCGAGCGCCGCTAGGGGAAGGGGTCGAGAGGGGTTTTCGACCGATCCCTCCGAAAACCCCTCCCGACCCCTTCACGCGCGTGTGGCGGCGAAGTAGTGCGAGAACAGCCCCGCGCGCGCTTCCTCCAGGCGCCATCCCTGTTCGTTCGGCCAGAGCTGAGAGAGCTCGGCGTCGCGGAAGCCGCCGCGCACGCTGATGTCCGCGTCGTGTCTCGTCACATCGTTGCAGCCGAGCAGGAATAGCAATGACGCGCCCGCCAGTGCCGTCCGCGATCGCCGCGGCTCGCAGGCGATGAAGCGATTGGTCTGCCGGGCGATGGCCGCGAACAACGTCGAGAGCTCGCCCTCGTCAAAGTGATGCAGGAACAGGTTCGCGAGCATCATGTCGGCCTGTTCGGGCGCGGGGCGCATCAGCCAGTCGAACACATCGGTTTGGTCGGCGACGACATCCCAGCCGAGCGCGCGGAAATCCGCGCGCGTGCGGGCGCTGATCGTGGGCGCGCGATCGACGAGCACGGCGCGCACGCCGGCCTGCGCCCGGCCCAGGCGTGTGGCGACCCTCAGGAGAAGCGAACCGTCGCCGGCGCCGAGCTCGACAATGCGGCGGGGCATCGGCCGCTGGGCGCGCAAGGCGCGCGTGACCAGCCCGGCGTGACCCATGAATGCGTTGACCTTGCGAAGATCGCGCCGCGCCTGGATAGCCCGGGGATCGTCCGGGGCAAGGTGATCGAGAATTTCCGGCTGGAGCTGTCGTCGCATGGCCGCGGCGGTTTACGGCCGGCCGTCACTCGACCGCAAGCAGGACTCCGTGACAACTGAAGCCCGCCCCGAACGACGACATCCACCAGTGGCCGCCGGGCGCCTCCTCGTTGAGCGCGGCCTCGAGCACGAAATACACGCACGGGCTGCTGACGTTGCCGTAATCGCGCAGCACCGACGCGCTCCATCGCGTCTGTTCCTCGGTCAGCCCCACGCGCTGCCGGATCGCCGCGAGAATCTCACGCCCGCCGGCATGGAGAATCCACCCGGTAATGTCCTCGCGCGCGATCTGCTCGCGCTCGAGCCCCTCTGCCAGCACCTCGTCGACATGCCTGGCGGCCAGCGCCGGCACGGCGGTCGTGAGGATGTTGCGCAGCATGCCTCGCCGCCGCTCGAAGCGCAGCTCGTCACGATCGACCGCGTTCAGCAGCGTGCCCGCAGACTTCCACTCGATCCGCCGCCGGCCCGGCGCCGGCTCGGAGGTCAGGACGGCGGCGCCCGCGCCGTCGCCGAAGAGACACGCGCTGATGAGCACACCCGGATCGTCGTCCAGATACATGGCGGCGCTGCAGACCTCGACGCAAATCGAGAGCACATGGCGCGCGCGGCCCGACGCGATGAGCGCCTCGCCCGCGCGCATGTTCGGTATCGCGGCGCCACACCCCTGTCCGACGAGATCGAGCGCCAGAATATTCGTGCGCAGGCCGAGCCGCTCGCTGACGTAGCTCGTCAGTCCTGGACAGAGATAGCCCGTGCACGTGCTGATGACGACCGCGTCCATCTCGGCCGGCGTCCGCCCGGCGGCGTCGAGCGCGCGCTCGGCCGCCCGCGCGGCGATGGCCGGCGCGTGAGCCGCGAACCGCGCGTCGAGCACGTCGGGGTCGAACGCAAATGCTTCGCTGAGGTGTTCGAACGCGAGATGGCGGCTGCAGATGCCGTTGTTGCCGCGCAGCACCTTCCTGAGAATCGCCTGCGAGCGGGGATTCAGCTTCGACAGATACTGTGACGCGACGAGCGCATCCCAGCACTCGCTCTGCGTCCAGCGTCGGGGTGGCGTCGCGGTGCCCAGGCCGGCGAGGAACATCTCCTAAATCTAGCCGAGAAAACGGCTTTCAGGTTAAGGTCAAATGATGGCCACCCGTTCGAAATGGCAGCAGCTCCCGACAGAGGCGGTGAACCCGCGCAGCCGCGGCATCGACCGATTGTCGTCAGGCGAAATGGTCGAGGTGATGGTTGTCGATGGTCGTGCCGTTCTTGCCGCCGTGCGGCACGAGAAGACACGCATCGCCCGGGGCGCCGACATCATCGCCGCTGCCATGCGCGAGGGAGGACGATTGATCTTCGTCGGCGCCGGCACCAGCGGCCGTCTCGGCGTGCTCGAAGCGGCGGAGTTGCCGCCCACGTTCGGCATCGAACCGTCTTCGGCCACGGCGATCATGGCTGGAGGTCCGGCCGCCGTGCACCGCGCGAAAGAAGGCGTGGAAGACGACCACCGCGAAGGCGCACGAGCGATGCGCGCTCTTCGACCCCGCCGCAAAGACGTGGTGATCGGCATCTCGGCGAGCGGCATCACGCCGTTCGTACACGGCGCTGTCGAGCGTGGACGTGCCGCGGGCGCGCACGTCATCGGCATCACGTGCGATCCGCGTTCTGCGCTGAGGAAACTCGCGGAGGTCACCATTGTGCTGAACGTGGGGCCCGAGGTCATCGCGGGGTCCACGCGGCTGAAGGCCGGGACGGCCACCAAGGTCGTGCTGAACATGCTGACGACGACGGCCATGGTGCGGGCAGGGAAGACCTATGGGAATCTGATGGTGGACGTGAAGTCGAATTCGGAAAAGCTGCGCGATCGGGCGCGCCGCATTGTGGCGCGCGTGACCGGCCTCGAGCATGAGGCAGCCGATGCGTGGCTCCGGCGATCGGGATGGAACGTCAAGGCCGCCATTCTCATGCAGCAGCGGGGCATGACGCGCCGGGCCGCGCTGCTACGTCTCGGTGCCGAGCCTCGACTTCGGAAGCTTCTCGGCGGACGGTAAATCCAGAATCACCTCCACGTTCGGATGCAGTTGCAGCAGAGACGCCGGCAGCGCGGTCGAGATCTGCCCGTTCGCCATGGCAGCGACCGCGCGCGCTTTCGGGCGGCCCGTGGCGACGAGCACGATCGCGCGCGCTTCCAGCATCGTTCCCACGCCCATCGTCAGCGCCTCGCGTGGCACTCTGTCGAGCCGCCCGCCAAACAGGGCCGCATTCGCACGGCGGGTCTCGATCGCCAGTGCTGTGCGGTGGCTGCGGGCCCGCAGGACCCGCGCGGGCTCGTTGAAGCCGATGTGTCCGTTGCGGCCGATACCGAGCAGCAGGAGGTCGATCCCGCCGAGCGATGCGATCTCGCGCTCGAACCGTTCGCACTCGGCCTGGTGGTTCGTGGCGGTGCCATTGAGAAAATGCACGTGAGCGGCAGGGAGGTTGATGCGCGAGAAAAGGTGCTTCTGCATGAACGCGCAGAAGCTCCGCTTGTCGGTTGCCTGAAGTCCGACGAACTCATCGATGTTGAAGGTGTGCGCCTGCGAAAAATCGGCGGTGCCGGCCTCGTGCAGCGCGGTCAGCGCGTCGTAGATGGCGAGCGACGTGCGACCGGTCGGAAGGCCGAACACCGAGGAGCGCTTGCGCGAAAGCTGGGCCGCGACAGCGGCTGCGGCGGCACGGCCGGCTTCCTCGGCCGATCGAAACACGCGAACGTTCATGTGAGGTTGGGACGATAGACCGGCAGCCGCGCGTCGCCGCGCAACTCGGCGAGCGCGAGGCGTACCGCGCCGAGCGCCGGCGGAACATCGAGGCGCATCACCGTGCTCCGGCTGGCGAGAGACGGAAGCTGAAGGTGCAGCTGTTCGCCGAGCCAGGGCACCGCCTGGAACATGCCGCCCGACAACACGAAGGTGAACGGCTTGCCGGTCAGTTCGAGGCGCGCCATGACGGCCGACGCCGCCGTGATGAGCTCGTCTGCCGCACTTTTCAGAATGCCCGTCGCGACCGTGTCGCCTTCGTCGCGCGCCTGCTGCACGTACTTCGCCACGGCCGCAATCGAGCGGGGGCTCAACTCCTCGTGATACACCTGATAGATCAATTCCGAGGCACGCTCGACGCCGAAGTGGTTGAGAAGCCGCTGTGTCAGGCTCGTGATGCGTCCGCGCCCGTCTGCATGACGCACGACGGCACGCAGCGCGAGACGGCCAATCCAGTAGCCGCTGCCTTCGTCACCCAGCACGTACCCCCAGCCGCCCGCGCGCGCCGATTCGCCCCGCTCGTTCTGCCCGTACGCGATGGATCCGGTACCCGAGATGATGACGATGCCGGGATTGTCGCCGACGCCGGCCCGCAGCGCGATCAACGCGTCGTTGACGACGAGAATCCTGGCTTTGTAGCCGATGCGGCTCATGATGCTGCGCACGATGGTCTCGTCCGACGGGCGATCGACGCCCGCGATGCCGAGGCAGATGGCCGATGGCACGATGCCCGTTCCCTCGAGCGTCTTCTCCATCACCGAGTGCACCACCTTCTCCAGCGTCAGCTCGCCGACGCCCTGCAGATTCGCGCCCTCTTCGCGACCCTCCGCGATGATGCGCGCGTCCTGATCCGCCAGCAGGCACGTGGTTTTCGAGCCGCCGACGTCGATGCCAAGAACGTACATTCTGGATATATTACGTGGATGATCGTCCTCTCCGGCGCCGATCTCGTTCTACCAGGCGGTGTGCAATCGCGTGCCACGCTGGTCATTGATGGAGAACGGATTGCCGATGTGAGCAGCGCGACGGCCCCGCCGGCGTCCTCCACCCCGCTCGACGGACACATCATCGTGCCCGGATTCATCGATGTGCACGTCCATGGCATCGAGGGTGTCGACGTGCTCGATGGGTCCGATGCGACGGCGGCCATCGCCAGCCGTCTGCCGAAGTTTGGCGTCACGGCGTTCTGCCCGACCACGGTCGCATGCGGACCTGCCCGCTTGCGCGACATGCTCGAGAGCGTGGCCAGACTGCGTGGCGCGACCGATGCCGCGGCTCGCGTGCTGCCCGCTCATCTGGAGAGCAACTTCATCAACCCCGACTATCGAGGAGCTCAACCGATTGAGTGTCTACGAGCGCCTCTGGGTGCGTTGGGCCTGCCGCGCCGAAGCGGCGCAGCCGCGAAGGCGGGTGCGACGGAGGACTTCGATGGGGCCGACATCCTGGCCGAAATCGATCGCGCGGGGGGCGCCGTCGGTATTGTGACGCTGGCGCCCGAACTTGACGGCGCGCTCGACCTCATCCGCCATCTCGTGTCGAAGGGACGGCGGGTTTCGCTCGGGCACTCGGGCGCTGACATGGAGCAGGGACGCGCCGCGATCGAGGCCGGTGCGACTCAGGCGACGCATCTCTTCAACAGGATGCCGCCGTTCGGGCATCGCGAGCCGGGACTGGTGGGCGCGATCCTGTCGAGCGAACGGGTTGCCGCCGAGGTGATTTGCGACGGCGTGCACGTGCACAGCGAGGTCGTGCGCATGGCGGTCTCCACCAAGGGAACGGCCAGGATGATGGCGATTACCGACGGGGTCGCTGTCGCCGGCATGCCGGAAGGCTCGACGGCGCGGCTCGGTGGACGTCAGATTCGCGTCAACAGGTCCGCCGCGTATCTCGAAGACGGCACGCTTGCCGGAAGCGTGGCGACGATGGACCGCGTGTTCAGGTTTCTCGTCCGCGACGTCGGCCTTTCACTCGTCGACGCGGCGCACCTGTGCTCGACCACGCCTGCCACGCAACTGAACCTTACGGATCTCGGCACCATCACCACAGGCGCAATCGCCGATCTCGTCGTCCTCGATCGCGACTTTCAGGTCAGGCAGACGTACGTCGCCGGCCGGCTGGTCTACGACCGCGAAAAAGGATCCCGGAACCGTTTTGAGTAGAATCGCCGGATGGATCTGGACCGAAAACTACAGGTATATGCGGAGCTCGCGGTAAGGGTTGCGCTGAACGTGCAGCCCGGGCAGCGGGTGATGATTATCGGACCGCTCGCCAACGGCGGCGCTTCTCTTGAATCGGCTCCACTCGCCAGGCAGATCGCGGCGGCGGCCTACCGCGCCGGATCGCCGCTGGTCGAGACGCTTTACGGCGACGAGGCGCAGCAGTCGCTTCGATTCAAGCACGCCCCCCGCGACTCGTTCGGCAGCTTTTCATCGTGGCTGCCCGCCGCGCTCTCCGAGCACGTGCGCGCCGGGCACGCCGTTCTCTCCATCAGCGCGAACGATCCGGATCTGCTGCAGGGGGAATCGCCCGATCTCGTCAGCGCGCTGCTGCAGTCGACGGCCCGGGAAATGCGGCCGTTTCGCGAGCAGGTCTCGCGCAACGACACCAACTGGGCCGTCGTGGCGGCCGCGAGCGCCGGATGGGCGGCGAAGATCTTTCCGGGGATCCCGGCGAGCGCGGCGGTTTCGAAGCTGTGGGACGCCATCGCCCGCATGTGCCGGCTCGACACCGCGGATCCTCTGGCGGCATGGGAGACGCACCTCGGCAATCTGGCGGCGCGCAGCGAGTATCTGAACAACAAGCGCTATTCGGCGCTCAAATACACAGGGCCTGGCACCGATCTCACGCTCGGCCTTCCCGAGGGGCATATCTGGGTCAGCGGGCGAAGCGTGAGCCGCGGCGGCATTCCGTTCACCGCGAACCTGCCGACCGAAGAGGTCTTCACGATTGCCCACAAAGATCGCGTCGACGGGACGGTGCGCGCCTCGAAACCGCTCAGCTACGGCAGCACGCTCATCGACGGCTTCAGCGTGACGTTCGAGCGCGGCCGCATCGTGAAGATGACCGCGGAGAAGAACGCCGACACGCTGCAGCGGCTGCTCGACACCGACGAAGGGGCACGGCGTCTTGGCGAAGTCGCGCTCGTCCCCAACAGCTCGCCCATCTCGCAGTCGGGTTTGCTCTACTACAACACCCTCTTCGACGAGAACGCGGCCAGCCACGTCGCGCTCGGCAATGCCTACAAGTTCACGTTGAAGCGTGGCAACGACATGAGCGATGCGGAGTTCGAGCAGGCGGGCGGCAACCGCAGCGCCGTGCATGTCGACTTCATGATCGGATCGGGCGAGCTCGACGTCGACGGGGTACTGCCGGGTGGCTCGACCGAGCCATTAATGCGGAAAGGGGAGTGGGCGAAGTAGTAAGATTCCCCATCCAATTCGATGGTGTCAGGAGGGTCGCATTGACAGCGAAACGTCGTTATACGTGCGGGACTGTCGCGGCGTGCGCGCTCGCGGCCGCGGTCACGATGTCGGTCGGTGCCGAGCAGGCTCCCGCCCCTGCGACGCAGAAGCCGGCTCCCGCGCCCGTCCCGGCCGCTCCGGTCGCTCGAACCGCTCCCGATGCCGGAAATTCTCAAGCAATACCAGCCGATCACCGCCGACAGGCTGAAGGCGCCACCGGACGGCGACTGGCCCATGGTCCGGCGGACGTACGACGGATGGGGATTCAGCCCGCTCGCGCAGATCAACCCGGGGAACGTCAGGCGCCTGCAGCCGGTATGGGTCTTTTCGACCGGCGCCCAGAACGGCCACGAGGCGCCGCCGGTTGTCGTGAACGGTGTCATGTTCGTGTCGACGCCGGGTAATCAGGTCATTGCGATCAACGCGAAGACCGGCACGCTCCTGTGGCGGTATCGGCGTCCGTTGCCGACTCCGGTGGTGCTCCTGCATCCCACGAGCCGGGGCGTCGCGGTTTACAACGACAAGGTGTACTTCGCCGCCGGCGAAGCCGTGCTCGTCGCGCTCAACGCGAAGACGGGCGATGAGGTGTGGACGGCACAAGTCGCCGACAACCCCAGCGGCTATTACATGTCGCTGGCGCCGCTCGTCGCCGACGGCAAGGTGCTGATTGGCACGTCGGGCGGAGAGCTCGGTATCCGCGGGTACGTCTCGGCATTCGATGCCGAAACGGGCAAGGAGATCTGGAGAACCTACACGGTTCCCGAACCCGGACAGCCCGGCAGCGAGACCTGGCCGAAAGGCGACGAGTGGAAGACCGGTGGCGGATCGGTGTGGGTGACGGCGAACTACGATCCGGCGACCAATCTTTCCTTCTGGGGCACCGGCAACGGCGGACCGTGGATGGGCGATCAGCGCCCGGGCGACAACCTGTACATCGGTTCGACGATTGCCCTCGACGTGGCCACCGGACGCATCAAAGGCCACATGCAGTACAACCCCAACGAGTCGTGGGACTGGGACGAAGTCTCGCCGCCGATCCTGGTCGACTTCCAGCGCAACGGGCGTACGGTCAAGGGCTTGATCAACGTTGCGCGAAACGGCTATCTGTATTTCCTCGAGCGCACGGACGGTCCCATCAACTTCGTCGACGGCACGCCGTTCGTCAGGCAGACCGCCTACCGCAGCCTCGACCCCAAGACGGGCCGGCCCGACGTCGATCCCGACAAGAAACCCGGTACCGACAAGACGGCCGACTTCTGCCCGTCCTGGTGGGGTGGAAAGAACTGGCCGCCCGTGGCGTTCAACCCGAAGACGCGGCTGCTCTACATTCCAGCCAACGAGAATCTGTGTTCGACCATCACCGGCCGTCAGGTTGAATACGTCCCGGGGCGTACCTACACGGGCGCTCAGACCAGGCTCTATCCCTACCCGGGCGCGAAGCACTTCGGCGAAGTGCAGGCGTGGAACGTCGATACCGGCAAGCGGGTGTGGACGCACACGTTTGCGAAGTCGGCCAACTGGGGACCGATTCTGACCACCGGCGGAGGCCTGGTGTTTTCGGGTGGGACGAACGACCGTATGTTCCGGGCGTTCGACGCCAAAGACGGCAAGGTTCTCTGGGAGACGCCGACCAATTCCGGCATCATCGGCGTGCCGATGTCGTTTTCGGTCGACGGCCGGCAGTACGTCGCCGTGCAGTCGGGCTTCGGCATCGACTCGCGCGGCATGCAGGCGCTTCTCAACCGCGCGTTTCCCGGAGAGTACCCGGAAGTGCCGGAAGGCGGGGCGATCTGGGTGTTCGCGCTGCCGCAGTAAGCGCACGCCGGACGTCGCTCGTCGAGCATCGCCCGTCAACGGCCGAAAGGTGAACGCGATGTCAAAGGTGAAGCGGAACATGGCGCTGGCAGCTCTCGCGATCTGCACCTTCGCGCCGGTCCGCCCGTTCGCCCAATCGCCGGCGTCACCGCCCCTCGCGGACTGGCTGACCGACGGCGGCGATCCGCAGCGCACGGCCTGGCAGAAAAACGAGCGCCTCCTGAGCGTCTCGAGCGTCAAGGGGATGCGGCTCTTGTGGAAGTACAAGACCGACAACGTGCCCCGCGAGATGCACGCGCTCTTCCCGCCGCTCATCGTCGGGCGTGTCCTCACCGCGGCGGGACCGAAGCAGGTCGCGATCGTCGCCGGTATCTCGGACAACCTCTATGCGATCGACGTGGCGACCGGCGGGCTGCTCTGGAAACACCATTTCGATACGACGTTTTCCCCGTCGCCCAGCGTGAACTTCGGCACCCTGTGTCCGGGCGGGCAGCTGGCGACGCCGGTCATCGGACCGGGAAAGGCTCCCGGCAGCTACATCATCTATGCCGCCGCGTGGGATGGCCGCCTGCATCAGCTGGACGTGGCGACAGGCAAAGCCGTCGCGCCATCCGAGCTGTTCATGCCGCCCAACGGCAAGCCGTACGGCTTGAACCTGTTCAACAACGTCGTCTACACGACGAGCGCGCAGGGGTGCGGCGGCAATCCGAACTACGTGTTTGCCTTCGATCTCGCGACGCGCAGAACCGCGACGTTCGATCCGGGCAGCGGCGGCATGTGGGGCCGCAGCGGTCCTTCGATCGGCAAAGACGGAACGATTTACACGGGCACCGGCGATGGCTCCTACAATCCGGAGCTCCGGTCGTACGGCACGGCGATTATCGGCGTGAAGATCGACCCGAAGACCGGGGCGCTGAAGCTGAAGGACTACTTCGGTCCGCCCAACGCCGAATATCTCCTGAAGCGCGACATCGACCTGCAGGTCACGGGACCGGTGTTCGATCACGATGGCCGCGAGTGGCTCGTCCAGGGCAGCAAGGAATGCCGCACGTGGCTGCTCGATACGAGCGCGCTGGGCGGCGAGGATCACTCGACCGCCGAGCATCGTTCGGCGCTCATCTGCAACGAGGATCAGGATTATCAGGCCGCCGGCATCTACGGCGCGATGGCCAGCTATCTCGACGCAAAGGGGACGCGCTGGGTGCTCGTGCCCTTCTGGGGTCCGAAACATCCGAAGTTCACAGCGCCGATCGAGCACGGCGAAGTGTTCAATGGCGCCGTGGCGGCATTCCGGATGGAAAAAGATCCGGCGACGGCACGCTATCGCCTTGCTCCCGCCTGGATCTCGCGCGACATGAAGCACGCCGATCCGCCGGTCGTCGCCAACGACGTCGTCTTTGGATTCGCGAGCGGCGAGGATGTGGTGCTGCGGTCGCCGCCGATGCCGTTCGGCGGCGAACCGGCCAACGGTGGCACGCCCGGGCGCATCTCGCGGTCAACCCACGCGGTGCTCTACGCGCTGAACGGGCAGACCGGCGACGTGCTCTGGTCGAGCGGCAACGAGATCACGTCGTGGAACCACTACAGCGGCATTTCCGTCGCGAACGGCCGCGTGTACATCGGAACCTACGACGGCGTCGTGTACTGTTTCGGACTGCCAGAGGCGGAGCAGCTGACATGATGGCAGCGTCGCACGTCGCCTGGATTCGCGGATTCGCAGATCCGCAGATTCGCGGATTGCAAGACCCGCCCTACTGGTGGTTGCTCTTGCCGCGGTGGCGTCCGGCATCCTCTACGGCCAGGCGCGCAGCGCACCCGACTGGACGACGAGCGGGTTCGATGCGCAGCGATCGTCGTGGGTGCGCGCGGACCCGTACATTTCGATTCCGAATCTGACGAAGTTCCAGTTCATCTGGAAACTGAAGGTCGACAACGAGTCGCGGTTCGGGAACTCGCTGACCGCTCCCGTCGCGCTCGGCAACCTGATGACGTTTCGCGGATTCAAGTCGCTCGTCTTCGTCGGCGGCAGTTCCAACAACGTCTACGCCATCGACTACGACTTCGGTACCATTTTCTGGCGGACCCATCACAACTACGCGGCCGGCGCGCGCGAGTTCGCCGGATCGCCCGCGTGTCCGGGCGGCATGACGGTGCCGCTGACGCGCGCGACGCCGCTGGTGCCGCCGGCGCAGCTGGCTTTCTTCGGGTTCGCGCGCCCACCGCGTCCGGCCAAGGGGGACATCGGCGAGCCCGGAAAGGGCGCCCCGCAACTGGCCGAGATCGCGGCGCGCCTGGCGGCCCGCGGCAACAGCGGACGCGGTGCAGATACCCCGGCGACCGCCTCACCGGCGCGAGGGACCGCACCGGCGCGCGGCGCCGCACCTAACGCATCCACCTCCGCGCCTGCTTCGCAGACCGCTACGGCGGACAAGCCCGTCGCACCCAGTGCGCGCGTGTCGTGTCGTCCAACCAACGCCGTCTTCAGCGTGGCCGCCGACGGTTTGTTGCGCGGACTCATTCCCGATACGGGCGATCTCGCGCTCGCACCGGCACGGTTTCTTCCGGCGAACGCGACAGCGACCGGGCTCATCTGGACCGAGGGCTTCGTCTATGCCGCCACGACAAACACGTGCGGCGGCGCGTCGGAAGCCGTGTGGGCCATGGATTTCGCGTCGGACGCCAAGCCAGTGGTTTCGTGGGAGACCGGTGGCGCGCCGGTGACGTGGGCATCGCCGTCGGCCCCGACGGCACGGTGTACGCCGCCACCGGAAGCGGCACGTCTCAATATGCCAGCTCGATCGTGGCATTGGACGGCGCGACGCTGACCGTGCGCGACTGGGTCACGCGCGAGTCGGGGTTCACGTCGGCGCCGGTCGTGTTCACCGAAGGGCAGAAGTCGTACGTGACGGCCACGTCGGATGGCCGGCTCTGTGTCTTCGATGCCGCCTCGCTGGGCGGCGCCAATCACCGCGCGCCGCTGGCCATGACGGCCGATGCCGGCCTGCGCTTCGCCCCTGACGGTCTCGCGACGTGGCGCGACGAGTCGGGCACGCGCTGGATTCTTGCCGCCCTCGGCGATGCCATCGCCGGCTTCAGGGTCGTCGACAAGGGCGGCACACCGTCGATCGAGCGCGGGTGGACATCGCGCACGATGGCATCTCCGCGCGCGCCCATCATCGTCAACGGCGTGGTGTTCGCGCTCGCTGGAGGCAACGCGAATGCGAACGCGACGCTCTATGCGCTCGATCCTTCGACAGGTAAGGATCTCTGGACCAGCGGCAGTACGATTACCGGGGTTGCCAGCGCCGGGTTGTCTGCCGGAACCGGCCAGGTGTACGTCGTGACCTCGGACAACACGGTGTGGTCGTTCGGCATTCCGCTCGCCATCAATTAGGCGAGGGGTGCGGGGGGTGCGATGGGTGCCAAAGGTCGCGCCGTAGCGATGTCTAACGGAGCGCGAAGGCGGACGATAGGTGCGAGGGGTGCGGGCATCGTGCTGGTTCTTGCCGCGATAGCGGTGCCAGCCGCGGCTCAGGACACGATGCCCGACGCGCCCGGGAAGAACGAGACGCTACAGGTGTGCTCGGCCTGTCACGAGGCGGCGAAAGCGACGTCCGTGAAGCTGACCCGCGAGGGCTGGACCGAGACGCTCGATCGCATGAAAGCCTTCGGGGCTTCCGGATCGGACGCCGAGTTCGCGGCGATCCTCGAATATCTGGCCGCGAACTTCAAGGGTGAGACGGTGCGGCCCCTCGACATGAACTCGGCCGAATCGATCGATCTGGAAAGCGTGCTGCAGCTGCTGCGGCGCGAAAGTCGAGCCGTTCTGGAGTACCGAACAAAGCACGGGCAGTTCACGTCGCTTGACGATCTCAAGGAACTCGACCCGGTCATCTTCAAGAAGATCGAAGCGAAAAAAGATCGCATCGTCTTCATCACACAGCCGACAAAATGAGACGAACAATCATCGTCCGCGCCCTTCAACTCTTCTTCCTGGTCGTGTTCGTGTTGTTGTCGGTTCTGGCGTTTTACACCTGGCAGACCTGGGATCGTTCCTACGACGAGGTCACGCTCCCCGAGGCGCAGGCCAGCACCGATCCGGCTGTCATCGCACGAGGCGAGTACCTCGTCTACGGACCCGCGCACTGCGTTGAATGCCACGCGAAGTCGTTCGAGGAATTTCAGAAGGTCGCCAACAACGAAAAGGTCCCGCTGCAGGGAGGGACGAAGTTTACGGCGCCGCCGCTCGGGTCGATCTATTCGAAGAACCTGACGCCCGACAAGGAAACGGGCATCGGCCGCTACACCGACAGACAGATCGCTCGCATGATGCGCTACAACGTTCGGCCGGACGGGCGGGCGTCGATCGCCCCGATGATGCCGTTCAACAACATGAGCGAAGAGGACATGATCGCGATCATCTCGTTCCTGCGGGCGCAGCCGCCGGTGCGCAACGAGGTGCCCGACAACGAGTGGACGGTCGCGGGCAAGGTGATCAAGAGCCTGTCGTCGACGTTCAAGCCGCGTGAAACGGTAAACCCGCCGAAGACCGCTCCCGAGGAGAAGCCGACCGTACAGCGTGGAGAGTACCTCGCGCGATACGTGGCCAACTGCGTGGGCTGCCACACTCCGCTCGACGACACCACGTTCCAGCCGTCGGGACCGGAATTCTCGGGCGGCGAAGAGTTCGAACCGATGCCGATGCCGGGCGCCGACATGAAGACGTGGTTCCGCGCGCCGAACATCACGCCCGATGAAGGGCAGCGCGCTGATGAAGTTTCCGGATCGTGCGACGTTCGTCGCGCGCTTCAAGGTTGGCGGCCGTCAGCATCCGGGGACGCCCATGCCGTGGGAGGCGTTACGCGAAGATGAGCCGGAAGACGTGGGCGCGCTGTACGAGTTCCTCCACGCGCTGCCCGCGCAGCCGGGCTTCACCGGCGAAGTGACGTTCCACAAGACAGAGTAGATCGCGGCCGCAGAGAGTCTCAGAGTCGGAAAGGTGTGAGTCCTCTTTCCCTACACCGCTACCTCACACACCAACGGAAAGTGATCCGATGCCTGTTTCACCGCAGGGTGATCGCGAATCACTTCGCAGCGCTGCAGGCGGCCTTTGAACGGCTCGGGCAGAAAGGCGTAGTCGAGGCGCACGTGAGGGTCCCAGGTGGTGAACGTGAAGCCTTCATCGCCGTGGAATTTCCGGTAGCCGTCCACGTAGCCCGCTTCGAGCATCATGCGAATCGTGATCCAGCGAATGGACTTGCCCGTCACCCAGGCGAGCGCGCGCAGGCGGGGGGGCAGCCTGTCGAGGTCGAGCCGTTCGCCGGGCGCCAGCGTATTGAAGTCGCCGGTGACGACGTGCAGGCCCTGCTGATGGCGTTCGACGCTGCGAAGCAGCATGCGCAGCTCGTGCGCGCGGCGCTGTTCGGTCAGATTGCTGTGCACCGCGCTCAGATGGACGCCGTAGATGCGCACGCCCGCGGCCGTGACGATTTCCAGATACGCCCGCTTGGCCCAGCGCGTGCGGCGCCACACATGCTCCGCAATCGCGAGATGGCTCAGGTACGCGACCGAGTGTCCCGGCGACGAGGCGACGTGCTCGAAGCCGCACGTGGCCGCCAGGTGCTTGACGACCTCCGGCCGATAGGCCTCCTGAAGAATGACGAGATCGGGTTCCTGGGCCGAGATGATGGCGGCGAGCAGCGACTCGCGCCCGCTGCCGCCTTTGAGAATGTTGTAGCTGAGAATCCGAAGCCGCGTCACAGTTCCTGGATCGTCCCGAAAAGCGTCAGGTACGGCTGGTGCATGATGTCGCCGCGAAAATGCTGGACCCAGTCGCGCGTCCCCTGAATGTTCACCGGACGGTGCACCATTTCCATCAGGCGCGACCGCAGCGGCGAGAGCTCGGGCGCGATATCCGGGTCCTCGTCGCTCAGCGGCTTCGAGTGCATGCCCGGGATCCAGAACGCGCGAGTAGTAGCGGAGCACCTCGGCGCCGACCAGCGTCAGATCGAGGTCGCTCGTGCCGGGGCCGTCCGCGTCGAACGGCGCGCCGTCGACGTAGCGGAGGCCCGTGATGGCGCTGCCGCGAAGCACGGCGGCGTGGGCTTCCGGAACGGCCTGCTGCACCGTTTCGCAGAAC
Organism: Vicinamibacterales bacterium; assembly: GCA_963821395.1. Taxonomy (GTDB): domain Bacteria; phylum Acidobacteriota; class Vicinamibacteria; order Vicinamibacterales; family JAMQPK01; genus JAMQPK01. Next base: position 10,802 of record CAWGDY010000029.1, on the reverse strand, counting down.
TGGTCGTAGATCGAACGGTCGTTGTTGAAGGCGAGCTTCAGGACCGAGAGTCAGCTTTTCTGCGTCGGTCGGCTGCCGCTCCGTCATGGCTGCGCCTGGCCGGCGTCGCGCAGCTTGCGCATCACGCGGTCTTCGATCCAGTGCGGATCCCACCACTCGGTGGCGTTCACGAAGCTGTCCGTTCACCAGCATGCTGAAGTGCAGGTGATCGCCGCCGGCCAGGCCGGTCTGGCCGCTGGCGCCGAGCGTCTGTCCCTTCTGCACCTCGTCGCCTTCCTTGACCGCGAACGAGGAGAGATGCCCGTAGAGCGACTGCACGCCCATGCCGTGATCGACGATGACCGCGTTGCCGTAGATGCCGAGCTCGGCAGCGAAGAGCACCTTGCCGCGATTGCCCGACGGTCACCGGCGAGTTGGCGGTCTTGGCGAGGTCGAAGCCGAGATGCACCTGACGGTCCACCTCTTTGCCGTCGTAGAGATAGGTGCGGAAATCGGCAAAGGACGATTCGATTTGTGATCCGCCGAGCGGTTGAAACGCATCCTGCCAGAGGATGGCGGGCGCCGTCTTCTGCGCCAGCGAGGCAATCGTCTCGTTGTTCATCCGTCGAAGGTCGTTGTTGATCTTGAGAAAGGCCGGCAACAGGTCGTCGGCCGGCACCTTCAGCTGCGGCGAGCCCTGCAGAATCGCCGGCACGACGCGGCCGAGAAACTTGTCGTCCAGCGGAATCCGGCTGTTGCGGAACGTCTTCGGAAAGATGCGATGGTCGAATTGCGCGCGCGCCGTGTTGCCGGCGGTGTCGCGCGCGAAGACTTCCAGTGGCGTCCCCGGCTTCTGGTCGTAGAGCAGCGCAAAGAACGCGACCTTGAGCTCGGGATCCTTGAGGCCGGCATTCGATCCGGAGAAGCCCGGATAGGTGACGTCGCCAACGCGTACGCCGGACTCGACATCTGGCGGCGAGACGCGATAGACGATCATTTCCGATCCGCCGACGTTGATGTAGTGATGCGTCGACACGACGGCGATGCGCGGGGGCGTCAGCCGGACCTCGACGTCCCGCGACGCTTCGGACGCCGCCTGCCTCAATCCGCGCAGCACGGGCCGCGACGCACGCACGCGCACCGTCGCCGGGCCGCTGGCGAGATCCGGGATGGTGCTTTTGCCGATCGGATGCTTGACGCGTAGTCGCTCGCCTTCCTTGACGACCGACCCTTCCGGAGCCGATGCGAGATCGAGAATCGGAAACGAGCTGGCCCTTCTGCGCCAGCTCGATCGTCAGGGCGCTGAGGTCGGCGCCTGGCGCCTCAACGGTGACGTCGAGCGTGCCCGCCTGGCCGATGACCGACGGCTGATTGATGGTGATGACGGGGCCGTCGGCTCTGCCCGCGAAGAAGTACGCGAGACCCGCGCCGAGTGCCAGGAGAACGACCAGAACGAAGAACCACCGGACGATACGCATGACAGACGACTCCGTTCATGATCCGTCGTATCGTGGTCGGCGGCTTCGCAGATGTCGCGGATGTCTCAGTCTGATACGACGTGGTGCCGATCGTGGCGCAAACAGTTTGATATCGACGGCCGATCCCATCGCCTGATAGCCCGCCCGGTTCGGATGCAGTCGATCGCCCGCACCGCCGATGGTGCTGTTTGGCACGAACTCCTCGCGAAGGGCGCCTGTTTTCGGATCCACGGTCGCCGCGTCGAAGTCGGCCACGGCGTCGAAGAGGCCGCCGGTGCGGATGAAGCTGTTGACGGCCTGACGCCGCTGGTTGGCGTCGGCGGTGCCCGAGTTGCCGTTCGCCGTGAGCGACGGGGTGATCGTCGCGCCCACGATCTTGATGCCCTTCGCTTTGACGCGCGAGACCAGCTCGCGCATCCCCGCGATGATCGCGTCGGGTGTGGCGCCGGCGCTGATGTCGTTGATCCCTTCCAGCAGCACGACCGCCGAGAGCCCGGACAAGGCAAGGACGTCGCGATCGAGCCGCTGCAACGCGGACGGCCCGCCGGAGAACGGCTGCGGGGGTGGATACGTGTCGGGCGTCAGAATGCGATTCCCGCCGATGCCGGCGTTCACGACCGACACCCGGTTGCCGTATGCCGCGTGAAGCCGGCGCGAGAGCACGTCGGGCCAGCGGTCGTCGCCGTTCAGCGTCGACAGCGTGCCGTCTGTAATCGAATCGCCAAGCGCGCAGACGACCACGGTGGCTGCGGGGGCCATGACATCCACGGCATCGAGAAAAAACCAGGACGTGGTCGTGTACGGAAACGCTTCGTCGGTTTCGTCGGCGCTGTGCACGCCGGAACGATGTCCGCTGAGATACGACGTCTGCAGGGCCTTGGCGTGCCAGGTCATCGGGCCGGTCGGGCCGGCGACATGGAACGAGACGGCGAGCTTGCGTCCTTCGGTCAACGCGCCGGCCGGCAATTTGAGATCGATCGCGTCGCTGTAGGCGGATGCGCCGGGTGCGACATCGACGCGTGGCGATCCGTTGAAGTGCACGGGGCGATTGGTGCTCTTGACGATGTTCCCGCCGCTCGCCGCGACGCCGACATGAACGGCATCGAAGGCGACAGGCTGCGTGCCAAACGTATTGGCCAGCCGGATGCGGAAGCGCTCGCCCCACAAGTCTGGTTTCACGATGAGCCTGAAGGTCTGATCGACCGCGCCTTCGGCAGGAACAGGAAACGCGAATTTCAGATCGGGCTGTGCAGACGCATTGCCTGAGGGATACGGTCCATGCGACCGAGGCCGCCCAGGTGGCGACCCACTTCTGTCCGGCCGGGATTCGCGCCGGGTTTGCGCGAACAGGACGGACGACAGAGCCACAATCAGCGCTGCCCGAGAGAAAACGGTCATCTCAACGCAAAGACGCCAAGGCGCCAAGAAGTTTTCGAAGATTGTCTTTGCGTCTTCGCGTCTTTGCGTTGAGGCATGGAGATCAGCGCGCCGCCGCGAAGAACGCCAGGCAGGCCCAGCCGATGAGGAAACCCAGTCCGCCGATGGGAGTAATCGCCCCGAACATGCCGGTGCCCGTCAGCGCGAGCGCGTAGAGGCTTCCCGAGAAGATGAGCGTGCCGGCGATGAACGACCAACCGGCGATCATGAGCAGCCGCAGCGGTCCGAAGTGTCCGATGGCCGCTGCGGTGATGAGCAGCGCGAAGACGTGATACATCTGGTACCGCACGCCGATTTCGAAGACCGCCAGCATCTCTGGCGCCAGCCGGTTCCGCAATCCGTGTGCGCCGAACGCCCCGAACGCCACGCCGAGAAATCCAAGAATCGCCGCGATGAGTAAGAACGCTTTTATGCATGTCCGTCATCCCGCAACCCTGCAAATGGCACCGAAATGGCACGGTAATGCTGACCAATCTAGCCATCTGCCATCTGCCAACAGTCACTTCAGTACGTCGCTCTCCTGCGCCTGCGCCACCATCGCCGTCGCATCGTCTCGCAGCAGATAGCCGTCGCGCACCAGTTGGTCGGACGCGGTCTTCACGGCCTTCACGTAGCCGTCGTGATCGGTGTAGCGCTCCTCGAGCGACAGGCGCGGATCGCCGCTCGCCACGCGATCGGCTTTGGTTTTCGCAAACGGGATGAACCCGCCGATGGGCGACCCGCCGATGCACAACTGGCCTTTGTACACGCCCGAAGTCGTCACGTTCCAGCCGGTGTAGGTGCCGAGCGGGGCCATCAGCAGCGGCGATCGGATGCCCGCGACTTCGTTGCCATCGGCATCGACGCGTACCACGAGCTGCGGCAGCGTGCTCTTCACGACGGGGAGCTTCGCCACGACGCCAGACTGATCGTTGTAGCGGAAATGCGGCCCGAGATCGTAGTTGATGAGCGCGTGCTGCAGTCCTTCCGGCGAGGGCTTGCCGGGGATGGTTGGAAAGCCCATCGCGGCGCTCGTGTTCGCTACCAGCGTGCCGTCCGCGATGCTCGGGTATTTATTTGCCGGCATCGGCGTGTTCTTCGTGACCCATGCGGCCAGCCCCTTCAGGAGCGCCGTGCGCATCGGGCCGACAGGCGCGGGATTTGACGACAGCGCGCACGATGGCACGGGGTTCGTGGATACGGCGAAACCCGCCGGGCCCGCCGCCGTGCGACACGCCCGCGAAATAGTAGCGCCGGACGTTGTCTGGAATGGGAATGTCGGCCTTGGCTGTCGTCCCGACGAGCGTGAACGACTGGCGCAGGCCCCACACTTCGGCGGCCCCGAATGTCTCGGCGATCTTCGGACAGGTATTGGTGGCGCGGCACCGGTCGAGCAGGCTCGCGGCAGGACGCTGGCGCGCGGTGTCTTCCCACTTCGTCCACCACACAGGTCCTTCGTGTCCGAGCTCGTACGGCCACACGAGCCCACCCGGAAACGCAAAGCGGCGATTCAAATCGGTGAACCGCGCGGAGATGTGGGGGTTCATGCCGTCCCACACGATGCGGCCCCGCTCGTCCTGGTTGAAGCCGAGCAGCAGGGACAGTTTGAGAAACGTGCCCGACTGCGAGCTGCCTTCCGATATCGCGTGGGTGATGCGTCCGGCAACAGGATTCGCCGTGCCCGACGCGTCCTGTTTTTCATACCGGAAGAACGAACCCAGGTCGCGCGTCGCCGCGAGACCGATCCCGAGCACGAGGGGATCCTTCACCGTGTACTGAATCTCGTACAGCAGCGCCGGGTCGAAACCGTTCTTCACGCAAATGCGCGACGGGTCGGGTTTGCCCGGAAATGGCGTCGATCGTGCAATCGGCAAACGCCCAATCGGCGCTCGGAATCTTCACGAGGCCGGTCTTTGTCCCGGTCGCTTCGGATTCCGATATCGCCGAGACGAGACTCGCCTTGGCGGTGTCGAGCGACGCGGGCGGATACGGGGACGGCTGACCGCGCGGGATCATCAGCGCCGTCGTATTGCCTTTGAGGTTCGTGAAGCGCAGCAGCAGCGGACCGGTGATGCTCGAGCCGTCGCGATTTCTTGCCACCGGGACGAGGATGGTCTGATTTTCGGCCGTGGGCACGACGTCGCCCTGCCAGCCGCTGACGAGCGTGACGTGACCGTCGGGATGCAGTGCGGCGTTGCCGTTGCCACGGTTGACGACGGTGTACACGAGGACGCCGCTCGCCATCGACATGTCCTTCGGCTTCACCAGCGAGAACGTGGCGACGTATTCCACCTTGCCGCGCTCGTTGCGTGGCGCGAGCTCGATGTCGGTGATGACGGCGTTCTTCGGATCGGCGGGATCGAGCTCGCCGTAGGCCTTCCCGGATATTTTTTCGTGAGCGGGACCGGCAGGCTCGACCTTCGTGATTTCCAGCCGTACGACACTGGCATGCACGGCCGAACCGGCCCACAGAAGAACGCCGACCGCCGCAAGGATTCTCAGGCCAGACATAGAACGCCTCCGCGAGGATTATCGCGTAAGATGTGTCGTCCAATCCTCACAAAAAGGGGCAGTCCCATGTTGGCGTTTCTGATAGTCACCGCGGCAACGTCGATGGCCCTGGCGCAGGCACCCGCTGCCTGGCGGGCCGCCGCCGCCCAACGGCGAGCAGCTTTACAAGCAGAACTGCATCGAGTGCCATGGCCCCGAAGGCAACGAGGTGCCCGATGTCGATCTGGGCCGCGGGCGCTTCCGGCGCGCCACGACCGACCCGGAGCTCATCGGCATCGTGTTGCGCGGCATTCCGAATACCGCGATGCCGCCGAACAACTTTTCAGAGGCGCAGGCATCGGCCATCGTCCAGTACCTTCGGGCCATGGCCAGCCGCGCGGCGGCAAGCGCGGGCAATGCCGCGAACGGGCGGGCACTGTTCACGGGAAAAGGGACCTGCACGACCTGCCACCGCGTCAACGGCTCGGGTGCGCGCACCGCCCCCGACTTGAGCGACATCGGGCGGGTGCGCAACTCGACCGATATCGAACGCGCGATCCTGGAACCCGATTTCGCGGTCGTGCCGAGCAACCGCTTTGTCAGGCTCGTGACACGCGACGGCACCACCATTACCGGACGGATGCTGAATCAGGACATGTTCACGGTGCAGCTCATCGACTCGAAAGAGCAACTGCGGTCGCTGATGCGAGCCGACCTCAAGGAGTTCACGTTCGTCGACAAGTCGCCCATGCCCTCGTATCGCGGAAAGCTCTCTCCGAGTGAAATCGCCGACCTCGTCAGTTTTCTCGTCTCGCTCCAGGGCGGAGGTGTGCAATGAAGCGGCTGGTGGTTGGTGGTTTGTGGTTGGTGGTTGTCGCGTGGTTCGTCGGCGCGCCGCTCCAGGCGCAAGTGACCTTCGATCGGCTGCTGCACGCGGCCAGGGAGCCGCAGAACTGGTTGACGTATTCCGGCACCTATTTCAGCCAGCGGCACAGCGAGCTCGTGCAGATCACGCCCGAGAACGTGAAGAACCTCGAGCCGGCGTGGATCTACCAGTTGAACTCGCGCGAGCCGACGAGCACGCGCTTCGAAGTGACGCCGGTCGTCGCCGACGGCATCATGTACATCGTGCAGCCGCCGAACGACATCATTGCGCTCGACGCGGTCACGGGCCGTCCGTTCTGGACCTACGCGTACAACCCGTCGCAGCAGGCGCGGCCGTGCTGCGGCCGATTGAATCGCGGCGTGGCGATCCATGAGGACCGGCTCTTCATGGGCACGATCGACGGCCACATGATCGCGATCGACGCGAAAACCGGAGCGCTGCTGTGGGACACCACCGTCGTGCGTCCGGAAGCGGGCTATGCGTTCGCCTCGGCGCCGCTCGTCATCAAGGACAAGGTCATCATCGGGCCAGCGGGCGGCGAATACGGCATTCGCGGGTTTCTTGCCGCGTTCGACGTCGCGACGGGAAAGGAAGCCTGGAGGTTCAATCTCGTGCCCGGTCCAGGGGAGCCCGGCTTCGATACATGGCAGGGCGATTCGTGGAAGACCGGCGGGGCCTCGATCTGGCTGACGGGATCGTATGACCCCGAATTGAATCTCACCTACTGGGGCGTGGGAAATCCTGGGCCCGACTGGAACGGCGACAATCGCGAGGGCGACAACCTCTACAGCAACAGCGTGGTCGCGCTCGACGCCGACACCGGAAAACTGAAATGGCACTTCCAGTTCTCACCGCACGACGAGTTCGATTACGACGCCGTGCAGATTCCCGTGCTGGCCGACGCGCCGTGGCAGGGGAAGCCGCGCAAGCTGATGTACTTCGCCAATCGCAACGGGTACTTCTACGTGCTCGATCGCGTCACCGGTCAGTTTCTCTCGGGGAAGCCGTTCGTCGAGGTGAACTGGGCGTCGGGCCTCGATCCGAATACCGGCCGTCCGATCCGCATCGCCGGCAAAGCGCCGAGCGCGCCACCCGGAACGTTGATCTTTCCCGGGAATCAGGGCGGCACCAACTGGTATTCGCCGTCGTACAGCCCGCGCACGGGCCTCTTCTACATTCCCACGTGGGCGAACTACAGCAGCCTCTACGTGAGAGACAAAGTCGAGTACGTCGAAGGCCGGAGGTTCGCGGGCGGTGGCGGGCGCGCGCCGGTTCCCGGCATCCGGTCGGGACAAGGCGGCTACAGTTGGGCCAAACCGGAAGAGGGCTACGGTGCGGTGCGCGCCATCGACCCGGCCACCGGCGCGCTGCGCTGGGAATACAAGATGAGCGATCTCACCTGGGCCGGCGTGCTGACGACCGCGTCGAACGTGCTGTTCAGCGGCAGCGGCGAAGGGTATTTCTTCGCGCTCGATGCGCGCACGGGCGCGCTTCTGTGGAAGTCGCAACTGGGTGCGACGATCCGTTCCGGCCCGATGAGCTATGCCGTGAACGGCAAGCAGCACGTCGCGGTGACGTCGGGCAGCGGGCTGTTCGTGTTCAAGCTGCGGGAATAGAGAGCAGCCAGAGATCGACGCAGAGACGCAGAGGCGCAGAGAATGAATTTCGAAAAGAACCTCTGCGTCTTTGCGGCTCTGCGTCGAAAAAGTCGCTACTTGTAAGTCTTGAGATCTTTCCGATTGCAGCCGGGTGGTAACGCGACCGTGGGCGGCTTGTCGCCGGCGTAGCACTTCGGAATGACGTACAACGGTTTTGCGGCCGCTCCCAGGGCGGGCACGACGATGAACGCCGGTCTGGTGGAGACGAGCTGCATGTTGCCGCGATAGCGCAGAATTTCGTCCGGGTCGATCACCACGCTGAACATCGTCGTTTCGTAACCGGCCGCGCGCAGCTCGATGCGGTGCGCCCCTGTCGTGATGATCAGGGGCCTGCCTCGCGGGCCGAAATCTTCCGCGAGCCCCTCGTAAAAGCCGTCAACGAAGACCTCGACGCCATCCGGAATCGTTTCCAGGACGAGAGCGCCATGCTGGACTGGGTGTGGCGGACTCGGGTAGTAGCTCACGTAGTCGCCCGGACGCCAATAGGGATAGTACGAGTAGTACGGCCCGTATGGTCCCGGAACGTAAATCGGTGGCACGACGATCGGTGGAGTAACGACCGGATACCGGCTACCGGCCAGCAAATCGATCCGATCCATCTGGCGATTGATATAAGTCCGGGCCTGCCGGGTGCATCCCCGCGAACGGGTCCGGCACGCTGAGGGACACCGGCGGTGCCGGCGGAGGTGGAACCGGACGCTGCTGTGCGCGGACCGGCGCCGCGGTGGCGATCAGCAGAACGGGCGCCAGTAGCACGCGGAAACCAGCGGTCATGTGGAGCTGATTTCTATACTAGTCCCGCCCTGCCCGCTTTGTCATGGAGGTTTTCGAAACCGGATTGCCAGCTAATGGCGTGCCCACTCGCGCGCCACGACCGATTCGAGCGTCTGTTTGAGCCTGTCGGCGGTGGGCGACAGGGAACGTCCGGCGCGCATGACGATCCCGATGCGCCGAGTCAGTTTCTCGCCGCGGATGCGGAGCTGGTGCAGACGGCTGGGCGCGGCCATCGATTCGGGCAGAATCCCGATCCCCAGCCCGGCCTGTGTAAACCCCGCGACGGATGTGCCGTAGGTTGTTTCGTACGCCACGTTGCCGACGAGACCCTCACGATCGAACGCGAGGTCGACGATTTGCCGGCTGCTGCTGTCCTTGACCATGAGAATCAGCGGATGCTTCGCCAGCTCGTGAAGCGTCATGCTGCGCTTCCGGGCCAGCGGATGATTCGAGGCCACGACCGCGCACAGCCGATCCATCATGAGCACGTGGCTCGTCAGCTCGCGGTCGCCGTAGGTCTGGCTGCTGATGCCGAAGTCCACCTGCCCGGACCTCACCATCGCGGCCACGGTCGAGGCCACGCCGTCGTAAACACGTACGGTGATGCCCGGATACTCCTCCGTCAGCTTCTTGATGGCTCGCGGCAGGAGACCGGCTGCCACCGACGGCAACGCGGCGACCGTGACGAGGCCCCGCCGGTGCTCGAGCAGCTCTTCGGTGTTGGTGGCGATCGCCTCGACGTCGATGAGAATACGCTCGAGCGGCACCAGCAGGTCGCGCCCGGCCTGGGTGAGGGCGACATGGCGCTTGTTCCGGTCGAAGAGCTTGACGCCCAGCCCGGTCTCGAGCTGCTGAATCTGGACCGTCAGCGTGGGCTGCGACATGTGAAGCTCGCTTGCCGCCCGGGTAAAGCTGCCGGCCCGCGCCAGCGCGAGGAAGGCGCGGATGAGTCGGAGGTCGTGGATCACAGTACCGTTATTATTTTTCGTAATTACTGAAATCAGAACAATTCAATTGTCTAATTCTCAGGTGGTTTGATACATTTTGATACGTGCCGACGAGCAACTGCGTCCCGTTCGATCGCACGCGCGGTCGCGCGACGCGGAGGAAGCGCGTTTCCGTGGAGGAGATGACCGACATGTTCGACCATCTCAGTCCGGCCCAGTACGCGTTCCTGAGCGGGGTGCTCGCGGTGCTCGCGGAACACGGCGAGGAAGCCCTCACCAAGTCCTGCGAAATGGTTCTCGAACGGTTCGGACGCCGCCACGCGGGTTGAGACTATGGAGAACCTTTCGGTATCCGCCACACGTCTGCGCGCATCCCAGGCCACACGCTGGACCTCTGTCAGAATTGTGCCGCCGATGAATCTCGTATTCTTCGGGCCCCCCGGCGCCGGCAAGGGCACGCAGGCCGATCGGTTTGCCGCCAACCATGGCATCCCGAAGATTTCCACCGGCGACATGCTTCGTCAGGCCGTGGCCGAGGGCTCCCGCGTCGGGACGCTCGTGCGCGACACGCTGCAGGCTGGCGCGCTGGTGACCGACGACCTCATCATTTCGCTGGTGGCCGAGCGGCTCGAACAGCCGGATACGACCGGCGGGTTCGTGCTCGACGGGTTTCCGCGCACGATTCCCCAGGCGGCGGCGCTCGACGCGATGCTCGCCGAGCGCGGCGGCGTGAACGTCGTGGCGCTCGTGGTCCATGCCGACGAAGTCGTCCGGCGGCTTTCCGTGCGCGGGCGTGAGGACGATGACGCGTGGGTCATCAAGGAAAGGCTCCGCGTGTACTCTCGCGAAACCGAGCCCGTGCTCGAGTTCTATCGCCGGCGCGGCGCGGTGACGATCCTCGACGGCAACCGTCCGCTCGACGAAGTAACAGCTGCGATCGAAGCAGCGGTTACAAAAGGGCTAAGGGCTAAGGGCTAAGGGCTTAACCCAGAGGGCTCAAGGCTTAGGGCTTAGGGCTCAGGGTTGAGGTTCTTGCATCTCGGGATGGAGAAGCCTGCGCCGTCTTGATCGCCGCGACGATCATCGCCCGGAGTTCGCCGGCTTCCTTCAGTTCCCAATCGACTTCCTGTGCTTTGACTTTGCCGAGCTTCACGGCGACACGCAGCCAGTAGCG